>NZ_WQFL01000004.1:0-353309 GCF_013034175.1 Ruegeria sp. HKCCA5463
CGTGCATCTGCAAAACCTTAACAAACGCCTCTTCCGTCGTCATCTTCATCTGAGTTCTTCCTTGTCTTTTCAGGGCGCCGAAGCCCCTGTGAGTTACAGTATTTCGTCTTTGAGGTAGTAGCCGACATACGCCATACGCTGTCCCAGTCGGCGGAAAGGCGTCAGGATGCCATGGCTCGGCAATGGGGAGGTGAAGATCGGCAGTTCAAACGCCTTGTCCTTCTGGCCGGCAACCAACTGCGCCATGCGTCGTCCGGCCTGCGCCGAGTACATGACGCCATTGCCGCCGTAGCCCATGGCGTAGAACACGCTCTGATCTGGATCGGGCCGAAAAATGCGCGGCATCATGTCGTGGCTGACATCAACCCAACCCCACCAGGAGTAGTCGAGGTTGATATCCTCGAGCGCCGGGAACTTGCGGGCAAGTCCCTTTTTCAGCAAGTCCAGATGTTTGCCGTTCTCGGCATCACGCCCTGTCACGGCGCTGCGGCTGCCGATCTGCATCCGATTGTCCGGCAACAGGCGGTAATAGTGGCGCAGCGTGCGCGTGTCGGTCAGCGGGGATCTGGTCTGAATACCGCATTCGTCCAACTCGGCCCGGGTCAGAGGCCGTGTCACCATCGAATTTGACAGGATCGGCATCAAGCGGTGCCTGGTGCGGTTGTTGAGCCCCGGGGGTGTATAACCGGCCGTTGCCAAGGCCACCGATTTCGCGCGCACAATACCGCCCGGCGTACGCAGATGATGCACTCTGTCCTTGGTTTGCCACCCCATGACCGGGCTGCCGGTATGGATTTTCACACCCAGCCTGCGCGCCATGTTGACATAGCCAAAAGCCAGCTTGCCGGCGTGGATACACGTTCCGTCCGGCTCCCACATCGCGCCTGCGGCTTCCATGTCGCGCACGTGGTTTTCATGCAGTTCGTCCCGGGAAATGATACGCGAGCCGTAGCCGAACACGTCGTTCAGCAGCTTGCACTCTTTCTTGAGCGACGGCATGACCTTTTCACGGTGGGCAATATAGTAATGGCCACCCGGCTGCGGTTCGCAGTCGATGTCATCCGACGCGATGAGATCGTTGAACAACTCGAAAGCTTCGGTGACTTCGGCGTGCATGCCCTTGGCCACATCCGTGCCCCAGCGCTGAATCCATTGCGACCGTTTCAGCCGCCCGGATGAGATCTGGGCCTGCCCGCCATTGCGCGTCGAGCATCCCCAGGCCACGGTATTCGCTTCAAGAACAACCGCCTGGATTCCGTGTTCCTTGGCAAGGTGAATGGCGGTGGACAGGCCGGTATAACCCGACCCGATCACCACCACATCGGCATCCATATCGCTGGACACTGGACCATCATCGGCCGGGGGCGTACCGGCCGTTCCGATCCAGTATGTGGGCGCGTGGTCGCGATTGTGACCAGGACCCGCATCGATGATGGGGTCATATTTCGGGTCATAGCTGGCCTTGGGCCAATGACGCGGGATGCTGTTGTCCACCATTCTTGTTTTTCTCCGAAGCTGCGCGCAGTGCGGCGGATCAGGCCTTGAACATGGGGCGCGTTTTGCGAAGCGCCTGTTTTACGACGATTTTCCCGTCACGCAGGGTGAACAGATCCGCACCTTCCGCTTCGATCCGCATGCCGTCTGCATCGGTTCCCGAAAACGTCCATTCCGACACGGCGCGATCACCGTGGACAAAGTGGCCGTGGTGATTCCAATGGGCGTCCTTCATGCCTGCCCAGACGCCTGAAAACGCGGCGGCGATGGCCTCTGCTCCTTCAACCTTGTTGCCGTATTTCTCGTCACCGGCCACGGTGTAGAACACGCAGTCGTCGGCGAAGTGGGTCATCACGCCGTCGATGTCGTGGCGGTTGAACGCATCAAACGTGTCCGCCAGGTCCTGCGCGGTCAGGGTTTTGCTCATTTTGTACTTCCTTGTCAGTGGGGTTGTTTCGTTTCGTCCGGGTTCGGAACGATCAGTGTCGGTATCTTGGAGCGCCGCAAAACACGCTTTGCGACGGTGCCCAGAAACGTATGCGAAAAGCCGTGATCATGCGCGCCCAGCACGATCAGATCACAGCCCAGTTCGACCGAGCGGCGCAGGATCACTTCGGCCGGGTGGCCATCTGTGACCTCGACCGAAGTGACCTGATCGCGAATTCTCTCATCGTCACCATCGAACTGAGCCCAGAACTTGGCTTGCCGTTCGGCCAGAACCTTGCGCACCATCTCGTGACGGCGCGCAGCGGCGGTTTTGCGGGTCTCTTCATTCAGGATGAAGATCTCCATCGTGATCTTGGCATCGTCCGACAGTGGCTCATTCACATGCAGCACGTGAATTTCAGCCCCCGTGGCCTGCGCGATGCTGGCGGCATGGCGCATGGCGTGACCCGAGTTTTCGGACAGGTCAGTGGCAAAGAGGATGTTTGTGACCAGTTGTTTCATGTCGTCATCCTTTCGGGTCAGTAGCCGAACAGCCGTGGAAGCCACAGCGACAGTTCAGGGAAGAAGGCGATGATGAAGATCGCGATCGTGTTGGCGGCCGCAAAGGGCAGCGCACGCAACGAGATCTGTTCGATCGTGATGTTCGAGATACCTGACGCGATGAACAGGTTTTCGCCCAGCGGCGGCGTCTGGAATCCGATACCCAGCGTGCAAACCATCACCACCCCAAAGTGGATCGGGTCGATACCCACCGAATAGGCCACCGGCAGCATCACCGGAACCAGGATCAGGATGGTGGCCAGCGTCTCCATGAACATGCCGACGAACAGCAGGAAAAAGATGATCAGCGTCCAGATGACATAGAGGTTGTCCGTGAAGCTGAGCATCGAATCCGCGATGATCGCCGGGATCTGGTTTTCCACCAGCAGTCGACCAAACACCGTCGCGGTGAACAGGATCAGCAGAACACGCCCAGTCAGCCAGGTGGTGGCCTCGAGCGACTGGAACAGCGACTGCCAGGTCAGTTCGCGGTAGATAACCACGCCCACGAACAGGGTGTAGAAGATTGCTACGATTGCCGCCTCGGTCGGGGTGAAGAACCCGGTATAGATACCGCCCAGGATCACCAGCGGCGCCATCAGCGACCAGAAACCGCGATACATTTCGCAGCCCACGTGACGGATCGACCAACCTTCGGAAACTCCCTTGTAGCCGCGCTTTTTCGACATGAAGAAGTTCAGGATCAGCAGGCTGGTAGCGATCAGGAAGGCCGGGACGAATCCGGCGATGAACAGTTTCGAGATTGAAACCGACTGGAACGTACCGAACTTTTCCACGGCTTCCGGCGGCGGCGCCATACCGAGCGCGGCAATACCGAAGATCACCATCGGGATAGAGGGAGGAATGATAATCCCAAGGCCGCCAGAGGACGCAGTGATCGCCGAGGCATAGCCGCGCTCATAGCCGCGGTCGATCATCGCAGGGATCATCAACATCCCAACGGCCGCGGTTGTTGCCGGGCCCGAGCCCGAAATGGCGCCGAAGAAAAGACATGCCATGACCGTCGCAGCCGAAATACCGCCGGTGAAAGGACCGGCCAGGCTTTCAGCAACATTGATCAGGCGTTTCGAGATACCGGCGGCCTCCATCAGGGCCCCGGCAAGAATGAAGGCAGGCAACGCCATCAGGGGGAAAGCACCCACCGAGGTAAAGGCGATTTGCACGAATTTGATCGGGTTCTCGTCCAGGTAGAGGAATGAGACCAGCGACGCCACACCCAGCGCCACCGTGATCGGCGCGCCAATGAGCAGCAGAAACAGGAAAGACCCAAACAGGATTGTGACGATTTCGGATTCCATGGTTTATCCCCCTGCCCTTAGGATTTCTTTGCTGCTTCAGTCGCAGCTTTGATTTCGTCGAGGTCGATCTGATCAGGATCGTGAATATCCTCGCCCTTGATAAGGCGGCGGTAATTCACCTGAATGATGCGGACGGTCATCAGCGCAAACGCGATGGGCAGCACCATGTAGATGTACTTCATCTCGATACCCAGGGTCTGGGACTTCCAGAACTTGTTCATCTTGTTGAAGACAAAATCCGTCGCCAGATACAGGAAGTAGACATTGAAGAAGAGCCAGAAGAGATCGGCGAAGGCTTCGATGTACTTGATCGACCCTTCGGGCAGGAACTTGAACTGGAATGTCACGCGGTTATGCGCACCTTTCAGAGCGGCGTAACTTGCGCCGAAATAGACGAACCAGACGAACATGTAGACCGAGAGCTCTTCGATCCAGCTGATCGAAAAGCCGAAGACTTCGCGCGCGATGATCTGCACGAACAAAAGGCAGACGAAGCCGGATAAGAGGATCCGGCAGATGACACTTTCTATGTTGTCCAGAAATTTCCAGAACATGTGGTTTCACTCCTCCCTGAAATGAGAAGAGCGCCGCAGCGCTCTTCCCGGTATCGCCGTGCGACGATTATTGCTGGACCGGCTCGCGGCCGATGGCTTCGAGAACTGCATTCAGTTTCTCGACACCACCAATGGACTCGTAGAATTGCGGCCAGACAGCTTCGGTCGCCAGTTGAATGAACTCGGCTTCGTCGTTCTCGGGGTCGATGATTTCCATCCCCTTGGCCGTCAGCTCTTCCTTGATGGCTGCTTCCGAGTCCCGCAGGAACTGGGCCGAGACCTGAGTGGCTTCCTGCCCTGCTTCCAGGATCATTTGCTGTTCCTCCTCGGACAGGTTCTGGAACACGGCTTCCGAGATGATCAGCGGTTCGATCGAGAAGATGTAACGCAGGTTGGTGACGTGGTCCTGAACCTCGTAGAACTTCATCGCATTGATCGTCAGGTAAGGGTTGTCCTGACCGTCAACCACTTTGGTCTGCAGGCCGGTGAAGGTTTCCGACCAGGCCATCGGGGTCGGGTTGATGCCCCATGCCTTGTAGGTTTCGATCATGATTTCGTTTTTGGGAACGCGAATGATCAGGTCCTGCAAATCCGCAACCGATTTGACCGGCTTCTTCGAGTTCGTCAGACGGCGGAAACCGGTATACGTCCAGCCGATGATGCGGACGCCGGCATCACGGATGGTGTTTTCGATCAGTTCCTGACCGATTGGACCCTGGGTCAGTTTTTCGGCATCTTCCAGGCTGAGAATAACATAGGGCAGAGTGAAAACCCCGACCGAGGGCGAGAATGGCGTGATGTTGTTGATTGCCAGCAGAGACATATCGAGCGTGCCGATGGCGGCCTCGTTCACGGTGTCCTGCTCGGAACCGAGCTGACCGTTCAGGAACAGCGTCGCGGTGTGCTCACCACCTGATTTTTCTTCAAGCGCTTTTACGAAAGCGAGCCCCAGCGCCTCTTGAGCGCTGCCCGCGCTGTCGCCGACAGCGATCTTGAAATTCTTCGCCTCGGCCGTGCCTGCAACCATCAGTGCGGCAACGGAAACGGCTGCGCTGAAAGTGCCAAGCTTTTTGATAAATGACATGGATTTCCTCCCATTTGTCGTGTTTCGAGGTGCGCGCTGACCTGGGGAGAAATAGGCCAATCCGATTCTACCTCGGCGACACGAAGCTAACTTGCCAAAATGGTTTCGTCGTTGTTAATATTTGCGCGAAAGGTTTCATTAATCTCAAACATACGATATGAGTCAGAACAAACTTGATACCCGGATCGGCGACACGGACATCCGTCTGCTGCGCGTGTTCAAAACCGTTGCGGAAAGTGGTGGTATCACGGCCGCCGAGATCGAGCTGAACATCGGAAAATCGACGATCTCGAAACACTTGTCTGATCTGGAACTGAGGCTTGGCCTGAAGCTGTGCAACCGGGGGCCGTCAGGGTTTTCACTGACGGAAGACGGCGAGAAGGTGCTGGCGGCGGCAGAAGACCTGCTTATTTCCGTGGCGCAGTTCAGAACCGAGGTCAACGAAGTCAAACAACAACTGGCCGGCAGTATTCGCGTGGCTTTGTTCGATCAATGTACAACCAACCCCGAAGCCCAACTTGCCCGCACCATTCACAAGTTCAATGAGGCCGCACCGGCGGTTCACATCGAGCTGTCGCTGGAACCCCCAAACGTGATTGAGACAATGGTCATCACCGGGCATCTGGATGTCGGCATCATCGCTTTGCACCGACCATCGGCAAGCCTGGATTACACACCGCTCTACGGGGAAAACATGTTCTTGTACTGTGGGCAGGAACACCCCCTGTTTGACCGGTCGGATCCAGAATTGAAGCTGAGTGTTCTTCGCAAGTTCAACTATGCCGGTCTGAATGTGAACTCTCCAAATCTTATCGTTGGTCAACAACTGGGGTTTCGACGTGCGGCCAAAGTGCAGAACGAACAAGCCCTTGTCATTCTGATACTGTCAGGTCGCTACCTTGGGTTTCTTCCCGATCATCTGGCGCAGGAATTTGTCGAACAGGGGCTCATGAAAAAGGTCCTGCCCAAAGAAATCAAGTACAGAACCCGTTTCGCGGCCGTGGCCAGAAAACAACCTGCGCCAACACGCGTGGCCAAGCTGTTTCTGGAAACTTTGGTAAAGGTGCATTCTCAGGTACAGTAGGAACGCGGACAGGGCGTCTTGTTTCCCAGGCCCAAACCCGCCCGTGTCTGAAATCAGTGCATGGCGCGCGGCCGGGCGGATCAATCGCAGGCTGCGGTAACGATCATTTCGACCTTCAGAACATCACGAGCCAGTTTCGCCTCGCCACAGGCACGGGCCGGGGCGTGGCCCTCTGGCACCCAGGCATCCCAGACCGCGTTCATTTCGGCAAAGTCGGCCATGTCCGACAGCCAGATCACACATTGTAGGATGCGCGTCTTGTCGCTGCCGGCCTTGGCCAGAAGGTCCTCGATCTTGGCAAGGATGTCACGGGTTTGATCCGCAACGGTTGCAGCATCGGAAACCTGACCGCACAGATAGGCGGTTCCGTTATGTTTGACGATGCGGCTCATGCGTTTGCCGGTCTCGATCCGAGTAATGGTCACAACTGCTGTCTCCTGTTTCGATGGGTATGTTCCGGTTGGGCGATAGAGCGAAACGACGCCAACCGCCAGCCCGGACCTTCAATCATCGAATAATTGCCAGCCTGCTGCGCGAGGGCTTTCAGCCTAATAGCACGCTTATGTCCGGTGCTCGGAGACGTGATAAGCGGTTGCCAGCGCCTTGCGGATAGGACGTTTTCACCGATGCTTTTTCTTTCCTGTCTTGCACTCTTCGGCCAACACATTTGGTGAAACATCGCGGCCTTGGTTCACAAGGCGTTTTACGGAGATTTCCCAGTCTGCTTTCAATCGGCCAAGAGCTCCTCCGCTCGCCCCAATATCGGAGCGCCATATGCCACCCGGCACTGCCGAAACGCTGCTTTTTTGCATGTCCGATGCAGGACAGCGAAGTTGGTCGACTGACGAAAATGGTTTCAAAAAAGGACGGGTGGTCACGCGATGTGCTGCTGCAACCCTATCAGCTGAAACATCTGACGCTGAAGAACAGGATCATGACGACCAGTCATGAACCCGCCTACCCCGAAGACGGCATGCCGAAAGAGCGGTATCGCGCCTATCTGAGATACGCGCTAAAGCTGGTGTTGCCATGACCATGACGGCTGGTTCCGCCACCGTCAGCCGCGACAGCCCGCCGGTGTTCAACAACGTCCTTGCCTACAAGGACGAGGTCGTGCGCTGGATGGCTGAATTGACCGACGCCTGCCATGCTCATGGTTGCGCAGTGATGATTCAATTGACCCATCTGGGGCGGCGCACGGGTTGGAACAAGGGCGATTGGCTGCCGTCGGTCTCTTCGTCGCATTATCGTGAACCGGCCCATCGGGCTTTTGCGAAGAAGATGGAAGACCATGATATCGAACGGATCGTGAGCGACTACGCCGATGCAGCCGAGCGTATGAAGGCCGCGGGTCTCGACGGAATCGAATTGCAAGCCTATAGCCACCTGATCGATCAGTTCTGGTCGCCGCTGACCAATAAGATGGACGCGCCCTAAGGCGGCAGTTTCGACAATCGGTTGCGGTTCGGCTTCATGGTTCTGGATGCGATCCGCGACCGTGTCGGGCAGGATTTCATCGTTGGCGTCCGCTATACCGCGGATGAGGTTGAAAAAGGCGGCATCACCGAAGAAGACGGGCTGGAAATCGCCCGGCGGCTGCGCGACAGCGGTCAGGTCGGTTTCCTGAAAGTCATTCGCGGGGGCATTCATACGGATCCGGCCATGACGGATGTGATTCCCGCGGCCAATTCCCGCCGCCGGACGGTCGTCGTCGGCGCCGGGCCCGGAGGGCTTGAAGCGGCGCGGGTCGCGCATGATGTTGCCGTTTTGGAAGCGGCCCCTGAACCTGGCGGTCAGGTGCGTCTGGCCGCGCAATCCCGGCACCGGGCCGAGAAGGACGAGATCATCGACTGGCGCATGGCGCAATGTGCTGCGCGTGACGTCAGGTTCCAGTTCAACACGTTTGCAGAGGCCGAGGACGTAACAGCCCTTTCCCCTGATATGGTCGTGATCGCAACCGGAGGCTTGCCCGAGAAGACAATATTGGAAACCGGCAAAGGTCTGGCGATTTCGGCGTGGGACATCCTGTCCGCAGACGTGCCCCCCCGCGAAATTGTCCTGATCTACGATGATGCGGGCGACCACCCGGCCCTGATGGCGGCAGAAATCATCGCCGAATCCGGTGCGCAGGTTGAGATCATGACCCGCGACCGCAGCTTTGTGCCCGAGATCATGGGCATGACTCTGGTGCCATATATGCGGGCGCTGCAAAAAACGGGGGCGGTGTTCACCGTAACCCGGACGCTGAAATCGCTGGTACGTTCAGGCAATCAACTGGAAGCGGCGATTGGAACGGATTACTCGGATCTTGTTGAAAAGCGCATGTATGATCAGGTGATTGTCAATCAGGGCACCTTGCCTCTGGATGATCTCTATTTCCAACTCAAGCCGCTTTCGCGAAATCGTGGCCGTGTGGATCACGACGCTTTGGTCGCCAATTCGGGTGACGTGTTTCCGCAGGTGGACCCGAATGCCGGTTTTGATCTTTGCCGGATCGGAGACGCCGTTTTTTCACGCAACATACACGCGGCAGTCTATGACGCGCAGCGCCTTGGCCTTCGGTGGTGACGCCACCGGAATACGAGTTGAAGACGATCGCGACGTTGATGGGCACGGACGACCGGTGGCGCGAGGACGTCCACTTTTGCAGCGGATGCCTGGCCAACGACAATTTCTGGTGGGTTTCGATCATAAAACTGTATAACGCCATGCCACCTGACCCAGAGATTGTCGGCGCGGACCGCTGGCTTGACATGTGGCGCGAGCGGTTGGCAGGCGCCGCGTTTTGGCCGTCACCGAATATCACCAACACGTCCCTGTGGCTGATTCAGCAGACGCTTGAGGCAGACGCCGTCTCCGCAGCAGAGCTTGCGATTTGCTCGCCGCCAAGCTTCGGGGCGGCCGCAGGCGATATGTGCTCTTTCGCCATTCCCGGAGACATGGCGGCAGATTGCCGGATCGACGCCGCCGGCGCGTTGCAGTTCAAAGCGGCGCCACTTGAAGACGCACTTGATATCCTGGGGCAACCGTCGGTCGATCTGAAAGTGTCAGCAGATCAGGCTCAGGGCTTTGTCGTTGCATTGTTGGTGGACGAAGCCCCGAACGGTGCGCAGACGATGATTGCACGGGGATTCTGCAACCTCAACCACCGCATCAGCGATATAGAACCCACACCGATCACACCCGGCGAGGAGATGGCTGTAACCGTCCCGATGTTTGGAACAGGATATCGGGTTCCGCCGGGTCATCGCATCGTTTTGCAGATCGCTTCGGCTTATTGGCCCGTACTCTGGCCCGCCCCCGAACCTGTGACGCTCACGATCCGTCCGGGTCAATCTTAGTTGCATTTGCCCATCCGCAACCCAGGCGTTGACACAACGGAACCCCGCCCGCTGCCGGAACCGGCAGCGTCCGGTGAGGCCGCAAGAAAGACCAAGGTGCGCTCGGGCTCGATGGAACGCTCGGTCCACACGGACCTGACCAATGGCAAGGTGACACACAAGTTTTTTCTGGATGGGGGCGTTTTCGGACCGGTGGGAGATTTCCGCCTGGACGATATTGGGACGGTGCTCAGCGACGTGTCGGATCGAAGATATACAATCCTTCCGGGTGATCCGCTTTCGGCTGTTGCCACGATGGAGCAGACCGCCGGTTTCGACCGAGAAGACTGGTCGGCCAGGATCTGGACCTATTCCGAACAACAGGCAACGGCCACCGAGTTTCATTTGATCTCGCGCCTGAAGGCATGGTCAGGAGAGGAGCTGATCTTTGAAGAAGAGAAAGCGCATGTCATTCCGCGCAATGGAATGTAGTTGAAAACACCTTGGAACAGCGGCGCTGAGACCCGTGGCGGGACTTGCCTTTGCAGTCCTGTCAACCCAACCGAATGGTCCAGACCTGCGCGGACAAGTCTGGACGGGTCTGTCGTTGCACCATGTGCCGGTCAGAACCCCAAAGCACTGCCGGATTTGATGGTATCCATGGAAACGAAGGTTCTGAACTTTCGGATATTTCCGTTTTCAAAGAACATCCTGCGGGTGAAATCTTCGTATACCGCCATGCTTTCGACGACCACGACAACCATGAAATCAACCTCTCCGGTCACGTAAAAGCATTGTTGGACTTCCTGAGCATTCAGCAGGGATTTCTTGACGGCATCAATCTCGTCCGGGGTTTCGCTGACCAGTTCAAGTTCAACGAAGATGGTAAGCTGAAGACCTACGGCCGCCGGGTCAACGACGGCCACATTGGCTCGTATCACGCCCTCGGCCTCCATCCGGCGGATACGGCGCTGCACCGAGGGTGCGGACAGATTTACGGCCTCGCCAATCTTGTGCTGCGTGGTTTTGTTGTCTTGTTGCAAAATCCGCAGGATCGCGCGGTCAAAGTCATCCAATTGCGTCATGTGAAAGAAACTTGCATGGCTGGCAACCAACTAGAGCCCTTTTTTCAGGTCACCTGCAATAAACTTGTTTCACACCTGTGAAGCAACACGTCGAAGGAGAAGTTTTGCCGTGACAGCATTGACAGAACGCCTGCGTGCGTTGCGCCATGAGTTTCATCGCAACCCCGAGCTTGGGTTTCAGGAAGTCTGGACCAAGGCCCGGATTGCCGGGCATCTGCGAGCCTTGGGCATCGAGGTGTTTGAAGGGGTCGGTGTCGTGGGCGTGTTGAAGGCGGGCAACGGCAATCGCGCCATCGGGCTGCGCGCGGATTTCGACGCGCTGCCGATCACCGAAGTCAACACGTTTGCGCACAAGTCGCAGAACGAAGGTGTCATGCATGCCTGTGGCCATGATGGCCACACGGTGATGCTGCTTGGGGCCGCCGAATTGCTGGCCAAGGATCCGGCGTTTGACGGCACGGTTGTCTTTCTGTTCCAGCCCAACGAAGAGCATGGGCTTGGGGCAAGGGCGATGATCGATGAAGGGGTTTTGCGGACCTTCCCGATTGATGAGGTTTACGGCGCGCACAATCTTCCGGGAGAGCCTGTCGGGCGGGTTTCCACCCGCGCCGGTGTCATCTGTTGCAGTGAAAGCCTGTTTGAAATCACGCTTTCCGGTCAAGGCGGTCATGCCTCGATGCCGCATGTCGGGCGCGAAACGATCACGCCTGCGGCGGAACTGGTATTGGCCCTGCAAACCATCGTTTCACGCAAACTTGCACCTTCATCCGGCGCCGTGGTGTCGGTGACCGAGTTCATCACCGACGGGCAGCGCAATGTGCTTCCGGGGCGCACTGTTCTGAAAGGGGACGCACGGGCCATGTCACCGGAAGACCGCAAGTTGATCGAGCGCAGCATGCGCCAGATCGCAGCCGGTGTGGCCGAAAGCCATGGCGTCGAGGTGAGTGTGGATTTCCGCACCGCATTCATCGAGGCAAACAATGATGCCGATGCCGCATCGCATGTCGTTGCAGCGGCTTCGGCCATGGGTCTTGAGGTGGACGGAGACCGCTCTGCCATGTCTTTCTCGGAAGATTTTGCCGAATTTGCCGCCGTTGTGCCCGGGTGTTTCCTGCTTATCGGCAACGGAACCGAAGGATCAAATGGCCGTCCGCTGCACTCGGCTGATTACGATTTCAACGACGAACTGCTTCCGCTGTGTGCAGAACTCTGGGCAGAGCTGGTGCGGCAGCGCCTGCCGCTGACCCCCTGACAGGATACACGACCATGACAGAAATCATCGTCCATCAGGCAGGCAGGCCGAGCTTCGGCCCCGCTGCCGAAACCGTTTTGACACAACAGGATTTCGATCGCGCAGCAAGGGAAATCACCCAATGGGAGGGGTATGCGCCAACGCCTCTGCATTCTTTGCCCGCGTTGGCAGCCGAGATCGGCGTCGCGAAGGTTCACTACAAAGATGAAAGTCCTCGGTTTGGGCTTGGCAGTTTCAAGGCCTTGGGGGGGGCCTTTGCCGCCTTACGCGTTCTGCAACGTGAAATATCGCGCCGGACCGGTCAGGACGTGTCATTGGAAGATATCCGTACTGGCCGCTGCGCCGACATGGGTGCCAGTATCACGCTTGTTTCGGCGACCGATGGAAACCACGGTCGGTCCCTCGCGTGGGGGTGCAAGCGGTTCGGCGCGCCTTGCCGGATTTACATTCACGCCGAAGTCAGTGAAGGCCGCGCGCAGGCCATGCGCGAACTCGGGGCCGACGTCGTGCGCATCGATGGAGACTATGACGCCTCGGTGGATCAGTGTCGGCGGGAAGCCGACGAGAACGGCTGGTTCGTGGTTTCGGACACATCCTGGCCAGGCTACACCGACCCGCCGCGCGACGTGATGTCGGGCTATGGCGTCATGGTCAAGGAAGTCGTGGATGCAATGGACGCGGCACCGACGCATGTCTTTCTGCAAGGTGGAGTTGGAGGGCTTGCCGCGGCGGTTGCGGCAGCTTTGCGTCAGGCCTGGGGTGATGCCGCGCCGCGCGTCGTGGTCGTGGAACCGCATCTGGCGGCGTGTTTGTTCGAAAGCGCAAGGCAGGGGCAAGCCGCGTCCGTAGATATCGACGAGGAAACCATCATGGCGGGTTTGTCCTGCGGGGTGCCGTCACCGATGGCGTGGGAGGTTTTGCGCAGCGAAGCCTCGGACTTTCTGGCAATCGACGATCAACTGATACCGCCCACCGTCCGTCGTCTGGCGCGTCCGCATGGCAGTGATCCGGCGATCGAAGCCGGAGAGAGCGGCGTTGCCGGATTGGCTGCATTGATCGAAGCAGCCAACAGCCCCGAGCTTTTTCAGAAGCTTGGATTGACGCCGCAGTCTCGGGTTTTGACAATCGGTTCCGAAGGTGTGACGGATCCCGATATCTATGCCCGGATCATACAAGGCGACGTGTAGCTCAGCCGCAATTCCTGCGGGCACCGAGGCCGATCAGCTCAGCCCAAAGCCCAGTTTCAATGGGCCTTGGGACGGTTGAATCCGACATAGTGGCCTGCAACGGAGAAGTTCCATCAAACGACATCCCGATGTCGTAGGAGTTGTATACAGGCCAGACCCGCATCAGTAGCGGTTGGCCATGATACGCGCGTTAAACGAAAACTGGGCACTGTTCCTGGGGATGTTCATGCTGATGGTTGCCAACGGTCTGTTGGCGACGTTGCTGACGATCCGGGGGGCCAGTCTGGGCTTTAGTGACTTCACGATTTCCGTCATGCAGGCAAGCTATCCTTTGGGCGCGCTTGCGGGGACGGCACTTGCCCCGAGGCTGGTTGAAAATGTCGGGCATATTCGGGCATTTTCGGCCCTCGCCTCGCTGGTTTCGATTGCGGCCATCGTGCATCTGCTGACCAGCGACGCGATCAGCTGGAGCGTGATGCGTCTGTTGGGCGGGTTTTGTTACCCAGGACTTTACGTCATCACCGAAAGCTGGCTGAACGCGAAATCCGAGAACAACATGCGCGCTCAGGTTCTGTCGCTGTATTTCATTATCCAGCTTGCCGGCCCGGCGCTTGGCACCGCCATAGTAGGCTTTCCCGACCCTACCGGGAACCTGCTGTTCGGGCTTGTTTCCATCCTGATTTCGCTTTCGATCGTGCCGCTTCTTCTGTCGGGCAACAAGGCGCCGGAATATGCCGCGCCGGAACGCATGTCGGTTCCGGTGCTTTACAAGGTTTCGCCCATCGCAGTCATCGGAATCGTTCTGGTCAGTATCGGTGTCGCGGCGTCCTATATCTCGTTGCCGCTTTATGCGTTGCAAAACGGCTTTACGACGGCGCAGGCGTCAGGGGCGCTGGTGGCGGCGCTGATCGCCGGTGCGGTGGTGCAATACCCCGTCGGCTGGCTGTCTGATCACACCGACAGACGCTATGTCGTCATCGGGCTGGGAGTCGTTACGACCCTGTCCAGTCTTTGGATGGCCATCGATACGTCTCCGTCTCATATCGTCTATGGTTTTGTACTGATCGCAATCGGGCTGTATCCCGCGTATTCGATCCTGACGGCGCATGCCAATGATCAGCTCAAGCTGTCTCAGATCGTTCCCGCCAGTGGCACGATGGTGCTGCTGCTGAATGTCGGCCTGCTGGTGGGAACCATGCTGGGGCCGAACTCTATCTCATTGTTAGGCGGGCGCGGTCTTCCGTTTCTTCTGGCGGCTATCGGTATTGCGGTCGCCCTTTTCGCATTGATCCGGCGCGTTCAGGTGGCCGCGCCCACCGACACCGGCGATGTGCAGGTCGTGGGGATTATCGGCACCGGGCAACCCGGGGTCTTGCAGGCCGAAACCTGGGTTCAAGAGGAAGAATCCCGGACAAACCCAGACTCATCCCAAGGGTTCAAAGCATAGGCTGTTTCATTCGCGTCCGGCGCGACGGACGTCGTGCCGATGCCGCGATCAAACCGAGATCGAAGCCGCCTTTGAAGCACCGGACCATTCTGCACCGCAGGACCCCGTCAGAAATCCGTCGCTCAACCGAATATCAGGATCAGCGCCACGCAGGGCGCGCTCCACTTCTCCTTGGGGAAGATCACCGTCGATACGTTTTCGATACAGTTCGCACAGCTGACGGAATCCGCCAGATTGCGGCGACAGACGCAACGCCGAGATGCCAGCCTGTTTCAGAAGGTCGATCTGATGATCCGTACAGGCATGGCTGTCTGACAGGGTCTGCACACCGTTCATGGCCATAAAGGGCTTGCCGTCGCCGGTCAGAACGTCCAACCCGTCCGGATCGTCTTCGCAGGCAAACTGGCAATTGTCCTTGCTGCGCCCATGCAATCGCGCGTGGTAACAGCGCCCGGAAATAGCCAGTGGCAACCTGCCATGCCCCCATATTTCGATCGCGACGCCCAAGTCCGAGGCAGCTTGCGCCAGCGTTTTGACCGAAGCGATGGGCAATTCCGGCGGAAGACAAACCCGGCGCGCACCCCGAGCAGCCAACCATCTCAAAGTGCCTTCGTTGTAGACATTTACCAACGGGCCAACGGCAAACGTGCAGGTTCCGGGCAAATGTGCCAGCGCGGTCAGATCGTTGATCTCGACCATGACGCCCATTTCTGCAAGCTCAGCGGTGAGTTTGCGCTCGCGTTTCAGGGTCACAAGGGCCAGGCTTGTCAGCGCAACGTCTTTGCCCGCCTCCACCAGCCGGGAAATCGCCGCGGGGATACGATCCTGGTAAAACGGCAAGCGCTTGGAACAGACCAGTTCCCCAAGCACGACGCGGTCGACGGGCGATCGGGCCAGATCATCGTAAAATGCAGCCCAGGTTTCGGCGGGCCAGAAGAACTGGTTCGGACCTACTGTCAGTTCCATCGGATCACCTCCACGTCTTTTTGTAAGCGCCGGTCGTCATGGCCTGCCCTTCCGACAATCGCGCAAGCATACCTTCGGGCATCGGCTGGCCTGACTCCAGCGCATCGACCGCGGCGCGAAAATTCCGAACGACTTGTGCGACATAGGATTTTGACCGCTGGCGCCCTTCGATCTTCAAGGCTGTCACACCTGCCTTTTGCAATTGCGGGATCAGCCGTTCTGCGTTCAGACTGACGGGATCCTCGAACAGGTGCCCGGTTTTTTCACCTGCGGAAAAACACCCTTTGCACAAAGTCGGATACGGTGCGGGCTCATCCCGTTCGACCCGGTGGATCAGGTACCCGCCAAGGCGCGCGTTCAACGCGCCCTGTTCTTCTTGATACTGCACATGGCTGGCAGGAGAACAGACACCGTTCATGTTTGGAGACAACCCGGTGGCATAAGAGGACAGCGAGCATCGCCCCTCGGCCATGACGCAAAGACCGCCGAACACGAAGACTTCGGTTTCGACGTCGGTTTCAGAGTTGATCGCGGCAATTTCCGGCACGGACAAAACGCGCGGCAAGACCACCCGCTTCACACCGAAAGTTTCAGCATAGAAATTGATCACGTCAGCATTGGCCGCCGCGGCCTGCACGGACAGATGTCTGCGCAGCTTGGGATGATGTCGCGCCGCGTAGTCCAGCAAGCCCAGATCGGCGAGAATGACAGCATCTGCACCGCAGATTTCGGCATCCGCCACGGCTTGTTTCCAGATCCCTTCGTTGCCCGCCTGCGGGAAGGTATTGATTGCAATCAACACCTTCGATCCGTAACCATGGGCAAAGGAAATTCCGGCCCGCATTTCAGCGCGGTCAAAGTTGAGCCCCGGAAAGTTCCGCGCATTGGTTTCGTCATTGAAGCCACAATAGACCGTGTGAGCCCCGGCCTTGACGGCTGCACGCAGGGCCGCGGGCGTTCCCGCCGGGCAAACGATTTCCATTACCATAGGATCGCGTCCTCGGGTCGGGTCAGGCACAGACCGGTCCGACGCTCTGCAAAGGCGATGATCTGCTTCAGCGGGCGTGCAAGCGGGCCGGAAAGGGCTGCGGCCTCGTGCGCGAGGTCCAGCTCTGCGTCGTCAATTGCGTTGCGCAGCGCCAGTGCCGCGGCTGTGTCGCCCTCGATCACCAGATCGCGTGAAAAGAACAGGGCGTCACCGTCAAACGCACCATGCACCAGCCCCAACAGCGCGGCCAGTGGGCCGGAAATTCGCGCGGCCCCTTCCACGCGCCCTCGGCTCAGTCTTATTCTCGGTGCGCCGTCATTCGGTTCAAGCAGAAGGACAACGGGCAGATCCGTGGGATCAAGCACAAAGGCTGCCCGGCTGTATTCACCGAGCCGGTTGAGCAAGTCGGGGTGTTTCTTGGTTATTTTGCGGGAAAACGCCGTCAGTGACAGCGACAAAGGTGCAAGCGGAACAAACCGCAGGGCCGCGGCCAAAGCGGCAGGGCATCGCGGTATCGGGTTTCGGGGATCGGACAAACAGACCTCCTGCTGTCTCAACAAAGTGAACCGGTGCGGCCTTCCTAAAGCCGCCCCGGCGCCCGGGACTTGACGGTTGTCAATTCGACCGGTCTCTTTCGCTGCTAGAGGGTGGGCACCACCGCCGGAGCAAACCCATTCGCACTCTGCCGCCATATCCCAGCCTTCGACATTTTCTGAAATGGTGTGAAGAAACAGGGCAGTTCAGGCGCATCGCCGAACCGGTTTCCGTGCGCCATCAAATGACCACTGTCCACCGCGCCGTGCTAGAGGCCAATGGGCCCGTGTTGCAATTCGACACGCCGACGGGCGTGCCTTCGGGGCAGTGCGACATACCGGTTGTGGTGAACCTGTTCGGCACTTCGGAACGCGTCGCCGCCGGGCTGGGCGTTTCTTCCGATGGGCTGGATGATCTGGGCGCGTTTCTGGCCGCGCTTCGGGCACCGACGCCGCCGGGCGGGTTGCGGGATGCGCTGTCCCGGTGGCCGATGCTCAAGGCCGCATTGTCCACACGGCCGAAGCAGGTCAAAGCCGCCGCTGTTCAGCAGGTTTGCCACTGCGAAACCGATGTTGATCTTTCAGCGCTGCCGATCCAGACACATTGGCCCCGGGACGCGGGCCCCCTGATCACCTGGCCTGTGGTCATCACCCGGCCGCGTGGCAGCGAACCCGACGCGGCACAGACCTACAATGCCGGCGTCTATCGCGTTCAGGTGCTGGACCGGAACCGTCTGATCATGCGCTGGTTGCCACATCGCGGCGGGGCCGCTCATCATCGCAGTTGGGCGCAGCATGGCGAAACGATGCCGGTCGCAATTGTTCTGGGCGCAAACCCCGCGACCTTGTTGTCGGCGGCTCTGCCCCTGCCCGAAATGGTGTCTGAGCTGACATTTGCCGGGGCCCTGAACCAGAACCGGCCGCGGTTGGTTCCGGCCAAATCCGTCCCTCTGCTTGTACCGGCAGATGCCGAGATCGTTCTGGAAGGCTGGGTGTCGCCAAACGAGACAGCACCCGAAGGGCCGTTTGGGGATCACACCGGGTACTACAATCCCGCCGAGCCGTTTCCGGTGATGCATGTCACGGCCGTGACCCATTGCGAGGCGCCGCTGTATCTGTCAACCTATACTGGACGCCCGCCTGACGAACCTGCCATCATTGGCGAAGTGTTCAATCGCCTGGCCTTGCCGACCATTCGCGCTCAGATCCCCGAAATACACGACCTTTGGCTGCCGCCTGCCGCCTGTTCCTATCGCATCGCCATCGTCGCCATCGACAAGCGATATCCGGGCCAGGCCCGGCGTGTGATGATGGCGCTTTGGGGGATGCTGCCGCAATTCAGCTATACGAAGATGATCGTTGCGGTAGATGCCGATATCGACCCCCGAAACTGGGACGATATCGCCTGGGCACTTGCCACGCGAATGGACCCGGGCCGTGATGTGATGATCCTGGACAGGACACCCATGGATTATCTGGATTTCGCCTCACCCGAACCTGGTCTGGCCGGAAAGTTTGGCATCGACGCCACGACAAAAACAGGCAGTGAAACAGGGCGGGAATGGGGGACGGTCATGCGCACCGAAAAGGTTGATCACGCATTTGCGGAAGATCTGATAGACAGATTGATGCCAGAGCTGAGAACATGACGAAAACCCGAGTAGTCTTAGGCGTGTCAGGCGCTTCCGGTGCGGTTTTGAGCCTTGCGGTGGCACGGCATCTGAAATCGGTGGATATCGAAATCGACCTGGTCGTCAGTCCAGCCGCCCGTCTGACGCTTGCGCAGGAATGCGGCCCGGATGCCCTGAAGGAATTGCGGCAGTCGGCAACCCGTCATCACGCGCCCGCCGATATCGGGGCCAGTATTGCGTCCGGTTCGGTGCCGGTATCCGGGATGATCGTCGCGCCCTGTTCCATGCGTTCATTGGGTGCGATCGCGCATGGCCTGGACGACAACCTGCTGACACGCGCGGCGGGCGTGCAGCTCAAGGAACGACGCCCACTGGTACTGCTGACACGAGAAGCGCCGCTGACACTGGCGCATTTGCGCAATATGACGGCGGCCGCAGAAATGGGAGCCATCATCCTGCCCCCCGTGCCTGCCTTCTATTTGAACCCCGTCGACATAGCCGAAATCGCGGATCAGATCGCAGCGCGCGCGGTTGATTGTCTGAAGGTTTGCGAACCGGCCGCGAAACAGTGGCACCCCGAAACCGAGGCGGACCCTGTCGAACGATTCGAAAGCAAATTGCACATCCCATAGCCACAGATCGCGGATGAGATCTGTGGCCACGGGATGAGCTTGATCGGGCGGGCCGGTTGTTTCAGCCGCGCAGCCTGCCGCCCAAAGGATCGAACGGCGCCTCTGCCAGCACCCGAGCCTTATGCGTTTTGCCAATCACTTGGATCACCACTTCATCCCCCGGCTGCGCCACCTCGGGGTTGCGGAAACCCAAAGCCAGAGATTTCCCGACTGAATACCCGTACGCCCCCGATGTGACACGGCCGACAGGCACACCATCAGGTGTAAAGATCGGCTCACTGCCGGTGGCGTCGGCATCCTCGGTCACGTCCAGTTCAAAGATGGACAGGACCTCGCGCGGAGCTTTGTCCTTGATGGACAGATAGGCGTCTTTGTGCAGGAAATCCTTGTCCAGCTTGATCAGGCCCGTCAGCCCGACCTCTTGCGGCCAGTATTCCTGGGAATATTCCCGCCCCCAGGATCCATAACCCTTTTCGATGCGCAGCGACCCAAGCGCCCGTCCACCCACGGGGCCGCCACCGCAGTCTTCGGCGGCTTCGAGCAATGCAGAGTAAAGCGCGACCTGATCGGTTTCGGCGCAGTGCAGTTCCCAACCCAGATCGCCGGTAAAGCTGACCCGGATGGCCACGCAATCAACACCTGCAACGGTGATCTTTCGCGACCGCATGAAGCGGAACGCTTCGTTGGAAAGGTCTGCATTGGTCAGGCGCGCCAATGCCTCGCGTGATTTTGGGCCGGCGATGTTGAACCCGGCAATGCGGTCCGTTGCGACGTCAAGAGTTGTGCCCTGAGGCATTTCCACCATTTGAAAGAAGCGCTGATGATAGCGTTCAGCCATGCCGGAGCCAATCATCATGTATTCGTCTTCCGCCAGCTTGGTGACGGTAAAATCCCCCGCCACACCACCGCGGACCGAGATCAGCGGCGTCAGGCAGCTGCGCCCAATTTCGGTCGGCACGCGATTGGCCACCAGTCGGTCCAGCCAGTCATAGGCACCAGGCCCCTTGATCACGTAATTGGCGAAGTTCGAGATATCGATCACGCCCACGCTGTCGCGCAGCATCTGCACCTCGCGCCCCACCGGATCAAACCAGTTCTGACGGGTAAAGCCAGCGGTCTCTTCGGTGCCGGGTTCATCTGCAAACCACAAAGGGTGTTCCCAACCACAGTTGAGACCAAAGACACAGCCCATCTGTTTCTGCATCTCGTAGGCGGGGCGCACACGAGCCGGGCGGCCTGCACTGCGTTCTTCATTCGGGAAGTGGATTTTGAAGCGATGGGTATAGGCGTCTTCGACCCGCGCCTTGGTGAACTTCTTGTCGGCCCAGTCGCCAAAGCGGGCGAGATCCCAGGCGAACATGTCATATTGCGGCTCACCCTCGATCATCCATTGCGCCGCCAACAGCCCCAGCCCACCGGATTGCGAGAAGCCGGGGATCAGACCGCCGCAGAGGAAATAGTTCTTCAGCTCGGGCACCGGCCCCCACAGCATGTTGGCATCCGGCGACCAGATCATCGGGCCGTTTATCACCCGTTTCACCCCGGCTGTGGCGGCAACGGGCACGCGTTCGGTGGCGCGGATCACGTTTTCCATGATCCGGTCCAGATCGTCGGGGAACAGATCATGCGCAAAGTCGAGCGGCGTGCCGTCTTCGGCCCAGAACTTCATGTCTTTCTCATAGGCCCCGATCAGCAGGCCGTTGCCCTCTTGTCGGAAGTAATACTCGCCGTCCCGGTCGGCGATTGACGGCAGACGACGGCCCAGACTGGCCACTTCGTCGATGCTTTCGGTCACGAAATACTGATGTTCGGTCGGTTGCAGCGGCAGGGTCAAGCCTGCCAGCGCCGCCACCTCGCGCCCCCAGAGGCCCGCCGCGTTGACCACCCATTGGGCATGAATGTCACCCTTGGGCGTACGTACGATCCAACTGCCATCGGGTTGCTGTTCCGTGGCGATCACCGGGCGGAACCGTTCGATGGTGGCCCCCATCGCGCGGGCCCCGGCGGCATAGGCATGCGGTACGCCGGACGGGTCCACATTGCCGCCATCAGGTTCGTACATGATGCAGCGGATGTCATCGAACTGCGCCAGCGGGTGCAGCTCTTTGGCCTCTTCCCGGCTGACCTCGTGAAAATTCAGCCCATAGAACCGGGCCTTCGCCTCTTGCAGGCGCAACTGTTGCTCGCGCTCTTCGGTCTGGGCCAGATAGAGCGATCCGGGCTGGAACACCCCGCAGCTTTGGCCGGTTTCCTTCTCCAGCTCTTTGTACAGGTTCATCGTATAGTGCTGGATGCGGGTGATGTTGTTGTTGTCATGCAGACCGTGGATGTTGGCCGCCGCGTGCCAGGTCGATCCGCTGGTCAGCTCGTCGCGTTCCAGCAGGATGGAATCCGTCCAGCCAAGCTTGGCAAGGTGATACAGAATCGACGTACCGGCAAGGCCGCCGCCGATGACAACAGCTTGTGCATGGGTTTTCATGAGGGAATGTCCTTGGATATGGCGCGGCTCAGGCGGCGATTTCTTTCATGACGGCAAGGAATTTGGCGACTTCGCCGATCGAGTTGTAGTGACACATCGAGACCCGCACACAGGCATCATAGCCAAGCGGTGTCAGGATATTGCCGGAATAGTGATCCGCCTTGCGCAGATGCGTGCGGATACCGTGTTCGTTCAGCCGTTTGACGACCTCGGACGAGGCCACGCCTTCGACACGCAGCGATACCAGACCTTCTCGCACCGGGTTGTCGGCCCCGCCCAGAATGGTGACTTTTTCCATCTCGGCCAGACCGCTCAGGTTGCCGGTGCCATGGATCATCGCGTCGGTCAGCGCCTTTTCCTGCGCATGGATCGCGTCACCCGCCGCCAGAAACTTGCCGCGCCGGTCTTCGGCATCGCTGACCTGACTGCCCAGCCATTCGAAATAGGATACGACGTCGGACATCGTGGCATAAGCTCCGGTGTCGCGCGTGCCCATTTCCCAGTTGTCCGCGGGGCCATCCAGCAAGGCGTTGTGCTCCAGCGCGGTCAAGCGATCAGAAATCCACGCCACGCCGTAGCCATGACGCGAAAACACCTTGTAGGGCGAAATCACATAACCATCGACGTCATAGGCGGTCAGATCGATCCGGCCATGCGCTGCGTGCTGAATGCCATCGACGATGATGAAACAATCCGGAGCCACGGCGCGGATGGCCTGAGAAACGGCAGCGACGTCAACGCCCATTCCCGTCACCGGCGAGGTATGCAGGATCGTCGCCACTTTGGTATCCGGTGTCACGGCCACGGCATAGGCTTCGGCCGAGACGGTACCGGTGGCGTCATCATGGGGCACCAAAACGTGGGTTTGCCCGGAAATGCGGGCCCAACGATCACAGGCCGAACGCGTCGCCGGGTGTTCCAATGTTGATCCCAGCACAACGCCCGGACCCGTTCCCAGACATGCGTTCATGATCAGCCGGAACAACAGCTCTGTACCGCTTTCACCCACAAAGAACTGCCCGCCGGGTGCGTTCATGAAATCCCGCATATCCGCCTTGGCCGCGTTGATCGTGGCGACCAGCGCATGGGATCCCGGATTGTCGCGCCCCTGGTTGTCCGGGATGGCGGCGTAACGAACCGAACTTTCCAACACTGAATTCAATGTCAGTGCGCCTCCGGCATTCTCGAAAAAGATCCGCTCACCCTGTTCGGGGCAATGATCGATCTGGGCAAAGCGGCTGCGGATTTGGTTCAGCAGGCTCTCTGATATTTGGCTCATGGTCAGTGGTTCTTGTTTCGTTGTGTGTGCAAAGCTGTGCTTTGCCGACCCTAGGACGGTTCTTGCCGCAAGACATGCAAAAAAAACTGTGGCAAAGCGGTAGAATATTCTGTGCAAGTCGCGCGGGTGCCAGCCCAAAGCTTATCACGACGGATACCACCCTTCGCCGGGCCGGGGACCCCGTGCCTGCGGCGGCGGATGGCATATCTTCTTGATTTCCGAGCCATCTGTGGCTGGTCGACTACTCGGGCAAGTACTTTTCCGACCAGCTTTCGGCGGCCGATCCAGCAGAGATCATCGCGTCGATATCCTCATCTGCATAACCGACGCTTCGCAGAATGCTGCGTGTATCCGCGCCGTATTTCGGCATCGGTCCGGGAATGACGATCCGGGCGCGTTCGGGTCGCACAGCGTTTGGTGCAACCAGATCGCACCACCGGCCCATAGGATGCATGTCATGCCGAATGACGCTGAACGTTCCCCGCGTCAGGTCGATATTCCCGGCACTTTCCGGCTGCAACACGGCGTCGCGCGTGTCATGCAGCGATCCCAGAGGCATGACAGTGCTGGCGGAACCGGAAAACGCCTTTTGCCAATAATCAACAGGTTGCCTTGCAAAATGATCCGCAAGCGCATCCGGCAATTCCTTCTCCGGTGTATCGGCCACGCTGGCGAGGTCCGAGACACGGCGCAGGGCTTCGCGTTGTTCGGTGGGTGCGGCAAAGAACATCCACCCGTCCGCCGCGCGGTAACAATGGTAGAATGGTCCCCACCCCATAGCTGCGCGCCCGGCTGGTTCGTCAAAGGGCGCGCGGCCTTCGAAATCATACATCAACTGCGCCTGAATGAGGTTGCCGGCCGCCGCCAACGCCGCCCGCGCAATCCCGCCTTTGCCGGTTTTCTGCAATCTCAGCAGGGCCGCACCAAGCGCAACACATGCGCAATAGCCGGTCAGAACGTCAATGGTACCGAAATGCGCATGTTCTTCGGGCGTGGCCATGCCACCGCCAAAACGCACCATGACCCCTGTCGCCGCCTGCGCCAGGTCGTCATACCCCAGATGGTCCGATTTGGGTCCGCTCGCAGGCCCACCAAAGGCATCGAGTTGCACCAGTATGAGGCGGGGGTTGATCGCCGCCAACTCTTCCTCGCTCAACCCCAGGGAATCGCGCTGCTCATCCGTGCCGTTCATGGTGATGACATCCGAGGAGTCGATGAGCCGTCGCAACGCCTGCTTCCCGTCATCCGAGCTCAGGTTCAGCAAAACGCTTTGTTTTCCACGGTGTGCGTGCAAGCCGAAAACCACGGTGTTCCACGGATCGACTGATGGCTCGGCCGGCTGAACGGAAGTCACCTGAGCGCCAAATCGCGCCAGCGTGGACCCGATCGTCGGACCGGCGATCACGTTGGTCAGGTCCAGCACCTTCAACCCCTCCAGCCAGCCCTGGCCGCTTGCGGCTGGTGGCCCGCTGCGCGGTGGTTCAGCAAGTATCGTTGAAACGGGTGCGTCATCGGGATCGGGGCCCGGTATTTTGACCAGCGCAGCGCCATCATCCGCAAGCCACGCAACATTTCCCATCTGCTGCATCTTCCCATGACGCGGGTCCTCTACCTCCAACACCAGACCCGAGGCCAAAGCGTGCGGATCGGCCAGCCATTCCTTGCTGAACCGTTGCGCCGTTCCGGGCGCCTTGGCAGACCCGAAAAGGGCTTCCCACTCATGAGAGGGCCTTGTCAGAAACGCCTTTTTCATCGCGTTGGACACACGCGCGCGATCCCTTGCTCCGACGGGGTAGTTGCGCAGCGACCATTCATCCGGCCAGTCTGCGGTATCGAGATAGGCATCGAAGTCCGGCAATTGATCGGCAAGGTGTTTGAGGCCAAGCGTCTCCAACACTCGCCGGGGATGTGTTTTCACACTGCCCGCCACCACATAGAACCCACGCCCGTCGGCGCAGGTATAAGTTCGATAGAAAGGGTCCAGGAACTCTTCCAGTTCCGCAAAGCTCAGATCCGTTGGCAAGCCTTCGGCTGTGCGCCTGTCAAGTTCCACTTCGCGAGGGGACTTGTAGCGTTCGGGATAGTCTTCAATCTGCTCACAGTTATACACCAACCCTTCCAGCAAAGCCGAAGCCAGAGGCACCTCGATGTGATCGCCTCCGTTTCGGTCACGTGCAGCCAAAGCGAACTGCACGGCCATCGCGCCGAATGAAGCGCCATAGGCGGATGCCAGCGTCAAAGGTGAAAAGGATGGGTTGATGCCCATCAGGCGCCGGTTCAGCCCCATATCCGTGAATTGCCCGGTACGGGCCGCGATCACGGCTTCCCACGCCGGAAGATCGGCCAGCGCGGTATCATTTGAGGCAAACCCCGGCAATGACAATGACACGATGCGCGGATTTATGTCGCGCAGAGCTTTCGGACCCAGGCCCAGCCTCTCCAACACGCCGGGCCGGAAGTTCTCGATCACCACGTCAGCCCGCGCCACAAATTCGCGCGCGACCTGCAAACCCCCTTCGGATTTGAGGTCGATCGTCACGGCGGTTTTGCCGCGTGACAGCATGTCTGTGGCCGGTTCTTTCAATCGCGGGCCACCGGGCGGGTCGATGCGGATCACCTCTGCCCCCAAATCAGCAAGCATCATGCCAACCAGTGGACCAGCCAGGTACTGGCCAAAATCGAGGACACGAATATGATCGAGCTGCCTTGCAGTCATCCGTTGTGACCCTCCCCGGGTGTTTGGTGTGTTTGTTGCGAAGCGGCGTGCAGGCAAGAGGTCACAACGCCCTTTCCGGAACAGGCTGAGTTTTCAGGCTTGGGACATAACGCGATCAATGCAACACCTGCCCTTGTTCAACATGCGACAAGGCGGCCACGGCCGAGCTTCACAGCCTTCTCCGGCGACCGCTGCGCGTACCATGCAGCCGAGCAATGCCAAGAAGTTGTTCGATTTGACCAAGCCATGTCGCAAACGAGAAACATCGCTCAAAAATCCGCGTGTGAGGCATACTTGGAAGCGCACCGAGGCCCGGATGGAAGCGGATCAGTCGCCTTGCAAGATCACCGGACCGTTGCGCCCGGAAGTCAGAACACAAGTGCTTGGAATCGCACAAGAACGAGGAGCTTCACAGGTGTCGGGCGCCACAAGACAAAAGGTCACGGCATTATCGGGACAAAGGCCACGTTGGTACGTGGCAGGACCTGTCGCGACGCATGGCCGGCAATTGCGATTCCGATAAAATATCTCTTTTTCCGGCAATATGACAACCATCTACATCAATTCGTCAAATTGGCACCTATGAATTGTCGTGGCCGCGCGTCACGCTTGGGACAGGATGGGAAACAGCGGAGATCTTTATGTCCTGGAATGTGTGCGTTGTCGGCGCTGGAAAGATCGGACAGATGATTGCAACCCTGTTGAAAGGGTCGCCGAATTACTCTGTGACGGTCGCTGATCATGATCTGAAAGCGCTTGGTGATATCTCGAAGATGGGCATTGGAACCAGACAGATCGATGCCAATGACGCGGACGGGCTGGCCCGGGAACTGACGGGTTTCGACGCAGTCATCTCGGCAGCGCCGTTCTTCTTGACCCCTTCGATCGCCAAAGCGTCCAAAGCGGCGGGCGCGCATTATTTCGACCTGACCGAAGATGTTGCGGCCACGAATGCGGTACGTGAACTGGCCGGGGACAGCGCAACTGCGTTTATGCCGCAATGCGGTCTGGCGCCAGGTTTTGTCGGCATCGCCGGAGCGTCGCTGGCGGCGGAGTTTGACGAGATTGACAGCCTGCACATGCGGGTGGGGGCATTGCCGCTTTATCCGACCAACGCGCTGAAATACAACCTGACCTGGTCCACCGACGGGTTGATCAACGAATATTGCAACCCATGCGATGCCATCGTGAACGGCAAGCTGGTCAAGACCGCGCCGTTGGAGAACTACGAGATTCTGGGCCATGACGGCGTGGAATACGAATGCTTCAATACCTCTGGCGGTCTGGGCACGTTGCCGGAAACGCTGGAGGGCAAGGCGCGGGATGTGTCCTATCGTTCGATCCGCTATCCGGGTCATTGCGATATCCTGAAGCTGCTTTTGAACGATCTGGGACTGGAACGCCGCCGCGACCTGCTGAAAGAGATATTCGAGGCCGCCCTGCCCCGCACCGATCAGGACGTGGTACTGGTATATTGCACCGCAAAAGGCGTCATTGGTGGCGTGCTGCGCGAAAAGTCCCTGATCAACAAATCCTTTGCCCGCACCATCAATGGACAGGTCTGGAGCGCCATTCAGGTCACGACCGCCGCAGGCGTGCTGGGGGTGGTCGATCTGATGCGGATCGGAGCGCTGCCCTCGAAAGGCTTTGTCCGGCAGGAACAGGTCAAGCTGGACGATTTCCTCAACACTGAGTTTGGCCAGCTGTATCGCGCTGGCGACGTCACCGAACAGAACAAGGCGGCCTGAGATATGAAAGACATCGTAATGACAGCCCAAACCACGCTTGCAAACCTGGATCTGACCGAGGCCCAACTCAAAGGCGGCACGCTCAAGGTCACGTCGCCGATTGACGGAAGCCTGCTGGCCGAAGTGCACGAGACGCCGATCTCGGACATGGACGCCATCTTTTCCCGTGCAAAGGCCGCGTTCAGGGAATGGCGCGTGGTCCCCGCCCCGCGCCGGGGTGAACTGATCCGCCTGTTGGGTGAAGAGCTGCGCGCGGCCAAGGATGATCTGGGTGCTCTGGTCAGTTGGGAAGCAGGCAAGATCACCTCGGAAGGTCTGGGCGAAGTGCAGGAGATGATCGACATCTGTGACTTTGCCGTCGGCCTGTCGCGTCAGCTTTATGGTCTGACCATCGCGTCCGAACGTCCAGGCCACCGGATGATGGAAACCTGGCATCCTGCTGGCCCGGTTGGTGTGATTTCCGCGTTCAATTTCCCTGTCGCGGTTTGGTCGTGGAATGCTGCTCTGGCCCTCGTATGCGGTGATCCGGTGATCTGGAAACCGTCCGAAAAAACCCCGCTGACGGCGCTGGCCTGTCAAAAGGTTTTCGAACGCGCCCTGGCCCGGTTTGGCGATGCGCCGGACGGTCTTCTGCAAACGCTTATCGGTGGCGCCGATCTGGGAGAAAGACTGGTGGCCAGTGAAGATGTTCCGGTGATCTCGGCCACGGGATCGACCCGCATGGGCCGTGCTGTCGCCCCCATCGTCGCACAGCGCTTTGGCAAGTGCATTCTGGAACTGGGTGGCAACAACGCAATGATCGTCGGCCCTTCGGCTGATTTGGAGATGGCTGTGCGCGCGATTGTCTTTTCGGCAGTTGGTACCGCCGGTCAACGCTGCACCACGCTGCGTCGCCTGATCGTGCACAACTCGATCCGCGAAGAACTGGTGAGCCGTCTGAAAAAAGCCTATTCGGGTCTGCCCATCGGCAATCCTCTGACAGACGGCACGTTGGTTGGACCGCTTGTGGACGAAGCGGCGGGCGCGGCGATGACCGCGGCTTTGAAAGCGGCCGAAGCGGAAGGCGGTTCGGTGTTCGGCGGCAACCGCGTTACCGAAGGCGTTCCGGCAGGCGTATACATGGAACCTGCGATTGTCGAAATGCCGGGTCAGACCGCGACCGTGAAAACCGAAACCTTTGCGCCGATCATATACGTCATGGGCTATGACGATTTCGACGACGCGGTAGAGCTTCAGAATGACGTACCGCAAGGCCTTTCATCCTGCGTGTTTACCCTGAACATGCGCGAGGCCGAGCAGTTCCTGTCCGCAGCCGGATCCGATTGCGGAATTGCCAACGTCAATATCGGGCCCTCAGGGGCAGAGATCGGTGGCGCCTTTGGCGGAGAGAAGGAAACCGGCGGCGGGCGCGAAAGCGGTTCGGACGCGTGGAAAGCCTATATGCGCCGACAGACCAACACCGTGAATTACTCTGCCGAACTTCCACTGGCCCAGGGCGTCAAATTCGACATCTGAGTGTCGCTGGATAGTTGTCGGGCAAAAAACTTGAATAGCCCGCAAAAACACCACCCGGGACGACCAGTCCCGGGTGTTTGTTTTTTCCTATATGTTGAAGCAGTGTTCAGGCCGCGGGTTTCGATGTAGACGCTGCGGCGGTCGTTTCGATGCAGATGGGTTGTCGTGAATGTCGCCAGGGCGGCGGCAACGCGCGTATCGTTTCCATGATGGCCATCCGACGCGTTTCGGTAGGAGACCCTCCGAGGCTTTGCGCCACCTCATAGATCGGGGAATGACCCTGTTCGGTGCGCTGGGGCTGTTCATCTCGAACGTGGCCGATGTGCTAGAACCGTATAGCAAACGGCGTCTGAAGGCGGGATTGGACGCCGATCTGGTGGTTCTTGACGAAAACCTTGCTGTACGGCATGTGATGGCCGGGGGGGAGCAGCATGTCCGCTAAAGCCCGATAGCCCGACGTGGCATGCATGAACAGTTCAAAGCGTCCGCGCGGTCCCCGATGACTGCCCGCTTCAGCACCGGAAGGTAGTTAAGACATGTGCCCTGCACCCATTGATGCAGAGACCCCACGCGGGTTCATTATCCCGATCGGGGGCGGCGAAGATCGCGTCAAGGAAATGCAGATCCATCGCAAGTTCGTTGAGCTTTCTGGCGGCAGCGATGCCGACATCGTCGTGATCCCGACAGCCTCGATGCTGGAAGAAACCGGGCCCGATTATAACCGTATCTTTTCCGAACTGGGTGCGGGCAAAGTAGAGTTCCTGCCTATCTCGCGCAGGGCGGATTGCGACAACCCCGAGTATGTCGAGATGCTTGATCGAGCGACCGGAGTTTTCATGACAGGTGGAAACCAGTTGCGCCTGTCAGCGATTCTTGGGGGAACTCTGGTCGCCCAAAAAATCCGCCAGCGGAATGCAGCCGGTGTTCCGGTTGCCGGAACTTCGGCGGGTGCTTCGATCATGTCTGAACACATGGTTGCCGGTGGCAGCAGCAACTCGGCTCCGGCGGAAGGCAACATTACACTTGCACCAGGTATGGGCCTGACCAATGCCGTCATCATCGATCAACATTTCACCCAGCGTAACCGTCTGGGTCGCCTGCTAACGGCTTCATCTTTCAACCCATTTTTGATTGGTTTGGGAATTGACGAAGATACGGCCGCCTTCATTGGGCCCGACAATGTCTTTGAAGTCATCGGCAGCGGCTCGGTTACTGTCGTGGATGCCAGCCAGTTGACTCATTCATCAATGTGGGATGCCCGGCGGGGCGAAGCGCTTAGCCTTCTGGGACTTCGGCTTGACGTTCTGGGTGAAGGGTGCCGTTATGACCTGACGGCTCGCCAGGCTTTTCCGCCGGATGAGCATCTGGCGTTCTGCACCTTGCCGGATTTTTCCGGGGAAGAGGCCGCAAACGGGGGGAACAAAAGCTAACCAACGGGGAGCCTCATGAAAATAATCTCGACCAATGTCTTTGTCGGCCCGAATGTCTGGGCAAGTTTCCCCGTTATTCGCCACGTCATCGACCTGGGTATTCTGGAAGAGTGGCCATCGGCAAAAATTGGTTCCGAGTTTATCGACGCGCTGATCGAAGCGCTTCCTGGCCTTGCGGAGCATGGCTGTTCCTACCGCGAACCCGGAGGTTTCATCCGCCGTCTGCGTGAAGACGAAGGCACTTGGCTGGGTCACGTTCTGGAACACTGTGCCATCGAAGTTCAGAACGTAGCGGGCACTGACGTGACCTTTGGCCGGACACGCGGCACAGGTGAGCCGGGCCAGTACAACATGGTGTATGAATACCGTCAGCGCGACGTTGGGCTGGACGCAGGGAAGCTGGCAATGCGGTTGCTGATGCATCTGTTGCCTCAATCCCTGAAAGATCAGGTAGATTACGATTTCGACCCGGACTTTAACTGGGACGACGAACTGCGCAGCTTTGTTCTGCGCGCACAGCGCAAGGAATTCGGCCCGTCGACCGGGTCGCTGGTCAAGGCGGCGCAAGAACGCGACATTCCCTGGATCAGACTCAACTCTGGCTCGCTGGTGCAATTCGGGCACGGCAAATACCAGAAACGCATTCAGGCGACGATTACATCCGAGACCAAACATATCTCGGTCGAGATTTCCTGCGATAAGGAAGATACCCACAACCTGCTGAACGATCTTGGCCTGCCGGTTCCACAGCAGCGCATGGTCTATTCCGCCCGCGAAGCTGTGCGTGCTGCGGCGCGCATTGGCCATCCGGTGGTCGTCAAACCATTGAACGCCAATCATGGGCGGGGCGTTTCGATCAATTTGAACTCGGATGAAGAGGTCGAGGCTGGCTTCGCCGAAGCAAAGGAACATTCCCGCAGCCGCGCCATTCTGGTGGAGAGCTTTGTCACCGGGTTCGATCACCGGATGCTTGTGGTGAACAACAAGCTTGTTGCGGTGGCAAAACGGGTTCCAGGCCATGTGGTCGGTGATGGTACGCACACGATTGCCGAGTTGGTCGATATCGTGAACGAAGACCCGCGCCGGGGCATCGGGCATGAAAAAGTACTGACCATGCTCGAGATCGATACTCAGGCCAGGCGCCTTATGGATGCCGCAGGCGTAACCGAAGAGACCGTCTTGCCGGACGGTGAAATTTTCTATCTGCGTTCGACGGCAAACCTTTCGACCGGCGGCACTGCGATCGACCTGACAGATGTGGTCCATCCCGACAACCGCGACATGGCGGAACGAGCCATAATGGCGGTTGGGCTGGATGTTGGCGGCGTCGATTTCCTGATCGATGACATCACCAAATCCTACAAGGACATCGGCGGTGCCATTGTCGAAGTGAACGCAGCACCCGGTTTCCGCATGCATGTGGCGCCATCCGAAGGACAACCGCGCGATGTAGCCGGCAAAGTGATCGACATGCTGTTTCCAGCCAATGAGGAAACCCGCATTCCGATCGCGGCGATCACCGGCACCAACGGCAAGACGACGACGTCCCGAATGCTGGGCCATATTATGAAGACCAGCGGCAAAACCGTTGGCATGACCTCGACCGACGGGGTCTATGTCGATGGTAAGCTGAGCGTCAAGGGTGACATGACCGGGCCAAAATCCGCGCAGATCGTCTTGCGCGACCCGATGGTTGATTTTGCCGTGATGGAAACCGCGCGCGGCGGGCTTGTGCGGTCTGGTCTGGGATACCAGCGATCGAACGTGGCGGCATGCCTTAACGTTTCGGCCGACCATCTTGGCCTTGGCGGCATAAACACAGTCGAGGAACTGGCCGTGGTGAAACGCGTGGTGGTGGAAAGCGCGACGGATACTGCGGTTCTGAATGCTGATGACATCAATTGTCTGAAAATGGCTGACTACGCCGGGGCGGATCAGATTTTCTACGTCACGACCAATCCCGGCCACAGCTTGGTCAAGGAACATATCAAGGCGGGCGGAAAGGCCATTGTTCTGGAAAAAGGCATGAACGGAGACATGCTGACGATCTATGACAACGGGCTTCACATTCCGGTCCTCTGGTCGCATCTGATCCCCGCTGCACTGGAAGGCAAAGCGATCTTCAACGTTCAAAACGCCATGTTTGCTGCCGCCATGGCCTACAGCTTCGGGGTCGATCTGGACAACATCCGGCATGGGTTACGCACCTTCGACACCAGCTATTTCCAGGCGCCGGGGCGTATGAACGTCTATGACGAACATCCGTTCAAGGTCATCCTGGATTACGGCCACAACCCCGCCGCTCTCAACGCGATGGCCGCGTTGGCGGATCAATTGGAGATCAAAGGTCGCCGATTGTGTGTCGTTGCCATGCCCGGCGACCGGCGCGATGAAGATATCATCAACGGAGCTGCCGCGCTGGCCGGGCATTTTGACCATTTCATCTGCAAGGCCGATGACCGCCGCAGAGGCCGAGGACATGATGAAGTACCGCAGATGATGCGTCAGGCACTGATCGACAATGGCGTTGACGACGCATCCATTACGGTTATCCCGGATGAGGTCGAGGCCGTAAATGCTGGGCTGCAACAAGCGGTACCGGGGGATCTGTTGGTAATCTTCGGCGACGACACTACGCGCTGCTGGAAACAGATCATCTATTTCAGCTCTGACGGTGCAACCCCAGATGCCGAGGCTGCACCAAAGACCACGGCCGTCGACACATCCTTCGAGGACATGTTCGAAAACGATCAGAATTTGATCAGGGACGAGCGCGGTGTGCGCCTGGCGCGTGAAAACAGCGAAGACGCGGACTGAGCGAGGGCACCGGAATGGACCGGATTGAAGAGCTTGAAACCGCGCTGACCATAATAAGCGCGACCGCTGATCATATTCAGGTCGACGATGCCCGGCGTCTGACGGGCCCTGGCCTGTTATGGAACAAACCCGGCGCGGTGATGGATGTATTTTTCACCGGAATTGATCCATCCACGGTCTCGGCCCTGTGGGAAAAAAACGCCCGGCGAGTGCTGGGCGCGCTGGGATGGACGGATGAGGATTTGACCCATCGCACATTCACTGGCGGTGTAAATCTGGCGATTTCCGCACCAATGGATCAGCTGTATTCGGCGATCTTCGCGGTGCAGACGGCGTGGCACTTCTGTGCCGCCGAGTTGTTGGATGCAACTCCCGGTGACTTTGATCAAATGGTGGCCGATGTCAAAGCTGTTATGGCCAAAGAAGCCAATCCCCGCCTGATCGACCTGATCGCTGCGGCCGAGGCGCATGGCGTGGATATTCTGTGCGACGACGATGAGGTTTCAATCGGGCACGGTACAGGTAGTCAGGTCTGGCCGGTTGATGCCCTGCCCGTCCCTGGTGACGTGGACTGGTCCAGCCTTCACAACATTCCAGTTGCGTTCATCACCGGCACCAATGGCAAGACCACGACGACCCGGTTGCTTGAGGCGATCGCGCGGGCATCTGGCAAAGTTGCAGGGCTGACCTCGACCGAGTTTGTGCGGGTCGGCAACGACATTCTTGACCGAGGCGATTACTCGGGCCCGGGTGGCGGCCGGATGCTGCTGCGCGACAAGCGCCTTGAGATCGCCTGCCTTGAAGTGGCCCGCGGGGGTATTCTGCGCCGTGGTCTGCCAACGCGTGCGGCCTCGGCGGCCGCTGTCACAAATGTTGCGAATGACCATTTGGGTCAGTACGGCGTCAATACCGTGCCGGAACTGGCACAGGCGAAGTTCGCCGTGCATCGCACACTTACCGATGGTGGCGTGCTGGTTCTGAACGCTGATGATGCGTATGTCCGTGCCGAGGCAAAAAACACGTCGGCAAATATCTGGTGGTTTTCCTTGGATGCACAAGCGGATCTGATCCGTGAGGCGCGCGATTCCAACAAATGCTGCGCCTATGTGCAGCAGGAAAATATCGTGTTTTTCGATGGCACTTCCGAAAAGACGGTGATTGCCGTGTCAAACGTGCCCGTGACCATGGGCGGGGCGGCGAAATACAACACCCTGAACGCCTTGGCCGCCATGTGCCTTGCTCTGGCGCTGGACCTACCCCTTCAGGCAGTGCGGGATGGATTGGCCGGTTTCAAACCCGATGCAAAGGACAATCCGGGGCGCTGCAACGAGTTCAACTATCATGACGCCCGTGTTTTTGTAGATTTCGCACATAACCCGCACTCGATCTCTGCCGTGTGCGATGCGCTGTCAGGACTTCCGGCAAAACGTCGCTTTATCATGCTCAGCCATGCGGGCGACAGATCGGATCAGGACATTCGGGACGTCACCGCGACGGCTTTGAAATTCCAACCTGACGTAATCGTTGCAGCCGAACTGGAAGGCTATCTGAGAGGCCGGGCGTTGGGAGAAATCCCGGACCTGATCGAAGGGACGGCCTTGAAGCACGGATACAACGCTGATCAGATCCAAAGGGCCCAATCCCCTTCTCAGGCCGCGGCCAGGATTCTTAAACAACTTGAGCCGGGCGATCTTGCTTTGTTGCTTGTCCTGTCAGAACGCGACGCCGTTCTTGAGATGCTGGGCGCTTAGGTACGACACCTATTGGCGTACCCCGGCGATCTATTGGAAAACAAACAAACCCCGCAATGGGTTTGTGGCATCCAAGAAATCACGGCCACGAATGACTGTCGGCCTGATCATGGGTTTTCTATATTTGTGAGGACGTAATCCACCGTTCAATCTCGCCTGGGGAAACTGAGCGAAACCAATCGCCCGAGTTGTCAGGTCACGGTGGATCTCAGCGGGCATTCGGCGATCATGAAGCTTTGGAACACAGTCCGGGCCTGATAACACAACCCTGTTGTTGTTCGATTGCCGATTATCCCGGTGCGCCACTTACTCGCCCAACAGCAGCGACAGTTTTTCTGCACCCCGGCGCAAAGTGTCGAGAAATGACTTCAGACTGCCGACGTCATGCCGTTGCGTCGGGGCATGAACTGAAAGCGTGGCAACCAGCCTGCCCTGCGCGTCCTGCACCGGTACGGCAATCGCCACCATGCCCGCCATGAATTCTTCGTCGTCGGTGGAAAATCCCCGCTCGGCGGTGATCTTGATTTCGCTCAGCAGAGCCGTCGGCTCTGTCAAAGAACGGGCGGTCTGCTCTTTCAGCTTTCCGGCTGACAGAAACCCGTTCAGAGTTTTGGGACGCAAGGTGGAAAGGTACATCTTGCCACTGGCCGTGCAGTGGAACGGCACCTGGGTTCCGATCGGCAATTGAATCCGCAACGGCCATTTTGTTTCCACTCGGTCAAGATAGATCATGCCTTCGCGATCCGGGATGGCCAGATTGCATGTTTCGCCCACTTCGTCGGCTACGCCGCGCAGGATGGCGAGACGCGCGGTCCGCAAATGCTCGGCGGACATGGTATTCACGGACAGCAGCCGCAGTCTTCTGCCCGGACCATAGGACCGTCCGTCAAGATCGCGTTGCAAGAACCCTTCTGCCTCAGCCGTTTGCAGCAAACGATGGATGGTGGGTTTGGCCAATCCCAATGCATCGATCAGATCCGAGGGTTTGACCGCAACGCCGCGCCGTGCCACCTCTTCCAGGATCAGCAACAGGCGCAGGTTGGTGGGAATCTGAGTTTCTCTGTCTTTAGTATCAGTCTCGGCCATCCTTCAACATTCTAGTTATTTGGCAGAAGGATCAAGGCCAGTTCGGGGACCAGCGACACCAATATCCAGACGGATAGCAGGGCCGCCAAGTAAGGTACCGTATAGCGCAGCAACCGGAAATACGGCACGCCTGTCACGCCTGAAGCGACATACAGGTTAAGCCCGTATGGTGGTGTGATAAACCCGATGGACGCCCCGACCAGGAAGATGACCGAGAAATGGATTGGATCAATTCCAACCGAGGCTGCGATCGGCGCAAGGATCGGGGCCAGGATGATTGTGACCGGAAGGCTTTCCAGCACCATGCCTGAAAAGAAGACGATCACCATCGATGTGAACAGAACCGCATGGTACCCCCCCATGGAGGTCACAAAGTTTCCGATTGTTTCCTGTGCGCCAAGCAGGGACAGGATCTGCTGCATCACCACCGAAATTGCGATCAACGGGGCCAGGATACCCGTAATCTGGGCAGACCTGATGACGATTGAGGGGATCTCTGGGATCGTGAACCCTTCGACCACGAACATTTCAGCGAAGCTCTTTTCGGTTGGCGGTATATCGTTCCGGGCCCCCATGATGCGGTTGATCGGGTAGCTGACCAGCCCCGCGATGACACAAAAGCCCACGGTCACGCCGGCGGCCTCTGTCGGAGAGAACTTGCCGGTATAAATGCCCCAGAGCACAAGACCGATGGCGAAAAAGCCGAGCCAGGCACCAAAGGCGGTTTTCAGCACCCGGTTCAATTGCAGTGGGATCAGATAGCCCCACCCGTTCATGCGGCAGATGACCCAGCATGCCAGTTGCATCCCGATGACCATCAGCGCACCGGGCAGAATACCGGCCACGAACAATTCGGAAATCGGCAGGTTCATCAGAAAGCCATAGACGATGAAGATGATCGAAGGGGGAATGATGATACCGACAGTACCGCCCGCAGCAGCGGTCGCGGCGCTGAACCGTTCGTCATAGCCGCCCTTTACCATCTCGGGATGCAGCATCGACCCGATGGTCGCCGTCGTGGCGGAGTTCGACCCGGAAATCGCCGCGAACAACCCGCAGGCCCCCAGCGACGCCATTGCAAGTCCGCCGCGTATCCAGCCCAAACAGGCATAGGCAAAATCACTGAGCCTTCGCGCGATACCGGATTTGTTGATCAGATCTCCGGTCAGGATGAACAGCGGCATTGCCAACAGGGCGAAGCCCTTGTTGAAGACGTTCAGCAGTTCGGCCCCCATATTGTCCAGCGTTAGACCAAGGACAAAGGAACATCCAATAACCCAGTAACCGATGACCAGCAGCACCGGCACGCCCAGCATGAACAGAAAGGTGACCCCCAGCGAGATCAGTGTAACAAGTGTTCCGTCTGTCATCAGTCTGCCCCGATCACGGCCTGCTTGATCAGCGGCTCGCCTGTTTTCCAGTTGTGCAAATCATCGGCGAGGTTCTGAAACACGCGACCGACCATCAAGAAGAATGACAATGGTGCAGCCAGCAGGAACCACCACTGCATGATATTGTCCGTGCCCAGAACGATCTGAAAGTTCGAGGCCGAAAGCGCCACCAGTCGCGAGGTGGTCACGATAACGATCACCGCAAAGATGAACCACAGTACCGCGTCAAGAAACAGGCAGGCTAATTGCCCGCCGCGGGGCATAGCGGTGCGGAATTCACTGAAACTCAGATGCGTGCGCAGGCGTACGTTGTAGGACGCTCCAAACCAGGCCATCACCATGAAAAGAAGCGGAGGAATGGTCGTGGACCAGGGTTCCTGATCATTGAAGACAAACCGGTCGATCACGCCCCAGAAAATGATCAGCGCGATGGCAAGATAAGAATACACCATGACCGACCGTTCCAGATGACGTTCGATCAACGGCACCTTGCGATAGATCAGCATGACCAGCAAACCCCCGATCGCGGCAACGACCGCACCGACGATCCAAGCCGCGTCGGATTCCAGAGCAAGTTGAATCTCGAAAGAATCCTGGCTGAGAAAAGCGCTGAATATTGCGCCAATGTCTGCCCAAAGTGACATGAAGCCCGTCCTCCCAGTGGGTATTGATTGAACCGGCCCATTCGGGCCGGTTCTGGCAGTCTAATCAGGCCTCGCCCTTCCACCAGCGGCGCGGCTCGACATTTTCCGGCAGCGTGTCCGCGGGGATCTCGCGCGCGATGTCGTAGATCTCCTGGTATGTGTCGATGCCACCGGCCCATTTGTTCAGCCGCTCGCGCCACTGCGCCCACGGCTCGGGGTTGTAGTTCGGAGCACACATTTCTTCGGCCAGTTTGATCTGGTCCTCCGGCAGGAAGGCAGGGCGCACACCGTTTTCCGCAAAAATGGTTTGCGGCAATTGCGGATCCGAGAATCCGACAGTGTTCAGCAGTGCCGCCTCGTTCGCTCCCTGAATCAGAGCCTGGGTGAAGTAGGACGACTCCATCACGGCATCCTGCAATTCACCGCCCAGCCCATCGAATACTTTGGCAGACATCGAAGTGTGTTCGGTACCGCAGAAGAACTTCAGGTTCACCGATTGCGAGACCACAGGTGCCATGTTCGCATAAGCCACCGCCGAGGCCCAGGTTTCCGCACCATCGATCAGACCGGTCTTGAGCGCATCCAGCGTTTCTTCCCATGCCACCGGAACAGGGTTCAGGTTCAGCAGTTGCATCGCGATCCGGCCCAGCTGCGTGCCCGTCACGCGGTTCTTGGTCCCGAACAGCTCTTCCAGCTTGGTGACGGTCGGCTTGTCGGCAAAGGTTGAGCCCATTTGCAGACCGCGCAGTTCACAATGGGTGAACAGGAATTTCAGACCGTGACGCTTTTCAAGCGGGTCGCGCAGGATGCGCTGGCTGGCGGGGCTGTAGAAGAAATGATACTGCGCCGCCCGGCTGGGGAACATATAGGCATAGTCCAGAACGTTCAGATAAGGCGCACCGCCGGCCGAATTCTGTGTCGAGGCCGCGTAGATATCGACGATTCCCTGCTGGGTTTTCTCAACACAGCTCAGCTGACCGCAAATCTGGTTGTCGCCGATGAACTCGATGCGAATCTCGCCATCTGTGCGTTCTTCCAGGTCGCGTGCAAACTCGATGGCGCCGGCGCGCTCGATTAGCAGGTTGCGGGTGTTGAAGCCCGACGCACCAAATTTCAACGTGTGCTTCGGTTCTTTCGAAAAGCGTTTTTCATACGTGGATTCCGCCGCTTGCGCCAGATTGGCCAAGCTCATTGCCCCGCCAAACCCTCCTGCTGCAAGCAGCGTCGAGCTCATGCCATAGCGCCCTGCCACCCGAAAAAAATCCCGCCGAGAAATACCACTCAGTTTCCGACCAATCTCCATTGCTTACCTCCCTGTTCGCAATTATTGAGACGTTTTGTATCAAAAAAGGCTAGTATATTTCTTGCATCTTGCATAGAGTTTTTTTCAACGACGTTGGAAGGAGGCGGTCATGGAAGTGGATTATGCGGTAGTTGGCGCGGGGTCTTCGGGCTGTGTCATCGCCAATCGGCTCAGCGCCGACCCCAACACGACCGTCGCGTTGTTGGAGGCTGGCGGCCGCGACACCAATCCCTGGATCCACATCCCGGTTGGCTATTTCAAAACCATGCACAACCCTTCGGTGGACTGGTGTTACAGGACCGAGCCCGATCCGGGCCTGAACGGGCGTTCGATCGACTGGCCACGCGGCAAGGTGCTGGGCGGCTCATCCTCTCTGAACGGTCTGCTCTATGTGCGCGGCCAAAAAGAGGATTATGACCGCTGGCGCCAGATGGGGAATGTCGGCTGGGGCTGGGACGACGTGCTGCCTCTGTTCAAACGCAGCGAAGATCAAGAACGCGGCGAAGACCCGTATCACGGTGTCGGTGGGCCGCTGTCGGTGTCGAACATGCGCATTCAGCGACCGATCTGCGACGCATGGGTCGCGGCAGCGCAAGCCGCCGGATACCCGTTCAATCCGGATTACAACGGCGCAGATCAGGAAGGCGTAGGGTATTTTCAGCTGACCACCCGCAATGGGCGCAGGTGCAGCTCGGCAGTGGCGTATCTGAAACCCATTCGAAACCGACAAAACCTGAACATCATCACGAACGCATTGGTGACACGCATAACGCTGGATGGGAAACAGGCGACCGGACTTGTCTATCGGGATCGCGCAGGCAATGAGAAAACCCTGAAGGTGCGGCGCGAAATCATCCTGTCCGGCGGTGCTATCAACTCTCCTCAGATTCTGATGCTGTCGGGTATCGGCGATCCGGACCACTTGAAGAAAAACGGCATCGATCCGGTCCATGCCTTGCCCAATGTCGGCAAAAGACTACAGGATCACTTGCAGGCCCGTCTCGTTTTCAAATGCAATGAGCCCACATTGAATGACGAGGTGCGCAGCCTGATCAATCAGGCCCGTATCGCGCTCAAATACGCTTTGTTCCGCGCCGGTCCGATGACCATGGCGGCCAGCCTTGCGACCGGATTCATGAAAACGCGCCCGGACGTGGAAACACCCGACATTCAATTCCATGTACAGCCTTGGTCCGCCGACAGCCCCGGCGAAGGCGTGCACCCGTTTTCCGCCTTTACCATGTCCGTGTGCCAGCTGCGGCCGGAAAGCAGGGGTGAACTGCATCTGAACGGCCCGGACCCATCACAGCATGTAAAGATCATTCCGAACTATCTGTCGACGGAAACGGATTGCCGAACCATCGTCGACGGCGTGAACATCGCCCGCAGAATCGCACAGCACAATCCGCTGGCATCGAAAATTTCCGAAGAGTTCCGCCCGACATCCCAACTTTCGACCGACGATTACGAGGGCACGCTGGACTGGGTCAGGTCGAATTCCGTTTCAATCTATCACCCAACAGGGACCTGCGCGATGGGTACGAATGAAACCGCAGTCGTTGACCCCGCGCTAAAGGTGCACGGCATCGGAAACCTGCGGGTCGCGGATTGTTCGATCATGCCGGAAATCGTCAGCGGCAACACAAACGCCCCCGCGATCATGATCGGAGAAAAGGCGAGTGACTTGCTTGCCGCCGGAACATAGCGCGGCAGGCCGCGTATCCGGATCCCAGGAAAACTGGGCAACTCGGCTTGCAGATCTCAGGAAAAGTCCGGTGATGCCATCCCTGCCCTGACCTAGCGCAGAGGCGGTGTCAGCCACTGCGCCGACATCCCATAATTGGAATTCTTCAACTCCTGTTTGGCGATAGCCTGAAGATGGACCTCATCCGGTCCATCCGCATAGCGCAACGCCCGGGCCCAAGTGTAACTGTCGGCCAATGGCGTGTCGGGTGTCATGCCCATTGCGCCAAAAACCTGCATTGCACGATCCGTAACCTTTGCATGTACCTGGGGCGCCACGACCTTGATCAGGGATATTTCACGGAAGGCCTTTTTCGCCCCCACCTGATCTATTTTCCAGGCCGCCTTCAGGGTCAACAGCCGCGCCTGTTCAATTTCCAACCGGGATTTGGCGATCCATTCACGGATCACGCCTTGTTCCGAGAGTTGCTTGCCAAACGTCTTCCGTTCCTGAGCACGTTCCACCATCAGGTTCAGTGCCATTTCCGCCGCCCCGATCGAGCGCATGCAATGATGAATTCGCCCGGGCCCAAGCCGCGCCTGAGCCAGCGCAAAACCGCTGCCTTCTTCGCCCAGCAGATTGCCGACCGGGACGCGCACGCCCTTGAACACCAGTTCAGCATGGCCTTCGGGATCGTGCATGTTCAGGATCGTCGGATTGCGCACGATCTCCAAACCGGGCGTATTCTTTGGAACGATGATCATGCTTTGCTGTTTATGGCGATCGGCGTTCGGGTCGGTTTTGCCCATGACGATGAACAGTCTGGTATTGGGGTGGCACGCATTGGTGATGAACCACTTGCGGCCATTGACGACGTATTCGTCACCCTCGCGCCGGATGGATGTCGTTATGTTGGTCGCGTCCGAACTGGCCACGTCGGGTTCGGTCATGGCAAAGGCCGAGCGGATCTTGCCGTTCAACAGCGGCACCAACCAGTCTTCGCGCTGCTCGGGCGTGGCGAACATGTGCAGCAATTCCATGTTCCCGGTATCTGGCGCGTTGCAGTTGAAGACTTCCGAAGACCAGCTCACCTGCCCCATCAGCTCGGCCAGGGGCGCGTAATCAAGATTGCTGAGCCGCGTTCCGGGCTCATCATCCCGCAAGGAGGGCAGGAACATGTTCCAAAGCCCTTCGGCGCGGGCCAGCGACTTGAGGTCTTCCATGAACGAAACGGGGAAATTGCCGGCTTCTATTTCCTCTTTGTGGTCGCGAATGCGCGGATAGATATGCGCCTGCATGAAGGCTTTCAGCCGGTCGTGCATTTCCGTGGCGCGTGGCGATGGAGCAAAATCCATTGTGATCCTCTTCAGTGAGTTGCAGCAGCGATTTCGTCGAGCGCCATTTGCGCCAGAGGGGCCACCAGCCCCTTGAACGCCATTGCGTTCTCGTTCGATGCGTTTCCCGCCAGCGCACGGCTGTAAACACCCTGTGCAATCGCAGCCATCCGGAAAAAGGAAAACGCCAGATAGAAAGTCCAGTTTTCAATCTCCGGCAGGTCACGCAGCGAACAATACCGCTCAATCATCTCAGCTTCGGAAGGGATGTTCAAAGCAGCGCGATCCAGCCCTTGCAGCCCCCGGATCAGACCGGTGGGCGGCAATCTGAGACACACACAGAAATAGCCCAGATCAGCCATCGGGTGGCCCAGCGTCGACAGTTCCCAATCCAGAACCGCGGTGATCTGCGGGGCATCCGAAGCGAAGATAAAATTGTCTATGCGAAAGTCACCGTGGATCAGACTGACCGAACCGTCACCATCGGGCAGGTTGCGGGACAGCCAGCCCATAAGCTGTTCCATCTCGGGAAGATTACTTGTTTCTGCGGCGCGATACTGTTTGGTCCAGCGGCTGTATTGGCGTTGGAAATAGTTTCCCGGCTTGCCGAAGTCCGACAGGCCGACGGCGCCTGTGTCAACCGAATGCAGCGCGGCCAGAACCCGGATCATTTCGTCGAACACCGGATGATGGTCGGCCACGTCCAACTCGGGCAGCGCCGGGTTCCAGAAGATACGGCCCTCCTGGAAGCTCATGACATAGAACATGGAACCGATGACTTCCGTGTCCTCACACAGCACGTAAGGTTTGGCGACCGGAACCGCAGTGCCATGAAGTGCCTTCAGAACACGATATTCCCGATCCACCGCATGGGCCGAAGGTAACAGGTCACCTGGCGGTTTGCGGCGCAGCACGTATTTCGAACCACCGGCCTTCAGCAGATAGGTTGGGTTCGACTGCCCGCCCGAAAACTTTTGATAGGACAATGGGCCGGCGAAGCCTTCGATATGGCGCCCCAAATATGTCGAAAGCCGCTCGGTATCGAGTTCGAGGTCGGATGAGGTCATGCATGAAACTCCGTATTCCGCCAGGATACGATTCAGCTTACCGCCCCCAATGACATTTGTGAAATTTACTTGCATGATCGCCGGCATAAATCTGGTGAATGACATGGCGACCAAGCTCAACAAGATCGACCTGAACCTTTTTGTTATTTTTGACGCCATCTACACCGAACGAAATCTGACCCGCGTTGCCGAACGCCTGTCGATCACGCAACCGGCCGTCAGCAACGCCCTGACCCGGTTGCGCAAGACACTGAACGACCCGCTTTTCGTGAAGACCAGCACGGGGATGCAGCCCACGGCCCTGGCAGAGAGCATTTCGGACAGGATCTCAGCCGCTCTTCACCAGTTGCAAGCCGCATCGGCGCAGGGTGAACGGTTCGACCCGTTCACCAGCAAACGGCTGTTCCGGGTCAGTTTGGTCGATCTTCACAGCCTCATCATCCTGCCCGGGCTTTTGTCCGGGTTTCAGCGCACGGCACCCCAGGTCGAACTCAGCCTCGTGCGCATTCCCCGCCGGGATACGCGCAAGGCGTTGCAGCAGGGCACGATCGACATCGCGTCGGACATTCCGATGCCGGACAGTTCGGATCTGATCAGCCGGACCATCATGAAGGACCGCTATGTCTGTGCCATGCGACCCGACCACCCGCTGGGTTCGGGCCCATTGACGCTGGAGCGTTATCTTCAGCTGACACATCTGCATGTTTCCTCACGGCCTCAGGGGGCGAGTCCGGTCGACATCGTCCTGCGCAAACTGGGCGCACGGCGCAAACTCGGGCTTCAGATGCAAAGTTATCTGAACATCCGGGATATTCTGCACAAGACAGATATGGTTGCCACGCTGACCGAATGCAGCGCGCGTGAAATGGGGCTGCGCATGTTGAGGCTGCCGGTTGAAGTGCCTCCGATCGAACTTCGCCTGTATCGGCATATCCGGTCCGACGGCGACGAAGCCGTACAATGGATGTTTGACCAAATCGCAGGTCGCACCGTCAGCGCGAACGATACGGAACAGCATCATAGGGTCGATCAGAATTGATACGGAACCTCGGGCACCATGTGACGTCAGGATATCGGAGGCGCCAACCGTCAGGTCCGCGAAACCTCAAGGTCGGAAACATCACGTATTGATCTGACTTTCAGACTTCTTGGGTAACGCGTCATAGGTCGCCTGAAGATAGGCAAAGCCATATCTTCGGTCAGGCTCCAGATGCGTCCCCTCTGCCCACTCGTTCCACGCATTTATGAAAACGATTTTTTCGTCGGCACTGTATTTTTCCTGCGCAAGAACCTGGCGGCACAAATGTTCCGTCCAGCGCTTGTAGGCATCGATCGTGAACAGCCCCATAATCCGGGGGGCATCCTGATTGCGCGCGGTATTGTCCCACGAAAGCGTGGAGGACCGAAACAGCTTGTACCGGGGTTCCGGCTTTTGAAGCTCTGCCTCGACCACGGCCTGGTAATCCAGAACGGCTCCTGTGAACTCTGGATTGTAGATCCCCATCTCATCCGTGATGTCGGTGCGCTTTACCTGATGCGGCGGGAACTCCATAGCAGCGTCAAAACCCAGTTTCTCGGGGTCGCCGATATCGAAAGTCTGGGCAGCTATGAGATACAGGTCCGGCTCGCCCCAGCTTTCTGCCTCTTTTCGCCAAGCCGCGGTTGTTTCCTCGATATTCGGTATGATGTTCGCTCGGTAAACGATGAAAACCGGCTTCCCATCTATCCGAATGTAGCGCGGATCATCAAAGTATTTGCGTATATGGCGGAGAAGGTTCAGGGAATCCTCGATCGAATGATTCTGCGCGATAAGAATGTCGTGCGCCCGCCCGTCCCAGCGGCGTGTCCAGTTTTCGTTTGCCCATGTCAGGCAAAAAGGCATGTCGACTTCCGGATTGCCTAACATTTGTTCGAGCGGGTGCTCCATCAGGGTCTTTCCGCCGAACCAGTAGTAGTAATAGGAGAACCCTCCTATCCCGTAAGATTTCGCGATCCGCGCCTGTTCGACCATGATTTCTGGCAACCGCAAGTCGTAGTAACCCAGATGAATCGGACAATGAGGTTGGTAATGGCCCGGATAATTCGGAACGGCCTTTCCGACATTGGACCATTCGGTAAAGCCTTTGCCCCACCATTCATCATTCTCTTTGAAGGGATGAAATTGCGGCAGGTAATGCGCAATCGCCCGCACTGCGGGTTCAGCTTTAGCAGGCGGGTCGAAGGGTTTGAACTCGTCGGCCCGACCGATGGCTTCAAAACCCTGCCTGTTGGATTGCCCAGGTTTGTCCCAACCCCTTTTGGGGTCTCTTTTCTTGGCTGAATTTCTGAACCGCCTTGCCGTACGTGGCGACAAAGGTGGGCTGAGTTTCGACGCCGCAGTCAGCAAATAGTGTCTGACATCAGCACCTGTAGGCCTGATTGTAGGATTTGCATAACGGAAGGTTTCTGGCTCATCTGAACCGTTTAGAAGTGAAGATGAGACGGAAAGCTGGAACCGACAAAACTACAGCTGAACAGGTCGTCAAGGACATTCGCCGCAAGACACGCAAGCACCATTCTGCGGAGGAGAAGATCCGCATTGTACTGGAGGGTTTGCGCGGCGAGGAGAGCATCGCCGCGCTCTGCCGTCACGAGGGGATTGCCGCGAGCCTGTACTATTCCAGGCCGAAAGAGTTCCTGGAGGCCGGAAAGAAGCGGCTGGCAGGCGACACAGCCAGGCAAGCGACGAGCCCCGAAGTGAAGGAACTGCGGGCCGAGGCGTCGGCCCTGAAGGAGGCCATTGCCGACCTCACCCTGGAAAACCGCCTACTCAAAAAAAGTATGCTCGCTGATGGGGACGACGACATATGAGATACCTCGCAACGGAGAAGCTCGAGATCATCCGACTTGTCGAGCAGTCCCACTTGCCAACGAAGAGGACGCTGTCGAGGCTGAGCATTCCGAAAACCACGTTCTACCGCTGGTGTGCCCGCTATGAGGCGTTTGGTGAAGCCGGGCTTGAAGATCGCCGTCCACACGCCGGCCGGGTCTGGAACCGCATCCCTGACGAGATCCGGAAGGCCGTCGTTGACCTCGCTATTGATGAGCCGAAACTTTCGCCCCGCGAGCTGGCATTCCGCTTTACAGACACGAAAAAGTACTTTGTGTTAGAGCCTTCGGTCTATCGTATCCTCAAGGAGCAGGATCTGATTACTGGGCCGGCGTTCAACGTGATCAAGGCTGCCGACGAGTTCCATGACAAGACTACGAGACCGAACCAACTTTGGCAGACCGACTTCACCTACCAAAAGGTGACTGGCTGGGGTTGGTTTTTTCTCTCGACGATCCTGGGCGACTTCAGCCGTTACATCGTGGCATGAAAGCTTTGCACAACGATGAAGGCCGACGATGTTACCGACACTCTGGAACTGGCGTTGGAGGCATCAGGCTGTTCGTCGGCGACCGTCCGACAAAAACCGAGGCTGCTCAGCGACAACGGCTCATCATACATCTCTGGTGACCTGGCGGATTGACTCCAAGATCAAGGAATGGACCACGTTCGAGGGGCATCAAATCATCCGCAGACCCAGGGCAAGATCGAGCGGTGGCGCCAAACGCTCAAGAACCGCATCCTGTTGGAGAACTATTACCTACCGGGCGCACTCGAGGAAGCGATCAGAGCCTTCGTCGACCACTACAATCACCGCCGCTATCAAGAGAGTCTCGGCAATCTGACACCGGCCGATGTCTACTTCGGTCGCAGCGACGGCATTCTGAAGGAAAGGAGAACCATCAAGGAAAGAACACTGAAACAGCGACGCTTGCTCAACCTCGGGAGCGCCGCGTAAGATCGCAATCAATGAGCCAGGCCGTCCTAAACGCCGGCGGCTCAATCGGAATACTTCATTCGATGACGGACAATCTTACCGCTCCGATCAAAAAAGGCTTTGCATCCCCTAACGCGGCTTTGCCATTTGGCTGCGCTTGATGATCGGTTTCTTGCCTTCGCTTCACCGGTGAAAAACCAATTCAATCGTTTCTCAGATTGGCGTCGCTGAATGCAAAAGATCACAGACCTTATTCAGCAGCCCGGATCCGTCGTACTGGAACCGGGGTTGACCCTAACTGTGTTTGCGAGGAAGTAACGATCATGCCCATTCCACAGGTACGGCAGGCAGGATTGTCACAGATTACGATCATAAGCGTTTGTTACTACAGCAGTGGTGTACTGCCGAAGATGCTGAATTCCATCCCAGAGGGCGTGCCAACAATTTTGGTCGACAATGGCTCGGACGAAATAGAAGCGGTTCGGCAAATGGCCGAGACGCATGGCGCAACTCTGATCGAAAGCCAAGACAACATCGGGTTTGGCCGCGCACGCAACCTTGGTGCCGCCAAGGCAACAACGGACCTGCTGTTATTTCTGAACCCGGATTCCCACTTGCTGCCCGGAGCATTGGACGCGTTGAAAGAGGGGGCCGACAATCATCCGGATGCGTCAGCCTTCAACCCTTCAATTCTGGACCGGAAGGGGCACCTCGTTTCATGCGATACAGTGTAATCATTCCCCGAAATGAAACACTGCCCAGGAAAACAGCCGATTCCGACTTTGAATTGCCGGTCCTCGTCGGCGTCGCCTTCCTGGTCCGCCGCGAAGCGTTCGAAGCGGTCGGCGGGTTTGATCCCGAAATCTTTCTGATTCATGAGGACGATGATCTGAGCCTGCGGCTCAAAGCCGTTTGCAGGCCACTATACTATGTTCACAACTCTCAGATGCGCCATGCCAGAGGCAAATCCTCGCCAGGAAGCCCAGCCATCGCTGGCCTGAAGGGCTGGTATAGGGGGCAATCGCGCGTTTACGTCGCCCGCAAGCATGAAGTCCCGATGGCCTTTGGTCGGGCCCTGGCATCGGCACTACTGCAAATGATGTCTCCGGCTATGTTGTTTTCAGCGAGAAAACGCGCCAAACAATGGGCCTTCTTGCGTGGCGTTTTGGCATGACCGGAATGCCCGCCCAGCCCCGTTCAGACCTTGATCACAAAGCGTGAAGCAGCTTACAGCCCACGCAAATTCCAGCCTAAACACGCAACCATGAGACAGTTCGCGGCCTAGCTCAGAAGCCCTTTAAGATAGGTGCCGTACGTGGACTTGGCGAATAGGCGCGCGCGCGCCTCAAGAGCCTCGTCGTCGATCCAGCCATTTGCCCATGCGATTTCATCCAGGCTGCCGGTCTGCATACCCTGACGTTCCGTGATCGTTCGCACGAAGTTTCCCGCATCCAGCAAAGACCCGTGCGTGCCGGTATCCAGCCAGGCAAAACCGCGCCCCATGGTCTGCACATCCAGCAAACCTTCGTCCAGATACATTTCCAGCAGCGACGTGATTTCCAGCTCGCCGCGATCTGACGGTTTGACCTCATGCGCGCGGGCCGGAGCGTCGCCATCCAGAAAATAAAGACCCGTCACCGCGTAGTTCGACGGAGGCACCTTGGGTTTTTCGACGATCGCGCGGGCTTTGTTCCCTTGGAAATCCACAACGCCGTAGCGTTCTGGATCAGCGACCCGATACGCAAAAACCGTACCGCCGCGCTTCAGTTGATCCGCCTCGAGCAGCAGGTCCGTAAGGCCATGTCCGAAGAAGATGTTGTCACCCAGAATCAACGCAGACGGGGCACCGTCCAGAAAATCCTCGGCCAGAGTATAAGCCTGCGCCAGACCGTCAGGAGACGGTTGTACGATCCATGTCAAGGACAAACCGTATTGACTGCCATCTCCCAACAGGCGCTGAAACTGATCCTGATCCTGGGGGGTGGTGATGATCGCGATTTCGCGGATCTGCGACAGCATCAAAACACTCAGCGGGTAAAAGATCATCGGCTTGTCGTAGATCGGCAGCAATTGCTTCGATATCGCCATGGTGATCGGGTAAAGCCGGGTTCCGGACCCACCGGCAAGAATAATGCCTTTGCGCTGCATAATCTGTCCTTTCAAGGTTCAGCTGGTCGCTGACTTCAACTCGCTCAATATCTCAGCCAGTCCGGCTTTCCAGTCGGGTCTCTGGATTCCGAACACATTTTCCAGCCGCGAACAGTCCATACGTGAGTTCAGCGGTCTGGGCGCCGGCGTTGGGTAAGCCTCGGTTGGAATATCCTCGATTTCGACCGACAAGCCGGATTGAGAAACAATTTCACGGGCGAAATCCGCCCAGCTGGCGTCGGGTACACCGGAATAGTGAAACACCCCCCCTTTGGCTTCGAGGCCAGCCTTGGCCATTTTCAGCAAGGTTTCGGCGATGTCGGCAGCAGGTGTTGGCCCACCGATCTGATCTGCGACGATGGTCAGCTTGTCACGGGTTTCTGCCAGTCGGAGAATGGTCTTTGCAAAGTTCTTTCCGTGGGCCGAAAACACCCAGCTTGTGCGCAAAATGGCATAGTGACCGCCAGGCCCTGCGATCTGGTGTTCGCCGTCCAGCTTGGTTCGACCATAGGCCCCCAAGGGCCCGGTCGGGTCATCGATGTTCCAGGGGGTCGTACCAGAGCCGTCAAAAACGTAATCCGTGGAAACATGCAGAAAAGGCAGGTCGCGGGCCGCGGCGGCACGCGCCATTGCACCGGGTGAATCTCCGTTGATCCGTTGCGCCAGGTCGCTTTCCTCTTCGGCCTGGTCCACCGCCGTATAGGCGGCCGCATTGATGATCACGTCCGCATCCGTATGCCGGATGGCGTCTGCACATTGCGACGGGTCAGACAGGTCCGCTGCGGTGCGATCCAGAGCTTCAACCAGGACACCATGCGCCTGTCCGCGACGTCGCAACTCGGTCGCCACCTGCCCCCCGTGGCCGAACACCAGCGCCTTCATTTGGCAACACCCAGCCGCACACCCACGCCACTGCGGGCCTGCAAGGCGTTCAACCATGCGCTGTTGTCCAGATACCACTGAACCGTCTGTTCCAGCCCGGTTTCAGGCGTGTAGGAAGGACGCCAGTTCAGTTCGGTGCGAATCCGGGTCGGATCGATGGCATAACGCTGATCGTGACCGGGGCGGTCAGCGACGAACGTGATCAAATCCGCATAGGGCGTTTCACCCGGCTTGAGGCGATCCAGGATCGAACACAGCATTCTGACAAGATCAAGATTGGTCATCTCATTCTCGCCACCGATATTGTAGCTGCGGCCCAGTTCACCCTTTTCGAGCACCAGCAACAGGGCTTCGGCATGGTCATCGACATGCAGCCAGTCGCGAATGTTGTCGCCTTTCCCGTAAATCGGGATCGGTTTGCCCGCCAGCGCGCTGAGGATGACAACGGGGATCAGCTTTTCCGGAAACTGGTAAGGGCCGTAGTTGTTGGAGCAATTGGTAAGAACCACTGGCAGGCCGTATGTTTCACGCCACGCCCGCACGAGATGATCCGATCCCGCTTTCGAGGCCGAATAGGGTGAGTTCGGCTGGTATGGGCTGTCTTCGGTGAAAAACCCGGTTTTTCCCAAGGACCCAAAGACCTCGTCGGTTGATATGTGATGAAACCGGAAATGCTCGGGCCGGCCGGCACCCAGCCAATAGGCGCGTGCTGCTTCCAGCAATACATAGGTCCCGGTCAGGTTCGTGTCGATGAACGCGGCCGGGCCATCGATCGAGCGGTCAACATGGCTTTCAGCGGCCAGATGCATGATCGCGTCTGGCTGGTGCCTGTCCAGTATCGCCGACATGGCGGCGGCATCCCGGATATCCGCATGTTCAAAAACGTATCCCGGCGCATCCGCGACAGAGGCAACATTGTCCAGACAGGCCGCGTAGGTCAGGGCATCGACATTGACGACCGAATGCCCATCGGCAATCGCGCGACGGATAACGGCAGAGCCGATAAAGCCCGCCCCGCCCGTAACCAGAATTTTCATTGTGTGTCCTCGAATACGAAAGGAGATTCAATTTCGCGCAGAAGTGGTGCGATCCGATCTCTCTCGGACAGCTGGTGTTCTGAATTGCTCTGTGGCCATTCAATGCCGATATCGGGATCGTCCCAACGAACCGCGCCTTCGGTTTCCGGCGCGTAGGTATCAGAACACTTGTAGACGATCTCGGTCTCCGGCTCCAACGTCACGAACCCATGCGCGAACCCCGCAGGAACCAACAGCATCCGCCCGTTTTCGAAACTCAGTTCTTCACCGACCCAGCGACCATAGGTGGGCGAGCCTTTGCGGATATCGACCGCGACATCAAACAGCCGCCCACGACCGCAGCGCACCAGCTTGGCCTGCGCCCTTGGCGGAGCCTGAAAATGCAATCCGCGTACCGTGTTCACCGTGCTCGAAAGGGAATGATTGTCCTGAACGAATTGCGTATGAATTCCTTGTGCCGCAAAACTGTCGCCATTGTAGGTTTCCTCAAAAAAACCGCGATGATCGCCAAAACGCTTCGGGGTGATCAGTTTCACTTCCGGAATGGAAAGCGCCAATATTTCCATTGTTACTAATTTTCATCTATGTGTTGATGTCTCGGCCTGCTATGTCACATTTGCTCCACCGACGCCAAGACCTATGTTGTCTGATCAGCAATTTGAGCGGCTTATCGGTTCCGAAGGTCGGGCGATTATCGCAGGCAAGTTGCGATTCTGGTAGAATTCATTGAAATTATTGGACCATCTCTGCATGAAAACACAGGGATGTAACAGATAGTGAAGCCGCAGGCGCGCCAACGCTTGGGTCGAAACCAAAAGCACCGCGACATGGGGCGGTATTCGAGCGCTGAGGCTGGGACGTGTCAATTTGGCCGCAAAAGCCGATCCACACCTTACTGCTTAAAAAGGTACAAGCCTGCTTTGGCCGAGATATCTTTCGGCGCTCAGGCCGCTTCGAGATTTCCCAACAGGATGGAGGTCATGTCCACGTTGATGACCCCATCCACCGCCACGACGTCGACACCTGTCTGATAGGTTACATTGTCTCTGGTAATCCCTGAAAGGTCCGCGTTCTCATCCAGAAATACCCATTCAGGGTCATGGGCCGTGGACTGCCCAACGGCGACTTGCAAAATTGCAAGCGCATCCAGGGCGTTCACAGTGCCATCCCTGTTGACGTCTGCGGCTATCAGGTTTTCCGCGGTCGCGGGACCCCATGTCGGGTCGAGACCAACCGAGATGCGCAACACTTGCAAGGCGTCCAGCGCGTCAATCTTTCCGCTCGCCGTGGAATAGTGTTTGGTGATGTCCAGCACTCCGGGAAAGGTGCCATCGGGCAATTCCAGATCGAACCGCCCCTGATCATCTGCGGTGCCGGATACCGTGCCCCCGCCGTCCGGCGTGAACCGGATTTCCGCATCCGTCAGCCCCGGATTCGCAGCCTCGCTGTCCACCGTGATCTGCCCGACCAATCCACCAGAGCTGCCCGGTGTCTGCCCGCCCAGGTCCCCGAAATCTACCGGGATGTGATCCGGTCCGGCGAAGCCTGCGCCAAAGATATCCGTGCTTGTCAAAGCGCCGCCCGAGGCGGATTGGACCTGCACGACCTCGCCACGATATTCGATCTGAGCCCCGTTTGCCGTGCTGGTAAAGGTCAGTTGCTGAGGCGACCGCAACAGCGGGTAGTCGAACATATCCAGACGATCCACGCCCGCCTGAAAATCGGTTATTGTGGTCAGACCACTACCGGACTGCATCACGAAGATGTCGGCCCCTGCACCACCCGACATCGTCGTCGCACCCTTCCCCGCGATGAGAATGTCGTCTCCGGCGCCCCCCAGAAGGGTCGTGTCCAGAATACCGCCGCTGAGGATATCGTCCGACGCGCTCCCGTTCACGGTACCGAACCCCTTGCGCACCACACCCAGATCATCGACCGGGACCGTCAGGACGTTCACCCCGGCATCCTGTTGTGACGTCACGAGAATTTGCAGCTCGTCGCCCACATGTGCAACCGCCAGCGATTCGACATTCTGCAATCCACTGGCCAGCGTATCCTCGAAACTGTCCATATGAACAAGTTGACCTTCGGGTGTCAAAGTGAACAGAGACAGGCCATCATCGCCGCCACCTGCAACCACAAAGACCCGACCGTTCACGTCTATGACCTCCAGATCCTGAACCGATTCAAACCGCGTGTGAAGCGTATCAAGCACATGGTCCGTCGCCTTCAAACTTCCATCGCTGTTCAATTGAAGAACACTGAGAGAGTTGCTGCCGGACCCCGCCACCACGACCCAGGATTTACCGTATGCCTCTACGGTCTCGACATCCGTTGGAGTAGAAACACCAAGGGTTCCGAGCGCCGAATCATTGTTGATCTCGGTTAACGTGCCGGTGCCGGAATCGATGCGATATGTCGAGACAGAGTTTGTTGCCGCGTCACTTGAGATCAGAAAAGTATCCGAACCCGACCGCAACGTCTGCATGGCATCCGCTGTGCCGGCAATCAAACCCGCAAGACTGAGCGTCCCGTTCGCGTTCACATGGTAGGTTCCGATATTGCCTGTATCCTCATGCGCCATCGCAAGGACACCCGAAGACCCAAGTGAAAACTGTACGATGGCCGAGATATCTCCGCCTCCGTTGAGCACACCCGTTTCCTTCAGGTTACCGATCGTTCCGTCCGCGTTCACGTCATACCCGACTAGGCCCGTGGCAGTGTTGATGTCGAGCGCAATCTGCTCGGTTCCCGCCAGCGTTATCGACGTGGCACTGCGCCCCACCTGGAAGGTGATCGAACCGCTGTAATACTCGGTATCAACCAGCTGCGGCAGGGCACCGTCGACCAGCCGCCAGACCGCGACGCCGCCACCCGGGCCGGTCACCGTGTAGAGATACGTATTCCCGTTAAGCGTTTTTAAAGCCGTATCGCCGATACCTGAATCGAGCGCCGTGCTCCCCGTTGCCACTACACTTTCGAACTGAAGCATCACAGCCATCACCTCCCGCGCCACCCCTGGCAGTTACGGCAAGATGACCAGATGAGCAGACCGAAACCGAAGCAGAATTGTGGTGAAAACGAGAAGTTCGGTTTCAGTTTAACTCAATTTTTTCAGGTCCGATCGCTACGGCAACAATTGGGAAAGACAGATGAGCAAAACGCCAAACAGCACATCCTTTCCTGTTGCGATGATCGCGGACACCACATGCGAGGGCAAGATGACCAAAGCACCTGAGGCCAACAATCGTCCGGCGGCTGACTCGACGGACGGAGATCGCAAATCTCAAGTTCAACAATGGATCAATGGTAAGCTTGGTCGTTGGGCGGGTCGCGGCGCAGCTGGCGGCCTCATGTCCACATTGATGGCCTTGCCTGCCTTGTCACAAGCAACCATCGAAGAGCTCTACGCCTTCCAGTTCGCAGAGACAATTCCGGGTGTACGCTCCGCCAAGTTGCTGAAAAACGGCGATGTTCTTCTGAAAATGGCGGACGGTCGGACCATGATCGTGGCGGCGGAAAACGTGCAGGTCCTAGACAGCGGCGCAATCATGATCGCGGAAGAGGCGGTTGCTGAAATCGCCCAGTTCAGCGCAGCTGAAGCCGGCGCAGCAGCTGGCGGAATCAGCGGCGCCGGGGCTGCATTGGGCGGCCTCGGGCTGGCCGGCGCAGCTGCCGCTGCGGGCGGAGGCGGTGGCGGCAGCGGCGATTCCCCGGAACCTGTCGCGCCAGCGCCTAAACCCCAACCCCAACCGGAACCGAGCTATACCAGCCTGAACCTGGCCGAACTTCAGGCAACGGCATTGAACAGTGCCATTACCAATGCCGCCGCACCCGAAGGAACATCGACAGTCGAGGTCACGATAGGTTCGCTGGTCAAAACCGTAACACCCAACGATGACGGCAGTTGGAGCATTTCTCTCACTGCGGCCGAAGCAAATGCGCTTCCGCAAGGCGTCTCTACGGTGACAGTCAGACATCTGGACGATTCAGGCACGGAACTGTCCAGCGAATCCGTCAAGTTCGATATTGATACAATTCCTCCAACCCTGTCGATCACCGGGTTTTCCGATGGCGCTGTTTTGAATTCGATCGAACAGGCAACGGATCTGACGGTCACCGGAACAACCGATGCAGAAGACGGGCAGACCGTTACCGTCTCAATGAACGGGCAAAACTATTCGGGAACGGTATCCAATGGACAATGGAGCGTCACCGTTCCGGCGGCAGACCTCTCAGCCCTTCCTGATGGCGCGACGATTGCCGTTACGGCGGATGTTGCCGACGCGGCGGGAAATTCAGCACCACAGGCGAGCGGAAGCTTTGATACTGATTTCACTGCACCAACTGTTTATCTGGATCCCGTGGCTGGCGGCTCGATAGAACTGATCGACGTAGCCGGCGACCTGGCCTTGACCGGTTCCACCACGGCAGAGGATGGTCAGACCATCATCGTTACGTTCAACGGACAAGTGCACACAGGCACCGCTTCTGGCGGAAGCTGGAGTGTAACGATCCCCAATTCCGATCTGAGCAGTCTTTCCACCGGAATACCTGCATCTGTTCTGGTAGCCGTCGAGGACGTGTCGGGCAATCCGGCAGTACCGCTTCTTGTATCGGTTCCCGTGGACCTGACCGGCCCTTCCATTTCGATAACACCCCTTCCTGTTGGTTCCGTACTAAACGCAACCGAAGCCGGATCCGACTTGACCATCAGAGGGCTAACGTCAAACGTTGGGGATGGTCAGCAAGTTACCGTAACCCTCGATGGTCAAACATATTCCGGAACAGTATCCGGCGGGGCCTGGAACGTGACTGTGCCAGCTGGAGATCTGGCGTCCTTGTCGGATGGAGGCAACTTCTCTGTTACCGCAGATGTCGACGACGCCAGTGGCGTGACGGCACCTCAGGCCGCAGTGACATTTTCCAAGGATGTGACCGCGCCGACGCTCAGCATCGACAGTTTCTCGGACGGAGCTGTCATGAATGCAGCCGAGCGGGCCACGGATCTTTCCATCTCGGGCAGTACGACAGCTGAAGACGGACAAATCGTAACCGTCAGTCTGAACGGGCAGTCCTTTAGCGCAACGGTTTCCGGCGGCAATTGGAGCGTAACTGTACCTGCTTCGGATCTGACAGGTCTATTTGACGCGTCGACGGTCACCGTGAACGCGGATGTCTCGGACGCTGCCGGGAATCCGGCTCTGCAAGCGAACAACAGCTTTACCACCGATTTCACGCCACCGACGATCGGAATTTCAACCGTATCCGACGGGGCCGTCATGAACGCCGTTGAACAAGGAACCGACCTGACGGTGTCAGGAACTTCCGATGCGCCGGACGGAACAGTTGTTACCGTCGAAATCACGCGCGCTGACGGCACTACGGACGTCACCGGAACGGCAACGGTAACCGGGGGCACTTGGACCTATACGGCGACCGTGACAGATTTGTCTGCCCTGCAAGACAACGAGACTTACAATATCAATGCGTCGATCTCGGACGCGGCGGGAAACAACAATCAAACCACGACAAGCTTTGCCACTGACTTCACAGCACCTTCGATAACCATAAACAGTCTGCCTGTGGGTGCCGTGTTGGACGTGACCGAGTGGGGCGTGGATCTTGCAATCTCAGGCACGACCACGGCTGAAGATGGCCAGCCCGTTTCGGTCACATTCGGCGGGCAAACCTATACAGGCGTTGCATCAAATGGTTCGTGGGCAGTTACCGTTCCAGCAAGTGATCTTGGAATGCTCTCTGACGGAACGAGCTATACCATTTCCGCCACTGTTGACGATCTTGCAGGAAACAGCTCGGCCGCGGCGAACAGCTCACTTTCCACAGATTTTCGCCCCCTGTTGACGTTGAACGATGTCGGGGTCAACAATTCGATTGGTCTTGCCGATGCCAAAGCTTCCGGAATTACTCTCGGCGGGTCATCGACCGGATTGTCAATCGGCCAGTCGGTGGATGTCACGTTAAACGGCAGTTCGGTCGGATCTGCAACGGTGGCCGCAGACGGATTCTGGTCGCTGGCTGTCGCGGCGTCCAACTTTTCGGCAGTGGAGGCAGGTGATGACCTTGTCTTTTCCGCGCAGGCGACAGTTGCGGGTGGACCAGATCCGCTGCCGGTTTCCGAGCAGGCCGTTGCGCATGAACCCGCCGCCTATGTGATCTCTGAAGTTGGGCGCTCGGGATCTACGGTGACATTCGCAATCTATGCCGAAGCCGACCGCGATATCTCTGGCGGTCTGGCTTTGACGGCAGAGCTTGGATTTGACCCTTCGGTTGTCACATTCAACACGGCGTCGGTTTCGGAAAACAACGCCTTCGATTTGTTCTTGGCCAGCCCGGGCGCCGGGGGCGCGATGAATTTTGCCGGCGCCGCGACAACCTTTACAGATCTTTCTCAGCCGCTTGTCACCTTCACGATGACGATCCAGGACTCCAGCCAGCCTATTGAGCTGACAATCAAAACGTCTGATGGCGGACCGACGACAGTGCAGTTTGGCACCAATGGTGATGACACGCTCACCGCTGCGAATACGGACACCATCACGCGCGGCGGTGACGGCGACGATACCATTGATGTTTCTGCAGCAGGGCGAGACATCGTCGTCTTCGAGGCCGACCCGGCCAGCAATGGTACAGACGCTGTGACTGGCTTTACGATTGGCCCGGCTGCGGATGTAACCGACGCACTGATGTTCCACGGGCTGGACACCAATACGCTTCGCGGTGATGGCACCGGATTCGAATTGCTTTCCACCGGAGACACGTTGGGCACGAACACCGGATTTGTCGGCCTCAGCACGGTACTCACCGACCTCAACCTCAGCACAATCGAAGCCGCTGTCGAGAGTCTTGCCGGAGTCATGGCGGGCGATGAGCTTTACGTGATGGCAACCGACGGAACAGACAGTATTCTGGTCAAGGTAGATTTCCAGGCGGCGAACGATGCCAGCGTTGAAACCGTGGCCACGTTCCAAGACCTGAGCGATCTGAGCGGCCTGACCGCAGATAACATCCTGCACACCGACCCGACCGGGGCAACGGCCTGATCCAGACCGGCGCACATACAGACGTAATTCAACATCATGAGGCGGTTATGGCACAGAATGGCTTAACTCCGGTCAGTCTTGGAAGACATGGTCATCGGTTCTGGAGGCGGTTCACCTCGTTCGATTTCGCACGGACTATGGCAGATTGCCCTGTGGTCGAAGCAGAAATTCTTCAGGCCGCCGCCACATTTCCAATCACTTTTCGGAAATCTGAACACGGGTTTTATCCAGTGGCTGTATTGTCCATGCAATCAGACCAGCCTACGCCATTTGTGTCAGCACATGGCAAATGGCTCGCGACTTATGTGCCAAGCGTCTTGCGCTGTGCTCCGTTCCGGCCACGACTGATTGAACCGGATGGTGACGGCCGTGACGAATTGCTTGTCGACGAAACGGCGGGGCTTATCACTGACAATCCGGAGGACGAAACATTCTTCGACAAATCAGGTCAACTTGCGCCGGAGCTGAAAAAAGTCGCAGCTTTCTTTCGCGCCCTGAAAGAGTCGATGAAATACACAACTCATCTGTGTCGTGTTCTTGCGGACATGGGATTGTTTGGTCCGCTCACCACTTTTCAGGGAGTTGAGTTTCCGAGCGGGCATTTTGGCGTCACGCAGAACGCCCTGGAGAAAATTCCCCGCGCGCACTTGTCACTGCTTACTTCGAATGGGGGTTTGCGACTGATTCACGCTCATCAGATTTCGCTGACCCACAGTATCTGGCTGACACATGCACATGCCCGCGCGCATCGGGAAGCTGATGGTTCTCTTACACAACAGACCACCGGTGTTTCAGGGTTCTTGGACGCGTTGGTTGCGGCGCAACAGAAAGAAGAAGCCATGGACCATTGCAGGCAGGAGGGTCATCATGCGTTCCTGTAAAGCAGTTTTGTCCTGGGTTGCGTTCGCTCTGCTTGCAATACCGTTGTCTGCCTGCACGCCGCCTCCTGATTTGACTTCAGTGGCAGTATCCTTTGCACCCGGGACCACCGGTGCCGGGGCAGCAAAGCCATCGGCAAAGCTCAGCAGCAGTGCATTCGGGCAACGCGTGCGCCAGGCGGTAGAGACAAGCCCGACACTGGCGCAAAGTAATACCAGGATGGATATCGCATCAGCCAATCAAGATGCGGCCGAAGGCGCCTTTCTTCCACAGATATCGTTGGGAATAAATGCACGGTCCGAACGGGTCGAATCGGATATTGCAGATGTTTCACCCTATCTGAGAATTTCACAATTGGTTTATGACGGTGGGGCTGCCTCGGGGGATCTGACGGCAGCCCGGGCACGTGTTCTGGAAACACGGGGCGATCAAATTCAGACGGCATCGGCCACGGCTCTGGCCGCCATCGAGACCTATGTGCTTGTCCTTGATCAACGAAAGTTGCTCCGCATCGCGGCCGACAATGTCTCGGTCCATGAAGAACTGGTGCGTCAGATTTCGGAACGCACAGCGGGTGGCGCCGGATCAAATGCAGATGTTCTGACCGCACAATCCAGAATGGCGGATGCACGTACAAGACTTGCTGACGCACGAGCACTAACTGATCGGGCCGAAGCGCGGTTTCGAGAAGTGTTCGGGACTTTTCCTGGCTCATTGCCCCCTCCTGTACCGGCCCCACTGCTGAATAGAAGTGATGCCCAGATCGTGATGAACAGCCCTCAGATCCGCAGGGCGGATGCTGGCTTGCTGGCAGCCAAAGCGGAGTGGTCGGCAGCTCAGGCACGGCGGAAACCGAATGTTCGGGTCGCCGCATTTGCCAACCAGGATGACACTCGGGATGCAAATTTTGGCGTCGATCTTTCTTTCAACTACGAGCTGGACAGCACCGGCCAACGCCGCGCCGCCATCGCAGCAGCAGAAGCCAAAGTGAAAGAAGCAGAATTCGCGAGAGAGCAATTGGTTCGCGAAATCATGCGGGAGCTGCGCTTTATTCGATCCGATCAAAAAGCAGGCGCAGAACGGCTGCGCGCGGCCCGTATTGCGGCAACTGCCAATGCCGACAGTGTTACTGCATCCCGCGCACAGTTCTCGATTGGGCGTCGCAGCCTGATCGAAATTCTGGACGCTCAACGCGATTACGTAAATGCGCAAGAACGCCTGATTCTGGCCGAACAGAGTTATTTTCTGACCAACTACGCGGCACTGAGCCTTACCGGAGACATTCTGGACCTGCTCGGACTTTCGCTTGGCAATTGGAACGAGGTGAAATGAGCACGTTGAAATCAATGCAGGACCGCGCCCGTTTGACATGCTACGAAGCCTGCATTCTGAATATCGCCGCGACGCTTGAACGCCCACTGACCCTTGCAACGATCCAGGCGTCGCAGACCGGTTCGGACGGGGATCTGACTGTTCGTGACATCCTCTCGGTGGCGGAAAACACAGGTCTACAGGCGGGCTATGGCGCGCGGCGCATCGCGAGTTTTGACGAAGCATTGGCTCCGGCCTTGTTGCTGATGACCGAAAACAAGGCGGTTGTGTACCATGGCCGCGCAAAAAACGGTGCCTTGCTGGTCTATGACCCGGAACTTGGCGAAGGAATCGGCGAAGTTTCAGAAGAACAGCTGGCCAAGTCCTACACCGGTTTCGCTGTCTTGTTTCGGCGAAATCATACAGATGAATTGGACACCGGTCACACGGCTTACCGAGGTCATTGGTTTCGCGCGGCGCTGTCCGCCAATCGATGGACTTACATACAAGTTGCTCTCGCTGCGGCACTGGCAAACCTTCTTGGCTTGTCGACCTCAGTTTTTATCATGGTTGTCTATGATCGCGTGTTGCCCAATGAGGCAACCGAATCGCTCATTGCCTTGACGGCGGGCGTGGCCTTGGCGCTGCTATTTGACTTCGCGCTAAAATTGCTGCGAGCAGCGTTCATCGACAAGGCCGGGCAAAAAGCCGACTTGCTCATGGGGCGGCGAATTTTCGACCACGTTCTGAATATCCAGATGAAGTCACGCGCGGGTTCCACCGGCGCTATGACCAGTACCATCCGTGAGTTCGAGACCCTGCGTGAGTTCTTCACGTCCGCAACGCTTGTTGCCGTCGTGGATCTGCCGTTCATCTGGTTGTTCGTGTTTGTGATTTACCTGGTCGGCGGACAACTGGCATTGGTCCCGGCTCTGGCCGTGCCTGTGGTTCTGCTGACAGGTTTGGCCGTACAGCCGCTTCTGTCCCGCATGGCAGAAAAGAGCCTGTCTGACGGGCAATCCAAACAATCGGTCCTCGTAGAAGCTGTCTCGGGCCTTGAAACTATAAAGACAACGGCCGCGGGCCGGCAAATGCGTTCCCGATGGGAGCAGGCGATAGAACGGCAATCCTCGCACGGTGCTCAGAGCCGGGCCGTTACACAATTTGCTCTTAACCTCACCGGTTTTACGCAACAAGCGGCACAGGTGTTGATCGTATTTTATGGTGTTTTTCTGATCACAGACGGTCAGACCAGCATGGGCGCTTTGGTTGCCTCGGTGATGCTGACAGGGCGGGCACTGGCACCTTTGGGGCAGTTGGCGCAAACGTTGACAAGGCTTAACCAAGCCCGAAGCGCATACCGAAACCTCAACGCGCTGATGATGGCGGAAAGCGAACGCCCACAAGGCCGAACATGGGTGAACCGGCCCCATTTCAAAGGGGCGATCGCCTTCAACAACGTGTATTTTTCCTACCCTGATCAGGGGGAAGATACCCTGCAAGGCGTTTCATTCACGATCAAACCGGGTGAAAAAGTGGCGATCTTGGGTCAGATTGGCTGCGGGAAAAGCACCATCGCACGTCTGATGCTGGGATTGTACGCGCCGCGTGTTGGATCTGTCACATTCGACGGCCTTGATATCCGCCAGATCGATCCTGGCGATCTGCGACGCAATATCGGATCCGTCCTGCAGGATATATGGCTCTTTTCCGGATCAGTCCGGGACAATATCGCAAGCGGCACAATCCGGCCAAAAGATCACGAACTGATCGAAGCAGGCCGCGCCGCCGGGGTTGAGGATTTCGTGGCCAACCATCCCGGGGGTTACGATCTTCAACTCGCGGAACGCGGCGAAGGCCTCTCTGGCGGACAGCGGCAAGCCATTGCCCTGGCAAGGGCACTCATAGGCCGTCCGCCGGTTCTCCTGCTGGATGAACCAACAAGCGCGATGGATGTCAAAACCGAAGCCCAGGTAATCCAACGTCTGAAAGAATGCACGGCAGAGTCCACCATGGTTGTCATTACACACAGAACCAGCCTGTTGGAGCTTGTTGACAGAGTCATCATCCTTGAACACGGGAAAATCGCGGCGGATGGCCCCAAAAGCATGCTGACGCAACATGTTCGTCGGACAGGGAGGCGCTTGAATGTCGCAGCATCCTGATCTGGCCACCCTGGCGCGCGAGATGCAGGGACGCTCTCCTGTTCGGAGTTCCTTGCTGCTTTTGGTGATTTTGCTCTGCCTGATCGCCGCGCTATTGTGGGCGCATCTGACTGAGCTGGACGATGTCACGCGCGTGGACGGCCGGATCGTGCCTTCCGGAGACATCCAGTTGATCGAAGCCACCGAGCCCGGCGTATTGCAGTCATTGCACGTGCGCGAAGGCCAACTGGTCGAAAAAGGTTCACTGCTGATGGAACTGGAAACAACCCAAATTGACAGTCAGCTCAGTCAGGAACAGCAACGCGCGTTCGGGCTGATGGCGCGCATCCAACGTCTTCGGTCCGAAATTGATGGGACACAACTGGATTTCGATGTTCAACTGATCAATGGCGCGCCTACCGTCGTGCAATCCGAAACTGCACTGTACCAAGGCCGGCAGGCTGAGTTGGAGGCGGAAATAGCCATCCTGGAGCGTCAGCGTCAGCAAAAACAGCGAGAGTTTGAGGAAGGCCTGGTCGATCAAGTGACGGCAGAAGAAACCCTGGTGGTCCTGGCCGAAGAGAGGGCCATCATGGCGCCGTTGGTCGAGCGTCAAATGGAGCCTGCAACAACATTGCTTGCGTTGCGGCGAAGTGAAGCCGAATGGCGCGGTCGCAAGGTGCGGGCAGAAGCTGTGACCAACAGGTTGCAAACGGGCTTGGACGAAATCGACGATCGGATTCAAGCGGTGCGAAGCCGGTTTCGCAGCGCCGCGCTGACGGACCTGGCGCTTGCCACTGCCGAGCTGGCTGCCTTGCAACCCGCCCTGCCCGCTTTGCGCGACCGGGCCTCAAGGGCGCAGGTTCGGTCTCCTGTACGCGGCATTGTAAACCGGATTCATCGCTCCACCATCGGCGGTCTTGCTCGCAGTGGAGAGGACCTTGTTGAAATCGTACCGCTGGACGACACATTGCTGGTTGAAGCCTATGTAAAGCCTGAGGATATCGCGTTTCTGCACGCTGGTCAGCCTGTGAAGGTCAAAATCACGGCTTATGATTTCGCACGATACGGGGCGCTGCATGGTGAAATCATCCGCATCGGTGCAGACACGGTCACACGATCAGAGCGGAATGACGAAGAGGTCTTTGTGGTCGAGATCCGAACCAAAAGTACCATGCTTGATGGGAATGGCATAGCGGTCGAAATCATACCTGGAATGATTGCCGAAGTGGACATTCTGTCTGGCCGCAAAACAGTGCTGGATTATATTCTGCAACCGGTTGTGAAGATAAAGGATCAGGCATTGCGCGAATGAGCGATAGGGTAATTGGGGACAGACGTGTCACTTCCGATACGGAAATCACGGTGTCAGCAGCTTCAGCACGGAAGGCTCGAAAGGGTTGAACAGGCATGGAAGACAACTCATCTGACCAAGTCTCGGCCGGTTGGATCTGCGACTACTTCCAACCGACATCACCCAAGAATATATACCCCGCCCCATAGATCGTCTTGATCAACCGCGGGTTCTTGGGATCCTCTCCCAGCTTGGTACGCAACCTGGAAATCCGAACATCCATCGCCCTGTCAAAACTGTCTCCGGCTGCGCCGCCCAGGGACTCCTGCATTTGTCCCCTGCTGATCAGCCGCTTGGGGCTTTCCAGAAACAGCCGCAGGACTTCCCCCTCTGCATGGCTGAACGGCGTTTCGTCACCTGATTCACTTTCAAGGACGTATCGGTCAAAATGTGCGGTCCAGCCGTTGAATTCCGCCGTGTCCGAATGAGAGGTCTGAGTGCGGGGTGTTCTTAACCTTGCCCTGATCCGCGCCACGACTTCCGCAGGGTCAAACGGTTTTGTAATATAATCGTCTGCCCCAAGTTCCAGCCCCGTAACACGGTCCTGCACCTGCGCGCGCCCCGAAATGATGATCACGGCCGCGCCTTGTTCCAACGCCAGACGATGAACCAACGCCAGCCCATCCGTATCCGGCAATGACAGGTCGACCAGACAGACATCGGGCGTCACACGGTTGAGCGCAGCCTCGAATTCTCGCGCGCGGGAAAAACTCTGCGTACGGAAACCGGCATCCTCCAGAGCGTCCGTCAGGATACGCCGGATTTCGGGTTCGTCGTCGAGGATGGTAACCAGCGGTTGCGTCATCAGGCGGCCTCGGTTTGGATCAGGGCTGACAATTGAGCCTGCGAAAACGGTTTACGCAACACCGGGGCCAACGCAAGGGCGCGCTGGTACAACGGGTCCGAACTGGGCAGCGATGTCATAAGGATACATGGCAATCCCGGCTTCACCTGCCGCAAAATGTCCAGACCGGTACCACTTCCTTCGAGACGGATATCGGACAGGACCAGAGAAATGTCTTCAACGCTGTTTATCAACGCCAGCGCTTCATCTACCGAATTGGCCTCGATGACGGCGAAGCCCAGCTCTACCAGCATATCCCGAAACTGCCCCCGCAGATCTTCGCTGTCTTCGACCAGAAGTACCAGACCGTCTTGCACGGGCGGAGCTGGCCGATAGGGCAACCGCAAAACGACGGATGCGCCTGATGGCGTGTTCTTGAGGTTCAGATCGCCCCCGGCCAGCTTGACAGTGTCATACACCATGGGCAGTCCAAGCCCCGACCCGTCGCTTCCCTTGGTGGTAAAGAACGGGTTCAGCGCCTTTTCCAGCGCCTCAGGTGTAAAGCCCGGGCCGGTGTCCGATACGGTGATTTCAACCCAGATTTCTCCGATGGTATGCGCGCTGATTGTAATCTGGCCCGAACTGCCGCAGGCATCCCGCGCATTCAGCACCAGGTTCAGCAACGCATCCTGCACCATTCCCGGGTCCAGCATCAAAGCCCGGTCGGGCAAAGTGTTGACCACCGACAAACCGACGCCGCGCGGCAAGGAAGGCGAGGCCAATATTCTCAGGTCTTCCAGCAGCGCCTTCATGTCCGTGGCCTGAGGATGTGGCGTTCGGTTCCCGGTCATGTCCGCAATCCGATTCAGCAATTGCCCACCCCGACGCGCCGTTTGCTGTGTCGCGGCAACCAGCTCATGTGCTTCATCCGACAGGTCCATTTTGTTCAGTTTGGACTGCATCCCAAGGATGATCGTCAGCAAGTTGGAGAAGTCATGTGCCAATCCACTGGTCATCTGGGCGGCCATAGCCCGGCGGCGTGTTTGCTGCAAAACGACGCGCGCCTGCGTTTCTTCGGTGATATCAACCGACATTACATAGACGCCACCGGCGTCATCCGGCGTGAATGAAACGCGGATACGGCGGGAATCCTGATCCTCGTTGAACTCGAATACGGAGGTTTCTCCGTCATAGGCTTTTGCCAGATGCGCTTTGACCCGCCGATACGCGGCGGCACCAAGCGCTTCAGATATGTGAAGCCCAAGAATCTCCGACGGGCGTCCGGGCAGGACCGCGCTCAAACGGCGGTTGGAGTAGTCATATCGACCAGTGCTATCCAAATGCGCGATATGAGCCGGCATCATTTCGGTCATCATGCGTGTGCGGGCTTCGATTTCGGTCAGCTCGCGTTTGGCCTCTTCCAATGCCTTGATCGTGGCCGCAAGCTTTCGGTTGGTTGCAGACAGTTCTTCGGCGTGGCCGAGCAATTGTTCCGACAATTCTTCTGATCGCGCCCGCAGCAGGTTTTCTGCACGCCGGGTGCCGGTAATGTCAGTGTAGACCGCAACCCATCCGCCCTGTGGCAACGGCGCGCCTTCTATCGAGATAACCTGCCCGTTGGGCCTTACGCGTTCCATGTAATGGGGCTCGAAAGCCAAAGCCTGCTCGACGCGCAGGTTCACCATTTCTTCCACACTTTCTTCGTCACCGTATTCGCCACGGCTGGCGAGAAAATGGATGGTATCCCGAAACAAAGCTCCGCGTTCGACCAGCTCGTCCGGCAGGTCGAACATTTCCTTGAACCGACGATTGCTCAGCACCAGTTTCAGGTTGCTGTCATAAATCGAAAGCGCCTGACCGATGAGATTCAGTCCGGCAGTCGTCATCGCCTTTATGCGCTGTTCGGTGATGTCCAGGTTCGTCTTCTCCACGCCCCATGGGTACCATCAGAATTGATGCGCCGGTAGTGGAATTGATGAACGACAAAACGTCTCATGCAACTTCCATGATCCGACTGAAAAGAGCGCGAAAGCGTGCGGTGATCCTAATATCTGGAACGGGACTTCGCGCCTTCGGACGTGATGGAGTGCAACGACAAGGTATGATCCATGTTTCGCATCCGATGGCGCAGCATCTGTCTGCCCAACCGGGCAAGATCAACCGCAAACGCAGGGTTTTCCGCAAGGTTTTCGAATTCTCCCTGTCCCTGGTGATCAAACAGGATCGGCGGCAGGTCGGCTGCAAATTCGATCAACGTGAATCGTTCGTCCCGCAGTATTCCCAGACAGGAATCAATGTTGCCCGTTCCCAACCGCTGTTGCCAGAGGGTCGGTTCTTCGGGTTCCGAGAAATCCAGCTCGCTGAAGGAATAGCTGCGCCAGTCATCGGGAACGTCGCCGTGCAACAAGGGCAGCAAAGACCTGCCATCCATGGCGTTTGGAACAGTCTGCCCAATCCAATCAAGGATAGTCGGCGTGACATCAATCGACTCGGTAGGAACGGTCACTTTCGCGCCGGCCATGGCCTCGTTCCCCGGCAGACGTATCATCAACGGTGTGTGATAGGCAGCGTCGTACACAGTCATTTTGCCCCAGCTGTACCTGTCGCCCAACATTTCGCCATGATCAGCCGTAATGACCAGCATGGTATCGTCGTATTGCCCGCTGTCCTTGAGATACTGAACGACGCGCCCGATATGGTGATCGACCTCGGTCGCCAATCCCAGATAAACGGCACGCAAAGTGCGGATATTTTCATCCGTTGGCTCCACGTCAGCAAAGCCATGAACGAACTTTTCTGCCGTGTAGGCGTCCAGCTTTGGCCCGAAAAACGGATGCAGCGCCTTTTCAGCGGCTTCGCTCGGCAGGCGTTTCGGCAGAGGGATTTCCGCCGGATCGTACATGTCGTTATACGGGGCAGGCGCAACCAAAGGTGGATGCGGACGGATGTACGTCAGATGAGCAAACCATCCCTCGCCTTGATGAGGTGCAATCCCGTCCAGAAACGCATCGGTCAGGAAGGCTGTGTCGCTGTGTTCAGCCCGATACATGGCCGGGTCGTTCAGCTTGGGCGTTTGACCATCCGTTGAGACAGGCTTGTAAACATCCCAATATGAATCGAATGTATAGCCATTTTTCATCAAATATGATCGCCAGGGGTAAGACTCTTCCAGGCGCATTTCGACAACTTCAAGGAACCCGTTCATCGATTGTTCGTAAGATTTGAGCACGGGGTCGTTGGGATCATGGACCCGGGGATCGGCAGACGTATCGGTGTACCCGAACAGCATCGGCATATAACCCGCCTTTCGCATTTCCGTGGCGATGTTCGGCGTATCATGACGCAGTGGGGTACCATTTCGCACGGAACGGTGGTTCATCGCGTATTGGCCGGTCAAAATCGATGCGCGGGATGGCCCACAGGGATTGGTGACAGAGAAGTGGCGCGTAAAACTTACCGCCTCGTCCATGAAAGCCCGCAGGTTCGGTAGCTGCACGTGCTCGGCCAGAGCGCCGTTCAGGCAATCTGCCCTCAATTGATCGATGATGATGAACAGAACGTTCTTGGCGTGATGCATACCGACTTCTCCGAATTCCGCACCCAGGGTTCCGCAGCGGAATGTGTCCCGCTTCCGTTTTTCGCGCAACCGATTAGTCGAACAGCCCTGCGTTTTCTTTTCCTGCCTGACTTGAGCCGCGAAAAGTAACGCCCAAGTCTCCAGTTATGCTAGCTCCTGCTCATGGTCCGGCGTGACGCCAAGGCCATCCTTTCCGGCAAAAACCGGGTCAAAGGGCACAAAGTCATTGCAGGCATTGAATGTTTTACTTCACATGGCACCATGACGCAGCCAACGATAACATCAGAGCGCGACGCCAGCGGCAATCAAGTGCGCATTTCTGGTGAGTTGCTCACACAATCCCTGCAAACCGTGGAGCGTGATTTTGCTGCGGTCCAACCTTGCGGGGGCAAGGTCGTTTTTGATCTGTCCGGCATAGAAGCACTGGATACGGGCGGGGCCTGGCTGGTTGCGGACCTAGGCCGGAGGTTCACGTCAAACGGTGCCACGCTGGAGTTTCAAGGCGTGAAACCCGCACATGCGACACTGATAGACACGGTGACACGCAGCATCCCGGACAAACCCGGCAAGCTTGAGGAGCCTCGCGGTTTTCTGGACTGGGTCGCTCATGTGGGTCAGGGCACATTCGGGGCCTGGAAGGATACCCTGTCGATCCTCGAATTTCTGGGCCTTACCCTGCACCGCTTGTTTCGGACCCTGGTCATGCCGTGGCGCCTGCGCAAAGCGGCCCTTGTCACTCATATGGAGGAAACCGGGGTCAAAGCCCTTCCCATCGTGGCCCTGATGGGTTTTCTGATCGGTGTCGTGCTGGCCTTTCAGGGTGCGACACAATTGAAACAGTTCGGGGCCGAGATCTTTGTGGTCGAACTGATTTCGATCTCGATTCTGCGAGAGCTGGGAATTTTGCTGACCGCCATTATCGTCGCCGGCCGCTCGGGTTCGGCATTCACGGCCTCGATTGGTTCGATGAAAGTACAGGAAGAGATCGACGCCATGCGAACACTGGGCCTTGACCCGATCGAGGTTCTTGTCATTCCGCGTGTTTTGGCGTTGCTGATCATGCTGCCCATTCTTGGCTTTGTCGCAGATATGGCCGGCCTGTTCGGCGGCGCACTGATGAGCTGGATCGATCTGGGCGTAAGCCCGGGCATGTTTGTCACCCGTTTGAAGGAAAACACCGACGTCTGGCAACTTGCAGTTGGGTTGATCAAGGCACCGTTCTTTGCGCTGGTCATCGGGGTCATCGCATGCTGGCAGGCCTTGCAGGTCAAAGGGTCGGCCCAGAGTGTGGGGCAGCGTACAACCGCCTCGGTTGTGCAATCCATTTTCATGGTGATTGCAATCGACGCATTGTTTTCGATTTTCTTTTCCGAAATCGGAATCTGACATGAACGATAGCACGCAACACGAAACGGAACAGACCGCAGTGCAGCGTGACGCCGTGATCCGCGTTCGCGGTCTCAGGAACCAATTCGGAACGCAGGTGGTTCATGACGATCTGAACCTTGATGTCTGGCGCGGTGAGGTTCTGGGCATTGTTGGCGGGTCCGGAACCGGAAAATCCGTCTTGCTTCGTACAATTGTGGGTCTGAACAAACCTGCTGCTGGCAGTATAGAAGTGCTGGGAGTGGATGTCCTGAACGGCCCCGAAGAGGAACGCCGCAGGATCGAACGCCGCTGGGGCGTGGCCTTTCAGGACGGTGCGCTGTTTTCATCGCTGACCGTATTGCAAAACGTGATGGCCCCACTGCGAGAACATACGGGCATCAGTGAAAAACTGATGGAATCGCTGGGTGCGTTGAAGATCAGCCTTGTGGGTCTGCCCCAGCTGAGTTGCGGCAAGTTTCCATCGGAACTGTCGGGCGGCATGCGAAAGCGCGCCGCCCTGGCACGGGCGCTGGCGCTTGATCCCGAAATCGTTTTTCTGGATGAGCCGACCGCCGGATTGGACCCGATTGGCGCGGCTGCATATGATGAACTGATCGGCGAGTTGCAGCAGGCCCTCGGGTTGACTGTTTTCATGGTCACCCATGATCTGGACAGCCTTTACGCCATCTGTGACCGAATTGCAGTGCTTGCAGAAAAACGCGTGCTGGTTGAAGGTCCGATTGAGGATATGACCAAAGTGGATCATCCTTGGGTACAGGAATACTTCACAGGCCCCCGCGCCCGCGCGGCGCAACAGAAGGGTCAGGACAGGTAAAGGCGATGGAAACCAGAGCAAATTACATCCTGATCGGCGCGTTCACCCTTGCGGGGCTGTTGGGCGTATTCGGCTTTTTCCTGTGGTTGGCGAAATTCGAAGTGACCCGCCAATACGCTTATTACGATGTATTGTTCGATAACGTCTCGGGGCTTTCGGCGGCGGGCGGGGTGAATTTCAACGGCCTTCCTGTTGGGCAGGTGATCTCTCTGAACCTGGACGAGGACGATCCCTCCAAGGTTCGCGTGCGAATAGAAGTGGATGCAGATATTCCGATCACCGAAGAAACGATCGCCCAGCTTCAATCGCTGGGTGTTACCGGCGTCGGTTACGTTGAACTTACCGGCGGGTCACCGACTGCCAAAAGGCTGCCGCAAGACAGCGTGATCAAAAGCAAGCGCAGCACCATCCAGTCATTGTTTGAAGGCGCACCAAAAGTGCTGGACGAGGCCGTTACACTTCTGGAAAGCCTGAACAAGGTCGTCGACGACAAGAACCGGCAAGCCGTGAGCAGCATTCTGGACAACCTTGCCTCTGCGACCGGCCGGCTGGACAAAACATTGACAAGCTTTGAATCCGTGGCCAGCGACATTGGCAGTGCAGCCAAGGATATTGGTGAATTTTCAAAACGTCTGGACCCTTTGATCGAAACGGCGGATACGACCCTCAAGACCGGCACGGACACGCTCAATTCGGTCAAGTCCGCGTCCGAGTCAGCCAGGGCTGCGCTGGACGAAGTGAAAACGACGATCGAAACGGCAGACCGCATCTTGCAGCAGGACGTTCGACCTTTCATCGAACGCGGGTCGCAACTGGCCGAACGGTTGACCCTCTTGTCGGATGAAGGCAGCGTCACTTTGGGGATCGTGAACGAGACCGTGTTGAACGCCAACACGACACTTGGTTCGATCACATCTGCAATGGACACGGCCAAAGGTGCGCTGTCTTCGGCGGAAACGGCCTTTGAATCAGCCAACCGCGTCATGGAAGAAGACGTGGCGCCCGTTGCGGAAGATATCCGGAAGGCGGCCAACCAGGTCACCGAAACAGTCTCGAACATCACCGGTAAGATCGATCAGATTTCAGACGATGTCCTGAGCGCTTCGAACTCTGCCTCAGAGCTGCTGGGGACAATTGACGGCATCGTTCAAACCAACCGCCGGCAGGTGTCAGACTTCCTGCGCGTGGGTCTGCCGCAATTTATCCGCTTCGTCGAAGAATCCCAACGCCTGGTAATCAGCCTCGACCGTCTGGTGGACAAGGTCGAACGTGATCCTGCGCGGTTTCTGCTGGGCACCCAAGCATCGGAGTTCCGTCAATGATCAAGCCTGCACTTGCAATTCTGACGTTTGCATTGGTCGGTGGATGTGCCGGGTTGGGCACTTTGAAACAAGCCGCGAAACCCAACGATCTGTATCTGTTGACACCCAAAAGCACGTTTTCGTCAGCGCTGCCGCGAATACAGAAACAGATCGTTGTTGAAGAACCAACGGCAACCGCCGCGGTGAACACGGATCAGATCGCCATTCAGCCCACCCCGTTTCAGGTTCAGTATTTGCCACGGGCGCGATGGGTGGATCGCGCACCCCTGATCGTTCAGACGCTGTTGATCGAAAGCTTTGAGAACTCTGGCAAAGTCGCTGCCGTCGGCCGTTCAACGGTTGGTCTGCGCGCTGATTACGTGATCGCACCGGACCTGCGCGAGTTTCAGGGCATCGTTGTCGCGGATCCCGAGAACGGAGACAAAATCCGTATCGAAGTGCGCATGAACATCAAGGTCATCGATGAATACGACGACAAGATTATCGCTTCGAATTCGTTTCAGGAAAATGTCGTTGCCGCAAGCGACCAGACATCAGATCTGATCAAAGCGTTTGATTTGGCCTTGGGGCGCGCAATGCGGGATTCTGTTGAATGGAGCATTCGCAGGATCAACACGCATGTGGCCAACAATCCCAGATCGAACCCCAGTTGAGTTAAGCCAAGTGTCAAAACGGTGAGCGCGGGCGCAGTTCGCCCACGCCTGTTCTGGGTGAACGGCTGTTAACGGATCGGGTCTCAGAAACGAGATGCCGAAGCGCGCTCCCAATCCGCCGCGAATTCCTCGGGAACCACATCTGCCAGCAGCGCACCATCCTCCAGATAGGTGTAAAGCTCGCCATAGGTGCGCTCATGCTCGTCCGCCGTGCGCCGCAAAATGTCGCGTGGATGCAGCTCGGAAACTTTTTCCTTTCCCATCGCACCCAAGAGTTCGCGGAAACTTTCCAGTGTTGCGTCGTGATACCGGTGAACGCGCCGCCGCTTTTGCGGGATGTTCACCGCGCGCCCGCGAACTGGATCCTGGGTGGCGACCCCGGACGGGCAACGGTTAGTGTTGCAATGCAAGGCCTGAATGCAGCCCACCGCAAACATCATCGCCCGTGCCGCATTGCACATATCCGCGCCAAGCGCGAATTTCTCGACCATGTCGTATCCGGTCGCCACTTTGCCCGCACAAATGATCCGGATCTTGTCGCGCAGCCCTACGCCACGCAGGCAATTGTTTACAAAAATAAGCGCCTCGTTCAGGGGCATGCCCAGACGGTTGGTGAACTCGACCGGGGCCGCGCCCGTTCCCCCTTCCGATCCATCAATGGTGATGAAGTCCGGCAAAATCCCTGTCTCGAGCATGGCCTTGCAGATCGACATGAATTCGGACGGGTTGCCAATACACAATTTGAAGCCGACAGGTTTGCCGCCTGACATTTCGCGCAGATGCTGAACAAAATGCATCAACCCCGAGGGCCCGTCAAAAGCACTGTGAGTTGGGGGGGAAATCACATCCTGATGCTCGGGCACCCCGCGGATTTCGGCAATTTCGGCATCGACCTTGGCAGCGGGCAGAACGCCCCCATGCGCAGGCTTGGCACCTTGGGACAATTTGATCTCGATTGCCTTGACTACATCCTTTGTGGCCCTTTCGGCAAACTTGTCCTTGTCAAACCCGCCTTCCGGCGTTCGACATCCAAAATAGCCCGTCCCGATCTGCCAGATGATGTCGCCGCCTTCGGCCAGATGGTGAGGAGACAACCCGCCTTCACCGGTGTTGTGGGCAAAGCCTCCGTCCTTTGCCCCGCCATTCAGCGCGCGGATGGCGTTGGCGCTCAGCGCGCCGAAACTCATGGCCGAAACATTGAGACGCGAGGCGCTGTATGGCTTTGTGCATTGCGGTCCACCCAGCATCACGCGGAGTTCACTTTCATCTACGTGTTTGGGCGCAAGTGAGTGATTTGCGCGGTGATAACCAACCTCGTTAATGTCGTATTGTGTTCCGAAAGCCTGCGTGTCCATCTGGCCCTTGGCGCGAGAATAAACCAGCCCGCGAATGATCCGATTGTAAGGTCTGCCGCTTTCGTTGGTTTCAACGAAATACTGTCGGATTTCCGGGCTGACGAATTCAAGCATGTACCGGAAATGACCCAGAACCGGATAGTTGTTCAGCACATTGTGCTTGGTTGTCAGAATGTCGTAAAGGCCGATGACCGCGTAGGGCACCAAGATGACCAAAAGCCAATGTAGGGGTGGCCAGAAGAACCCCAACAGTAACACGAGCGGCAGGCAGACATAGCTCAGAAAATAGTAGATCCTGCGTACAATCATGTTCCTGTCTCCTTGTGTTTCCGACCGGTCGTTGCGCGTTCCAACAGCACTCAACGTGAAACAGATTGATTTTTAATTGCAAGCTTTCGCAGGAATTTATCCGCTCAAAGACGAAAACGTGAAAACGCGTTACGGCCGCTCGACAGTTGAACGGGGTGTCGCCAGTGGATATGCCACGCATACCAGAACACGACAGGCATACACGTGACAAAGACGCATTCCCAACCCCGGCGCGACCGAAAGAGCCTTATGTTTCTCGCCGTCTTTGCCGGCGGGGCGCTGGGATCGTTGCTGCGCGAAGTATTCGCGCTGGAAATCCCCGGCCTCAGTTTCCTCACGTCGACTTTCGGCATCAACGTGGCGGCCTGTTTCGTCTTGGGGTGGCTGTATTCAATACGCCACAAGGTGCACGCGCATGTGCTGCATCTGGGCGCGGTCGGATTTTGTGGTGGGTTGTCCACCTTTTCGTCTTTCGTAGCTGATCTGGAACGTATTGCCGAAAGTGATCTTTGGGCCGTGCCGCTTGCCGTCGGGTTGGAAATCGCTTTCGGCATTGGCGCTGCGCTGGTCGGAGAGAAGCTGGGCAACCATTTTCATTCCGAGAGGTCACCGTCATGAATGATCTCTATCTTCATGCGATGTTCGGACTGGGCGGAGGCCTGGGGGCGGTCCTACGTCATTGGCTGGCTTTGAAAGTGCGGCACGATTTGCCCTTTTCAACGTTGATCGTAAATGTACTGGGCAGCCTGCTGCTGGGGATCTGGATCGGCTATCTGGGCGGCCCTGTAGACATCCCCGAGGATCAAAGACGGCTGGTCTTTGGATTCTGCGGCGGGTTTACCACCTTCTCCAGCTTTGCCTATCAGTCTCTTGAACTTCGGCGCGAGCGGACTCTGGTTCTGGCAGCTGGCAATATCCTGATCAGCCTGGCGCTGTGCTGGTTCGCCCTGTGGCTTGGGCTGACCTTGACGCGCTAATGCACATGAGCGGCAACATGTGACCCGGGCTTCGGAGCGCGACAAAAGAAAAGCAATGGAATTGTCGCCAAGGCAAGCAGACCCAGATTGTTGAACACGGTCAAATAGGAAATCATCTCGGCCTGCTTCATGATTTCTTGGCCCAGAATGACAGCACCTTCAGCGCTGTCCGGCGCAAGGCCAAGCGGGCTCAGATACGCCTGGGCTGCGGGGTTGTAGGGCGTCACATTCTGGCTGAGCACCGCCGTATTGGTCTGCAACCCGCGTACAACCCAGGTGCCGACCAGCGAGATGCCAACCGACGATCCCAATTGCCTTGTCACGTTGAACAGACCGGAGGCTTCGTCCTGCCGGCCTTTACTGATGCTCTCGAAAGCCAGTATCGACATGGGCACGAACACAAGACCCATCCCGAGGCCGCTGATGGCCCCCGGCCATGCGAGCTCCCAAAAACCGGCATTGAGGTTGATGGCACCCATCATGAAATTCCCGATCGCCGTCAGCAACAGACCGATGCCCGCCAGCAGGCGCGGATCAAAGCGGTTTACCAGAACTGCGCCGGTCAGAACCATGGACAGCCCGGCGGTCAGGCCACGCGGAATGAACAGATGGCCCGACGCGATGACAGGGAAATCCAGCAGACTTTGAACAAGCGTCGGCAAAATCGCGATGCCCCCGAACAGAGACACCGCAAAACCCGCGATGATCAGATTGCACAGGGCAAAGTTTCGATCTGCGAACAGACGCAGGTCCACAACCGAATTGCGAAAGGTCAACGCGTGAAGAATGAAACCAAACGCCCCGATAACTGCTGCGATCACGGCCACCTGGATGACGCGGGACGACATCCAGTCCAGTGTCTCGCCTTGATCCAGAACGAATTGAAGGCACCCGATTCCAAGAGCCAGCAGAGCAAGGCCTTTCCAATCGATCTGAACCTCCTCGGTTTTGTCTTCCGGCAATTCTCCGGCCAACAGAAGCAGTGCAAGGGCCGCCACGGGAACGTTGACAAAGAAGACCATTCGCCAAGAAAAATATTCGGTCAGGATCGCACCGACCGTTGGCCCCAGAACCGGCGCTACCACGACGCCCAGACCGAAGATGGCCATTGCCTGTCCGCGCTTTTCCCGCGGGAAGGCATCGAACAGAATGGACTGGGACAAAGGGATCAGGAAAGCGCCGAACATACCCTGAGCCAGCCGAAAGGCAACGATGACCTCAAGGCTCCAGGACATGCCGCACATCATCGACATGACGGCAAAACCAGTCACCGCCGTCAGGATCAACCGTCGTCGGCCCACGCGTCGGGCGACGAACCCTGTCAACGGCATGATGACCACCGCGGAAACGATATAGCTGGTCAGAATCCATGTCGCCTGATCCGTGGTCGCCCCGAATGCGGCCTGGATATGCGGCAACGCCACATTGACAATCGTACTGTCCAAGACTTCCAGAATGGCGCTGAGAACAACGGCGATCACGATCACCATGTTCACATGGCCGGACGCCGCAGGGGTCATTTGCCGTCCACCGGACCTGTTGTATCTATGACAACTTTGCTGCTGCCTCCGACACGCAAGGGCGCATCGGTCGGGTCAAGCTCGATCCGAACCGGAAATCGCCGGGTGACCTTGACCCAATTCCCGCTCGCGTTTTCCGAGGGCAACAACGAAAACGTGTCCCCGGACCCTCGCCCGATTGACGCCACCTTACCTGTAAGCGTCGTCCCAGGGAGCATATCGACACGTATCGTGACTGGCTGCCCCGGACGAATGCGCGTCAATGCGGTTTCTTTGAAGTTCGCGTCCACCCACCAATCGGACGATTCGACAATCGAAAATTGCGGGGCATTGGCGGACACCGAGGATCCGGGGCGAAGGGTCAGATTGGCGATCCATCCGTCGGCCGCGGCATGGATCTTGGTCCAGGCAAGGTTGGTTTCCGCTATTTCAAGCTGTGCCCGCGCAGACAGGATATCATCCTGTTTCGCCTGCAACCCGCTTTTCAGTGCCAAAAGGCTGGACTGGCTGGTCGTCAACCTTGCAGAGGCTTGGGCGAAATCCGAGGCCGTCTGATCCAGCGATGCCTGTGCGACATCGCCTGATGCAAACAGGGCTTTCGCACGTTCAAAACTCTTCAATGCAGTATCGTAGGCCGATTGGGCGCTGTTCACCGAAGCCTCAGCCGCCGCAATCTGTGTGGAATAGGATTTGGCCTGTTGTATCGCACTGTCCAGATTGGCTTTAGCTGCATCCACCGAAACCTTGAATTGAGTGTCGTCGATCGTGAAAAGCAGATCGCCGTTTTTCACGGGCTGGTTTTCTATCACATGTACATCGGCCACCTGCCCTGTCACCTGCGCAGCGACATAAATGATGTTCGCGCCCAGATATGCATCCTGAGTGGACGGGTAGCGCTCTTCGTGCCTCCAGAACAGAACAAGACCGACTGTAATTGCTGCAAGTATCAAAGCCACGGCTGCGATTTTGAGTGGCTTCATTTTCGTATCCCTTTCTGCACACGACCCATGAGCATCACATCACATGCATGTGCATTCGTATTGCCAGATTGCCCAGCACCCAGACCGTTCCAAAAATCATGATCAACAGAACCATCGTGGAAAACAGAACCAGATGCAGGTCTTCACGACTGCTGCGCCGGCGATCGATGTGCAGGAAATAAACAAGTTGCAGAACAAGTTGGGCCAGACCCAGCAATCCAATTGTCAGGTAAACACCGGGGGTTTCGATCCCAAACAGATGGGCCACGCCGAAGGTCGCAAAAGTCAACAGCAGCGAACCACCGTATCCGATCACATAGCGCCGACGCTCGCGACGGTGCATTTCAGAGCGTTTATCCATAGGTCAGACCTCCGAAATAAACGATGGTGATGATCCCGATCCAGATCAGGTCCAGAAAATGCCAGAACAGTGCCAACCGCACCACACGCGAGATAATGACGTCCGTCATCCCTTTCACGCGCAGCTGAATACCCAGAACGATCAGCCACAGGCACCCTGCGGCGACGTGCAGACCATGCAGCGGAACAAGTCCGAAGAAGGCCGACAAGAAACCGCTGCGCTGCGGAATGCCACCTTGTTCCGCCATGGCCATGAAATCACGCACCTCCAGCACCAGGAAGCTGATGCCCAGAAAAAGCGTGACGCCAAACCACAAGACAATGCGAGCGCGCGACAGATTGTATTTCAGCGCCAGCATGGCAAGGCCAACCGTCAGGCTGCTTGTCAACAGGATGAGCGTCTGCGCAAAGACGCTTTTGAGATCAAACAGCTCGTGCGGGCCGGGACCACCGGCCTGCGCATCGATCATCGTGATGTAAATCGCAAACATCAGGCCGAAATAGACCAGGTCGCTCATCAAAAAGACCCAGAACCCGAAGGTGACGACCTCGGTCGCCTTGTGAGCACTCGCGTGACGTTCCCCCAGGTTGATACCCGGATAGCTGTGGGTGGGCGCGCGCTTCATGTCACCGCCTCCAGATCGGGGCGGGCGAGGCCGCGATTTTCCGGAGACGTCTCGAAATCGCGATCCACCGCCTTTTCACCGTGAACCAGTGCGAGCCAGGCTTCGTGATCCTTGCGCACTTCTTCCGCCGGTATGGTCAGCTCGGTACTGTCGTCGAACGTCCATACGATCACCGCCAGGATCATCAGAACCGTCATCAATGCAGCCAACCACCAGATCCACCAGACCAGCGCGAACATCCAGATACCACTCATGACACACAGAACGAAACCAATGCCTGTATTGCGCGGCAAATCGATATCTTCATAGGCGTCGGGCGTTGGGTAGGCTGCCCCCTTTTCCTTTGCTACCGCAAAATCATCCCGGTCCGTAACGGTTGGGATGATCGCAAAGTTGTACGGCGGCGGCGGCGACGGGATAGACCATTCCAACGTCCGCCCATCCCATGGATCTCCAACGGGAACGCGGGTCTTTTCGCGGTCGCGGATGCTGACCCAAAGTTGGATCAGAACCGAGAGCAACGCGCAGGTAATCACCAGCGCCCCGACGATCGCCACCATCATGAAGGGATGGAAAGATGGGTCATCATAGCTGAAAGAACGGCGCGGCATCCCCATCAGCCCGACGAAATAAAGCGGCATGAAGGTCAGCAAAAACCCTATGGTCCAGAGGGCGACGGTCACGCGGCCCCAGAATTCGTTCAGGCGAAATCCGAATGCCTTGGGGAACCAGTAGTTATAGGCGGCCAAAAGTCCAAACAGCACACCCGGCAACAGTACGTTGTGAAAGTGGGCCACCAGGAACAATGTATTGTGTACCTGATAATCCACGGTCGGATTGGCCAGGATCACCCCGCTCAAGCCACCAATCACGAACAACATCAAAAATGCCAATCCATACAGCATCGGCACCGAGAATCGGATGCGCCCCCGCCACAAAGTCGCCATCCAGTCATAGACTTTTACACCGGTGGGGATGGCGATCAGCATGGTTGCGATGCCAAAAACGGCGTTGATCAGGGCGCTCTGCCCCATGGTGAAGAAGTGGTGCAGCCAGACGGTAAACGACAGAACCGCGATCGACATCGTAGCGATGACGAGCGAGTTGTAGCCGTAGAGCCTCTTGGCCGAAAAAGTCGCAAAAACTTCGGAGTAGATGCCGTAAGCGGGCAGAACCAGCAGGTAAACCTCGGGGTGGCCGAACAGCCAGAACAGATTGGCGTAGTTCATCATATTGCCGCCGAGGTCATTGGTGAAAAAGTGGAAGTCCAAATAGCGGTCCGCAGCCAGCAAAAGCGCCGCGACGCCCAACGGCGGCATGGCAAAGACGATCAGGATCGAACTGCATATGATGGTCCAGCAATACATCGGCAGCCGCATGAAGGTCATGCCCGGCGCGCGCATCTTGTAGATCGTAACGGCAAAATTGATACCGGTAAGCGTCGTGCCGACGCCCGAAACAACGATCGCCCAGATCCAGTAGTCCGGCCCAACGCCGGGATTGAAGGCGGCCCCGGTATAAGGTGGGTACGCCGTCCAGCCGCCGGTCGAGAACCGCCCCACGACCAGCGAAACCATAAGCATCATGCCGGAGGACACCGTCAGGCCCAGACTGATCTGGTTCAAGCGTGGGAACGCCACATCCCGCGCCCCGATCATCAGCGGGACGACATAGTTCGCGATGCCAAAGACAAAGGGCACCGCGACAAAGAAAATCATGATCGTGCCATGGGTACTGAACAGCTCGGCGAAATGTTGGGCTTCCAGGAACCCGTCGCCCGGGCCGGCAGCCTGCTGCGCGCGCATGACAACGCCTTCCAACACGCCGCGCGCCAGCATGACGATGGCAAAGACGACATACATGATCCCTATCTTCTTGTGATCAACACTGGTCAGCCAATCGCGCCAGAGGGGCGTCCACAACCGAAACCAGCTGAGCAGGCTGACCACGACGACAACGCCAACCAAGACGATTGCGGCCGCGGCGTTGGCAACGATCTCATTCGCGTTCGGGTTCTGGATCAACCCTGTGATCGGAAGCGCATCCCAGTTGAGGCGGCCTAGGAATCCTGAATAGGACGGCGTCATTGCTGCACCTCCTGCCCGAAGGATGCCGTTCCCGGCTGTTGATCCACCGGCAGTGCTTTGCCGCTGTGATAGCGGTGCAGGATTGTTTGAAACAAATCTTGTTCCATCGTGAAGTACAGCGCGTCCTTTGGCATCTTGTCGGTGCCCAGCGCTGCCTGCACCTCATCCCTGTCTGTCCGCATCGCGAGCATCTGATACGTTTCCGGGTCCAGTCGGATACCATTTTCGCGCACTTCCCGGGCCCAGCTTTCAAATTCATCACTGTGCATGGCAACGGTACGAAATTTCTGTTTGGTAAAACCCCGCCCGTTGTACTGCGTGTTCTCGCCTTGCATGACCTCGGGGACGTCCGCGACCAGATGCAGTTGCGTGGTCATTCCCGGCATCGCGTAAATCTGGCCCGCCAGCGCAGGGATCATGAAGGATTGCATGACGGTATCGGTGGTCAGCGTCATGGCCACTTGCCTTTTGGTGGGAATGCCGAACTCGCCCACACTGGCGATACCAAGATCGGGATAGATGAACAGCCACTTCCAATCCAGCCCGACAACCTGCACTCGCAAGGCCGGGTCTTCACCAAATGTCGACGCATACGGATCAAGCCGATGGGTGGCCTTCCAAAGGTAGAACGACAGGAGCGCCACAATCACAACGGGCACACCCCACATGAGGAATTCCAGTTTCGCGGAAAAATCCCAATCCGGTCGATAGGCTGCGTGACTGTTCCTTCGGCGGCGATATCGAAACGCGATCAACGGCACCAGTATCAGGACAGGGATAACAGCCACCATGATCAAAGCGGTCGCCCGCAGCAGATGCGTTTTCTGGATGGCGGCAATGGGTCCTTGCGGATCCATGAAACTGTCGCTGGCGGAAACCATGTGCGGCATCGACACAAACAGGATCACCGCCATCGCAAGCAAAGGGATTGGATTGGGCGTTTTTACATGTGCCATGACTGACTGCCCTTTCCTCAAACAAATTTTATTCGACTATCGACAAGTGCGTGAATTTTCTCAAGAGTTTTTCAAACCACAAATTGCCCAAGTCTAACCCAATTCAACTTCGGGTATATAGAACCAAGGATGCGCGGTATCTTACCGTTGACTTGCAATCCCAACCGGGACAGACAAAATGAAGATGCGTATTCTGGTATTCTCTTTCGGGTTGATCCTGCTCTTTCAGCCCTCATTGGCGCAGGATCGTGCGGCGATCGAACGCCAGTTTCAGTCGTGGTTGCAGGAAACCGTTTGGCCCCGGGCAAAGGCCAAAGGTGTGACACGCGAGACGATGCAAGCAGCCCTCTCCGACGTGACCCTTGACTGGAAATTGCCGGATCTGGTGCCACCGGGAAGCACGCGCATAACTCCCAAGGTTCAGAAACAGGCCGAGTTTGGCTCACCCGGTCGCTATTTCAATCCGGGGTCGGTGCAAGGCGCAACATCAGCAGGACGTAAAATGGCACGGCGCCATGCCGCAACTCTGGCGGCGGTCGAAGCCGAAACCGGCGTTCCTGCCCGCATTATTCTGGCGATCTGGGGAAGAGAGAGCGGATACGGACAGGTTCCGATCCGGCATGATGCTTTCAGGGTACTGTCGACCAAGGCCTTCATGAGCACCCGTGCAGACTATTTCACAACCGAATTTGTTGCCGCCCTGCAAATCGCAGAGGCAGGGCACCAGCCCGCCCGGCAAATGAAAAGCAGTTGGGCTGGCGCTTTGGGTCAGCCTCAGTTCATGCCGTCCAACTACTTGTCTTATGCTGTCGACGGCAACGGCGACGGGGCGGCTGATATTTGGGGGTCACCCGAAGATACGATTGCTTCAATCGGAAACTACCTCATGAAGCACGGTTGGGTCACCGCACGGGACTGGGGATTCGAGGTTTTCGTACCCCAAAATGTCTCTTGCGCTTTGGAAGGCCCTGATCAGGGGCGACCTATTCAGGACTGGGTTGAGATGGGGGTACGTCGCGTCTCGGGCAACCCCTTTCCGGCCCATGAGCTGCGTGGTGACGGGTATTTGATGATGCCCGCAGGACGACATGGTCCGGCTTTTCTGGTTACGCCAAACTTCTACGTTCTAAAGGAATACAACAAAAGCGACCTGTATGCCTTGTTTGTCGGCCATGTTGGCGACCGTATTCAATACGGAATCGGCGATTTCAATGGCGCTTGGGGAAAGGTCGGCGGGCTGTACAGATCCGATATTGCCAAGATGCAGCAGGCGTTGGAACAAAAAGGGCATGATGTCGGAGGGGTCGATGGGCTGCCGGGGTTCAAAACGCGTCGTTCGATAGGTCGATGGCAAGAGACCGTGGGCATCGAACAGACCTGCTTTCCGGATGCGCTGATGAAAACAAGCCTGGCCCCGTGAGGCAAACCATGGTGCCCGGCCGACTCTGACATCCGGCCTGCTCATCGATCCAATGTGCAACAATCAGGCGTTTCCAGAACCTATCTATGGAACCAGGTGACAATTGTTGCCCATTCGAGAACACAATTTGAAAGGGCAAATCAAAAACTCGGATGCGTTGAGCAAGGCGGTCAGCCGCGCTTTTGCCAAGGAAGATACTCTGTCCGTCTGCACCCTTTGACGCGGCTTGTCCTTCAAGCCGTTTGCTTCCGAAAAGAGGGTTGTGGGCGACTTTGGGCGGGTTGCGGTTTTCCGCGTCGGAAAACCACGCAAAAATAACATGATAAGCGGCGCGGCAAGATAGTCGGGTCGGTTCTGAGAAAGCCGTGAGCTGCGAGACACGCCGCGAAGAACAAGCCTATGAGTTTTTCGTGATGGACCGGCGGTGATGTGTCCCGCTCTACGCCTTGCAGTCAGCCAATGATCCAAACACCTTGTGCACAAGTATTGTATTGATACCGCATCAGACCGGGCTTTTGACTCCTCCTTGGCAAGGTGGCACGATTTGACTGATAGCAGCCTGATCCATCAGGCATCATTGATTGACAGGGTATTGCAGCCTATGAGGACATTCCGGACATTTTCTGCTCTGCTGGCAAAACTTGATAATTGAGAGGCACCATGACACGCAAAGTTACCAAAGCGGTTTTTCCAGTAGCGGGCATGGGAACGCGTTTTTTGCCAGCAACCAAATCCGTTCCGAAAGAGATCATGACTCTGGTGGATCGTCCATTGGTGCAATACGCAATTGACGAGGCCCGTGCCGCCGGGATCAAGGAGTTCATTTTTGTAACGTCACGCGGCAAATCCGCGCTGGAAGATTATTTCGACCACAACCTGGTGCTGGAGCAGGAGTTGAGAGCCAAAGGCAAAAACAAGCTTCTGGACGTGCTGAACAAAACGAATATGGAAAGCGGCGCGATCGCTTATATCCGCCAGCACAAAGCTCTGGGGCTGGGACACGCGGTCTGGTGCGCCCGGCGGCTGATCGGCGACGAACCATTTGCCGTCATGCTGCCTGACGATGTCATCGCCGCCGACAAACCCTGTCTGCAACAGATGATCGAGGCCTACGAAGAAACCGGTGGCAATATGGTCGCAGCGATGGAAGTTCCGAGGGAAAAGACAAGCTCTTACGGCGTGCTCGATGTTGGCGACAATATCGGGTCTGTCGTCCCCACCAGAGGCATGGTTGAAAAGCCTGACCCATCAGAGGCACCATCCAATCTGGCGGTCATCGGCCGGTATGTGCTTCGGCCGTCCGTTTTGAACAACCTCAACGCAAAAAAAACCGGAAGCGGCGGCGAAATCCAGCTGACCGACGCCATCGCCCAGGACATTGCCGCCGGAGTGCCGGCCTACGGTTATAAATTCGATGGTCAGCGTTTTGATTGCGGTTCAAAATCAGGCTTTTTGCAAGCCACCGTTGCTTTTGCTCTTGCCCGCGAAGACCTGCGCGATGATCTGAGCCAATATCTGAATGACATTGTCGCCACGGGGAAAGCTGCTCAGTAGCCACAGATTGTTTTACTTGACTAAAAACAAGGCACGTGCGTGACCAGTACAGTCTAACCCGTCATTCTTTGCGGAGGCTCGGGAGCACGTTTGTGGCCCCTGTCACACAAAAGCTATCCCAAGCAATTCGTTCCTCTGGTCGGCGAAACAAGCCTGTTGCAGAATTGCGCGGAACGGATGCTCGGTCCTTCTCAGGCACCGTAAGCAAAGCCACTTGTTCTGACCAACGAGGCTTTTCGCTTTATTGTCCCGGAACAATTGATGGCCGTCGGAATTGACCCCGGTCCAATTCTGATCGAGCCCGAAGGTCGAAACACCGCCCCCGCTGTTCTTGCCGCAGCCTTGTATCTGGCGGCGCGAGATTCCGATGGCATCATGCTGGTGGCGCCGTCTGATCACGTGGTTCCGGACATGGACGCCTTTCATCAAGCCGTTGCCGAAGGCGTACGGGCAATAAGTGAACGGCGCGATCTGGTTACCTTTGGCATCACTCCGACGCACCCGGAAACCGGATACGGCTATCTCAAACTCCGCCATCCGCCGGATACGACCCATGAGGCTGTCCCATTGGATCGTTTTGTGGAAAAACCTGACCGCAAAACGGCCGAGGCGATGCTGTCGGATGGCAGCTATCTTTGGAACTCGGGGATCTTCCTGTTTGCAGTTCGCGATATCCTGGCAGCCTTTGAACAGCACGAGAGCGAACTGATCCCGCCGGTTCAAAAGGCCGTTTCCGAGGCAAAAACGGATTTGGGATTTCTTCGACTGAACCCAGCGGCATGGGCGGGTGTGGAAGACATTTCAATAGACTACGCAGTGATGGAAAAGGCCCTGAACCTGAGCGTGGTGCCTTATTCCGCTGGCTGGTCCGATGTCGGAAGCTGGACCGCGGTTCAAGAGCTGTCGAACCCCGATGAAGACGGTGTGGCGACCAACGGAGAAGTAACGGCAATCGACTGCCGCAATGCACTGATACGGTCCGAGTCGCCGGCGCAGGAAGTCGTGGCAATGGGTTTGGAAAACGTAATTGCCATTGCGATGCCCGATGCGGTTCTGGTCGCGAGCATGGACAAGGCCCAGGACGTGAAACAGGCCGTTGCAGCGCTGAAGGCCAAAGGGGCGAAGCAGGCAGAATCCCTGCCCGTGGATCATCGTCCGTGGGGCTGGTTCGAAAGCCTTGTGATCGGAGACAGGTTTCAGGTCAAACGCATCCATGTGCATCCCGGTGCGTCGCTCAGCCTGCAATCTCACCATCATCGTTCCGAGCATTGGATCGTGGTTGAAGGCACGGCCAAGGTCACCATCGGTGATCAAGAGCGTTTGGTGACCGAAAACCAATCCGTCTATATCCCGCTGGGAGCGACACACCGAATGGAAAACCCCGGGAAAGTTCCCATGGTTTTGATCGAGGTTCAGACTGGCACCTATTTGGGTGAAGACGACATCATCCGATACGACGACATCTACGCCCGAGATTGATTCTCGGGCATTGCTCTGCACGGGAACACCCATCGGCGGGTTCTTCGCAGACACCAGAATCTTACCAAAATCTTCCCTGGGCGGTCGGCCCGGTCAGACAGGATTGACGCGCTATGCGGCAGGGTAGCGCGCAACCGAAGCTTCGGACCGACGCCACAGGAGGACCCCCGTGTCACAAACATCCCCCCGATTGAACCTGCCTTTGCTGCAACCGGCACAGGCGCAAAAACACGTTACCCACAACGAAGCCCTGAGACGGCTCGATCTGGTCGTGCAACTCTCGGTACGGTCAACGGATTCCGGGACACCTCCTGTTGTTCCCGCGCAAGGCGAAGTTCATGCTCTTGGAGCCAACCCGACCGGGGACTGGGCAGGACATGCCAGTGAACTTGCCGCCTGGCTGGACAACGCCTGGCATTTCGTTACCCCCGACATTGGCTGGCGCGCCTGGGATGAAGCGGCCGGAGATCTGAAATTCTGGACAGGAACAGCCTGGGCCCCCCTGCCTGTCAGCACTCAGAACCTGGACGGAGTCGGGGTTGCGACCAATTCAGACAGTACGAACCGTTTGTCCGTTCGCAGCCCGGCGACCTTGCTGAGCCACGAAGGCGGCGGGCATCAGCTGAAGATCAACAAAGCCAGCGCAGGTGATACCGCGTCGCTGTTGTTCCAATCGAACTGGACGGGTCACGCGGAAATGGGACTGTCTGACTCAACCGAATTTTCCATCAAAGTGTCTCCTGACGGCGGCAACTGGACTGAAGCGATGACCTTTGATCCCGTAGCCGGAACCGTGTCGGGGGCAGCTGTTCAGGCCGATGCCAGCGACACGACTTCGGGCCGACTGATGCGCGCCGACTACGGATACGGCCCTGGAAACCTTCTTGGAACAGTGGCGGAAAACGCAGGTGTTCCGACCGGCGCTGTCATTGAGCGCGGCAGCAACGCCAACGGAGATTATGTGCGGTTTGCCGACGGCACTCAGATCTGTACGGCCACGCTTGCGCCCGTGGCGTGTACGACTGCTGAGGGTGCTCTTTTCAAAAGCGGCCCAATAACCTGGGATTTTCCGGCTGACTTTTCGACGCCCCCGAACCTGAACGGCACCGGAGGCGTTGCAACCCGATTTACCGCGTTTGATACACCTTCGTGGTCCCAATCGACATTCATTGTCTTCTCGGCGATCTCGGATGCGGCAGCCTTGGCGCCATCCGCCACAGCAATTGGTCGCTGGTTCTGACAGGCAGGGCCGCCTGGATACCGGAACAGGCGGCCAATCCGACCGCAGATCGGTTGAGACCCGTTCCGCGTTTACCCGCGCCACCGGGTTTGCAGCCCTTCATCACGCCGAAAAGCAGGATGGTTGCTGGAACCCCTGCTCGCGAAACGCGGCAAACAACGCCTAAAAAGAGGTTTGCACACACCTAACATGCACGCCCCCCCCGACTGACGTCTCGTACCAAGTCGAATCCCAAAACAGTATTCGTTTTCAATCAATCAGAACCGGTAGGTCGCCCCGATCACCGGCCCGGACTGATGGAACTCGAAATCATTGCCGCCGATCTCATGGTCGAAGGCGATATAGCGATATCCGCCGCGGATCACCCATCTGTCATTGATGGCATAATCCGCCGTCAAAAGAACCTGCCACGTTTCGCTGTCACTGCGGAAGCCGCCATAATCAACGAACCCGGTTCCCGTCCATTTGTCGGAAAAAACGTAACGTATTCTTGCGCCAATGACCGGGTCTACCCAATCGTCGTCCACAACGGTCGTGCGCCCAGGTGCCGAAGCGGACGTTAGTGTGAAATTGGTTTCGGTACTGAACCATCTGAAACCACCGGCAATGTCCAGTTGAACGGAAGGATCTTCATAGACCCGATAGGCCACGTACCCACTGAGGAACTGGGTGGTGAATGATGTATCGAGAGTGGATCCAGACGGACCGGCACCACTGTTGCTGAAGGATAAATTTGTATAATTGTAGTCAGCCAGCAGGCTCCAACGCCCATTGGATGCCGCAAACGCGCCCATAAAGGCGAAATCCAGGTTGCTCAGAGCGTCAGAGAAACTCAACGTGCCGTCCAATGTTCCTGACGGGGTTTCGATAGACGTTTCCGTTTCAGGCATGAAAAGGTAAATCGTCGCTTCATGGGACCAATCGCTTTGCTGCGCGGAAGCGGTTGTGCCAAACGCCGCAACCAAGGCCAAACCCGCGCCTTTCATTGCCAGTTCTGTTTTCATCTCGTCCCTCCAATGTTTCAGATGTAATTCAGCTTTTTGGTGATCCAGAACAGGATTTCCGCCAACACACTGATTGCGCCCGCCTTGTCCGTAATTACCAGTGCCGTGCCAGAAGTCCCGAATGGAAAATCTTCGATATTGATCTGGTCCGGAACTTCGATCAGCACCGGATAGCTGGACACGCCAGCCAGATCGCGCAGTGAAGGAAGGCCCGTGCGCGAGTCAACAACGCCCTCTGCCGTTCCTACGGGCAACGATATGACGGTCCCAGGTATTTCGCCGCCCGGCTGGATTCGCAGCGCAAGGCGGATCTGGTCGCCGACGGAAACGTTCATGCGACTTGATTGGGGCAAACTTGCGATCAGATGGCGGTCATCGGGGACAACAAAAGAGATCGCCCCCTGTGCGATAGATACACGATTTCCGGGACGCAGAGAAACGGCGGTGACAAAGCCGTCTTCCGGCGCGCGCACGACTGTTTGCTCCAAATTCCAAAGCGCCTGCGCCAAAGCCTGCTCAGCCTCGACCACGCCGGCATCAATGCCGTCGATCTTGGCGGCAATCCGCCGCTCCAGACCGGCTTTGCGCGCCTCGGCCGCGCGCAGGCTTGCGGACAATTGATCGATGGCAGACACGGCTTCCTGCAACTGGAAGGTCGTCGATGCCCCCCGCTTCTCAAGATCGACAATGTCGTCACGGCGCTGGACGCCAAAGGTCAATTGCGCGGTGAGGGATTCAATGTCGGCTTCCGCCGCTGCCAGGTCGGACTGTAACTGATCTGCCGCAGAACGCGCAGTTTCAAGACTGGCTGTCAGCCGGGCGACTTCGATCCGAAAGGGTGTATCGTCAATCCGGAACAGCGGATCCCCTTTCGCAACCCGCTCGTTGGGGCGAACCGAAACGTCAACAACAGTACCTGACACATTGGGGGCAATGTTGGTGGCAACACCCTGCACCGAAACAGGCCCTGTCGGTGTGGTGTGGTTGAGGGCACCGATTACAACCAGAGCAATGATTGCGGCACCCCCATAGACGACAGATTTCCAGAACCGGTTCCATGGAAGCAGCCCCAGCTTGGAAAACACCACCCAGATCACTCCGAAATAGAGACCTAAGACAATAAGCATATGTTTACTCCATTGCGCAGAGCTGCTGATACCAGCGGGGCGCAATATTTGTTTCGGATGCGGCTAAGAAGTACGCCAACGCTTGCCCTATTTGCGTGTCGATTTCGCGGCCGCGCATTTCTGTTGACGCGCGCGGCCTTGTTTCATTGTTGCGCCGAAGATCGTTTGACCATGAAAGCCTCGACTGCCTGTTGCGTTTCCGGCCGCAGGTTTTCGATTCCTTCATACGGCATTCCTGTGGCCGGGCCAGTATCGGGGAACAGCTCTTTTCTCGCCATGTGGCGTCCCAGAATGCGGACGAACTCCTGCCCGCCCCAAGCACCAACTTCGGTCGAAACCGGGTACTTTTCGTGCGTGTCGCGCATCACATCAAAGAAATCTGCAATGATCGCGTTTTGACCCGGCCCGGGCAGGTTGAGCTTCAGTTTGTCCTTGACGACCGCCTTTGGGGTACTCACCGAATATATAATCACGTGATCACGCCGACCTTTGCTTTCATCTTGAAACAGGATCGAGGCAGATTGATCCACGCCATCAATCAACCGGTCTCGGGGAATATGCTGAACCGCGCCGCCGAATCTAGCCAGCGTCGTATAAAGATCAGACACATGAATAATGTTGTTGATCATGCTGTCTGGTTCAATCAGACCCGGCCACCTTATGAAAGCGTCCACGCGAACCCCGCCCTCGGTCGTATCGCCTTTGCCTCCGCGAAAGACCATTGGCGTAAAACCAGATGCCGGTGAATACTTGGTGAAGTGGCCGTTGTCGCCCATCAACACGACAATCGTATTATCCGCCACGCCAAGCTCGTCCATGCGCGTGAAGATTTCGCCCAAATACGTGTCCAGCTCTTGCAGTTTGTCGGCGTACAGACCTCCATTGACGCTTTCCGGTCCGTCACGCCCGGCCCGCGTGTTGTTCAGCGGGATCATCGGCCAATACTGTAGGAAGAAAGGCTCAGTACCGCCGGCCAAGCGTTCCAGTTCACTCAGGGTTTTGTCCTGAAATGCTTGGTTCATCTCATCATATTTGGCTGCGTTCCAACGCTCACCCGGCTCCATTCGGATCTCACGAACAGGTCCGCCGGCATTTCCTTCGATCACCGTGGCCATGGCCGATGCATCGGGGCGGAACCAGTCGTCGATCGTGTAATCGTCGACAAAATCTGCGATACCAACCGAAACCTGCTCGCGGATTGCATCGTCATTGAAAATCGTCAACTGGCCCTGTTGATGAACGGCGTGCTGCGCATAGTCGAACCCCTGGTTCATTGCCCAGCTCTCGGCAATGTCACCCATGTGCCACTTCCCGACATGCGAGGTTGCATATCCTTCGGCCTTCAATACCTCGGCAAGCGTTACTTCCTCTCCGGGCAGACCGAAACCGGCGATGTCGACGGTCGTATCACCCATTCCGATCCGAACCGGCAGACGACCGGTCGTCTGGGCCACACGTGTCGGGGTGCAGGATGGCTCGGTGTACATGCGCACCATGCGCATCGCTTCGTCAGAAAAATCGTTGATGTTTGGGGTGCTGATGCCGCGTACCGCGTTCAATTCCGGGATACCCATATCCCCAAAACCGATGTCATCGACCAGAATACTGATGATGTTCGGGGGGTTGCCACCGTTCTCGTCTCGAAATGCCGCGAGAGCCTGATCAACGGCTGTATCGTCCTGTTCCCAGGCATCCTTGTTCTGGGCCTGTAGGATATAAAACTCGGAATCATGCGCAATGGGTGCATCCTGCGCGTAGGCAGGCGCGCTGATCGCCAGAGAACCCAGCAAAAACAACTTGAGATCCATTTCTTTAGGTTTCCTTTTTCCTTGGGTTTTCTTCTCGGTCCAGACCCTGTGCGATAAGATCGTGGGCGACACTGGAAAGCGTCTGACCGGTTAAATCCGCAAGACGAGTGAGTTTGTGGCGCTGTGAGGGTGTAAGAAGGGTCACGATCCGTTCCGACCGCACTTCTGCTTTCGGAAGCGGAGGGCGACCACGTTTGGGCGCGGCAAGCGGATCGGGCAATTTCATTTGAACATATTCCTATGTTTCGACTAAGCTTTTCATGCAAACTACAGGGGAGATATTTTGCACCGCATCAAAAAATCGACAAAACTAGACTTGGCCCCGCCCGAAGCACCCCGGTTTTTTGCGGCCACTTTCCGTGATCCGAACCAGATCGCCGCAATATCCAAATGGGATATGGATTTCCGTCAGATCGAAGACGGCGAAATGCAGGCTGATTTCAAGGTCAGATCCGGCCCGCTTATTTCCGTTATGAAGTTTGGTTTCTCGCGGCGTGTGCACCAGATCGGCGCGTCTCCGAAAGACCACATCACATTTGGCATCCCTACCCATTCAAGACTGACGGACTGGAACGGTACCAGCATCGAAACGCCACCGTTTCTGTCCTTCGGCAGCGGCGATGAGTTCGACTGTATCAGCGACAGCGGGTTCGGCGGATATACGATGACCGTTGAAACTGAGAATGCGATGAAAATAGGCGAGAAGCTGGGGATCGCAGTCTCTGATACAGAATTCGGGGCATTTTTGTTACCTGCAACGCCACCTGATCGCTCGGCTGCGCTTTTGAACGACATTCAGAAGTTGTTGGCGAACCCAAATTCGTCAGAACAGGGCGAAACCCATTTGATCGAAGAGATACTGCGGATCGCTTTGGGGGGCGGGGCGGATCGCAGGGAGCCGCGGATAAACCGAAAAGCTCTGGCACTTGCTGCGGCCATTGATCGGATGACGGCGACCCCGGACGAAAACATCCCCATCAGCGAGATCTGCGGGGATATCAGTGTGTCATTGCGCACATTGGAACGCGCGTTCAACGAAAAATTCGGTATCGGCCCAAAGGCCTATTACACAAGGCTCCGCCTTAACAGGGTTCGAAGCCTGCTTGCAGAACAAGGCAAAGATCTGTCGATTTCTGACGCCGCAAACCGATACGGCTTTTGGCATATCGGACAGTTCTCACAAGATTACAAAAAGTGTTTCGGCGAATTGCCATCGGCAACTGTCGATTGATAACACTGGGCTTTGGGCTGTTTGTGACCATGGCCTTTCATCGAAGCAAATCCGAAACGGCCTGTAAGCTCAACAGGTCAGGCTCGGGCTGTATTCCATTTCAGGCACATGCGCCGTCATGATCCACAAAATCTTGCTCAACTCTCGCGACTTCGCCGCGGTTCAAAAACCGCTTATGCGTTCTATCAGCCAGTACATTGACACTGAGCCGATCCCATACGCGGTCAAGACCGTGGCATGTTTGCCAACCGGACGCGCGATCAGCCGCCAGGTTGCCATCAGAAGAGCCAAGGCAGCAATAAAACTCAGCTGCCCGGCTTCGACACCGAGGTTGAAGGCCAGCAATGCCGCGGGAATATCGTCAGGGGGCAACCCGATATCAGCCAATGCCCCTGCAAAACCAAGGCCGTGCAAAAGCCCGAACCCGAAGCAAACGATCCAGGGTTTCTGTTTTGAAAGCCGGAACCGTCCTTCGCCACCTTTGACGATCTCCACCGCTAGAAAAACGATGGACAGTGCGATAACGGCCTCGACCGGTGGTCCGGGAACATTCAAAACGCCCATCGTTGCCAGCGCCAAGGTTATTGAATGCGCAAGTGTGAACGCTGTTACGGCTCCGACAAGTTTCCATGGATCGCGGACCAGAACAAACAGCGCGAAGACAAACAGAAGGTGATCCCAACCTTCCAATATGTGTTCAAACCCCAACCGGGAATATGCCGCAAACACTGACCATGTCGACTGTTCAGAAGGTATGATTTGGACGTTGATATCCGGTGTAAAACGAAGCGTAGTAGGTTGCGCATCCTGGGGATGCACACGCGCCAGCACGTCGTTTCTCTGAGTCTCAAGGCCCTCAATGGCAATGGGTTGGCCCGCGATACCCGCCTGGCATTCGACGACCCAGGACGAAACCCACCCTCGACCGTCGGAAATGGGATCCGGGCCACGCGCCGGAGTGCAGCCATCTGGCAAAATTGCGTCAATCGCCATCGGTTGGCCATTCACGTCGGGCTTTCGCCAATGAACGCTCCAGGTGTCAGAGGCAATTTGACGAATTTCCAGATATCCAGGATCAAGCGCGTGCGCAGCAGCGAAATTTGCAGGCCACACAAACAGCAGCACAAACAGGAAGCAGATCAAGGTTCTCATTTGGCCGAGCCAGAAAGATCGGGGGCCACAATCTCGTATTTTTCGGCCAAAGACTGATATTGCGCTTGCGCCAGATCTTCACTCATCGCGCGGCGCCAGTCCCGCAGCACCGTATTGTGAATTTCAGCAAGTGGCGGTGTTCGGCTGGGCTCGACAGCAACGACCTCGACAAGGTGGATACCGTAACCTGACCGGATCGGACCCGTCCACTGACCTGTTTCGACCTCTGTGATGCTTTTCGAAAACCCTCCTCCAAAGACCGACTCGACAACCCGCGTCGCGGACAAAGGCATTGACGCCGGCAGCAAGGTCGAACCGCCCAGATCGGAAATGTCCTGCTTGGCGCGCAGGCTGGCCAGGGCTTTCTCGATTTCGGCCTCTCCGGGCTCCTCTCCAAGAAAGACCTGATTAAAGGCCACCATGACAGGCGTTGCATAGCGTTCCGCGTTTTCCTGAAGAAAAACCTCCAGATCTTCGTCATTCGGAACGATGGAAGTGGCAATGGCTTCGGTCAGATAATCCATTTTTTGGCTCAGCCGGGTCCTTATCAAGGGATCTCCGCGATCCAGACCAAGTTGCCTTGCCTCCCTGACCAGAACCTCTTCACGAATGGATGCGTCGACCAAAGCCTTCAGTTCCGCATCGCTTGGAGGGCGTTTCCACTGCGCTTCGAAACGAGCGGACAAAAGCGCAACGTCATTCTCGTCGAGTGTTATTTTCTCAAGATCTTCAACGCTCTCGCTTTCCGGTGCTACAATATGGAACCAAACAAAAATTGCCGCCCCAATCAAAAAAAAATGGAGCAGAGGTTCTTTCAGTACTCGCATCAAGCCTCCTGCGTGAAACGTGGCCAGATTGTTTGTTCAGATGTTGGCGTCATCGGGTCGGGTTTTGCATGATGATGCCCTCCGCGTGTTACAGTAACGCGGAGGACGCACCGAGGTAAGGTCATTGACTCGGCTTGTGTTCCGATCGCAGAACGGATCACTCTGCCGGGGTGTACCAGATCGGGGACGAATAGGCGCGTTCCTGATGCGTAAGCACTGCATCCTCGGGCAATTCGATACCATATCTCAACTTGTCGTACAGGATCCAACGCGGCGTTGGAATTTCGATGGCGCGGACGTAGTAAAACGCGCGTGCATTCGGATCGAAATCCGGGTCTGACCATACGGTGACAAGTTCGGCCGTTCCGATTGTGTTGGTCCAGCTGGCAGTCCCCACGTCCACCGTGTTTCCAACCGCAGGGACTTTGCCGTTTTGATCGACCTCGCGGTTATCCGACCATGCCACGTCGTAGACCTTTTCCTGCAAGGCACCTTCAGAATCGAGCCATCCCTTTATCACTTGAACACGGTCCAGATTGGCACCAACCGGGTCGCGCAGAGCGGCGATCAGAAAGCTTGGCGCAGCCTCACCCTCGCGCGGGCGCAGGTCCGAACCCATTGGCACGCCTTTGGTATAGCCAACATTGGCCAAGAAACGGGTTTCAACATCTGCTTCACTGAAATCCCATCCGCCAAAGAACCGCAGGCCGATCCTTGGCCCGGTCGTTGCATAGGTTTCGCGGCGCTTGAACGCGTCAAAGATCGCCGAGCGTGTATTCTCGGTAGCCCATACGGCCGTGTATCCGGAGGCGACAAGCAAATCGCCGGGAATTTCACCAAGGTCATTGGCTATAAACGGATGCTTGATACGCGAGGCTGAGGGTTCGACGCTGACGGATTTTCCAAAGAAGTTGTCTTCTTCGGCCGTGGCCAGAGAGGTATGGCTGTCCGTCGCACCCCCCATGCCGAATTTATAGGGGTTCACGCCAAACTTTTCTTCCAGCATCAATCCGCGTTTCAATGCCTCTCGGGCGTATTCTCCGGCCAGCATGTCATCGGTTTTCAACTCGGTTATGTCCAGATTGCCGACGTCCCAGTTCTCGTAATCGGCAAATTCGTCATCCGGGCTCAGGAAAGGATGCGCTTCTCCGTCGCCCTTTATCTGGGTGACTTCGTAATGGGGCTCCCATTTTGCGCGGTCCGCGACATAATCCTCGTCAACCTTGCCGCCGTGATACGTGTCTTCGGTCGGGAACATCCACCCATTCGACAGGTTCCCGTTATGGGCAAAGGCAACTGCACGCCCCCCCGTTTTTTCCTGATACTCTTCAAGCCAGGCATAAAGCGCCTTTGGATCCGTATCACCGTAGGGCGGTTGCGTGACCGGCGGCACCATTTGAAGCGCCCTGATTGGCCCATCGCGCAGCATGACATTGCGGTGCAAGTTGAACCCTTTCGGTACCGAGGTCCATTCAAAACCGATAAAAGCGGTAAAGGTGCCGGGGTCATTGTGCCGCTCTGCCGCCAGAACGATGCTTTCCCAGGTAAAGGCAAACGCATCGGCACCGGGGCTGTAGGATTCCAGCAGGATTTCCGGCAGTGTCATTTGCGAAAAATTGGTGATGATGTCGAAAGCCGCTTTACCGGCTTCTTCCCCGCCGGCCTTGTACCCCTCGTACCACTCCAGTCCTTTGGGATCAGAAAGAACGCCCGGCTTGCCAGCCTGCAAATCCGGCGCGAACCCCATCAGGTCCGTGTGATCCGTGAGAACCATCCAATCCAATGGTCGTGACAGTCTTACAGGCTGACCTGTTGAAGAAATGACCTGCTCACCCTTGGCGAAACGCCACGCCTCATCCGGCAGCAAGGTGTTCCCGAAAGCACCCGCATCCAGCGAAAGCCCGGTGTGAAGGTGAGTGTCTCCCCATAATGGGCGTTCAGGAAATGTGCGTTGGGCGTAAGGGGAATAGGGCTGATCAGAAAACAATCCCTCGGCAGCATCTTCGCTGGGTACGGCGTCGGCACCAACAACAGCAGGGACCAATACGAGTGAGATTATGCAAGCAGATTTCCGAAACAAAGTGACCTCCCAGTTCAGGAATACTCAGCTGTGAGGGCGAATTTCATCGCGCCATTATTATATTCCCATGTTCTTATATCACATTCTATTGGCCAAAGGGTTTTTTTAATCTGAGAGCTGCAAACCCGCGCAATCAGGGAATTCGGCGAAAGCCCTCAGGGTGATCGCTAATCGTGTTCACCTGACAAGACCCGTCGGATCATCTTATCTGATAGTAAAATGAAAGCTTCCGGCTGACGCCCCCAGGCGGGCGCGGGAAAGGTGCGGCGGTTCGAACCTGTTCTTTGGCTGCGCGCTCTATTTCCGGCGAGCCAGAGCTTTCGACGACATCAACCCAAGCCAATGAACCATCCGGGTCAATCTGGAAAAACACCCGCGCATAGCCACGACCGGCAACGTAAACGATTGGCGCCCTGTTCAGATGAACAAGAACCTGACCCGCATAGTTCGTGGTGTCCGAATTTCCCGGCCCCCGCCCGCCTGAACGGGTGCCGCCCCGGTTTTGTCGGAAGGCGTCGACACCCTCTTTTTGATACGTCGCCAGCGGTGATTCAATCGTCTGTTCTGGAAATCTCAAAGCGTCAAAGTTACTTGACGGATCCAACGCACCCCGCAGGGTGGGTTGCGGGCGTCGGTCTGGAAGGCGAGGCCGCAATGACGTGGCTACGGCCTGTTCGGATCCGTCCACGCTTACATCGGGTACGGTCAGTTCGGCGTCGTCATCCAGAGGTTCCGACGCTTCTTCTGGTATTACAGGTTCAAGTGGGGACGTGTTTTCCGGAACAATAGGAGCCACCTCGACCGGTAACGCGGCGATCTGTTGCTGTTCCTCGGACACCGGTTCTTCGGCAGAAGAAGGCTCAACCGGAGCAACCGCCTCTTCAATCGGCACCTCAGGTGTTTCGGCCAACGCTTCGGGCCTTGCCGACGCAGCGCCTTCAGCTTCGGCGGCTTCGCCTTCGTCCTCCAGGTTCTGGTCTACAGGGTCCACGACAACCTCATCCGGCGCCCTCGGCTGGATTATCGTTGATTTCCCCGTATCGGGCGTGAACGTCTCTTGCGGATTCGGCGAGGCCACGCGGGCATCACTTGTCGGAACTTCTGCCTCCTGCGGCTGGGTTGGCGGTTCCACCGGAGGGGTTGGCGGTTCATCCGGCGCAGGCGGTACGGGTTCGATCGTGGTATCGGCCAACTCTTCGAACGCGTTGCTGAGTTCGATCGTGTCGGTACCGGTTTCCCCGGAAGCCGGGTCTGACAAATCTGGTACCGTGACAATCAGGCCGATCAGATGCACCAGTACGGAAATCGAAATTGCAATGATTGCAACAAAAACGGACCGCCTGATCATTCGAGGGCCTGTTCGGTCACCAGAAAAACGGTTGGCGCACCCAACCGGCGCAAACTGCTGGTGATCTCCATCAATCGAGAGGCCGACGCATTCCTGTCTGGAACGATCCGCACGGGCCCCGAGTCATGCGCGACCATGAAAGCTTCTGCCTCGATCGGATTGCCGCGAAAACTCAATGTCCCGTCCCTATGAAGAACAAGCGCATCCGGCGGCTCGCGACCGTCAATATCCGCAGTATTCACCAGATCCAGATCGGGATCCAATGGCGGTGCAATCGTACCCGTAATCAGAAAAAAGATCAGGATCAGAAAGACGACGTTGATCAGCGGAATTGTGGAATCGCGATTTCGACCGGGTCGGATGTAACGGATCATTGCCTCACTCCAACACCCTGACTGTCAAACCTTCGCGCCCGCGCAAAGGGACAAGCAGGTCCACAAGACGTTGCGCGGTTGTCCCGGGATCAAGGCTTACCAGCACCTGACCGGCCTGGACCTGATCGAACAATTCCTCAAGCGACAGGGGTTGGCCGTTCAGGACAACACGTGTGGGGCCAAGTTGCACGAAAAGGCGTTCGGGCGGCGTAGCGTCGGCATTCCCGCCTGTGGCGGCGCTGCTCAACTCGATCTCGCTGAACCGCGAAAACGTTGAGGACAGCATAAAAAACAGCAAAAGCAGAAAGATCACGTCGATAAGGGGTGTCATCGACATGCGCCGCCGCACAAAAGGCGCAGTGTTACGCATGCTCTGGGGCGACCGGGACCTGTGCCGCCGCCTCTGTGCGTTGGATGGAATGACCGGGAACCAGAACCGTACGCAAAGCCTTGTCCGCAAAAACACGCTCGCTTGCGGTTCGGCTTTCAAGCCAGGACAAAACCATCGACGTCGGCATCGCAACGGCCAGACCCACAGCCGTGGTGATCAGGGCCACCCAGATCCCGCCGGCCAAAAGTGACGGATCAACCGATGATCCAGCGGTTTGCAAGCTTTGGAATGCACTGATCATACCCAGAACCGTACCAAAAAGACCCAGCAAAGGCGCCAACTGCGCCACGGTGTCCAGCAAACGAAAACCACGTTCCAGCCCGGCAAGCGCCAAACCCGCTTCGGCATCCAGCCGGTCATCGGCCCCCGGAACACCAGATGCGTTCATCGCCGCGCCCACAATAGGGGCAAGATAGCTGCTGCTGTCCGCCAGCCTTGCGCGCGCGGCACTGTGATCTCCTGCGTCCCAGGCTGCCAGAGCTTCAGACAGCACCTTGTGCCGCCCGACACCGCAGGCTGCAAATTGCCAGAGTTTGTAGAGGGTGACAGCCAGCGTCAAAACCGACATGGCGATCAATATCGCCACCACCGGCCCGCCGAGGTCAAAAATCTCACGAAGTGCGGCTATAGGACTCATCCCAACAACTCCATTTCCACCCTGCTGCTCAGCGTGAGGGTGCTGTCGCATATGTCACTTTCGGTACCATCCACGACGCAGGAGTTCGCGCCGTTGATCAAGGCTTGTCCAACTGTGTCACATGTTCTGTTGGGAAGGTCGAACTGGCGCACCCGGGGCCGGTCGGCGGGCAGATCGCGAAAATCGAACAGAGAAAGGTTCAACACACCACCTTCGGTGTCGAAAATGACGGTTTCGAACACGGCACCGTCGATCGGCTGCCCGGTTTCATTCTTGACCAGAAACGTCAACCTGCACGCGCTGGCGACATCCTCGGCCGAGTTCAGCTCCACAAAGAGCCGTGCAGCGGAATCGGATTGTGCAGACGCTGTGGACAGCAAACAGCCAGAAAACATGGCCGCGACCATAATGCGACGAAACAGCATGAACAGACTCCGTGTTGCAGCGCTGGAACAATCGGGCAGCGACCGTCAGCTTGCCCATCTGCGTTTCTACCCGAGGGACATGTCACATTAAAGAGCCGCGAAGGGTGGCAAAGTAAAAGGGTCGTCAGCGCGTGTTGATATACGTACGTTCACGGCAAGACATACGGTGCGCAATCAGAATTTCAACTGCGCACAAAGCTGCTCCGCGCATCTGGACAACCAGCAAGTTGATGTCGGATCTAATTTGAAAAGTCGCACTTTTTCCAAACAGGTGCTTAAGCCGCAACAAAAAGCGTGAAACTGCGCTCGATCCAGTCTTCACAGAAAATCACTCAAAGCGGTTTTTGAACGTCGTTTTCACTTAATTCTTGCTAAAAGCGCGAAAAATAATGCATATTTGTCTACATTTTTAATGCATATGAATAATAATAACGTGTTTTTTAAGAGGCAAGCGTCGAGCACAGCGCGGTTTCCGTGCTTTAAAGCCCATTGGGGGAAGGGGTTCGAGTTTGTCGTTGTTAAAGATTGTAATGGTTCTTTGCGTTGTCGTGGCTATACCGTCGCAGACCATCGCCAACATCGGAAAAATTATTAGCGTCAAACAAGGCGCCCAAGTTGTTCGCGCGGGAAAAGCACAACCCGTTTATTCAGGAATGGAGGTTGCGTCCGGCGACGCGCTCAGCACTGATCAGACTGGCGTAATCCAAATCGTTTTTGTGGATGACACCAAGATTGCCATTGGCCCCAACGCACGCATGGTTCTGGATGTGTCCATGTTGCGAAATAACCGCAAAGCCAAGAGCTTTGCCGTTCAGGCTTTGGGTGGCAGTTTTCGGTTTATTTCCGGAAAAAGCCGAAAGAGAGCCTACTCGATCAGGACTCCCTCGGCGACAATGGCCGTGCGCGGCACCACCTTCGACATGTGGATCGTGTCGGAAAAACAAAGCGCGATGCTTGTCCTGCAAGGTACGGTCCGCATGTGCGGCAGTCAGGGCGCGTGCAGGTCTTCGGGGCGTCAATGCAGCATGTTCGCAACAAGCGGAGATGGAGGAGTAGGACGGCCTGCCGATCAGGCGCAATACGAACAAGCACTGAAAAGCGGGTTTCCATTCGTTCAGTCCCAGGAAGGGCTGCTGCCCCCTTTGCAGGTACGCGTTGAAGGGTGCTCAGGTGATGGAGCGCCTATACGGCGCATCGAGACAGACCGGTCGGAAGCCCGTAGGGACCCTCCTCAGCAACGCGAAGCGCAGAATACGGTCACTGGCCCTTCGCCTTCCGCGAACAATGAACCGGCAAGAGAAGAACCGGACCATGCAGAACCCGAACGCGAAGAACCAGAGCAGGAAGAGCCCGACAGAGAAGAACCGGAGCAGGAAGAACCTGAACCGGAAGAACCTGAACATGAGGAACCCGAACGGGAAGAACCGGAACCTGAGGAGCCCGAACGGGACGAACCAGAGCGGGAAGAAACTGATCCGTAATTGCTCGGGAATTGCTGTTGAACACGCAGTTCCAGTTCCATTTGTCTGGAGGATGGTGTGAGCGACAAGGCGCGGAAATCCAGGAACGGGCGATGGGCCTTCCGCCTCGTGGGGCTGGGTCTGATCCTTTTGGGTTGCTTCATCCGGGCGTGGGATCCGTACCCGGTTCGAATGACGCGCCTGATCTATTTCGACGTTTTGCAAAGATTATCCCCGCGGGAGTTCAATCCCGAACTCCCCGTGCGCGTCGTGGATATCGATGAGGTCTCGCTTGCCAGCTTTGGACAATGGCCCTGGCCCCGCACTTTGGTTGCGCAGTTGGTTCAAAATCTGGGTGACTACGGCGCCGCGACGATTGCGTTCGACATGCTGTTTGCTGAACCTGACCGGTATTCGCCGTCTCGCCTTCTGAATGATCCATCGCTGGCGGGCGTACTGACTGTGGAACGCCATGCCGAAAAGCTGGACAACGATGTCTTGCTTGGGATGGAAATGGCCAACTGGCCCGTGGTGCTGGGCGTGGCCGCGCGATTGTCGGCCAAAGGTGAGCCCATTGCGGCCAAGGCCGGAATCATTGAATTCGGGGAAAGCCCCACCGAGGGGCTGATCTCGGTTCCGCATTGGACGCCGATCGCGCCACCATTGGATCGGGCGGCGGCGGGTGTCGGCGGGGTCAATGTCTCGCCCATCGGAGGAACCGGCATCGTAAGACGGGCGCCGGTTCTTTGGAACGGTCCGGACGGTCCGCTGCCAAGCCTTGCCGTCGAGGCCCTCAGGGTCGCCCTGGGTGAGACCAGCATTTTCGTGGAAGGCGCGCCTGACGAGGCTGGCATCATGCTGGCCGTCGAAATCGCCGGATACCGTTTACCGACAACCGAGAATGGCGAACTTTGGCTGAAGTACCGGCGGGACAGCCCCGACCTTTACATTTCAGCCAAGGATGTCCTGGAAGGTACTGAAGACCACGGGCTGCGATCCGAAATTGAAGGAAGAATAATCCTGATCGGAACCTCAGCTGCCGGTTTGTTCGATATTCACCAGACGGCGCTTGGCGAAAGCGTCCCCGGTGTTTCTATTCATGCCCAGATGATCGAACAGATTCTGACCGGTGATATGCTCAGCCGGTCTGATGTGACCGCGGCGCAGGAACTGCTTGCATTTGCGTTTCTGGGGCTTGTGGTGATTGCCGTCATGTCCAGCTTTGGTGCCATCGCATCCTTCATCGCCGGTGGCTTAGCCGCCGCAGCCGTTCTTGCCATCAGCTGGCTGATTTTTCAGAACCAATCCATCCTGTTCGATGCCACCTTTCCTCTGATTGGAGGCATCGCAAATTTCGGTCTGCTGGCGGGGTATCTTTTTGTTTCGACCGAGCGTGAAAAGCGCCAGATTCGAAAAGTCTTTTCACACTACGTAGCCCCGGAAATCCTTGATGAAATGGAGAATTCGGGCCACCAGCTGCAATTGGGCGGAGAAAGTCAGGAAATCACCGTGATGTTTTCGGATATCCGGGGATTTACCGCTCTGTCCGAGTCCGCGTCGGCAACGGAACTTGTATCCTTGCTGAACGCGCTGTTTTCCAAGCTTGGAGATCAGATCCTGCATGAGCGTGGCACGATCGACAAGTTCATCGGTGACGCCATCATGGCCTTCTGGAACGCGCCTTTACCTGTTGCGGACCATCCATGCCGCGCAGGGCTTGCCGCGCTCAGGATGCGGCGTGCCCTGGCACAGTTCAATGCATCCGAGATCATGCGGAACCGAAAGCCGATAGCGCTGGCAACCGGAATCGCCACGGGGCAGGCCTGCGTCGGCAACATAGGATCGCAAAAACGGTTCAACTATACGGTTATCGGAGACGTCGTGAATGTTTCGGCACGGATCGAACAATGCTGTCGAACGGTCGAGTATGACATAGTCGTCTCAGACGCGGTGTATCAAGCCGGGCGAGATGACCTGGCATTTTTGCAGGCAGGCCATGTTGACTTGAAAGGCAAAGCCAACCCAGAGCCCGTTTTTGTTCTGGTTGGAGATTCCGCTTTGCGGAAGACGGACGCGTTCCAGGAACTCGTTGCACGGCACGGTAAGTTGATCGCAGCATTGAGAACCCGAAAGCCTCAGGGCGACATCCTGCGCATGTGTCAGCATTGCGAAGAACTTGCCGCAGATATCGAACCCGGATTGCGCCAGTTCTATCGCGCTTTGGCAGGTCGCGCGGCCGATTTCCGCGCGGTCGCATCATCTGGGCCTGTCATGTTCACCCGAAACACCAGAATAGCCGGTGGTGTTTAGGCGGCGCTGCATCGAAAACTCGGCTGACTTCGGCCCCCAGAGTCCTGCGTCAGTGAGTGTCACGCGAGACGCGCACCCTGTGCGTCGAAGCGATAGACCCTGCCCGGAGAATACCCAAATCGGATGCTCTGACCGGCTTCAACCTGATGCTGCCCGAACAGGCGCGCGGTGATCTGGTGATCCTGCATCATGGCAATCACGTTGGTGTCACCGCCCAAATGCTCGACATGGGTGACGTTTGCGATCACCGGACCGTCGTCAGACAAAAACAGGTCTTCCGGCCGGATACCCGTTGTAATTTCTGCGCTTTCGCCGATCATGCTGGCAGGAAAGAAATTCATCGACGGCGCCCCAAGAAAACCGGCCACGAACTGGTTGGCAGGATTGTTGTAAAGCTCCATCGGGCTGCCGACCTGTTCCACACGCCCGTCGCGCAGAACGACGATTTTATCGGCAAGAGTCATTGCCTCGGTCTGGTCATGGGTCACGTAGATCATCGAAGCGTCAAGCTGACGGTGCAGGTTCGCAATTTCCAACCGTGTATTCATACGCAGAGCCGCATCGAGATTGGACAGAGGCTCGTCGAACAGGAACAGCTTTGGTTCCCGGACGATGGCACGACCGATGGCGACGCGCTGGCGCTGACCACCGGACAGTTCGGAAGGATACCGGTCAAGGTAAGGTTCAAGGTTCAGCATCTTGCTTGCCCTTTCGACACGCTCGTCGATGACCTGCCTGCTCTGGCCCTCCTGTTTCAGCGCCAATGACATGTTCTTGCGCACGTTCAAGTGGGGATAGAGAGCGTAACTCTGGAACACCATCGCGATACCGCGTTTCGAAGGCGGGGTGAGATTCATGAGCTCTCCGCCGATGCGCACTTCGCCCGACGTCACATCCTCGAGCCCCGCGATGACACGCAGAAGGGTGGATTTGCCACAGCCCGAGGGGCCGACGAAGACGACGAATTCACCCTCGTCAACGTCGATGTTGATATCCTTTAAGACCTCGACGGTGCCGAAGGATTTGTTCACGTTTTGCAGCGTCAGGGCGGTCATGTGCGTGCCTCTTTCAGCGATATGGGTTGGCCGGTACGGATGCTTTCATCAGCGGCCAGGCAGATGGCCAGCGATTGCACGGCATCGTTCATGTGGCGGGTCAGATCGATATCTTCGGCGATGGCGCGCAGCATATAGGCTTGCTCGGCATCGCAGAGTTGCTGATGGCCGGGCTCATCCGGCATCTCGATTATCCGGTCGCCGTCAGGGCGGTGGACCAGAAGGCCGCCAACCTTGGTGTGGCCGTCGATATCCGCGGATGCGCCCTTGTTGCCATCCGTGATTGAAACCGATCCGTTGGGGGACACGATATCTTTCACGAAAAAGGCGGTCTCGGACATCATCGGGCCCCAGCCAGCCTCGTACCAGCCGACCGAGCCGTCTTCGAAAATCACCTGAAACTGGCCGTAATTGTACATGTCTTCGGCAATCTCATCACTCAGGCGCAGGCCCATGCCATGCACGCGGACGGGATCGGAATCGGTGATCTGGCACATCACATCGACGTAATGCACGCCGCAATCGACGATAGGCGATGTCGTCTGCATCAAGGCCTTGTGGGTTTCCCATTCGGCCCCGCTGCTTTGCTGGTTCAGGTTCAGACGGAAGACATACGGCCCGCCGAGATCGCGCGCCTCCGAGATCAGTCGCATCCATGACGGGTGGTGCCGCAGAATATATCCAATCACCAGTTTCCGGCCGGTTTCCACTGCTTTTGCGACCACGCGTCTGGCGTCCGCAACCGTCGTGGCCAGTGGCTTTTCAACAAAGACATGCGCACCTGCTTCCATTGCGGCGCAGGCGAAGTCTGCGTGGCTGTCGGAATAGGTTGCGACGACGACCAAATCGGGGTTTGTCTCGGCCAGTGCCGCCTGAAAATCCGAAAAGGCCGGATAGCCTGATAGGTCGTGATGGTCTACTTGACCTGTGCGGTTGACCAGCCCCACGATCCGTGCGTCGGGGTGGCGATGATGGGCCAAGGCATGGCTCAGGCCCATGTTGCCAAGACCAGCGATCAGTACCCGGGTCATTTGACAGCTCCTGAGGTGATACCGCGGATCAGCTGGCGCGAGAAGATGACGTAGAGCACCAGAACCGGCAGGATCGCCATGCTGAGCGCGGACAGAACCGCGTTCCAGTCGGTCACAAACTGGCCGATGAAGACCTGGCTGCCCAACGTCAGGGTTTTGGTCTCTTCAGCGGGTGCCAGGATCAAGGGGAACCAGAGATCGTTCCAGATCGGGATCATGTTGAACACGGCGACGGTCGCCATGGCAGGCCGGACCAGAGGCAGCACCAACCGGAAAAAGATCGTGTATTCCGAAAGCCCATCGATGCGCCCCGCATTCTTCAGGTCATCACTGACCTGGCGCATGAACTCGGACAGGATGAACACCGCCAGCGGCAAACCCTGTGCCGTGTAGACGAAGATCAGGGCCCAAAGCGTGTTCACAAGCCCTGTGGCGACCATCATCTCCAGGATCGCCACGGTGCCGATGCGGATCGGAATCATGATCCCAAGCGCCAGATAGAGCCCCATCAACATGTTGCCCTTGAACCGGTATTCGCTGAGGGCAAAGGCGGCCATGGCGCCGAACAGAAGGATAAAGGCCAGTGAAACAACGGTGACGATCAGCGAGTTCTGAAAGTAGAGAAAGAAATCCCCCTGCTTCATCACGGTCTGGTAGCCGATCAAGGAAAAGCTTTCGGCATCAGGCAAGGCAAGCGGCTCGCGAAAGATGGCACGGCGCGTTTTGAAGCTGTTGATGATGATCACGAAAACCGGAAACAGGGCGATCAGAGTGTAAAGGATCAGCGCACCATGCATTGCGACGGTGTTCAGTGGATTCGAGCGTGCCTTGTTCATTGCAGAGCCCTCACAGCTGATACCGGCGCATCCGGGTCTGGATGCCGAAAAGGTAAATGCAAACACCCACAAGGATGATGGCGAACATGGCGCCGGCAATGGCAGATCCCATATACGGATCACCCAGTTGCAGCTGGAAGCCAAAGAACGTGCGGTACATGAAAGTGCCCAGGATGTCGGTCGAAAAATCCGGCCCCGCCAGCGCGCCCTGAGAGACATAGATCAGGTCAAACGCGTTGAAATTGCCCACGAATGTGAGGATCGAGATGATCCCGATCGAGGGCAGGATCAGCGGCAGTTTTATTTTCCAGAAAGCCGAAGCTCCTGTGATCCCGTCGATCTCTCCGGCTTCAAGAATTTCTTCGGGGATCGACAGAAGGGCCGCATAGATCAGCATCATCGGGATGCCGACAAATTGCCAGACCGAGACAAGCGCCAGAGTTGTCAGCGCGTATTCTTCCTTGCCCAGCCAAGGCGCGAACAGGGATTTCAAGCCAACCGCGTCCAACATCGAGGGCGCAATCCCCCAAAGCGGAGACAGGATCAGTTTCCAGGCAAAACCCACGATCACGAAGCTCAGGATCGTCGGAATGAAAATGGCCGACCGGTACAGTGCGGCAAAGCGCAGCCTCGGGTGTGACAGGATCGCGGCCAAAGCGATGCCGATGGGGTTCTGCACCAGCATGTGAATCAGGAAGAACCAGAAGTTGTTGCCCAGCGCATTCCAGAATTGCTCGGACCAGAGCGGATCAAGGAACAAGGTTCGGAAATTCTCCAACCCCACATACACACGCGCCTGATCGACTTCGGTAAACAGCGCAAGGCGGAGCGTGTTGAACAAGGGCAGGATCATCACCGCCGTGTAAACCAGCACCGCAGGTGCAAGAAAAACGGCGATGTGCCAGCGTATGCGGCGGGTCTGCATGGGGATCTCCGGGGAAAAGGTGCCGGACGCGACGGGCCGCGTCCGGAGAGAGTGGTTCAGGTCTTACTGATGCGGTGCGAACCAGCTGGCCAGCCCGTCTTGCAGTTTCTTGCCCAAAGCCTCGGGGCTTTCGGTGCCCTTGATGGCTGCAACGGATGCACCCCAGGTCTCGTTTTCGAGGTTGGGCGTGCCACGTGACAGGATCTGATAGGTCGAACGGATGGTGCTCTCGCACTCATCCCGCCATCCGACGATTTCCTTGGCAAGGGGATCTTCCAGTTCAACCGGAGTATTGGACAAAGGGAAGAAACCGGGAACCGCATTGCCGAAGATACTGGCGAATTCCGGGCTTGCGACCCAGGCCAGGAACGTGCGGGCAGCCTCCTGGTTTTCACTGGCAGCGTTCAGACCGATGCCGATATCTGTATGGTCCGAGATATAGCAGGTGTCACCGGCATTTTGGACCGGCGGCTTGAAGGCGCCCATCTCAAAATCTGCCTGCGTGTTGAAACCTGCAATCTCCCAGCTGCCCGCCGGGTAAATTGCAGCGCGGCCCAAAGTGAACAGGTTCTGGCTGTCGGGATAGGTCTGCGCCTCATATCCGTCACCCAGATAATCGGCCCATTTCGCCAAAGTGGCAAAGGGCGCGACCCACTGAGGGTCGGTCAGTTTCTGCTCGCCCCGGATCAATGCCAGACGGCCTTCTTCACCTTTCCAGTAGTTCGGGCCGATATTGTTATAGCCCATCGTTGCGGCTTCCCACTGGTCATTGGTGCCCATTGCCATCGGAATATAGGTGCCGTCTTCCTTGATCTTGTCCAACACTTCAAAGAATTCTGCCTCGGTGGTCGGAACCTCCAGACCCAGTTCGTTGAACGCATCCTTGTTGTAGATGAAACCGTGGATCACCGATGCCATCGGAACACAAAAACTGGCCGACCCATCGTCAGTCTGCCACGCCGATTTGGCTACGTCCGAGAAATTGTCCATCGCATCCAGATCGGACAGGTCGGTCAGATGGCCCGCTTCGTACAGCGCCAGAGAAGCATCGAACGGGCGGCAGGTGATCAGATCACCGGCGGATCCGGCTTCCAGTTTGGAGTTCAGAACCGCGTTGTACTCCGCCGGGGCCGAAGGCGAGAAAACAACTTTGATACCTGGATTGGCCGCCTCGAATGCAGGGATGATCTTTTCCTGCCAGAGAGCGAGATCATCGTTGCGCCAGCTTTCGATCGTCAGCGTGGCGTCTTGCGCATAGGCGCTTGTGACCAGCGCCGTGCTCATCAGAGCCAGGCTCAGAACTTTGCGTTTCATTTGGTTTCTCCCAGTTTGCTATGTTCGTTATCTTCATTCAGCCGGTTCATCGCATGACGCAGACGGCCATTCGTTTCAGCCAGTCGCTTTTGTGCATCCTCTGCCGATACGGCACCTGCGGCGACAAGTGCCGCGCATTTCAGGTTCCCATTCGCGGCCCTCAGGGCATCATCAGCACGTTCAGGTGATACGCCGGTAAGCTGGCACACGATTCCGTTGGCGCGTGCGCGCAGTTTGTCATTGTCCGCCCGCAGATTGATCATCATGCCGTCCTGAATATGCCCAAGCTCGATGGCCATCAGCGTCGACAACGTGTTGAGGGCTATTTTCTGCGCAGTGCCCGCCCCCATCCGGGTTGAGCCAGAGATCAATTCCGGAGGGGTCGCAAGCAGAACCGCATGGTCCGCCAATTGCAACAATTGCGAGCCCGCGTTGTTTGCAATCCCGATCACGGGCGTCCCCCGGTCGCGCGCCAGTTTTGCGGCAGCGACGGTATAAGGTGTGGTGCCGCTGGCCGAGACCGCGATGAGCGTATCGTTGGCAACCATATCCGACACCTCTTGCGCCAGCCCATCAACAGCGTCCTCTACATCCCCCGGCATGTCTGCCGTGGTCGGCATTCCACCCGCCATATGAATGCGGATCTGCTGCGACGGGATGGAAAAGGTTCCGCCAAGCTCCAGCGCGTCCGAGGCCGCCATGAGGCCGGAAGACCCCGCCGCAAGATACCGAAGCTTGCCGCCCGACCGGATCGTCTGGGCCATGGCGGTCGCCCCGCTACAAATCGGACCAAGCGCATCAAGCACTGCCGTTGCCGCTGACACCTGCGACCGCGCCAGCAGGCCGGCCACTTCGGCCAGCGGACGGGTATCAAGCCCATGCGCATCCTGATGCAATTGCTCTGTTGCAGGCGTAATCAAGTGATTCTCCCCCAAGAACTCTCGATATCATACCTTTTAAATACCATTAGTCTACCATTTATTTTTTTCTACATTTTTGGCCAAAATAGCATGAAATTCGCCGCTTTGGTCACAATTAGGACTTCAAAACACGCAAAAGGTATTATAAAGGTCTGTATATGGTAAAGTCATCAAAACCCATGCTCCTGGCCGCCGACGGAGGTGGAACGCGCTGCCGCGTCGCCGCTTTTGTTGATGGCAAGACACACAGGGTCGAAGTCGGCGCGGCAAACGTGTCCACGGATTTCGAGGCCGCCTGCATCGAGCTGCGGCGCGGTCTGGAAGCTCTGGCCGTTCAGACGGGCCGTTCGCCCGATGAGCTTGCGCAAGCGCCCGCCTATCTGGGCCTGGCCGGGATAACAGGTGACGCGATTGCCCGGAAACTTGCGACGGCATTGCCATTTCGGCACGTCCGGATCGAAGATGATCGCGCAGCAGCTTTGCGCGGCGCATTGGGGGCCAGGGACGGGTTTGTCGCACATTGCGGTACCGGTTCTTTTGTCGCAATGCAAAGGGGTGGCACGATGAAATTTGCCGGCGGATGGGGCCCTGTTCTGGGCGATCAGGCTTCCGCGCAATGGGTTGGCAAACGGGCGCTGGCGAAGACGCTGGAGCAAACGGACGGCACGACCGGCCCTTCGGCATTGGCGCAGGATCTGCTGTCTCGATTTGGCGATGCCGCAGGAATTGTACGGGCCGCCGCTGACATGACGCCATCGGACTTTGGCGCCCTTGCCCCGCTTGTGACCGAGCTTTCCAATCGCGGGGACGACTTGGCCAGATCCATCCTGCAGGACGGTGCGGGCTATCTGATCGAGGTGATGAAGAAAATGGGCTGGAATGTTGGCCTGCCCGTTTGTCTGACCGGCGGAATTGGCCCTCTTTACGCGCCGTACCTGCCCGCGGACATGCAATCTGCTCTGGTCGAGCCCGCAGGCGATCCACTGTCCGGCGCACTTGCATTGGCACAGGCGTATCTGGAGGAAATCGAACATGAACATAGCTGATTTCCTGCGGCCCGAAGGATGGTTGGGGCACAGCTCGGGCCCGCGCTATGTACAGCTCCGTCAACGCCTTGAACAAGGGATCAAGGACGGCATCCTGCCTCCCAACAGTTCGCTGCCCCCTGAAAGAGAAATCGCCGAGATCACCGACCTGTCCCGTGTGACCGTGCGCAAGGCGATTCATGAACTGGTGCGCAAAGGTGCAATAGAGCAAAGACAAGGGTCTGGGTCCTTTGTTCGCGAACCCGTAGCGAAGGTTGAACAATCGCTGTCCCATCTGACATCGTTCACCGAAGACATGGAGCGGCGCGGGCTCAAGACGACCTCGACATGGCTGGAACGTGGGGTTTTCCTGCCATCCCCGGAAGAAATGATGGCATTGGGCTTGTCGGCAAATGAACAGGTCGCGCGTATCTACCGCCTGCGAGAGGCAGGAGGACGCCCGATGGCGTTGGAAAAAGCGGCCCTTCCGCTCGATATCCTGCCGAACCCCACCGAAGTGACGGGGTCGCTTTACTCTGTTCTTGAACAATCTGGTCTGCGACCGGTGCGCGCGATCCAGAAAATCTCGGCCATCAACCTCGAACCGCCAGAAGCAGAGCTTCTGGATGTTGCGGAAGGTACGGCCGGGCTTCGGATTCAACGCACTTCATATCTGCAAAGCGGGCGGGTCGCTGAATTGACCCGCTCGATCTACCGCGGTGACGCCTATGACTTTGTGGCCGAGCTGCGCCTGTCAAATTGAAAGCCTGGGAAAATGCCTGACACAACCACTCAGATGCGGCGCGAGATCGATGAGATTCCCGACGCCGTAGACCGCCTTCTGACCGAAGGTGCAGATTTGATCGCGCAAACCGCCGACGAGATCCGGGCCCGCGACCCGCGGTTCCTGATCTCGGTGGCGCGCGGATCCTCGGATCATGCGTGCAGTTTTCTGAAATACGCCTCGGAACTGTTGCTTGGTTTGCCGATGGCTTCGGTCGGACCGTCGGTGAAATCCATCTACGGGGTCGACATGCGTTGCGAGGATGCAATCTGCATCTCAGTCTCACAATCCGGTCAGAGCCCGGATATCGTGCAGCTCACGCAGTCGCTCACATCCGGCGGGGCTTACTCGGTCGCGATCACGAACAACCCTGCCTCTGCCCTGGCCGAGGCGGCTGCGGCAACACTGCCCATTCACGCGGGCCCCGAACTGAGCGTGGCGGCGACAAAGACATTCGTGACGTCTCTGGTCGCCGGGCTGTGGCTGATTGCGCAGGTGAAGCGCGATGATCACCTGCTACGCGCAATCCATGGGCTGCCGGACAGTTTGTCGACCGCAATCGCCTGCGACTGGAGCGCCGTGGCGGACGCGGTCGACGGTCGGTCTTTGTTTACCTTGGGTCGGGGCCTGTCTTTGGCAATCTCCAACGAAGCCGCGTTGAAATTCAAGGAAACCTGCCAGATCCACGCAGAAAGCTATTCGGCGGCCGAGGTTCTGCACGGCCCGGTTTCCATCGTGGATCAGGGCTTTCCCGTGCTTGCCCTGTCGTCCGGGGATGCAGCAGAGGACAATCTGGCCGAAGTTGCGGACGCACTGGCGTCCAAAGGCGCTGTGGTTTTCGCCACAACCGGCCGCGTGAAACACGCCACAGAACTGCCCCATGTCCGGACGTCGCATTGGATGACGGACCCGATACCGACAATCGCTGCGTTTTATGGAATGGTGGAAAAGGTGGCCACACAACGCGGGATCGACCCGGACACACCACGCCATCTGAAAAAAGTGACGGAAACGGTATGACCAGCTCTACTGTTACTTTTGCGGGCGGCCCGATCTTCGATGGCACTGAATTGCGTGAAGGACACGCCGCACGGTTCAGAAACGGCGTGCTGGATGCGTTGCTACCTGAGGCCCAGATCACACAGGATGACCAGATCGAGGATCTGCATGGCGACATCCTCAGCCCCGGCTATGCGGACTTGCAGGTCAACGGCGGCGGGGGCGTGATGTTCAACGACGATCCATCGGTTCACACGCTGACCCAAATCGCCAGCGCTCATCGCGCGCTGGGTGCCACTCGCATCCTGCCAACCCTGATCACGGACACGGCCGAGAAAACCCGGGCCGCGATTGATGCCGCCATCAAGGCCGTTCAGACGGGTGTTTCGGGCATTGCGGGCCTGCATCTGGAAGGTCCGCACCTGTCTGTGCGACGCAAGGGTGCACATGATGCCGCCCTGATCCGCCCGATGCAGCAAACCGATCTGGAGATTCTGATCGACGCTGCAAAACACCTGCCTGCATTGATGGTCACGCTGGCGCCCGAAAGCACAACTCTGCAACAGGTTGAAGCATTGAAGCGCGCGGGAGTCATCGTTTCTCTGGGGCATACGGACGCGCCTTTTGAAACCTGCCTGGCGTTTTCAAGGGCCGGGGCGCAGTGCGCAACGCATCTGTTCAATGCAATGAGCCAGCTTGGCAGCCGTGAACCGGGACTGGTCGGCGCGGCTCTATCCTGCGGGTCGTTATCGGCGGGCTTGATCGCGGATGGCATCCACGTTCATCCCGATACGATGCGGATTGCCTGGGCCGCCAAACGCGGACCAGGGCGGATTTTCCTTGTCAGCGATGCGATGGCAGTCGCCGGAACGTCACTGAGCAAGTTTCAGTTGGAAGGACGCCGCATCCGGCGGGAAAACGGCAGGCTGACTTTGGAGGATGGCACTCTGGCCGGGGCAGACTTGTGCCTGACAAAGGCGGTGCGGGTTCTGACGGAACAAGCAGAGATCCCCGTTCAGGATGCACTCGCCGCAGCGACAAGCGTTCCGCTTGGGATGATTTCCGGTAAAAGCACAGGACTGAAATCTGACCTGTCGCAGGTGATACGGATTGCCCCGGATCTGTCCGGGGTCAGACCGGTGCAACCCTGACCCAATCCTCGTTGATCCGACCGGCTGCGCAGCGCGCGCGATGCCAATGCTGCATGCGTTTGTTGGCGGCCGAATTCTGATTTTTCAAATCTTCACGAATAGAGCTGTCAACTTTTTGCGGGTGGTCCGCCCCGATCCTTCGGCGCATATTTCAGGCATATGACATTTTTCAGGAGCATGCATGACCGCCAAGTATTATTCTCCACACGGTGGGCATCCTGGTCAGGAGCAATTGCTGACTGACCGCGCCGTATTTACTGACGCTTATGCAGTGATCCCAAAGGGAACGATGCGGGATATCGTGACCAGTTTTCTGCCGTTTTGGGACGACACCCGCTTATGGGTGATATCACGCCCGCTCAGCGGCTTTGCTGAAACCTTTTCGCAATACATCATGGAGGTTCAGCCCGGCGGTGGCTCTGACCGGCCCGAGACCGATCCCGAAGCCGAAGGCGTTTTGTTCGTGGTCGAAGGTACAGCGACCTTGACGGCCGACGGCGCGACCCATGAGCTGACGCCCGGCGGCTATGCCTACCTGCCCGCTGAATGCAACTGGACCTTACGAAACCGAGGCGGTGAGACCCTGCGCTTCCATTGGATTCGAAAGGCTTATGAAGCGGTGGAAGGGCTTGACCGCCCGGACGTTCTGGTTCTCAACGAAAATGAGATCACGCCGACGCCGATGCCCGGAACCGACGGCAAATGGGCCACGACGCGCTTTGTCGATCCAAGTGACCTGCGGCACGATATGCACGTGACCGTGGTGACTTTCGAGCCCGGCGCCGTCATTCCTTTCCTTGAAACACATGTGATGGAACATGGTCTGTATGTTCTTGAGGGAAAGGCCGTCTACAGGCTGAACAATGATTGGGTAGAGGTCGAGGCCGGCGATTACATGTGGTTGCGCGCGTTCTGCCCGCAGGCCTGCTATGCAGGCGGGCCGGGTAAGTTCCGTTACCTGCTGTACAAAGACGTGAACCGTCATATGGCATTGCGGCCGGGGCCAGCGGCTTATCCGCAGCACCGGCGTCTCAGGACAGCGGCGCAGAAATAGTCCCGCCGATGGCCAGAGTTAACTGACGCGCCGCCTCGATGACGGGGCGGCTTAGGCGTGCGATTTCGGCTTCGCTGACGCGGCTTGTCGGTCCGGATACCGAAATCCCGGCTACAGCCTCTCGGTTGATGTCGAAGACCGGCGCAGCGATACATCGCATACCCATATTTTTTTCTTCGTTGTCTATCGAGAAGCCCTGTGCCCTGACCATGGCAAGATCTTCTTTCAGCGCGGCCGGGCTGGTAATCGACCGGTCCGTGAAGGCCCGCAGTTCCGTCTTGGCCAACAGCCGGTCCAGCCGATCTTCATCCATATATGCCAACAAAGCTTTCCCGATGCCCGATGCGTGCATCGGAGACAGCGTGCCCGGAGGGAAAAACGCCCGGATGCTGGCATGGGTTTCCACCTGGCTCAGGAACAACACCATTCCTTCTTTTTCGACCCCAAGGTTTGCGGTCTCGCCGGTGGCCTCCATCAGCTTTCGCATCACGGGTCGGGCCCGGTCCACAAGGCTGGTGCGACGCAGAAAGCGCGAGCCGATTACGAACGCACGAGGACCGATGTGCCAGACCTGCTCGTCATGATCGAACTCGACAAGTCCCCTGCCCTCAAGCGTAACGAGAATTCGATAAACTGTGGCGGGCGACTGGCCCATTTCGTCGGACAGCGCAGTTAACGCCTTGCCCTGCGCTTCACTCAAATACTCAAAAACTTCCATCGCACGGTCCAGAGATTTGATCGTGTTTTGCGCTGTCTTGTCGTCCCATCCCCGTGGTCTTCCACGGGCTTTTCTGCGGACTTCGCGAGTATTGTCTTGAGAATCCATAAAAACCCTTTGATCATTCGTGAAAGACTAATTCATGATATGAAAAATATAACACACTGACAATTATAAATTAAATTCAAAACGTGGTGTTTCGAAAGTCTTTTTCAAAAATATATCGGGCAGAACGGCTAGAACTTATTGTGTGGTCAACAACGGAAGGAGACCACCCATGAGCTTTCAAAATCCCGTTTTCATTCCGGGCCCGACCAATATCCCCGAAAGCCTTCGCAAGGCTTGCGACATGCCCACGATCGATCACCGCTCGCCACTGTTCGGGCAAATCCTACATCCAGCGCGCGCGGGTGTTCAGAAAGTACTGAAAAGCAACAGCGCCGAAGTCTTCATCTTCCCGTCGACCGGAACAGGAGGCTGGGAGACCGCGCTGACCAACACCCTGTCGGCCGGTGACAAGGTTCTGGCGGCACGCAACGGCATGTTCAGCCATCGCTGGATCGATATGTGCCAGCGCCACGGTCTGAACGTCGAGATCGTCGAAACCCCTTGGGGCGAAGGTCTGCCAGCCGATCGTTACGAAGAGATCCTGACCGCCGACACAAGCCACGAAATCAAGGCTGTTCTTGCCACGCACAACGAAACGGCGACCGGTGTGAAATCGGATATTGCCGCTGTACGCAAGGCTCTGAATGCTGCCGGGCACCCCGCAATGCTGTTCGTCGATGGTGTTTCATCGATCGGATCCATGGATTTCCGTTTTGACGAATGGGGCGTTGATGTGGCCGTCACGGGTTCGCAGAAAGGGTTCATGTTGCCTGCGGGCCTTGCCATCGTCGGGTTCAGCCAGCGGGCAATGGACGCGACCAGCACAGGGACCCTGCCCCGCACCTTCTTTGACGTGCACGACATGGCGAAAGGCTATACCAACAGCGCATACCCCTACACACCTGCGGTTGGCTTGATGAATGGCCTCAATCAGGCCTGTGACATGCTGCTGGGTGAAGGTTTGGAAAACGTCTTTGCCCGGCATCACCGTATTGCCGAAGGCGTACGTGCCGCCGTGGGCGCCTGGGGGCTGGACCTGTGCGCGGCGGACCCATCGGTATACTCTGACACCGTCAGCGCGATCCGTACGCCAAACGGTTTCAACGCCACCGATATTGTCACGCACGCGGCAGAAAAATATGGCGTTGCCTTCGGTGTCGGCCTTGGCGAGGTCGCGGGCAAGGTATTCCGCATCGGGCATCTGGGAAGCCTGACGGATGTCATGGCCCTGTCCGGGATTGCCACTGCTGAAATGTGCATGGTCGACTTGGGCCTGAACATCCAGTTGGGCTCGGGCGTGGCGGCCGCGCAGGAATACTATCGCGGTCATTCGGGCGCCATTCAAAAGGACGCCGCGTGATGAAGGACTGCAACATGTACATCCCGACCTACGAGGACATGCTGGCGGCACATGATCGGATTGAACCCTTCATCCGCCGCACACCGGTACGTACTTCGGACTTTCTGAACGAGCTGAGCGGTGCACAGCTGTTCTTCAAATGTGAAAACTTTCAGGAACCGGGCGCCTTCAAGGTTCGCGGCGCTGCAAACGCCGTGTTTGGCCTTGATGACGATCAGGCCAAGAAAGGCGTTGCAACCCATTCTTCGGGCAACCACGCCTCGTGCCTGTCCTATGCGGCAATGAAGCGGGGCATACCGTGCAACGTCGTCATGCCACGCACTGCGCCACAGACCAAGAAAGACACGGTGCGGCGCTATGGTGGGAAGATCACGGAATGTGAGCCCTCCACCTCGTCGCGCGAAGCAACCTTTGCCGAGGTTCAGGCCGCCACGGGCGGGGACTTCGTGCACCCCTACAACGATCCGCGGGTGATTGCCGGGCAAGGCACCTGTTCGCGCGAGCTCATCGAGCAGACCGACGGTCTGGATGCGGTTGTAGCACCTATCGGCGGCGGCGGCATGGTGTCCGGCACCTGTCTGACACTGTCGACGCTCGCCCCGGAAACCGCGATCATCGCGGCGGAACCGGAACAGGCCGACGATGCCTATCGCAGCTTCAAAGCCGGCCACATCATCGCGGATGACGCACCCAAGACGATTGCCGACGGGCTGCTGGTTCCACTGAAAGAGCTGACCTGGCATTTCGTGTCGAACCATGTCTCTGAAATCTACACGGCCTCAGAGCAAGAGATCATCGATGCGATGAAGCTGACGTGGAAACACCTTCGGATCGTGATGGAACCATCTTCGGCCGTTCCGCTGGCCACGATCCTGAAGAACCCGGACGCATTCAAAGGCAAGCGTGTCGGTCTGATCATAACCGGGGGCAATGTCGATCTGGACAGGCTGCCCTGGCTGAACGCGTGACATCAATCCCGACATAGGAATACGGAAATGAAAGATATGACCAATCTCGACGAATTCGAAGTAGGCTTTGACATTCCGGCCAAGCCCGGAATGGATGAAGCAGATATCCAGACCCCTAGCTTGGTGCTGGATCTCGATGCGCTTGAGCGCAACATCAAGAAGATGGGCGACTATGCCAAGGCGCACGGCATGCGCCACCGCGTGCATGGAAAAATGCACAAATCGGTAGACGTGGCCAAGTTGCAGGAGAAGATCGGAGGCGCCGTTGGCGTCTGCTGCCAGAAAGTTTCAGAGGCCGAAGTGTTCGTGCGCGGTGGTATCAAGGACGTTCTGGTCTCGAACCAGGTTCGCGACCCCGCCAAGATCGACCGTCTTGCCAGCTTGCCAAAGTTGGGCAGCCGCATCATCGTCTGTGTCGATGATCTGGACAATGTCGCGGATCTTTCAGGCGCAGCGGTGGATCACGGAACACAGTTGGAGGTCTTCGTCGAAATCGACTGCGGCGCTGGCCGGTGCGGTGTGACGACAACATCCGACGTGATCGAAATCGCCAAAGCGGTCGAAGCAGCCGAGAACCTGAAATTCACCGGCATTCAGGCCTATCAGGGCGCAATGCAGCACCTCGACAGCTATGAGGCGCGCAAGGAAAAGCTCGACACCGCAATTTCGATGGTAAAAGACGCGGTTGAAGGCCTCAAAGCCGAAGGCATCGAATGCGAATTGGTCTCGGGCGGCGGCACCGGCTCATATTACTTCGAATCAAACTCGGGCGTGTACAACGAACTGCAATGCGGGTCCTACGCCTTCATGGACGCCGATTATGGCCGGATCCTGGACAAGGACGGCAACCGGATCGATCAAGGCGAGTGGGAAAACGCATTCTTCATCCTGACCAGCGTCATGAGCCACGCTAAGGCGGACAAGGCGATCGTCGATGCGGGCCTCAAGGCGCAATCGGTGGACAGCGGTCTGCCCGTTATCTTCGGCCGAGATGATGTCGAGTACATCAAATGTTCGGACGAACACGGCGTCGTGATGGACCCGAACGGTGTGCTGAAGGTCAACGACAAGCTCAGGCTGGTTCCGGGGCACTGCGACCCAACCGCAAATGTACATGATTGGTATGTCGGCGTTCGCAACGGCAAGGTCGAGACCGTCTGGCCCGTATCCGCCCGCGGACGCGCTTATTGATTCGAACTTGCTCTGTTTGGGAGGGCTGGCTCGGAAGCAGCCAGACAGCCGCCCGCGTGTATGCTCTCCTTCCGGCAGTGGCACGCGGGCGCACGAATGTTTGATTGGAGAATGAAATGCTGATCGTACCCGAGCGTGAGATCGCTGACCTTATGACCCGACAAGCGGCTTTTGACGCGGTCGAACAGGTCTTTGCCGCAATGGCGTCCGGCGACGCCTACAACTTCCCTGTCGTGCGTGAAGCCATCGGGCACGAAGATGCACTATACGGCTTCAAAGGGGGGTTTGACCGCGCCGGCCTGACGCTGGGACTGAAGGCGGGCGGCTATTGGCCGAACAATCTGGAAAAACGCGGGCTGATCAACCACCAGTCCACCGTTTTTCTTTTCGACCCCGACACGGGCAAGCCATCTGCGATGGTCGGCGGCAACCTTCTCACGGCCCTTCGAACGGCGGCAGCATCATCGGTATCGATCAAGCATCTCGCACGCAGGGACGCCAAGGTCATAGGCATGATAGGCGCTGGCCACCAGGCAGCCTTTCAGCTTCGCGCGGCACTGGAGCAGCGCGCCTTTGAAAAGGTCATTGGCTGGAACTACCACCCTGAAATGCTGCCGAATATCGAGAAGGTCGCCAATGAAGCCGGCGTTCCGTTCCAGGCGGTCGAGCTTGACGAAATGACTGAGGCGGATGTGATCATTTCGATCACTTCGGCCTTTGCGCCCTCGCTGATGGCGAACCATGTCAGCCCCGGAACTCATATCGCCTGCATGGGCACGGACACTAAAGGAAAACAGGAAGTCGAAGCCGCCCTTCTGGCCAGGGCAAGCGTGTTCACGGACGAAGTCGCGCAATCCGTCAGCATCGGTGAAGCGCAGCACGCGGTGGCCGAAGGCCTGATCCAAGAAAGCGATGTGGCGCAGCTTGGCGCGGTCATCAACGGCACCGATCCGGGCCGGATATCGGACAATCAGATCACGCTGTTCGATGGCACGGGGGTTGGCCTTCAAGATCTTGCGGTCGCTGCGTCCGTGGTTGACCTCGCCGTTCGGAAAGGGGTCGCGATCGAGGTCGATTTCTGAAGCCAGACGGCGACACCTTCTTGGGCATTGTCTCGGCGGTCCTTTTGGGCAGAGAGCTTTTGACAGCAGATCTCCATTAAATGGTGACCAAAAAATGAAACGCGGCGCGCCAAGGCGCGCCGCTTCATGTTTTTTCCAGGAAGATCAGTGTATCAGGCCGAACGCATCAGACGTGGTCGTCTTGCTCGATGGACCCAAGACCATGTCCGGCCATGCCGCCCGAGACCTCTTCCGTCGCTTCGTCGGAAAGTTCTTCGGGAAGCACCAGATTCAATACAATGGCGATGACGGCGGCGGGCAGGATTCCTGATGTCGCCAGAACCTTCAATGTGCCGGGCAAGTATTGCAACGCGTTGGGTTCCAGTTGCAAACCCAGTCCAAGGCTCAGGGCGATTGCAAAAATCACCATGTTGCGCCGGTTCCAGTTCACGTCCGACAGCATCGAGACCCCTGCGGCAACAACCATGCCAAACATCACGATCACACCGCCGCCAAGAACCTCAATCGGAATGGACGAGATTATCGCCCCGATTTTGGGGATAAGCCCACAAACGATCAGGAAAAGCGCGCCGATGGTCACGACCATGCGGCTCATGACTCCGGTCATGGCAATCAACCCGACATTCTGGCTGAACGACGTGTTGGGCAGCGCCCCAAACAGGCCAGAGATCGCAGTACCAAGACCATCTGCATAGGTCGCGCCCTGTATTTCCTTGTCGGTGGCTTCTCGGCCAGCGCCCCCTTTGGTGATACCGGATACGTCCCCAACGGTTTCAACGGCGGAAACAAAAGACATTGCACAGAAACCGATGATGGCCGCGACCGAGAATTCAAGACCAAAATGCAAGGGGTTCGGCAGAGCAAAGGATGCCGCGTTGCCGACGTTGCCCAGATTCACTTGGCCAAGTAGGAAGGCCACGGCATATCCGACCAGCAGTCCGATCAGAACCGCCGACACCGACAACATGCCCCGGGCAAAGAATTTCAGGCCAAGCGTGACCACGATTACGGTTCCGGCCATGAACCAGTTCAGACCCGAGCCATATTCCTCGGTACCTATGGCGGGCACACCGCCGGCGGCATATTGGATGCCGACTTTGACAAGTGCCAGGCCGATCATGGTCACCACAAGGCCCGTAACCAGCGGCGGAAGAGCAAAGCGAATACGTCCAATGAACAACCCGAGGAATGCGTGGAACAATCCACCAACAACGATACCGCCCATCAGAACGGCAATGGCGTCGACGCCCTTTCCAACCACCAGCGGGATCATGATCGGGATGAAGGCAAACGAAGTCCCCTGCACGATGGGCAGCCGGGCACCGACCGGGCCTATGCCAACAGATTGAAACAACGTGGCGACGCCCGCGAAGAACATCGACATCTGGATCATGTAGATCATCTGCGGAAAATCGGGGCTGTTCGAGCCAAAGCCGAAACCGGCCGCGCCGCAAACGATAATGGCTGGCGTGACGTTGGACACGAACATCGCCAGCACATGCTGAATTCCAAGCGGCACCGCCTTCAACAGCGGCGGAGTATAATTCGGATCGCGGAGTTGTTCCGGCGATCCGATGGATGCATCTGACATTTGGTCTTTCCTCCCTTGAGGTTCGCAGCCGGCTCCTCTTCCGGCAACGCGCCTCATTCTGTGATTTCAATCGCCTCCTCGAACCAATGCTCTTCGAGGTTGGGCCCGGCTCCAATTCGGTCGACCACCGCAAAAAGTCCGGGCGCATGAAGCGGGGTCAGAACGCCATGCCAGGTATTGCGATGATAATTCACTCCCTGTCCGGGCGCTGTTTTGAAGGCGATGGGCCGCCCGGGTGTTCCGTTTTCATCCGGGGCCACAACCACGACAAATGGCTTGTCCGACAAAGGCAAAAAGGCTTGGCTGCCATCCGGATGGCGTTCAACCATTTCCAACTTGATCGGCAGGCTGAAGGCTTCGGACTGAAACACGCTGATACCCGCGCGCCCATCGTGGAAATCCAACACGGCCCGGTCGTGATAGCGGGCGCATCTACCCTGATTAATAAGCTTGTCCGCCTGGCCAGCCGCCTCGATGACATCGCCGAAAGGTGCAAATGCCTCTGACGTCAAGGGGCGGAGTTTCAAGGCAGCCGTCATTGCGCGAACTTCTCGATCAGGCGCAATTCGGCAATGCGCTCGACCTGATGGCAGGCTTCGGCAAATTCGCTGTCGCGGTCATTGTCGATGCGACGGCGAAAGGCTTCCAGAATGCTGGCCTTGGTGTTGTCTTTGACGGCAATGATGAAAGGAAAGCCGAACTTGGTCGTGTAGGCTTCGTTCAACGCCGTGAACGTTGCGCGTTCTTCATCGGTCAGCATGTCCAGACCCGCACCGGCCTGTTCCGCGGTGCTTTCCTTGGTCAGGCGGCCGGCGGCGGCCAGCTTGCCCGCCAGGTCCGGGTGGGCTGTCAGAACGCCAAGGCGCTGCTCGGGCGAGGCGGAACGGAACACACGCGCCAGCGCGTTGTGGACACCAGCGGCATTGTCATGCGTCGGGCCCAGTTCCAGTTCATACGCACCTTCGGCAATCCACGGGCTATGCTCGAACACGCCGCCGAATTCCAACACGAAGGTTGGTCGATCCATTTCGGACGGGGTCAGCCGTTGCACCGGTGGGTGTTCCCTGGCCCAGTGGTCGGCAATCTGCTCGCGCGTTGCGAACCAGACACCGTCGTGGTTTCTGAAATAATCAAGTGCGCGTTTCAGCGCCATGGCGCGACCCGGGCGACCGATCAGACGGCAGTGCAACCCAATCGAGAGCATCTTGGGCGCGCCCGCCTCACCCTCGGCATAGAGCATGTCAAAACTGTCTTTCAGATAGCTTTCGAATTGTTCCCCATTGGTGAACCCAGCCTGGATTGCAAAGCGCATATCGTTGCAGTCCAGTGTATAGGGCATGATCAGTTGATCCTTGCCCCCTGCCTTGATCCAATATGGCAGATCGTCGGCGTAGCTGTCGGCGATATAGGCAAAGTCGCCTTCCTTGGCGGCCAGTTCGACCGTATTCATCGAACAGCGGCCGGTATACCAACCACGGGGCGGCTGACCTGTAACCTCTGTGTGCAGGCGGATTGCTTCGCGGATCTGGGAACGTTCTTCTTCTGCGCCCATGTCCTTGTGTTCAATCCACTTCAAACCGTGGCTGGCGATCTCCCAACCGGCATGCTTCATCGCCGCAACCTGTGCAGGTGCACGCGCCAAAGCAGTTGCAACACCGTAGACGGTAACAGGCAGATCCTGCAAAAGGCGATGCACGCGCCAGAACCCCGCGCGGCTGCCGTATTCATAGATCGATTCCATGTTCCAATGCCGTTGCCCCGGCCAAGGGGCGGCTCCGGTGATCTCGGACAGAAACGCTTCGGATGCGGCATCGCCGTGCAGAACGTTGTTTTCACCGCCCTCTTCGTAATTCAGCACGATCTGAATGGCGATTTTGGCGTCGTTCGGCCAGTTTGCTTTGGGAACTTGCCCACCGTAACCGGTCATGTCTCGTGGATAAGGCTTCACATCGGTTTCCTTCTTCTTGAATTGATCAATACCCCAGATAATCAAAGATGTTTTTCAAAAAATGCAGAAAGCAGCTTCCCACAGACTGCCTTTGCTCCTGGATGCGAAATCAGACTAGTAACTGTATAACTTGAGGAGTAGCGCAAATGACCGGTTACCTTACAACACATGTTCTGGATACGGCCCGGGGGTGCCCCGCCGAAGGATTGAAAATCGAACTGTTCCGCATTGAAGGTGCAGACCGCCAGTTGCTGAAAACTCTGGTCACCAATGACGACGGCAGGACCGACGAACAAATTCTGCCCGAAGCAGAGTTTTCAACAGGTGACTACGAACTTGTCTTCCATGCCGGGGATTACCTTGATGCCTGCGGCACACCACCTGAAAACCCGCGCTTTCTGAACGTCATCCCGATCCGGTTTGGAATGTCCGAACATTCGCATTACCACGTGCCTCTGCTGCTTTCGCCCTTCGGGTACTCGACCTATCGCGGCAGCTGAGCGACCTACCGGGCCGTATTTGCCGCCGCAATCGACGACCCGATGCGTTCGATTATGAATTCCATGAAAAGCCGCGTTTTTGGGTCCTGCATACGGCGGTGCGTAAACAGACATGCCATCTGAATCGGTTCTGGCGGCGTCTTTTCCGCCACCGGAACCAGTGTCCCGGCCTTGAGATGTTGAGCGATCTCAAAAATCGGCTTCAACGCGATACCATGTCCGCCAAGCGCCCAGTCTGTCAGCACATCGCCATCGTCTGACTCGTAGCGCCCGGAAACCCGGAACCGTTTGGGCCCCGTATCGGTCCTCAAAAGCCATTGAAACTCGGTCGCGCCCGGGAACCGCAAATTGAGACATTCGTGCTCATCTGCGATCAACGCGTCCCCGCTTTCGGGCATCCCGCGCTTTTTGATGTATTTCGGGGATGCACAAAGCACTCTTTCGACATCCGCGATCTTGCGAATACGCAGGTTGCTGTCCTCTGGCTGACCAAGAAAAAATGCCAGGTCCAGACCTTCGGTTGTCAGATCAACCTTTCGGTCGGTAAGCCTTAGCCGGACGTTCACCTCGGGGTACTCGGCAAGAAACTTCGGGACCTGCGGCGCAATCAACCGACGCCCGACCCCCAAAGGCGCCGCGACATAGAGTGACCCTTTCAGGTTTTCGGTAAGATTGACGATCTGGGCTTCGGCACTTTCGACTGCTTCTAGGATCTCTGCCGCGCCACGATAGAAAGATTTTCCCTGCTCGGTGGGGGTCAGGCTGCGTGTCGTGCGTTGGAACAAACGCACGCCAAGATGCTCTTCCAATTGCGATATACGCGCCGACGTGACGGCTGGCGAAACCCTCAGATCACGGCCCGCGGCGGACATGCTGCCCAATTCATAGACCCGGACAAAGGTTCTGATGTTATCAAGGTAGGACATTTTTTTGCATTTTTTGATACTGCTTGGTCTTTACCAGCAATACCAGAACAAAACACACTCGCATAGAGTAACCGGAAGCAAAGAATCTTAGGAGCAAAGCCATGTATGACTTGGCCGTAATGTGGGAGTGGATCGCCTTTTCCGTCCGCTGGTTGCATGTGATCACCGCGATGGCGTGGATTGGGGCGTCATTCTACTTTATCGCGCTGGACCTCATGCTAAAGCCGAACCCAGCCCTGCCGGACGGGGCCTACGGCGAAGAATGGGAAGTACATGGCGGCGGCTTCTACCACACCGTCAAATACCTGGTTGCGCCCTCACGCATGCCTGAGCACCTGACCTGGCACAAATGGCAGAGTTACACGACCTGGCTGTCAGGTGCGGCGTTGCTCATGATCATATACTGGGTTGGTGGCGAGCTGTTCCTGCTTGATCCGACCAAAGTGGACCTGGCGCTGTGGCAGGGGATTCTGATTTCCGGCGGATCGCTGACCATTGGTTGGTTGCTCTACGATCAGATGTGCAAATCCAAGCTGAGCGATCACCCGACCGTTCTGATGCTGCTGTTGTTCGTGATCCTGATGATCATGTCCTGGGGTTACAACCAGATCTTCACCGGTCGTGCCGCGCTTTTGCATCTTGGCGCCTTCACTGCGACGATCATGACGGCCAACGTGTTCTTTCAGATCATGCCTAACCAGCGGATCGTGGTCGAAGACCTCAAGGCCGGTCGGACGCCTGATGCCAAATACGGCAAGATCGCCAAGGTACGATCCACGCATAACAACTACCTGACTTTGCCGGTCGTGTTCCTGATGTTGTCGAACCATTATCCGCTTGCTTTCGGCACCGAGTATTCCTGGATCATCGCCAGTCTGATCTTTCTGACGGGCGTCACCATCCGTCACTATTTCAACACGATGCACGCAACTGGGAAAGGCCCGCACTGGACCTGGGGTGTGACGGTTCTGCTAATGGTCGTGATCGCCTGGCTTTCTTCGGTGAGAAACACCGAGACATGGGAAGACGCCGAAGCGCGCGAGCTGACGCCATACGAGCAGAAATATGCGTCCGCCGCAGGCTTCGAAGATGCCTATGACACGGTCTTGGGCAATTGCTCGATGTGCCACGCCCGCGAGCCGGTGTACGGCACCATGAAATGGGCCCCGAAGAAAGTTTACCTTGAGACACCCGGCGATGTCGCCCGACATGCTGACCAGATCTATCTGCAAGCCGGGATCAGCCACGCAATGCCGCCGCCAACGGCAGTGCAAATGGATGAAGAGGCACGCCAAACCATCATCGCATGGGTGCGTGAAGTCAGAAACCAATAGTCGCCTTCGCGCAAAACGATGACAGCGAACCGGGCCGTGATGCCTGGTTTTCTTTACGCGAAAAAGCGTTTGCTGTGCTGTGCGATATGTTCGACGAACAGGCGCACCTTGGGATCTTGCAGCTTTTTGTGCGGATAAAGGCACCCGAAAATCGTTGGCAAGGGGGGCGTCTCGGGCAGGACCTCGACCAGCCGCCCATCCTCGAGAAACTCCCGCACGTCAAAGCGCGGCTTGTTGACGATCCCACGACCGGCCAAAGCCCAGTCCGTCAGCACATCACCATCATCCGCGTCGTATTTGCCGCCAACTTCAAGCTTTCGCGGCCCCATGTCAGTGCGAAGAGTCCAATAGTATTCCGGAGACCTTGGATAACGCAGCAACAGGCAGTTATGGGGCATGTGCAACAAATCATCCGGTGTTTTGGGCGTCCCAAACCGCGACAGGTAATCGGGCGAAGCGCACAGAACACGATCACAATCCGCGAACTTCCGCAGTTTCATGGTTGAATCGCCGGGTTCACCAATGAAAAAGGCGATATCCAGACCGTCGGCCAGAATGTCCACCTTGCGATCGGACAGACGCATGCGAATCTCTGTTTCCGGGTAGCGGTCAGAAAATTCCGGCACCAGAGGCGCAACGATTCTGCGCCCGACACCCAAAGGCGCGGTGATGCGGATCGCCCCCCGAGGCGCGTCGGAAAAGCTGGCGACACGCGCTTCGGCGTGATCAAGCGCCAGCAGGACCGCCTTGGCTTCATCGTAGAAAACCGTCCCCACTTCGGTTGGTGTCATCGACCGGGTGGTTCGGTTGAACAGCCGCACACCCAGATGGTTTTCAAGCTCTTTCAACCGTTTGCTGGCCACCGCCGGGGTCAACCGAAGATCACGCCCGCCAGAGGTGATGCTGCCCAGCTCCATCACTCGGACAAAAACACGCAGACTTTCGATGTAAGACATTGGATCCTCCCAGCAGCGAAAGAATGCGCCATGGCCCCATCTTTTTCAACGATCTGTTGAAAGTATTTGCCGTTTGCAGCGATTTTCCACCTCAATCTTTGCTCCTATGGTTCCACTGACCACCCTCCGGAAGGCAGGGGCAGAGGGAGAATTCCATGACGCATCGCACCGACATCCGATTTGTCCTGAATGGCCGGGACGTGTCCGTCGCAAATGTTTCGGCAGACCAGACGCTTCTGGATTTCCTGCGGCTGGACCGCCGGCTGACAGGTACCAAGGAAGGCTGCGCCGAAGGCGACTGCGGTGCTTGCACCGTTCTTGTCGGGCGGCTTGGTGACGCTGGTCTGACCTATGCTCCGGTCAATGCCTGTATCCGGTTTCTTGCCTCCGTCGATGGCTGCCATGTGGTCACGGTTGAACACCTGTCCGGCCCCGATGGTCGCCTGCATCCCGTTCAACAGGCGATGGTCGATCACCATGGCAGCCAATGCGGGTTCTGTACGCCGGGCTTCGTCATGGCCCTCTATGCGCTTTGGATGCACACTCCGGAACCGACCGAAGTGCAGGTTGAAACCGCATTGCAGGGCAACCTGTGCCGCTGCACCGGGTATGAGCCGATCATCCGAGCGGCCATTGCCGTCAGCCGCTACGGCACCCCGGCATCTGATCATCTGAACACCGAACGCGAAACCATGACCGCGCGTCTGGCGGCCCTGAAGGACGGGCGGCGCGTGGTCTCCGGACCCGAAAACAACCTGAGCATTCTGCCATCCAGCGTCGATGATCTTGCCGAATGCCTGCAAGCTTATCCAAACGCCACGATCGTGGCCGGAGCCACCGATGTGGGCCTTTGGGTGACCAAGTTCCTGCGCGACATTGGCCCCGCCATCTTCACCGGTCATCTCGAAGACCTGAAAACAGTCGAAAGACAGGGGTCTCTCCTCCTGATCGGTGCCGGCGCCAGCTACACCGATTGCCAGGACCTTCTGTCTGAACACCTGCCACACCTGTCCTCCTACTGGGATCGCATCGCAGGGTGGCAGGTGCGGAATATGGGAACCGTAGGTGGGAATATCGCCAACGGCTCACCCATCGGGGACACGCCGCCGGTTCTCATCGCGCTCGGCGCGGAAATCACTCTGCGGCGCGGTTCCGAACGCCGAACCCTGCCTCTGGCTGACTTCTTCATCGACTATGGCAAGCAGGACCGTCTGCCAGACGAATTTGTCGAAAGCATCCGCGTGCCCCTGCCCCGACCCGATGATCTGGACGCGGCTTACAAGATTTCCAAGCGCCGAGACGAGGATATTTCTTCCGTGGCCGCCGGACTGCACATGAGCGTCACAGACGGGATCATCAGCGATGTGCGCATTGCATTCGGGGGCATGGCCGCCACGCCTAAACGCGCATCGACAGCCGAGGCGGCGCTGAACGGCCAACCCTGGGCACGCGAAAGTTTCGAAGCCGCCGCTGAAGCGCTGGCCGAGGATTTCGCGCCTCTTACAGATTGGCGCGCATCGTCGGACTATCGGATGCTGACCGCCCAAAACCTGCTGCGCCGGTTCTTCCTTGAAAACGACGGCGAAACCGACACCCCCGTTCAACTGGCTAGTGCCTGATCAGGAGACGACAACATGAAAGACAACGTTTCCATCATTGGATCGGCTCACACCAATGTAAACCATGACAGTGCGGTCAAGCACGTCACGGGGCAGGCCGACTACACGGACGACATTGCGCTGCCACAAGGCGCGCTGCACGCGTATCTCGGCGTTTCAGACGTCGCGCACGCCAAGCTTCTGGGTATCGATTTCAGCGACGTTCTGGCAATGCCCGGCGTGGTCGGCGTGCTGACCGCTGATGACGTGCCGGGGGCCAATGATATCAGCCCGACCCACCTGAACGACGAACCGGTTTTCCCGACCGACGCCATACAATTTCACGGCCAGCCGTTGTTTGCCGTGATTGCCGAGACCCGCGACATCGCGCGCCGCGCCGCTGAACGGGCAAAGATCGAATACGAAACCCTGCCCCACGCGTTGGACCCGATCACCGCGCAGAAAGCAGGATACCCGCATGTCACAGCGCCCCTCAAGCTGGAGCGGGGAGACGTGGCACCGGCTCAGGCGGCCGCGCCCAACCGGATCAAAGGCCGCATGAGCGTTGGCGGTCAGGATCACATGTACCTTGAAGGTCACATCGCCTTTGCGATTCCCGGCGAAGACGACGACGTGGTGGTGCATTGCTCGACCCAGCACCCGTCCGAGGCGCAGCACATGGTGGCGCATGTCCTTGGGGTGCCGTCCAATGCGGTCGTGGTCAACGTCCGTCGCATGGGTGGGGGGTTTGGCGGCAAGGAAAGCCAGATGAACCTGTTCTGCGCAGTGGCGGCCATGGCTGCCAAAAAGTGGAACCGCGCCGTCAAAATCCGCCCCGACCGGGATCAGGACATGACCGCAACCGGCAAACGCCACGACTTCGTGATCGACTATGATGTCGCCTTTGACGATGAAGGTCGCATTCAGGCGGTCGAAGGCAGCTTTGCCGCGCGCTGTGGCTTTTCGGCAGACCTGTCCGGCCCCGTGACCGACCGGGCGCTTTTCCACGCGGACAACGCCTATTTCTATCCGAATGTGCGTCTGAACAGTCGCCCGATGAAGACCAACACCGTATCGAATACCGCGTTTCGTGGGTTTGGCGGCCCGCAGGGCGTGATCGCGGCGGAACGGATGATCGAAGAAATCGCCTATGCCACGGGGCAGGATCCGTTGGATGTGCGCAAGGCCAATTTCTATGGCACCACGGACCGCAACGTGACCCCGTATCACCAAGAGGTCGAAGACTGCATTCTCGACCGGCTGGTCGGAGAGCTGGAAGAGACCTCGGAATACCGCCAGCGCCGTCAGGATATCATCGCGTTCAACAAGACATCGCCGGTTCTGAAAAAAGGCATAGCGCTGACACCGGTCAAGTTCGGCATTTCTTTCACTGCGACCTGGTACAATCAGGCCGGTGCGCTGGTGCATGTCTATAACGACGGGTCGATCCACCTGAACCATGGTGGCACCGAAATGGGCCAGGGTCTGAACACCAAGGTTGCTCAGGTCGTGGCCGAGGCCTTCCAGGTCGATTTCAACCGGATCAAGATTACCAAGACGACGACTGAAAAAGTTCCCAACACCTCGGCCACTGCGGCGTCCAGCGGGACCGACCTGAATGGCATGGCGGCGTTGAACGCAGTCGAACAGATCAAGGAACGTCTGGTGAAGTTCGCATCCGAGACCTGGAACGTCTCGCCAGAGGAAGTGGTCTTCCACGCCAATCAGGTGCATATCGGCCAAGACGTTCTGGCCTTCGATGCATTCATCAAACAGGCCTATCTGGCGCGCGTGCAACTGTCGGCGGCCGGGTTCTACAAGACGCCAAAAATCCACTGGGACCGGGCCAAAGGACAAGGCCGCCCGTTCTATTACTTCGCCTATGGTGCGTCCTGTTCAGAGGTCGCGATTGACACACTGACCGGTGAATACCGCGTGGATCGGACGGATCTGCTGCACGACGTCGGACGTTCGCTGAACCCTATGCTGGACAAAGGTCAGGTCGAAGGCGCATTCATTCAAGGTATGGGATGGCTGACCACTGAAGAACTTTGGTGGGACGATGCCGGCCGCCTGCGCACCCATGCTCCGTCGACATACAAGATCCCGCTCGCGTCAGACCGCCCGCGCATCTTCAACGTGAACCTTACCGATTGGTCGGAAAACCGCGAGCTGACCATCAAACGCTCCAAGGCCGTCGGTGAGCCGCCGTTCATGCTGGGAATTTCGGTGTTCGAGGCCCTGTCGATGGCCGTTGCCTCGGTCACTGATTACCGGGAATGCCCCCGCCTTGACGCGCCGGCCACGCCCGAACGTGTGCTCATGGCCGTCGCGCGGCTGCAAGCCGGGTCCTGAGCCATGGTTGCCCCGGGTTCTCTGAACGAATTTCTGTCCGCGCAGCATAGCGTGATCCGCGTTGCGTTGACCCGAGTCCGCGGGTCTTCGCCGCGCAATGAGGGGACAGAAATGTTCGTCGCGCCCGGGGCGTTGTGGGGAACCATAGGCGGTGGACAATTGGAATTCCTCGCCATCAACGCCGCGCGGGACATGCTGCGTGACGGTGCGTTGCATCAGGATCTGGACGTGCCACTTGGCCCCGAGATCGGGCAATGCTGCGGCGGCCGGGTCGAATTGAACCTGTCCCGCATGCGTGCGTCCGACAAATGGGCCGCGACGGAACGCGCGGCCCGGAACGAAGATGCTTTGCCTCATGTCTATGTCATGGGGGCGGGCCACGTGGGGCGTGCCCTGGCCAATCAGTTTCAGCATCTGCCGGTGCGCTGCATCCTCGTCGATACCAGACCCGAAGAGATCGCGCTTTGCGCCGCAGATGTCGAAACCCGGGTCAGCGCGATTCCCGAAGCCGAAATCTGGCGCGCGCCCGCAGGCAGCGCCTTTGTCGTTCTGACCCATGATCACGGGCTGGATTTTCTGCTGACGACCGCCGCGCTGGAACGAAATGACGCCGCTTATGTGGGGATGATCGGTTCCGCCACAAAGCGAATAAAGCTCAGGAACTGGGCGCAGAAACACTGTGACGGACAGTCCATCGAACATTTGAAATGCCCCATTGGGGCTAGCGGTAGCCGCGACAAGCGGCCCAGCGTCATCGCCGCCTTCGTGGCGGCCGAAGTGATGGCTGAATTGACCTCTGAAACTGCCGCGACCGCCCTGACCGGGGCAAACCAGGCACCCCTGCGGGGCCATCATCACGACCGGAAAGGGAGATCGGCCTGACACCTGTCGGGCCAAACCGGTCACATCAGAGGAGGAGACCGTCATGGACGGGAGGACCTATGAATACAAGCTGTTTAGCCGCAGCGATTTCAGCGCTTTCTGGGCGCTGTTTACCGACAACCTTGTCAACTTGCTGATCCTGTCCGGGGTCTGCCAATTCGTGTTTCAAATGCCTGCGGACATCGTCTTTGGCCGCATCGTTCCCGGCGCTGCCATAGCGATTTTGGCCGGTGTAACCGTCTACGCATACCTCGCCAAATGGGCGGCAAACGCGCAGGGCAAAGACGTAACCGCGTTGCCCTACGGCATCTCGACGCCAGTTATGTTCGTCTACCTGTTCGGGGTGATCGGACCCATCTATTGGGCGACAAATGATCCAATGCTTGCCTGGCAAGTGGGCATCGGCGCCGGGTTCATGGGCGGCATCGTCGCGGCTTTGGGCGCGGTGGTTGGACCGTATCTCAAGCGGATCACGCCACGTGCGGGGATGCTGGGGACGCTGTGCGGCATTGCCCTGGTCTTCATCGGCTCTGTGCCGCTGGCCGAAGTGTTCGAGAACCCCATCATTGGCTTTACGTCGCTGCTGTTCATCCTCTGGGGGTTGATCGGCCGTTTCCGCCTGCCGGGCAATGTTCCGGCCGGCCTTGTCGCGATTGCTGCCGGTACCGTGATCGCCCTTCTGCTTGGCGAGTCCAAAATTGATGTCAGCGGCATCGGGTTCTACCCGCCGATCCCGTATTTCGGTGATCTGATCGCCGGTGTGCAATACCTGTTCGCCAACCCTGAGCTGTTCCTGGTGCTGATCCCCGTGCAGATCTACAACTTCATCGAAACGATGAACAACGTGGAATCCGCCGAAGCGGCAGGCGACCATTACCCTGTCGGGCTCTGCCAGGTGACGGACGGCGCAGGCACGATGCTGGGCGCTCTGTTTGGTTCGCCATTCCCGACAACCGTTTACATCGGCCATCCGGCCTATAAACGGCTTGATGCCCATGCGGGGTATATTGTCGGTGTGGCCGTTGTAATTGCCGCCGCCGCCTTTCTGGGGTTCCTGTCCTTCCTTGCGGGGCTGATCCCGATCGCCGCAGCCGCACCGGTACTGGTCTTTGTATCAGTCAGCCTGATCACCAACACCGCCTGGGCCGTTAAACCGATGCACATGGCCGCGGTATCCTTTGCGATCCTGCCCCATATCTCGGCCTTCCTGATGGTCAAATGGGGATCGTTGATGAACGCGCTGCGCAGCAGCGGTGTCGAAGGGCTGCCATCCTTGGGAGATCCTGATCTGACCTCGGCCCTTCTGATGGAAGGGGCTCATTACGAGGGGCACCTTGCCCTGAGCCAGGGGGCGATCATCACCGGTCTGGTCTGGGGTGCCATCGTGGCCGATGTGATTGACGGGCGCTTCCGGATGGCCGGCGCGTTTGCTGTCGCAGGTGGGCTGATGTCTTCGATCGGCATCATCCATTCCTACACGCTACAGATGCCTCAGTTCGACGGGATAACCATCGGCTATCTGATCATCGGCGCGTTCCTGTACGTCTACCCGGTGTTCGCCCCCAAAGAGGATCTTGAGCATCGCATCATCGTACCGGACGAGCCCGACCTCATCGATGACGACTCACCAGCTCAACAGGCCTGATCGGCAACGGGGCAGTCGCACGGCTGCCCCAAAAACCATCCCTTCCCGTTCAATCGTGGCCGTTCAAGACGCAGAGTTTGCCCTGCGGTCGCTTGCAGATCTTTCTCTCGCCTATCTCAGAGTTACGGCATGTGGTTCGAAAGGGTCTTGCAGAGGATCGTCCTTCCGAACCACGCATCTGCGTCGCCTGGGCATCTTCCATCACGAACACGGGCGCTGCATCGGCCGGGTCACACAAAACAGACGACCACAGGTGACGTGCGCGGGGTCAAGACCCTCACCCGCAAGCGCCGCAATCGGCCAGGCGTGACGAATTTTGTCGTTTGCAGGCATTTTTGTCGCTTTCCGGCTTGTTGCGGCAAGCTGGTGTGAACAAGAATACCTGCTTATGAAGAGTTGTTTTCCAAATCCCATGGACCGCCGTGCCACCGGCTGTGACCTTGTGATCCCAGCCTGATCTCAGGGCCTCTGGCCCCTACGCATCACGCTGTGACTACGGATTTTTCGGATAACCTCATGACAACTCAAGCGCTGCGCCTGGCCATCGATATTGGCGGCACGTTCACGGATACGGTTCTTGTCTCTGGCGAAGAGACGATACTTGCCTCGACCAAAACCCTGACCACACATCACAACCCCGCCGACGGAGCCATTCAAGGCGCAGCGCGCGTAATGCAACAGACAGGGCACCGTCTGAGCGAAGTCACCGGTTTCATTCACGGCACCACGCTGGCCACCAACGCGCTGATCGAAAAACGCGGCGCGGTCGTGGCAACCGTGACCACCGAAGGGTTCAGGGACATTCTGGAAATCGCCTACGAGCGGCGCTATTCGCAATATGACATCAATCTGGAAAAACCTGATCTGCTGGTGCCGCGTGAGCGCGCGCTGACGGTCCGCGAGCGCGTTTCGGCGGATGGCAAGGTATTGATACCGATGGAAGACACAGCCATCGACGCGCTGTTGAAGGACATCGACGCCAGCGGAGCAGAAGCCATCGCCATCTGCCTGATGCACGCATATGCAAACCCCGAGCACGAGCGCAGGCTGCGCGACATGCTGGCGGACAGGCGCCCCTATCTGACCGTCTCGATTTCGTCGGACGTCAGCCCCGAAGCGCGCGAATTCGACCGGCTGTGCACGACAGTAGCCAACGCCTATATCCAGCCTCTGATGGCAACGTATCTGGCCCGGTTTGTCCGGCAATTCGAGGCCCAGGGCGTCACCTGTCCGATCCTGATGATGACAGCGGGTGGTGGAATGTGCACCATGCGAACCGCCGCGCGGTTTCCGATCCGGCTGGTGGAATCCGGCCCTGCCGGCGGTGCCATTCTGGCCGCCCGCGTCGCTGCCCGCGCCGGTCTGGGCCAGGTATTGTCCTTTGACGTGGGTGGCACCACCGCCAAACTGTGCCTGATCGACAACGCCCGTCCCCAGACCTCGCGCCAGTTTGAGATTGCACGCGCCGCACGGTTTATCAAAGGGTCCGGTATGCCGGTGCGTATACCGGTCATCGAAATGATCGAGATCGGCGCCGGAGGCGGTTCGATTGCCGGGGTTGACCGGTTGGGGCGGCTGACCGTGGGGCCAAAATCAGCGGGATCCGAGCCCGGCCCCGCCGCCTTCATGCGCGGCGGAACCGAACCTACGGTGACTGACAGTGATATTGCACTGGGATATATCGTACCGGACACGTTTGCCGAGGGGCATATTCAGCTTGATCCCGACGCTTCGAAACGAGCGCTGAGCCGGGTGATCGGGTCAAAGCTGGATCTGGATGCCGTAGGCGCCGCCGATGGCGTCAGCCGTATCGTCGACGAAAGCATGGCCAGCGCGGGTCGGATGCATGCGGTGGAATCCGGCAAGGACCTTGGCCCACGAACAATGATAGCGTTTGGGGGCAACGGGCCATTGCACGCCAGCCGGGTCGCGCGATCCGCCGGGGTCAGCCGCATCGTGATCCCGCCCGATCCCGGTGTCGGATCGGCTGTCGGCTTCCTGTTCGCTCCGGTGTCTTTCGAGATCGTCCGATCGCATTATACGTTGCTGGGCAGCATGGACCTGAACGGGATCAACACGCTGTTCGAAGCCATGATTTCCGAGGCAAGAGAGGTCGTCTTGCAAGGGGCCGGCGATGTCCCGACCCAGACGCTGCGCACTGCTTTCATGCGCTACCACGGACAAGGGCACGAGATCGAGATCACCCTTCCCGACCGCCCCCTGACCGCCGAAGATATCGAGCCGCTGACCGCTGCATTCGAACAGGAATACCGCAAGCAATTCTCGCGCCCAGTGCCGGGGATGCAGATCGAGATCCTCAATTGGGCGGTGCGGGTCGCGACCTGTGACAGCTTCGTGCCGGCGGTTCCTGAAACGCCCCGGTTGAAGACAATCTCGGCGCCGGAAACCCGTCCGATCACCTGTGACGTGGACGGAGTGTCGAAACCAGCGGCCTTCGTTGCCCGAGCGGATCTGAAGCCGGGCGACTACGTTCACGGCCCCGCATTGATCACCGAACCGCAGACAACCACGCTCGTATCCGCCGACTTCTCGGCCCACGTGGATGCCATGGGAAACCTCGTCCTCGTTCGGGGCCAGAAAGGAGGCGCATGATGTCGTCCGATCTTTCACACGATCTTTCGCCCGCCCGATTGCAGGTGATGTGGAATCGTCTGCTGGCCGTGGTCGAAGAACAGGGCCAAACCCTGATCCGCGCCGCCTTCAGCCCGATCGTACGCGAATGCGGTGACATCTCTGCCGGGATATTTGACGCCGATGGCCGGATGCTGGCGCAGGCCGTGACCGGCACACCAGGGCACATCAACACCATGGCCGAGGCGGTGCAGCACCTGCGCCGGGCTTTCCCGGTTCAGACCATGAAGCCGGGCGACATCTACATGACGAACGACCCATGGCTTGCCTCGGGGCACCTGAACGATTTTCTGCTGATGATGCCCGCATTCAAGGATGGCAAGGTGGTGGGCTTTACCTCCTGCACCTCGCATCTTGTTGATCTGGGTGGGTTGGGCATGGGCCCCGAAGGTTCCGACATCTATGACGAGGGCCTGCTGATCCCGCCCTGCAAGCTGGTTGAACAGGGCACTCCCAACGCTTTGCTGCTGGACATCATCCGCGCCAACAGCCGCGAACCCGTCGCCAATGATGGCGACATCTATGCACTGATCGCCTGTTGCGAAGCCGGGGTTGCAAGGCTGCTGTCGATGATGGAGGAATTTAGCCTCGACGATCTGGAGACGCTCGGCTCGTACATCATCGACACGTCGCGCCGCGGCACGCTGGAGGCCATCGCCGACGTGCCCGAAGGTGTCTACAAGAATGTTCTGAAGATGGACGGCTATGAGAATGAGCTGGAGCTGCACGCCACCCTGACCGTAAGGAAGGACGGCATGCATGTGGATTTCTCGGGCACCTCGGGCTGTTCGCGCAAGGGCATCAACGTGCCGCTGAACTATGCCACCGCCTATACGGTGTTTGCCTTGCGCTGCATTGTCGGCGCGGACATTCCCAACAATGCGGGATCGCTGGAGCCGTTTACCGTTGACGGGCCAAAGGGCTGCATCCTGAACGCGCAGCGCCCGGTGCCGGTTGCGATGCGGCATACCCTGGGTCAGGTCACGCCCGATCTGGTTCTGGGCTGCCTGCATCAGGCCCTGCCCGATGCGGTCCCGGCCGAAGGCGCAAGTTGCATGTTCGACTTGCCCATGCGCCACGCACCCGAAGTGGCCCGTGACGGCGGTCGCGAATTCGCGGTGGAACCCGTGCACAATGGCGGAACCGGCGCGCGACCTCATGCCGATGGTCTGTCGGCCACGGCCTATCCGTCGGGCGTGTTCGGCAGTCAGGTCGAGATCACCGAAAGCGTCGCACCCGTGACGATCTGGCGGCGCGAACTGCGCCCAGATTCCGGCGGCGCGGGCAAGTATCGCGGCGGGCTGGGGCAACGGATCGAGATGACCTCGTCCAACGGGGCGCCCTTTATCGTGTTCCTGTCGGTCGAACGGCTGAAATACCCGGCGCTTGGCCGTATGGGCGGCAGACCCGGCGCGCCCGGTCGCATCCGATTCAGGGACGGTGCAAACGATATTCCGGGCAAAGGAGAATTGCGGGTGGAACACGGTGATTATCTGATCTTCGATACACCGGGGGGTGGAGGCTTTGGCGACCCCGCCGAACGCGACCCGGATGCGCTGGCACTGGACATCAAACGCGGGTTGGTAAGTGCGCAAGGCGCCAGGATTTACGGGGATGACGCATGATCCGACCGGTTCCTTACGTAGGTGCCATGGGCGCTTATACGCTGGCTGATCCGAACGGCGCAGGCACGATTTCACTGGCGCAGAACGAAAGCGCCTTTCCCGCAAGCCCCGCCGCCGTTGCGGCCGGGCAGGCAGCGCTGGCGGATCTGGCCCTTTATCCAGATCCGGAATGGGCCGAAATGCGCTCGGCCATTGCCGAGGTGCACAGGCTCGACCCCGCGCGCATTTTATGTGGGGCGGGCTCGATGGAACTGATTGGCTGTCTGATCCGCGCCTTTGCCGGACCGGGCGATCAGGTGCTGGGCACACAATATGGCTATGCCTTTGTCGCCTCGGCCACAGCACAGGCACAGGCCGAATATGTGGCAGCGCCCGAGGTCGATTTGACCGTATCGGTGGACGCGCTGCTGGCCGCTGTCACACCTGCCACCCGCATCGTGTTCGTCTGCAATCCGGGCAACCCCACCGGCACGCTGATCCCGAATGACGAAATTGTCCGCCTGCGATCGGATCTGCCTGGCGATACATTGCTGGTGGTGGACCAGGCCTATGCGGAATTTGCCGATGCCACGAACGATCCCGCGCAGATCTTTGCGCTGGTGGATCGGAGCGACACCGTGATCACGCGTACATGTTCCAAGGCCTACGGGCTGGCGGGGGCGCGGGCCGGCTGGGGCTGTTTCCCAAGCGAAATCTCGGGTGAGGTCCGCAAGCTTTTGAATCCCAACAATATCTCGATTGCCTCGCAGGCAGCGGCGGCGGCGGCGATGCGGGATCAGGCCCATATGCGCAACGTGGTCGCACGGACAGCCGAAATTCGGGACCGGTTTGCGCAGGAATGCCGCGAACTGGGCCTGAGCGTGCCGGAAAGCCACACAAATTTCGTGCTGATCCGCTTTGCCTCGACCGCGCAGGCACAGCGCGCCGACACGGCCCTGCGGGCTGAGCGCCTGATGATGCGCGGCATGGGCGGCTATGGTTTGTCGGACTGTTTGCGCGCCACGATCTGTGCGCCCGAGGTGATGGACAAGGCCCGCGACATCTTGAAAGGAGCGCTGACATGACCGAGACCCGCACAGCCGCCAAGATCGGTGTTCTGGTGCCCTTCACCAACACCAATCTGGAACCGGATATGGAGATGCTGCGACCACCAAACACCACCATCCATTTCCAGCGCATGGGCGGCTATGACGTGAATGAAATTCCCGGCTCGGATCAAATGGCAGGTTTGGGCGCTTCGGATATCAGCCACGATCTGCGGATGATCTCGGGGGTGCGGCCCGATGTGGTGCTGTACGGCTGCACCTCGGCCACCCTGACCCATGGGCCGTCTTTCGACGCTGAGCTGGCGCAACAGATCAAATCGGAATCCGGTGCGCTGTCGCTGACCGCGGCCGGATCATTGATCGCCGCAATCAAGGCACTGGGGGCCACGAAGGTCGGCTTTTCCTCGCCCTATCTGGGCGAAATAAACGCTCAGGCGATGGATTTCATGGCCCAGAACGGAATCGAGACCGTTCGATGCGCCGATGTGGGCCGAAAGCTGGGCAATTACGGTCAGGGAGAGCTGACCCCGGACGACGTCTATGAACTGGCCTGTCAGGCCGATCACCCGCAGGCACAGGCCATAATTCTCAGCTGCACCGACATGCGTTCGGTCGAGGCGGTCGACCGGATTGAAGCAACGCTGGGCAAGCCGGTCGTCACCTCAAATCAGGCGATGATGTTCTGCCTTATGCGGGCGCTGAACCTGCCGCGTCATGACGCGCTGCCAGGGCGATTGTTCGACCTGCTCTGACCGGATCAGGGCGCAAGGCGACAATGTAAAAAAGCAAGCTCACCTCGAGCGGGTCTTGGATCACCCAGACTTGCTCCCAGCTCCAATTCAACCTGTGCAGCGGGCGGCAGGGCCTGCATCATCGCCGCCATCAGGATCAAGGGTGCGGATGTGCCGGTCGGAACGCGTTTCAACGGCAGCTTCGGCAGATTTTACGTCTGGTCGGCGGGGGCGTAGATCAACGCGCCAAGGTCCGAGAATTTCGAGCCCGGCGCGCCCAGCCCCAGAACCGCATCACGAATGGCGGCGGCACGGGATGCACCCAGTGATGGTGTCGCAAATTCCATGAATTTGTCGATCACTTCGGTCTCATCCATTGGTGCCTCGGGTCCGCCGCGTGCATGTACGTCGCCAGACTCGAGTATTCGCCCGTCGGTCAGAGTGATGCTGACATCGGCGAACCGGCTTTCGGGGAAACGGTCGGAATGGCGTGCGGCCTCTGAAACCGAGATACGCTCGACGATCGAGGCGACCAGCGGTTCGGCCAGGCCCGCACCGGTGATGTTCTCAACTCCGATCCGGCCATGCGCAACCATTGTCGCGACGGCAAATGGCAGCGAATACTGCGCCTTGGACGTATCATCCGGCATGCCCTGGAAAAGGCAGGCGCTTTCCCGAAACGTGTTTACATGAATCGCGGCAATATCGCGGTAAGTCAGGTCGTTTTCACGCATGAGTGCACGGGTGGCATCAATTGCGGCGTGGGCCCAACGGCAGATCGGGTAGGGTTTGACATATTGATGCTCCATTTGCCAGAAATCGCCCAGATCTTGCCAATGGGGGGCAACGTCTGCCGCTTCGATGGTGATGGCCGGCGCCCCGGTAAAGCCTTTCTCGGCCAATACCGCTGAAGAAATGCCAACCAACGCGCCCCAGCCCGAACCGTCATGCAGCATGGTGGGATTGGCGATCTCGCGCATCATCTGGCTGCGCGGGCCATGATATTCGGCGATCCCCATGGCCTGCCGCATCTGTTCGGCCGTCAAACCGCGCAAGCGCGCCGCCACGGCCACCACGCCAAGCGCGTTCCAAGCTCCGGATGTGTGATAATCGCTGACGGTGTCATGCAAAGAAATGCCCGCGCGTCCCGCGACCTCGTATCCAACGATCACCGCCGCCAGCGCTTCGGGGCCTGAAAAATCTTGAACGGTTTCAGCCAGTGCCGCCAGTGCGGGAACGACGACAACCCCAATGTGGCCTTTGGTCGGATTGTATCCATCATGGCCGTCCAGATTGTCGGTCTGTGTGGCCGCTGCATAGGCCGCACCCGCGACGCTGACGCGACGACCGTCGAAAAGCATGCGCGCGCTCAGCCCCGGATCGCCCGCGCCAAACAGCGCTACCGCACTCTCGCGTGCAATCTGTCCGGCCTGCATCGGCCCCGATCCTATGGTGATCCCCAGCGTATCCAGCAGCATCAACGCCGCTGCCTTGCGTCCGGTGTCAGGAAAATCCTGCGCGGCACGATTCAGCGCAAAATCTGCAACGGTCTGAAAGGTATCTGTCACGGTGTCCAGTCGAGGTTTTTCTTTCGGGTTCAGGTTACAAGAAAAAGCCTATGTGAGTTTGCGCATAGCGGCACGAAAACAATGATGGGGCAATGGCCCCGGATTATTTGTGACTAGGACCAGATCACATTTCGAGGCAGAACCATACGTGTGAGTCGCTCATGGGCAAGACAGCAAGCCCTGGGCTTATTAATTCTTTGCGATGTGCCTTGCCTGAGAAACGTCCGTCATGATGAATCTTCCACACCTGACCTTTCTTCGCTCGTTCGAAGCGGCGGCACGGCACCTGAGCTTCACCGCTGCTGCCGAAGAGCTGAACTGCACCCAATCTGCCGTCAGCAATCATGTCCGCTCGTTGGAAGAGTTTTTGCAGCGACCCCTGTTCGTGCGTCATCCCCGGTCCCTGTCGCTGACAGATGTGGGCGAGGCCTATCTGCCGTCGGTGCGCCATGCCCTCCAGGAAATCAACGCTGCCACGCAATCGGTCATCGTGCGGTCGCATACCCGCAAAGTGGTGGTTTCTTGCCCGGTCAGTCTGGCCGAGAACTGGTTGCCGGATGTGATCCGTGGTTTCAACGCGGTGCATCCCGATATTGATCTGACGGTTCATGGCACTGTCTGGACTGATGTCGAACCAAATGTTTCGGACATCTCGCTGACAATCAATCATGTCGACGATGTGTCGCCGGACGCCCAACGTTTGTGGGTCGAAAAGCTGGCCTTGGTCTGTGCGCCCGGTTTTCTGGTCGATGGCGAGCCGCTGACCGACCCCAAGCAATTGCAGAATGCACCGCTGATCCATATCCTGGGCCGCCCCTCCTATTGGGAGCACGCGGCGCGGCATTTCGGGTTGTCCGATCTGAGCCAGAAGGGCGGGTTGCGGACGAATGTCTCGAATCTGGCGATGGAAATGGCCGCCAAGTCACTGGGATGCGTCGCCCTGCCCCGGTCGCTGGCCCGGTCCTATGTCGAGCGGGGGCTGCTGATCGAGCCTTTCCGGTTTGATCTGAACAGTCCCTGGACCTATTTCATGCGTCTCAAGGAAAAACCCGTTTCACCACCGGTCCGGCTGTTTCAGAACTGGCTGTTGCAAGCCGCCGCTGAAATGGACAGCTGATCGACCGGTCATTTGCCGGGGCATGTCACGCGGCCCCTATTTTCCTTGCCAGCCAGCTTGTTGGCGGCGAGAACGCGCAATCACTTCCGCGCGTCATCAATACCCAAGGTAGGGGCTATTCCAGCCCTCAACAGCACCCTCTTTGCAACCGAGTTTCGACACCAACCAGTTCTTCCTGATCGTCGGTTCCGCTGAACAAAGCCGACATGATCGCGATTTCGGAGGGCTTTGCACCATCTGCGCTTCTATTGCCTCAATATCCGCAAGAATCTATGGGATGCATCACGCAAGTGCTGACGGCCATTGAAACCGGCGTCAGTTTCTTTGATTGTGCCCACGCCGTCCGTGGTAATTGGTAAAAAGGATTTTTGGATGCGTATTGCAATGATCGGCACCGGTTATGTTGGCTTAGTGTCCGGTGTATGCTTTTCGGACTTCGGTCATGACGTGATTTGCGTCGACAAGGCTGAGCAAAAGATCGACATGCTCAAGGCCGGAGAAGTGCCGATCTATGAACCGGGCCTGGATGTGCTGATGGCAAAAAACGTTGCTGCCGGTCGCCTGAGTTTTTCAACCGATCTGAAGACGGCAGTTGATGGCGCCGATGCGGTTTTCATCGCGGTCGGAACTCCGACCCGACGAGGGGACGGCCACGCGGATTTGACCTATGTGATGGCCGCGGCAGAAGAGATCGCCCAAGCGGTTACCGGTTACACGGTCATCGTCACCAAATCGACCGTGCCGGTGGGAACAAACAGAAAAGTTCAGGAAGTCGTTGCGGCCGCCAACCCCACAGCCGAATTCGACGTGGCCTCGAACCCTGAATTTCTGCGCGAAGGCGCTGCAATCGACGACTTCATGCGCCCCGATCGCGTCGTTGTCGGTGTGGAAAACGATCGCGCCGCCGAAGTGATGGCCGAGATTTACCGACCGCTTTATCTGCGTGACTTTCCGATCCTGACCACCGATCTGGAAAGCGCCGAGATGATAAAATACGCCGCCAACGCGTTTCTGGCGACCAAGATCACTTTCATCAATGAAATCGCAGGCCTGTGTGAAAAGGTCGGTGCGGATGTCAAGGAAGTTTCCCGCGGCATCGGTCTGGACGGACGAATTGGCAACAAATTCCTGCATGCGGGGCCGGGCTATGGTGGCTCTTGTTTTCCCAAGGATACCGCCGCGCTGGCGCGGATCGGGCAGGATCATGCATATCCGATGCAGATCACGGAAACCGTCATTCGGGTGAATGACGAGGTCAAGAAACGGATGATCGAGAAAATCCGCGACGCCTGCGACGACCGCCTTAACGGCAAGACGGTGGCGGTTCTGGGTGTCACTTTCAAACCCAACACAGACGACATGCGCGACGCGCCATCACTGTCCATCATTCCCGCTTTGATCGGCGGAGGAGCCAAAGTGCGCGTCGTCGATCCGCAGGGCAAAACTGAAGGCGATGCGCTATTGCCCGGGGTCGAATGGTGCGACGACCCCTATGCAGCGGTTCAAGGGGCTGACGTTGTGGTGTTGCTGACAGAGTGGAACGAGTTCCGCGCGTTGAACCTGACCGAGCTGGCCGGTTCCATGAACTCTGCCCGAATGGTGGACCTGCGCAATATCTATTCGAAGTCACAGGCGCTGAAATCCGGCTTTGAAACCTATGTCGGCGTTGGACGCTGAAGGCACCCCGCCTTTTGGATCAAACACGCCCACCGGACCCGCTTGGGTCCGGCAGGGATCTGCCTTCACGGGCTATTCGGTGGCCCAGATCTTGCGGCGGCGTTCCTTGACCATTTCATTGCCTTCATCGGTGCCGTCGTGGAACGTGTTGAACCATTCATCCCAAGGGGTTTCCCAAGTGCCGTAGTTGCAGTCGAAAAACCGATGGTGCAGCTGATGAAAGAAATCCCCGACCTGAAACTTGGCCTTGTTGCCGAACTTCACGTGCTCGAACCCGGCATGAGAGGTCGGAGCGCCGATGCCGTGATGGAACAGCAGGAAAACGGCGTGGATCGGATGCGACGGCAGCAGGAAAAAGATCATCGTATCGAACATCAGAAAGAAACTTTCGACCGGATGCATCGCAAGCCCCGACCAAGGACCGGTATTGATGTTGCGGTGATGCCAAGCGTGGACTCTTGTATAAAGCACACCCACATGCAGCAGCCTGTGCAGCCAGTAGAAATGGAACCCGGCCCAGATCGGCACAAAGACGGTCATGGCGATGAACCAGATCGGGTTGCCGTCTAACGTGATCATCGTGATCCAGCCATTGGCATAGGAATACAGGATCAGACATTCCCAGAACGTCCAGAACGTCAACGCCGGGCCCAAGGTCCAGAACATGTTGTCCCAGACCTGATTTTTGAATGTGAATACCTTGGCGCCCTTCATCATCGGGCGCATGTCATAGCGGTATTCGTCCTGCTGCGTGCGGAACCTCCAAAGCGCTAGGTGCAAGCCGCCTGCGACCACCATCAGGATACAGAAATTGCGGAACCAGATTTCCGCAACCCAATCCCAGCCGAAGGTCTCGATCCTGCTCAGTGAAGGCGTCAGATAGGTCCAGGTGATGACCGCAAAGACCAGCAGCAGCGCCCGCAATGCAAGCGGATTCCAGCTTTGCAGCAGGTATTTCAACGCGGACAGAGGTTTCATCGGCCAATCCCAATAGGGCGCGGTCTGAATCGGCAGCTGAGGCGTGTAATTCCAGATCTTGCGCTTGGCTCGTGGCGGCAGGGCGGGGTCTGACATAGAAGGCTCATTTCATCTGTTCACTGATCACAAGCCTAAGGCGGGGGATCAAAAGCTCAGACCTAATTGCCTTGCCGGTGAGGCTAAGTTCTGCTTAGCCTGTCGGAATGAACACCCGCGTCCCTTCCCTCAACTGGTTGCGCGTATTCGAGGCTGCGGCCCGAACCGAAAGCTTTGCCCGCGCCGCGACCCAGTTGAACATGACGCCTGCCGCCGTCAGCCAGCAGGTCAAGGCGCTGGAAACAAGACTGGGCACACCCTTGTTTCACCGTCACGCGCATGCGGTCACTTTGACCGAGACCGGGCGCGCCTATCTGCCGCCGGTACAGCAATCCTTGCTTATGCTGGAAACGGCAACCGCCGGTCTGTTCGGTGAAACCCGCGAGCAAAGGCTTTATGTGCAGTCGGTGCTGCTGTTTGCACATGGCATTCTGGCCGGGGGTGTTCCCGATTTTCAGGCGGCGCATCCTCAGATCAATCTTTCGCTTTCAACTGGCAATGTCATGTCGGATTTTGCCAATCGGTTCACTGACCTTCAGATCGTGTTCGGAAACCCCGCGCTGTTCGGCTCGGAAAGTGAAGAGTTGATGCGCGAACATCTCTATCCCATCGCCCCGCCCGAGATTGCTGCCCGGATCGAGACGGCAAGGGATTTGTTCGACTTCACCTTGATCGAAGTTTCGACCCATCGGGCAAGCTGGCCGCATTGGTTCGAACACCAGCGGCTGCCAGCAGGCCAGGCACGGTATTTTTTTGCCGACAATTCGGTGATGGCGGCCGAGCTCTGCGCCAGCGGATGCGGCATTGCCTTGGCGCGCGCGCCCGCGTCAGATCGCATTATGAAACTGTCGGGTTTGGTCCCCTGCCTGCCGGACTTCTCCTGCCCGGGGCAGGAAGCCTATCATCTGGTCTATCCCTCCCGCACGGCGCTGCGCCCGGCAGCGCGTATGTTTCGCGATTGGCTGATGGATTACAGCGCCGCCGTCCAGACGCGGTAACGCCCCTGCCCGGTGACCTCGCGAACCAGACCCCGCTGCGCGAACAGGTCGAAATTGCGCTGTACCGCCGCGCGGGAAGCCTTGGTCAGGTCTTCGGCCAAAGGCGCGGATACCATGGGCCAGGCCGTCAATGCATTGATCAGGCGCGGCGGGGTGCGGCCGCTCAGATCCTGCGTGACCTCTTTGGCTTTCGCCTCCCACGCGCTGATCCGGTCCAGATGCAGCAACGCCGCAAGGGCAGCCTGGCCTGCGCCGCCGATCCATGCGCTCAGTTTTTCCGACGGATCCCCCGAGCCGCGCAGCGCACGCGGCCCGGACAAAGCCAAGGGCATGAACTGCGCACCGCCGCGCCCCATGGAGGCCGCATGCCGCGCGGCTATGACGGCTGCTTCCGTGTCCTGTCCGATGCCTTGTGACACCGCCCGCCAGGCGTGAAACGCAATTGCCGACTGCGTCACAGGATGCAACCCTTCGGCGTTTTGCATGACCTCGGCCAGATCAATGATGGATTCCGGGGTCGTGTCGGCCCCCTGAGCCAGTCGGTCAAGAAACGCGGTCAGCCCGCGTTCCCAACCGCCGGCAGCAGGCGGCGCGCCCGAACTCAGGCGTCGCACGGCCCATCCGGCCCGGAACAGGGCCTGCACGTCATCATGAGTCGCGCCGATCCGCAAACCGGTCCACAAAGCCAATCTATCCACGCTGATCCGGTCTCCGGTCCACCACCCCAGATCGGACGTCTCCATCAATGCCAAGCGATGCGTCCAGCCTTCGGGGCCCGCTCGCAACCGTTCATCCAGCGCGCCAAAAGTCAGGGCCAGATCCGCAAGTTCCGCAGAAAGGTCGGACTGCGCAGCCCGCCAATCACGCGGATCGAACAGCAGGCGCTGTTCGCGTCGCGGCCCGGGCAGGAAGAAACCCTCGTCTTCCTCGACTTCATCCGGTGGCAAGAACCACAGGTCGTCCTCTTCGGACGGATCGCCGTCATAGATGCTGGCGGGGCCAAGATCTTCGGCCTCGTCTTCAGGAAGGGGCAAGGGTTTCTTCGACGTCATACCCCGCATTCTTCGGGCATTCCCGTTGCTTCACAAGGGGTATTCCGTCAGCTCGCAAAGGTTCGGGTCAGAACATCCAGTTCGCTGCTCAAATCGGTCTGCGGAGAGCTGCCCAGCAGCATGTAACCATAGCCATCCTGCGCCCAGGTCGCTGTTGCCAAACCGCTCAGAATGGCCTGTTTGACCTCTGCCTTCGGGGCGTTCGGCCCCTGGCGGATAACACAGAAGGCAAAGGGTTGACCCTGCTCATCGGCGAAAACGACCTGAACCAAAGGCTTTCCCTTGAACGAAAGCACTTGTGCTCGCTTCAACTCCAGCCCAGGCAGGGAGTCCAGCGCTTCACGGTTCAGAGACCTGCCAAGTGCTGCCTCGGCCATCGCGAACTGCTTGTCCAGCGATGCCTCGGAACTGTCCAGCGAGACAATCGTCTCGGGCACATAAAGCGACTGATAGATCGCCGCTTGCTGCGCCCAGCCCAGTTCCGCCGGACGCGTCGCCCAGAATGTCAGGGCAACGGCTGCAACCCCGACGCCCGCGGCCACGGCCAGAAGGCGCAGAAACCCGCCATTGGTGTTTCGCGCCACGGGTTCCGGCAAATCGACCTTCGGCGCCGCGGTGGGCAGTGTCTCAAAGACCTGCCGAACGACAGGCGCAAACGGATCCAGCGCCATCAGGCGGCGTTCAAGCTCGACATCATCCTCAACCGCGGCCTCGATGGCGCGGCTCTGAGCCTCATCCAGCGTGCCTTTCAGATACGCCAACAGCGTCTCGTCGGAAAACGTCATTTGCCACTCCGTCGCGCGGCGTCTGCCGCCTCAAACTGCATCACGGTTTTCAGTTTCCGCCGGGCATTCGATAGCCGGCTCATGATTGTGCCGATGGGAACGTCCAGCAATGCAGCGGTTTCGCGGTAGCTGTACCCTTCGACGAACACGAGCATGACCGTTTCCCGCTGCGCTTCTGGCAGCTGCATCACTTGAGTAAACACTTCAGCCGCAAAAATATTCGTTTCTGAATCCGGCAAAGTTGCGACCAGTTCCGATTCTGGGGTCACGGACAGCGCCTGTGCCCGCCGGACGGAACGAGACCGCACTTCGTTCAACCAGATTGACCGGCAGATCGTCATCAGCCAACTGTCCAGACGATCATGCGACGTTACCTGATGATGCCGCTCGAGCGCACGCAGGCATGTGGCCTGCACCAGATCGTCTGCCACATCCGATGCCCCCGACAACGCCAGAGCAAACCGCCAGACGCGTCTTGAGTGCATCTGTACGGCGTCACGAACGGCCTGTTCGGAAGTCATCTCGGCACTCATCGAATAAAACGCGACCTGTGTGTGTTTGTCAGAAACGGACCCGGCCCGCAGGGCCAAAACTGACATAAACCGCGGAGGAAAGAAATGAAACTTCTGTTGAAGGCAGTCACGTTTGCGTCGGCAATTGTTGCAACACCCATATGGGCAGCGGGTTGGACACTGGAGTCCGATCGCTCGCATCTGGCCTATGGAACGATCAAGAAAAACGCGGTGGGCGAGGTCAACAGCTTCACCAGCCTGAGCGGACACGTGACGCAGGAGGGCGTGGCCGAAATCGAGATCGACCTGTCCTCGGTCGAGACCAACATAGAAATTCGCAACGAACGGATGATCGAATTTGTATTCCGCCAAGCACCCACTGCGCGCCTGACGGCCGAATTCGACATGGCGAAGGTTGCAGGGCTGGCCGTGGGTGAAACCACCACTCTGGATGCTGCTTCCGTGCTTTCGCTGGCCGGCACGGAAGTTGAGTTTGACGCGGAAATGTTCGTCGCACGCTTGTCCGAGACGTCAGTGCTTGTTTCGACAAACGACATGGTGTTTCTCAGCACCGAAGACGCCGGTGTCAACGCCGGCGTGGACAAGCTTATGGAATTGGCAAGCCTGCCCGGCATCACCCGAACGGTACCGATTACAGCCCGGCTGATCTTTCACACGGATGAAGAACATGCCGCGACGGCATCGGAAGCCACAGAGGTTGTTGCTGCCGCAGCTGTTCAGGGTGACGCGACGGCCGGCAAAAAGGTGTTTCGCAAGTGCAGCGCTTGCCACAAATTGAAAGAAGGCAGCCATGGTGTTGGCCCGTCCCTGCACGGCATTCTCGGCGCAAAGGCCGGTCACGCCGAGGGATTCAAGTATTCGACAGCGCTGGAAAGTTCCGACATCGTCTGGACCCATGAAACCCTGAGCGCATTCCTGACGGATCCCAAAGGGTATCTTCAGGGCAATCGAATGCAGTTTCGCGGCCTGAAAAAGGACGAAGATATTGTTAACCTTCTTGCGTATTTGCAAGAAGAGGGGTGACGGCAACACCCAAGAGACCTGCTGAATTTCGATTTCACGCAACCGGCCCCGGGATCGGATACGATGCTTGTGCCCGTCCCCTGTCTGGTTTCGGATCAACACGTGTTCAAAGTCAGGAATTACAGCCTTCTATCAGCGGATTCATGCCGGACACACGACTCGTTTGTGGCAAAACAGCCCGTATTTTAAGGCGTTTTTTGCGGATCCTGTCGCGCCACCAACCCTGCCTGCGCCCGTACAAAGGGGCAAATCGCGGTTGTTGTTGCGCTTTCCAACTCTTGTCCGATCGTCAACCAGCCATTATTTAGCGGGCCTACAGCTCAGATGGTCGGGATGGGCCGCTCTGCCGCAGCATGGCATCTGTCCTTTAGGCCCGACAAGATATAGGTTAACTGAGCGTGCGCACAGTTTCACGATTTGGAGAACGCAATGATAAAGCGCGCCTGGAACAAGTGGCGATCAGGCTATATGGGCCGCCTTGTAGGTGAAAGCTTTTACGCGCAAGGCAAGCTGTATGGTATTGCGGTTCTGGCAATGATTGCCGTGGCGGTCACCACGGCCGGCTCCGCATATATGATGGAGTACATTGTCGATGCGATGACCAGCCCGGAATTGCGGGGCTACGCGCATGTCATTGCGCTTGGGGTCGTGATTCTGTTTCTGGTTAAGGCCATTGCCTCGTATATTCAGTCTGTTTTCCTGGCCCGCGCCGGCAACCGGATCGTCGCGCAACAGCAAGACAGGGTTTATCGCAAACTCCTCAGGCACGGCGTCTCGTTCTTTTCGACCAATGAATCCTCAGATCTTTTGATGCGCACCACCCACGGTGCTCAGGCGGCTCGCAGCCTCATCGATGTCCTGGTCACCGGATTTGTGCGCGACGCCCTGACTTTGGTCGGCCTTGTAGGGGTTATGGTTTACCAGCAACCCGTTCTGTCGGTGATGTTCTTTGTCGTGGGCCCGATCGCCCTTCTAGGGGTACGCTATCTGCTGAAAAGCGTGCGTTCGATCATGCAGGCCGAGTTTGCATCGCTGGCTGAAATTATTCGGGTACTTCAGGAAACATCCGCTGGTATCAAGGTTATCAAGGTCTTCTCACTGGAAGATCGCATGATCAATCGCATGGACACCGCCATTCGGAGGGTCGAGGACCGGGCAAACGATATCTCGAGACTTCAGTCCGTGGCCAGCCCCCTCATGGAATTTTTGGCCGGTCTTGCTGTGGCAGGTGTACTAGTCGTCAGCACAATGGGAATCGCTGGAAGCGAACAACCTAGCGCAGGTCAGTTGATGTCTTTCATAACCGCACTTCTGATGGCATATGAACCAGCAAAACGTCTGTCGAGAATGCGTGTCCAGATCGAAACCTGCATGGTCGGTGTCGCCATGTTGTTCGACTTGCTGGATCAGGACGAGACGATGTTGGAGAGCCCCAAAGCCCATGACCTCATCGACGGCCCCGGACAGATCGAATTGCGCAATGTAACCTTTGGCTATCATGGTGCGATGCCGGTGATCGAAGAGATGAATGTCACGTTCGAGGCCGGTAAAACCACAGCTCTTGTTGGTCAATCCGGCGGCGGTAAGTCCACGTTGTTCGGCCTGATCATGCGTTTCTATGATCCCGATCAGGGCAGCGTTGAGATTGATGGTCAGGATCTACGCGAGGTGAGCTTTGCCTCGCTGAGACGCAAAATATCCTATGTCGGTCAGGATACATTCCTGTTCTCGACATCGATCATGGACAACCTGCGCTGCTCGTCCCCTGACGCCACGGACGAAGAAGTCATAGACGCCGCCAAAGCCGCACATGCGCATGATTTCATCATGGATCTGCCCGAAGGCTACAATACGCAGGTTGGCGAAAACGGCACCTTCCTGTCAGGTGGCCAGAAGCAGCGAATTGCGATTGCCCGCGCTATTCTGAGAAAAGCCGAGATCCTGCTTTTGGACGAAGCCACGAGCGCGCTGGATGCTGAATCGGAATCGCTTGTCAAAAAGGCTTTGGACACCCTGACAAAGGACGTGACCGTCGTCGTCATTGCGCACCGACTTTCGACTGTTCTGGAAGCGGACAAGATTATCGTGGTTCAGGATGGCTCGATCGTGGAACAGGGCAATCTGGACGAGTTGATGAAAAAGAACGGAAGCTTCCGCAATCTGTTCAATCAGCAATTCAAAAAACACGCACCCTCGGCGGAAGTGGCAGAGTAGCCCCTGCATTCGGTCTGGCACATGCCTCCCTTCTCTGGGCAAGACCTGTCCGGAAGAGGGGCGGAGTATTCTCTTCACGCGCGTCCGTGCATCGAAATCATCAAGCCCAAGCCGCCCAAGGGATTTGGGCGGCTCGGGCCGCATCTTGGGAAGTAAACGGTCCGGTATTGCGCAAGGGTTCGAAGATGGCGGTCTTCGACAGTAGCGACACAAACATGTGGCTTGGTCGCCCACGTCGGCGCCTTGGCGGGGTGGTTCTCCCACAAGAAGTCACCGTCGCTTCTATTGCGACCGCCCTGTTTGCCACCCAATCACACCAACGCAGAAACCTACTTGCATTACAAGGGAAACAGACACGCGACCTGATGCGGTTCTCCGGCCAGTTCAGGCAATGTTGCCCTGCACTGATCGGTTGCCAGCCAACATCTTTGCGCAAAGGCGCAACCTTTTGGAATATTCATCGGCGATGGCAGTTCGCCCTCAAGCTTGATCCGTTCTTTTCGGGCCGTGGGGTCGGCCCGGGGCGTCGTGGACAGCAACGCCTTGGAATAGGGGTGGCGCGGCGCGGCGAACAGCTGTTCTTTGGGTGCCTTTTCAACAGCACGCCCCAGATACATCACGATCACGTCGTCTGCAAAATGCCGAACCACGGAAAGATCATGCGAAATGAACAGATAGGCGAGGTCAAGCCGTTCCTGCAAATCCACAAGCAGGTTCAGGATCTGTGACTGGATCGAGACGTCCAGAGCCGAAACCGGTTCATCCAGAACCAGGACCCTGGGATTCAGCATAAGCGCGCGTGCAATGGCGATACGCTGACGCTGCCCGCCAGAGAACATATGTGGATAGCGATCATAATGTTCGGGGCGCAATCCCACCATCTCGATCATGTCGCGCGCTTGTGCCTCGCGGTCTGCGGCGGACATGTCCGGGCGATTGATGATCAGCGGTTCCTGCAATATCTGGCCGATGCGTTGACGTGGATTCAGCGATCCATACGGATCCTGGAACACGATTTGCACCGTTTCCCGCATCTTGCTCCACCGCGACGGGGTAATGTCGACACCGTCAATCGTCAGCCTGCCCGACGTCGGCTCTTCAATCATCGTGACCAATCGCGCCAATGTTGACTTGCCGCAGCCGGACTCTCCGACGACGGCCAGAGTCTTTCCCGGTTTCAGTTCGAAATCCACCCCCGAAAGGGCCTTCACCGTCGCTGACTTGGACAGCAAGCCGCCCTTCACCGTGTAAAACCGGGTCAGATCTTTCGCCTGAACGATGGGGTCGGTCATGCCAATTCTCCGGCCGCAATTTTTTCAACGTGGTGACAACGTGCCTTGCCGAAGGCCTCGGCACGAGGGGTCGGCGGTATTTCAGCGCAAGTTGCATCAGCGAACCGGCATCGCGGGCTGAACAAGCACCCTGCGGGGCGATCGAATTGACCCGGCACAACGCCGGGAATCGTCGGAAGGATCTTGGAAGTCGCGCGCTCGGGCAAAGCGCTCAGCAAGGCCGAAGTATAGGGATGGCGCGGCGTGCGGAACAGATCACGCACGGGCTGCTCTTCGACTTTTTGTCCGGCATATTGCACCTGAACCCGTTCGGCGGTTTCGGCCACCACCCCCATGTCATGAGTGATCAGCACAAGGCCCATATCGTGTTCGTCCCGCAACCGAACAAGCAGGTCGAGTATCTGCGCCTGAATGGTGACATCCAGCGCCGTGGTCGGTTCGTCCGCAATAAGCAGCTTGGGCTTGCAGGCGATGGCCATCGCGATCATGACGCGCTGGTTCATGCCCCCTGACATCTGGTGTGGAAAGGTGTTCAGGCGGCTTTCCGGAGCCGGGATGCCGACCTGGTCGAACAGTTCAATCGCGCGCTGGTGGCGGTCCTTGCGGTTCAAACCAAGATGGATGCGCAGGGCCTCTTTGATCTGGAATCCCACCGTGAAACAGGGGTTCAGCGACGACATCGGCTCCTGAAAGATCATTGCCATGTCTTTGCCGATGATCTTGCGGCGCTCACGGGCCGAAAGACCGGCCAGATCCACCCCCTCAAAGCGCATCTCGTCAGCGGTGATCGTCGCGGTCCAGGGCAACAACCCCATCAGCGCCAGCATCGACACCGACTTGCCCGAGCCGCTTTCGCCGACGATGGCCATCAGCTCGCCCCTGTCGACCGACAGATCGACACCGTCCACGGCGCGGAACTTGCCCGAGGCCGTGGCGAATTCAACAGTCAGGTTGCGGATCTGCAAAAGGCTCATGCGATCAGCTCCGTTTCAGTTTCGGGTCAAGCGCATCACGCAGGCCATCACCCATCAGGTTGATGGCAAGAACGGTGACAAGAATCGCCAGACCGGGGAAGGTGACCACCCACCAGGCGCGCAGTATGAATTCGCGCGCTTCGGCCAGCATGGTGCCCCATTCCGGAGTGGGCGGCTGCGCGCCCATGCCCAGAAAGCCCAAGGCAGCTGCATCCAGGATCGCCGTCGAAAAGGACAGTGCCGCCTGTACGATGATGGGTGCCAGACAATTGGGCAGCACGGTGATGAACATCAGCCGTGACCTGCCAGCACCGGCCACACGCGCCGACGTGACATAATCCTTCTGACGTTCCGCCAGAACCGACGCGCGGGTCAGGCGCACGTAGTGGGGTTGGAAAACGATGGCGATGGCAATCATCGCGTTGGTCAGCGACGGGCCAAGGATGGCCACCAGCACCAGCGCCAACAGCAGCGACGGGAAGGCCAGAACGATATCCATCACCCGCATGATCAGCGTATCGACCCATTTGGGGGCAAAGCCCGACAGCAGGCCAATCATCACGCCACCCGACACGGCCACACAGACGACGACGATTCCGACAAAGAAGGAATAGCGCGAGCCCATGATCAGGCGCGACAGCATGTCCCGACCCAGCGGATCGGTGCCCAACGGGAAAGCCCAGCTTCCGCCCTCCTGCCAAGCAGGCGGTTGCAGGATATGATCGCGGAACTGCTCGGTTGGGTCATAGGGGGCCAGAAGGGGCGCAAAGGCGGCACAAAAAACGAAGGCTGCAAAAACCCAAAGCCCGATGACAGCGCCACGGTTTTCACTGAAGTAGTACCAGAACTCGCGCAGGGCGCTGGGGCGGTCTTCCGTTCTGGGCGGGGTTGAGGATAGTTCGGCCATCACCGCCTCCGAATTTTGGGGTTGATGATGCCATAAAGGACATCGACCAGCAGGTTCACCAGCATCACGATCACCGCGATCATCAGCAATCCGCCCTGAACAACCGGGTAGTCACGGCGAAAGATGCTGTCGACCATCCACTTTCCTATGCCCGGCCAACTGAAGATGGTTTCGGTCAGAATGGCCCCCGCCAGCAAAGTGCCCACCGATAGGCCGATCACCGTAACAACCGGAATCAAAGCGTTTCGCAGCGCGTGCAATCCATTGATCCGCGTTGGTGACAAACCCTTGGCGCGCGCGGTGCGGATGTAATCTTCGCCCAGAACTTCCAGCATCGCCGACCGGGTCTGGCGTGCGATTACCGCCAGCGGAATCGTTCCCAGCACAATCGTCGGCAGGATCAGATGGCGCACGGCTGATCCGAATGCTCCTTCCTGACCCGACAACAGGCTGTCGATCAGCATGAAGCCCGTGACGCTGGGAAAGTAATACAACAGGTCGATCCGGCCCGAGACCGGCGTCCAGCCCAGATTGCCCGAGAATATGATGATCAACAGCAGCGCCCACCAGAAGATGGGCATCGAGTACCCGACCAGCGCCGAGGACATCAGCGCCCGGTCAAAGAACTTCCCTCGGTTCACCGCCGCGATCACACCCGCGGGCAGACCCAGCGCAACGGCAAAGATCATGGCGCACAGGGACAACTCCAGCGTTGCGGGGAACAGCGAAAAGAACTCATCCCATACGGGTTTCCTAGTGACAAAGCTTTCGCCCAGGTCACCTTGAAGCACGCCGGTGAGGTAATCCCAATACTGCTGCAACACCGGCTTGTCGAAACCCAGCTTTTCGACCATTTCCTGATAACGTTCTTCCGTCATGCCGCGTTCACCGGCCATCACGATGATCGGATCGCCGGGCAGCACCCGGATGAACATGAACGAAATCAGCGTCACGCCCAGAAATGTCGGAACAAACAGGCCAAGACGGGTGAGGAAATAGCCAAGCATCAGCGACCTATGATTGTAAGTTCTTTGGGAAAGCGGGTCAGTGACCGACAGCCATCCCCGGTGACAAGGACGTCATCTTCTATGCGAACGCCGAACTTGTCCAATTCATACAGACCGGGTTCGTTGGTCCAGACCATGCCCGGCAGGATTTTCTGGCTGTTGCCGCGCATGATATACGGCGCCTCATGCACATCCCGGCCCAGACCGTGACCTGTCTTGGTCCGGATACGATCGGCAAAGGGCGAGGCCTCAAGCACGCCTGTGACGGCATCGTCGATGTCATGCGCTGTCACGCCGGGGCGGCAGGCTTCGAACCCGGCTTTGTTGGCGCGCAAAACCGTGTCGTAGACATCCCGGCCTTCGTCCGTGACGTCCTGAACGAAAAAAGTTCGCGTGATGTCGGCCGCAAAACCATGTTTTCGAGCGCCAAAGTCGAACAGCAAGGCGTCGCCTGCCTTGATCCGGTAGTTGGCGCGCGCCTTGCCGTGCGGTCGGGCCGAGTTGTCCCCCGCAGCCACGATGGGGGAAAAGGCCAACGACTCGGCGCCTTCCGCAAAAAGCGCCTGTATCAGCGCCTGTTCGATCTGTTTTTCGGTCTGACCTGCACGAACACCTGCGATCACACGCTCCAACGCGCGTTCCGAAATATCGATGGCCGCTTGCAGCGCGGCGATATCTTCTTCGGTTTTGATGATGCGAAGGCCTGAGATTTCGCGTTCGCCGTCCACAATCTGCAGATCCGGAATTGCGCGGGTAAACGCGTCTGACACGAAAAACCGCATCACCTGACCTTCGACGGCCAACGATCTGATCGGACTATGCGCTGCCAGCGCGGAAAAGGCGCCGTCATAGCCGGTCTGATCGCGCCAGTCGAACACGGCACCCTCAAATCCAACCAGATCCCATGAGGCGAGTTCCAGATTGGGCACGATCGCCGCCGGATCACCCTGGGCCGGAATCACCACGACAAAAGGGCGCTCGTGGCTCATGAAGGATTTGCCCAATGCGCGGGTGAAATTCGGACCCGGCACCAGGGCCACTGCGTCCACTGACATATCCAGTGCCAATTGGCGGTATTCGGGCAAATCCGGCATTCTGCCCGACCTCCTCAATAAGAAAGCCGGAGCCACCACTCTGGTGGCTCCGGTTTGCGAGTGGTGGTTTATTCGACGCTCACACCATAGAAGATGTGACCGCCCAGAGGGTGCACCTTATAGCCTTGCACCTTGTTGCTCATGGGCATGTAAACGACCGAATGCGCGATGGTTGCCCACGGAGCCTGCTCTTTGAACACAACCTGCGCTTCTTCATACAGTTTGGTCCGCTCGGCCTGATCCGTGCTTTGCTTGGCCTTCAGGATCAGGTCTTCGAATGGCTGATGGCACCATTGCGCCCGGTTGGATGCTTCGACACCGTCACAGCCCAGCAACACCGCCAGGAAGTTGTCCGGGTCGCCATTGTCCCCGGTCCAGCCCAGCAGAACGGCACCGTCCCGGTTCAGTTCTTTCGACCGAGACAGGTATTCACCCCATTCGTACGAGACGATTTCGACGCCCACACCGATCTTGGCGAAATCCGCCTGGATCAATTCGGCCATGCGACGGGCATTGGGGTTGTAGGGGCGCTGGACGGGCATGGCCCAGATTTTCATCGACAGGTCCGAAACACCTTCGGCCTCAAGCATCGCCTTGGCCGCTTCGGGATCATAGGGATCGTCCACGATGGCGTCGTTGTAGCCCCACATGGTAGGCGGGATCGGGTTCTTGGCCACCTGGCCCGAACCCTGGAAGACCACGTCGATGATCGCCTGCTTGTCGATCGCCATGTTCAGCGCTTTGCGCACCTTCGGATTGTCGAATGGCGCCATGGTGGTGTTGTAGGCCAGATAACCAACGTTCAGGCCCTCTTGTTCCAGCATGTTGATGTCCGGATCATCCTTCATTGCCTGAATGTCGGCAGGGTTCGGATAGGGCATCACATGACATTCGCCTGCTTTCAGCTTTTGATAGCGCACAGACGCATCCGGCGTGATGGCAAAGATCAGGTTTTCGACCTGCGCCGGGTCTTTCCAATACGCATCATTGGCCGCGTAACGGATCACCGCGTCTTTTTGATATGCCACGAACGAGAAAGGTCCGGTGCCGATGGGTGCCGTATTCAGTTTTTCCGGCGTACCGGCTTCCATCATTGCCGCAGCGTATTCCGCCGACACGATTGAGGCAAAGTCCATCGCCATATTGGCGACAAACGGTGCTTCGGGCTTGGACAGGGTAAATTTCACCGCGTAGTCGTCGATCTTTTCGATGGACTCGACCAGATCAGGCATCCCCATACCCTGGAAATATTCCCAGGTTCCACCTGACACTTGATGATAGGGGTGGTTTTCGTCTTTCTGACGCATGAAGGAGAAAATCACGTCATCCGCGTTGAAATCGCGGGTCGGCGTGAACGCGTCGTTCGAGTGGAACTTGACGCCCTGGCGCAGCTTGAAAGTGTATTCCAGACCATCATCGCTGGCCTCGACACTTTCGGCCAGGCCGGGGACCACATTGGTCGTGCCCGTTTCAAATTCAAGCAACCGATTGTAGATCGGATGTGAAGACGCATCAAAGGTCGTCCCTGCGGTGTACAGCGCAGGATCGAACCCTTCAGGCGATCCTTCGGAACAATATACAAGTGTATTTGCCTGCGCCACGGCACCCGTCAGGGCGATCGCAGTGGTTGCGGCCAGAAGTTTGAGTTTCATGATTTTCTCCCAGAAAAGGACTTCAAAAGACAATCGCATGGCTCTTTGTCGCCAGAGCATTCAGTGACAGCACAGGTCGTCGCGATCCCTCTGTCTAATGTATCCAAAATACAAAATCTAATGTCAACAGTGTCTTTCTGCGGATATCTTTGAAGGCTTTTTCTGCTATTGCACCCTGATTTCCGGATCTCACTCTCATCTTCGCTGCGCAAACGATACGACGGCCCGAAACGCCCTGCCGCGACCTCAGACCTTGCTGTTCATGGGTGCGGATTGCATGCTCTCATGGCCTGCACGCTCACGTCTTGTCCGTATGCGTAACCGCACGCCAATCCCCCGAGGGAGGGTTGGTCAAAAGTTTCGTTGCGCGCAGCTTCATGGCGACGGATACAGGGTCCCCGCCCCGCATTTTGTCCGCAGCCTCAAACGCAGCTATCGCCTGCTCGAACCGGCCGGAACGATAATGCGCAAGACCTTGTTCGTAGGTCTCGATCCAATCAAGGGAACCTTCAAAACCGTCGGCCATCGCAATCAGCTCATAGACCACCAGTTCCTCGGTCCGGCCAAAGACCGCGAGCGTGTCAAGCTCTCGGACGACAATTGCGTCGCCTGCTTCGCGCCGGGTCTCGGGGCCGATCAGAATACGCGTGCCATACTCCTTGTTGGCCCCTTCCAATCGGCTGGCCACATTCACGACGTCACCGATCGCCGTGTAGTTCAACCGCTGCTCTGACCCAATGTTGCCAACCAGAGCTTCACCGCTGTTCAACCCGATCCTGACACGCAGGGAATTTCCGGCCTCGTCTTTGATGCCCGCATCTTCCACGGTCACGACAAGATCCAGTGCCGCGCGGCAGGCATTTTCGGCATGGAGCGCATCCTTGCGCGGTGCCCCCCAGATCGCCATGACCGCGTCACCCATGAATTTGTCGATCGTCCCGTCATGGCGCGCGACGGCTGCTGCGGCCGCAGAGAAAAAAGGCTCCATCAACTGGATGATTTTGGGGCCGAGTTTTTCCGACAACCCGGTGAATCCGGTCACATCGCAAAACAACACGGATATCTGCTTCATGTCGCCACCGGGCTGCGTTTTGATGCCCTCGGCGACCAGCATCTTCACAAGATCGGTCGGCACGTATTTTCGAAACGCGGACAATCCTGCTGCCATGCTGGCCGTTGCCGCAGACAGATTGGCAAGCTCGGACAGGTTTGAAGGCCGGCGTGGAATGCGTTCGACGTCAAAGCGTTCGATCTTGCTCAGATCCTCGGCAATGCGCGCCAAAGGATTGGCCACAATTCGACGGATCAACCAGATCGCCAGAGCGGTTGAGACGATCACGACCCCGATCAGGATATAGATCAGGTCTATCAAGGTTGCATCGATGCCAGACAAAAAGGCCGCCTCAGGAATGACCGTAGCGACGCGCCACCCGTAAAAACCCAAAGGTGTCAGGGCCACCGCATAGGGGACGCCATCGATCACCACGCGCTTCGTCGAACTGCCCGCAGTATTGCCATCCGGGTCGCCCAACAGTTTTTCCCCCGAGATCTTGGCAACCTCGTACAGTTCACCCTCGCCCATGCGCGCCGGTGTAACTTCGTCCGCTTTTGCGTCGGGAACAGCAATTACTTTGCCATCAGCATCCAGAATAAAGGCGGCTCCGAATTCGCCGGGCTCGAGCGTCGCCAGAAAGCGTGACAAACGGTCGGTTTCGATTGCGACCGCAAGAACACCCTGCCGTGCCCGGTTGACATCGATCGGCCCCGCAAATGCGTATACGGTCTTGTCACTGCCCGGAAGATCGCGTGCTTCGATCCATCCCATCGTGTCCAGGGACATGAAATTGTTGAACCAGGCATGATCACGAGGATCATAGGAGGTCGGAACAAAGGTCCTTTCTTCGAACTGAATATCCCCGGGAATAAAAATGTATCGATCGGTCCGCAGGTTCCGGTCGCGGATGTCCTTGTCGATCTCTATCATCTCAAGCCCGCTGTCGCCCAAACGGTGCGACGCGAAAAAATTGCCGTCCGGCCAACCAAAGAAAATCCAGGAAATATTCGGCTGCGCCTGCAACTGAGACAGAAAGACGAACTCTCGTTTATCGGCCTGCCGTGTTGCGATGACATTCTGTACAAAGATCGTGCGCACCGCCGACCATGCGGCTTCGGCGGATCTGAGGGTTGCCCCGACTTCGATACGGACCGTGTTTGCAATCTGGCTGTTGATCTCAGCGGCAAGCATGCGGCTGTTGTCACGCGCGGTCGTCCACCACAGCGAATGAACAACGAAGGTCGACACGCCGATGGATACGGCGACCAGCATAGATACAGCAATGCCGACACTGAACCGCATGAAAACCCCGAAAAGAATGTCCTGTACCACAGTATTCGGTTGAGATCGCAGGAAGAGCAAAGCTTAGTTTGCTCCTACCCCGAAAAATCACGCAACTGTTAAGCACATGTGTATGCCGCGACCGAAATCCACGGCACCTGGTCACTTGCCGATGCCCAGAGGACAGACCTTGCGCGTGGCGGAAATCAACTGCCCTTGGGTCCGGATTTGCGACGTTTTGGAACTGCGTTGCCACCCTTGGCGGATTTGACGGCCGCCGCGCGTGCACGATTCTTCTTGCTGTTTGGCTTGCCCTTTGGCGGCGGCGGACCTTTCGGCGCGTCTCCGGCTGGTTTGGAGCGACCTCTCCTTTGCTCGACACTGCCGGGCTTGCGTTTTTTCGGTTTTGCGCCCGAAGCGCTGAACTGGCTTTTTGCGTCGTCATCCGACGCTCGGCGGGTTTCGGTCGCGGGCACGGTCTGGGCAGGCTGAACCTCGGGCTTGGATTGGCGGCGGCGGGCTTTCCGCTCAGCCGGAGAGTTTTCCGTTTTGTGTCCCGTAGGTCTGCCTTTGAACTTTCTTTTGAGACCAGACCGACCGGTTGACGACAGGTCCGGTGCTTTGTCCAACCGCACAAGGTCTTTGGTTTCTTCGATTTTCATCTCTGGACCAATGGCCGTCAGAAAGCGGTCGACACTTCCCTCACTGATTTCGAAATAAGTTACGTCCTCGGCAATCCGAATGGCACCGATGTCGTCTTTTGTCAGATCGCCCGCCTTGCAGATCATCGGCAGCATATGACGGGGAGACGCATTCTGATTGCGTCCTTCGGACAGTGAAAACCAGACGCCTGGCCCAAAAGATGCGCGCAGCTTTGGGGCGGTCTGATCGACCCCCGACAGCTCTTCCGGGGCGGAATGGCGTAGTTTGTATTGCCTGAGGTAAGCGGCTGCGATTTTTTCGGGCGTGAAGCGAGCAATCAGTTTTTCAACAGACGGGCGCTCGCTTTCCGTGATCTCGACCTGCCAGTCCTCCGATGCCAGCATCCGAGCCTGATCACGCTCGTTCACCTCATCCGCAGACGGGGCCGATCCCCATTCTGCTGTCAGCTTGGCAAATTTCAGAATGCGCTCTGCCTTTTTGCGCGATGATGGCGCGACGATCAGGGCACTGACGCCCTTGCGCCCAGCGCGACCCGTGCGGCCAGACCGGTGCAGCAGTGTTTCATGGCTGTTGGGCAGTTCGGCATGGACCACCAGATCAAGGTTGGGCAGATCGATACCGCGGGCCGCAACATCGGTTGCGACACAGACCCGGGCCCGTCCATCGCGCATGGCCTGCAACGCGTTGGACCGTTCGCTCTGGGTCAGCTCACCGGACAGGGCCACGACAGAAAACCCCCGGTTCGACAGGCGCGCGGTCAGGCGCGAAACCATCGCTCGGGTGTTGCAGAAAACGATGGCATTGGGGGCCTCGTAATATCGCAGCACATTGATTATCGCGTTTTCACCATCACGCGGCGCCACCGTCATGGCCCGATACTCGATATCCGCATGCTGGGTCAGTTCGCCGACCGTGCTCACACGTTCCGCGTCGCGCTGGTACCGCTTGGCCAGATTGGCAATTGCGCGTGGCACAGTGGCAGAAAACAACAAGGTCTGACGATCTGCGGGTGTTTCATCAAGGATGAACTCAAGATCCTCGCGGAACCCCAGATCCAGCATTTCATCCGCTTCGTCCAGGACAACCGCTCGGATAGCTGTCAGATCGATTGAACCTCGATTGATATGGTCGCGAAGTCGTCCCGGAGTGGCCACAACGATATGGGCGCCTCGGGCCAACGCGCGACGTTCATCCCGAATGTCCATGCCCCCGACGCACGAGGCCAGAAACGCTCCCGCTCCGGAATACAACCAGCCAAGTTCCCGTTTTACCTGAAGTGCCAGCTCGCGGGTCGGTGCGACAACCAGCGCCAACGGCGCTTCGGGTTTGCCGAGCGTTTCTTCATCGCCCAGCACCCTGTGCGCTATCGCCAGACCAAACCCAATGGTCTTCCCTGATCCGGTCTGGGCCGAAACCAGCATGTCGCGCCCTTCCAGCTCGGGCTGGGTGACGGCTCGCTGAACTTGGGTCAATGTATCATAGCCCTTGCGCGCTAGCGCATCTGCAATGGTTTGTTTCACGGTGGTGGTTCTTTGTATCGGCCAGGTGATAGGCGCTGTGCGGAATTGCGATCAGCGGATCATCCAAGGGTAAAGACAGCCCCTTATCGGCTGCCATCCCGGTTGTATAGACGGGAAAACGGGCATTTTCGCCGAAAAGCTCCTCATAAGGTAACACCCTGACAGGTCAGACCCTGACGCAACCGCCAGGGCCGGGCCGCGTCAAGCCTAGGTCAACGCGGGAACATAATTCAACATCTTGCCGGCAGCTGCCTGCTGTTGGGCGTCGGAAACATGCACCGGGCACGCATAACCGTGCCGATCATTTCGATGACATCGACCGTCGTCGATGCGACATGGGTCAAACAAGAGCCCGAGCGGGATCGTTCCTGATCTTGTTGGCCCAATCTCAAGCCCCTGTTGCCCGATGAAGTACTCTGCCACGGGTCAAACCACTCACTTTTTCGATGATGGCATCGGCATCAATACAGTGGTGGCGATAGAGATCACCGATCGTTCCTGTCTGGCCAAAATGTTCGACCCCCATCGGAATGGTCTGATGACCGCGCACAGCGCCCAGCCACGACAATGTTGCAGGATGCCCGTCAATCACGGTGACCAGATTGCAGTGCGCTGGCAGACCAGACATCAGGGTTTCGATGTGGGATAGTGCGGCGGGGTTGCCGCGCGACCGCGCGCGTTGTGCAGCCGTCCAACCGGCATTCAGCCGATCCGCGGACGTCACGGCCAAAACGCCGACATCGCGGCGACCCTCGCCGATGATACCGGCGGCCTTGATTGCCTCGGGCGCGACAGCACCTTGATAGGCGATTACAACTTCGCAATTGGGCCCCGGTTTTCGCAACCAATAGGCCCCGTCAATGGCACCCTGCCGAAACTCGTCATCCACGCGTTTGCCGGGCTGCTCAATCGGGTTGGTCGTCAGACGCAAATAGACGGAACCGCCGGTTTCATCGCGCAGCCATGTGCGCTCGTCCGGTTGTCCTTCACCGTCGCGTTGCAGATAGTCGAAGGCCCATTCCATGATCACCGCCAGTTCATCAGCAAAGGCGGGTTCAAATGCAGCCAGCCCGTCCTGGCTCATCCCGATCAGCGGTGTGCCGACGGATTGATGCGCTCCGCCTTCAGGTGCCAGTGTCACGCCCGACGGCGTACCAACGAGAATAAAGCGTGCATCCTGATAGCAGGCATAGTTCAGCGCATCGAGGCCGCGACTGACAAAGGGGTCATAGACGGTGCCGATCGGGATCAAACGTTTGCCAAACAGGGAATGCGACAGACCCGCCGCTCCCAGAAGCAGCATCAGGTTCATTTCGGCGATCCCAAGCTCGATATGCTGCCCTTCCGGCGTGAATTCCCATTTCGCCGTCGAAGGGATCCGATGTTCTATGAAGGCATCGGCTTGCGTGGATCGGGCAAACAGCTTGCGCCTGTTCACCCAAGGCCCCAGGTTCGTCGTGCCGGTGACATCCGGAGAGGTTGTCACGATGCGTTCGGTCAACGGGCCATCACCTTTTGACAGATCGTCAAGGATCTTGCCAAACGCCATCTGGGTCGAGATTTCACGGCTGGTGTCGACCTCGATCCTTGGCACGTCCAGCTTGTCATCGAAATAGCGGCGCGGACCCTTGGCAGAGAACGGTGCCCTGGCCAGAAAATCCTTGAATGCGGCGGGGTCCTGTACTGTCGCAAGCGGCTCCCATTCCTCGCCGTCTGGCACGCCCATATGCGACTGCCACGCGGCGAACTGGCTGTTGTTCATCAGCCCGCCGTGATTGTCCTTGTGACCTGCGATGGGGGTGCCCCACCCTTTGACGGTGTAGGCCAGGAAACAGGTCGGGCGATCATGATCGATGGCGGCAAATGTCCGGGCCATGGTCTCGACGCAATTGCCGCCAAGATTTTCCATCAGCGCCGCCAGCTCTGCGTCCGTCCGCCGTTCAATCAGAGCGGTCACATCCCCCTGATCCCCCAGATCGTCCATCAGGCGCTGCCGCCAGACTGCGCCCCCCATGAAGGTCAAAGCCGAATAATCCTGATTGGGGCACGCATCGATCCAGTCGCGCAGGCGATCGCCACCCGGTTCTTCAAAGGCCGCGCGTTGCAGAACCCCATATTTCACGCGCACGACATCCCAACCGAACGCATCGAAGATCTTTTCAATCCGTTCGAATAGCCCTTCGCGGACGATGCCATCCAGGGATTGCCGGTTGTAGTCAATGATCCACCACGTATTGCGCAGGTCGTTCTTCCAGCCTTCCTGCAATGCCTCGTACACATTGCCTTCGTCCAGTTCGGCGTCGCCTACAAGGGCCACCATCCGCCCCATCGGAGCATCCGAGCCCCAGCTTTTGGCCTTGATGTAATCCTGAATGATCGAAGCAAACGAGGTGATCGCGACACCCAGCCCCACAGACCCGGTGGAAAAATCAACGTCGTCGATATCTTTGGTTCGGCTGGGATAGCTTTGCACACCGCCAAAACCACGGAAATTTTCCATCTTCTCGCGCGTTTGATTGCCCATGAGATACTGCATCGCATGGAAAACCGGCGAGGCATGGGGTTTGACAGCCACCCGGTCTTCAGGGCGCAGGGCCGAAAAATAGAGCGCGGTCATGATCGACACCATCGAAGCAGACGACGCCTGATGGCCACCAACCTTGATCCCATCCACCTTTGGCCGGATGTGGTTGGCATGGTGGATCATCCAATGCGACAACCATAACAGACGTTGTTCAACGATCTTCAACTGGGTGGGATCAATGTGCATGGCGGTCTCCGGGTTCAGGCGGCGCTGCGGGCAGGATACGGCAAAGCTTGCTCCAGGTCTGCGAGGATATCTTCGACATCCTCAAGCCCGACGGACAAACGGATCAAACCATCGCTGATCCCATGCTCGGCCCGTTCTTCCGGGGTATAGGTCGAATGAGTCATGGATGCAGGGTGCTGGATCAGCGTTTCGGCATCGCCCAAGGACACCGCGCGCTGGATCATGTTCAGACGATTCATGAATTCGATCCCACCGGACAGGCCGGACTTGATCTCGAACGCGATCATGGCGCCGGGTTGGGACATTTGCCGCTGCGCGACATCATGCTGGGCAAAGCTTTTCAGCCCGGGGAAGTAAACCTCGCCGACGGCGGGATGGGCCTCGAGGAAATCAGCGACGACCCTGGCTGACGCGCAATGACGATCCAGACGCAGGTTCAGTGTTTTCAGGCCACGCAGGATCAGCATCGCGTTGAAAGGGGCCATGACCGCACCGGTCATATCCTTCATTCCGACCAGGCGGATTTCGGCGATCTGTTCGGCGGTGCCGACAACCAGACCAGCGACCACGTCGCCATGACCGCCGAGATATTTGGTGGCAGAATGCAGAACGATATCCGCCCCGTGCTCGATCGGGCGGGTCAGATAGGGGCTGGCATAGGTGTTGTCGACGACAACCGTTGCTCCGACCGAATGCGCAATTTCGGCGCTGGCGGCGATGTCCACCAAGCGCATGTTCGGATTGGCCGGAGTTTCGAAATAGACAACGCGGGTTTTGTCGGAAACGGCGGCTTTCAGGTTCTCTGGGTCTGTCATGTCGACATGGGTAATTGTGACCCCCCATTTTGCCAGTCCGTGGCGCATGAAGGCGAAGGTGCAGCCATAGAGCGTTTTGTCCACGATGACTTCGTCCCCCGGCGACAGCAGGGTCCAAAGCACTGCCGTGATCGCCCCCATGCCGCTGGAAAGGGCCAGTCCGGCCTCGGCCCCTTCAAGCACGGCAATGCGTTGTTCCAGAAGGTCACATGTGGGGTTCGAAATACGGCTGTAGATATGACCTGCGCGTTCACCGGCGAACATCTCTCCACCAGCCTCTGCGGTTTCAAAGGTAAACGTGGACGTCAAATGCAGCGGTGGGGTAAGGGCGCCTTCATTTTCCAAAGGGTTGTAAGCGTGGTGAATGGCGCGGGTGGCAAATCCGGTTGAACGAGTCATTGCAAGCTCCTGTTTCAAGCTGGCGCCAGTTTGCACCTTTACTTTGGGCTTTTGTTTGCAAATAGTACCAATACTGCGATCCATGTTGGCAGATTCTGCCAAGTATAAGGTTGAAATGGACGAAAAAGACAGACAGATCATTCGGGCGCTGCAAAAGGACGGGCGCATGACGAACCAGGACCTTGCCGACGAGGTGAACCTGTCTCCGTCGCCGTGTCTGCGCCGGGTCAAGAACCTCGAAGCTCGCGGAATCATCAAGGGTTACAGCGCAGATGTGGACGCCGCCGCATACGGCATAGGCATTACTGTTTTTGTGCGGATCCGATTGGAGCGGCACAATGAAACGGACGTTCAGAATTTCGAAAAACGCGTTCGGATGATCGACGAAGTTCTTGAATGCCACGTGCTAACCGGGGCGATGGACTATCAGTTGCGGGTGTTGGTATCGGATCTCGAGGCATATGAAGAATTCATTCGAAACAGAATTCACCCAATCGGTGGGATTGCTTCGATCGACACCAGCTTTGTTTATGGAACCGTAAAGAAGACCGCCGTTTTTCCACCCTGATGGAACGCCCGGCCAATCTGCAAACTCAGGTTGAGGTGCATGTTTAACGGGCGCGGGGACGAGGAGTCACAGCCAACAGATGACGATGGCGACGCGGACGAGAAGACCATTGAGCCTCGGTTGCACAGGGTTGCGACGCGCCGCCAGCCCTTGATCCTGTCGAACAAGATCTTGACGCGATTGCGCCGCTTGGCGTGCTTTGCAGGCAACCAGCACTGTTTGCGACCTTGGTTTCTGGCACGTATCCCGAAGATCAGACATGTTCACCGCTCGTTTTTTTCGAACCGTGAACACGCTGACCTGCCAAGTTCAATGGGTTCCGGGCCTAGTAGGCGACCATCGTCAAAAGCTCATATTCCGCAACCATTTCATCATCCTGCTGGGTCAGGGTGACATGCCAGCGGACTTCGCCGTATTCCTCGTTCCGTTTGGTCTTGGCCTTGACCGTCAACCGCACCTTGATGGTATCACCCGCCTCGACGGGCTTCATGAATCGCAACCCGTCAAGACCGGTGTTTGCCAGAACTGGGCCTTCGTTCGGTTCAACAAACAATCCGGCTGCAAATGACAAAAGCAGATACCCATGGGCCACACGGCCCGGGAAGAACGGGTTCCGTTCCGCCGCTGCCTGATCCATATGCGCATAGAACGTATCGCCGGTGAAATTGGCAAAGTGTTCGATGTCTTCCATCGTGATTGTACGGGGCGCCGTGTGGAGGGTCTCGCCAATCGCCAACTCGTGAAACCGGCGCGTGAACGGATGGGCTGGCCCTTCGACCTCGGTCGCGCCGGGAACCCATTTGTTCCCGATCGCGGTCAGCAGATCAGGCGATCCCTGAATGGCTGTCCTCTGCATGTAATGCTTCACGCCACGCACACCGCCCATCTCCTCGCCGCCACCAGCGCGTCCAGGTCCGCCGTGAACCATATGCGGCAGAGGAGAGCCGTGGCCGGTAGATTCCTTCATCGAGTCGCGATTGTTGAAATACAGCCGCCCGTGATAGGCCCCGGCCCCCAGGGCAACGTGCCGTGCCACATCCGCGTCACAGGTTATGACCGATGCCACCAGCGACCCTTGCCCGCGATTTGCCAGTTCGATCGCATGGTCAAGATCGCGATACCCCATCACCGTGCTGACCGGGCCAAAAGCCTCGGTGTCATGGACGCGTCGGGCCGCATCCGGATTGGCACAGTGGTACAACATCGGCGGCAGGAACGCGCCTTTCTCGGCATCCGCCCCATCAACCTGAAAATCGTCAGGGTTGCCGAAAACGCGCTCGGCTTCCTGCCCAATGATTGCCGCCTTTTCCAGAACATCGCGTTTCTGACCGTTCGAGACCAGCGCGCCCATGCGTGTGGTTTCCAGCCTTGGGTCGCCGATAACCGTTTTTGCCAACCGCACGGACAGGGCTTCGATCACCGCCTGCACCTGAGGCTCTGGGGCAATGATCCGGCGGATCGCCGTACATTTCTGCCCGGCCTTCGTGGTCATCTCGCGCTGGACTTCTTTGACGAAAAGATCGAATTCCGGCGTTTCAGGCTCGGCATCAGGGCCCAGGATGGAGCAGTTCAGACTGTCCTGCTCGGCTACGAAACGAACAGAATTCTCCAGAATCACCGGGTTGGAACGCAGTTTCGACGCCGTTTCCGCGGATCCGGTGAAACTGACCACGTCCTGCATGGTCAGACGGTCCAGCATATCGCCCAGACCACCCGAAACCAGCTGCAACGCGCCGGCAGGCAAAATGCCGGAGTCCAGCATCAGCCGGACGCATAGTTCGGTGACGTAGCACGAGTTCGTCGCTGGCTTTACGATGGCCGGAACGCCTGCCAGAAGCGTTGGAGCCAGCTTTTCCAGCATCCCCCAAACAGGAAAGTTGAACGCGTTGATGTGAACCGCCACCCCATGCAACGGGGTGCAGATATGCTGCCCCAGAAAGGTGCCATTGCGCGACAACTGCTCGACCTCACCGTCAAGATAGACATGTCCGTCCGGCATCTCGCGTCGACCTTTCGAAGCGAAGACGAACATCGTGCCGATACCACCGTCTATGTCGATCAAGTGGTCGGACTGGGTCGCACCTGTGCTGAAAGACAGGTCATACATTGCCTGTTTGTGCTGACCCAAATGAACGGACAACGCCTTGAGCATCTTGGCCCGCTCGTGGAACGTCATCTGCCGCAGCGCCGGCCCGCCCACATTGCGCGCATAGTCCAGCATCCCCTGCACATCCAACGCGCTATTGCCAGCCGTGGCGATCACCTCGCCGGTGACCGCGCTTGTAATATTGCGGGCACCCGCACCGGGCGAAACCCATTCACCGGCCGCGAAGCTGGAAATCTGTTGGATTGTCATGAGCGTCTCCTCATTTGTTGTGTGAACTTCTCGCGGCCATATGCCCGTCTCACGAAATCATAATATAAACCGATCGGTCGGTCAATAAATTGGCGAATTGGCAACCCAAACCGCACATCTCAGACTTGAGCTGGCAGTCGCGCGAAACCCCGAAACCGGATGCGCCCGCCCCGTTCGGCGCCGTCAGTGATGCGATAGGTCGGGAATCGCGCAAGAAACCGTCCGACGGCCACGCGACCCTCCATACGCGCCAGGGTCAGGCCGACGCAGGTATGGGGACCTCCGGCAAACGCGTGATGCTTGTTGGGACGTCGATCCAATACAACCTCATCAGGTTGTGCAAACTGCCGCGGATCGCGATTGGCCGCGCCGATACACAGGTGAATGTCCGTACCTGCCGGAATGGTCTGACCGTGGAACATTACATCTTCGGTGGTCAGACGATTGCCAAACTGATTTGGGCTTTCCAGCCGCAGAAACTCGTCCACTGCCGTGTTGATCAGATCCGGATTGGCCAGAAGCTCGGCCCGTTTGTCGCGGTGCCGTTCCAACAGTTCCAATGCGTTGCCGATCAGGTTGGTGGTGGTCTCGTGCCCTGCATTCAGAATGAAGATGCAGTTCTGGTACAGCTCGACCTCGGTCAAGCCACCATCGGTGTCATCCTGCATCAAACGTGTCAGGACATCCGTCGCAGGATCTCCGGGATTGGCCCGGCGATCTTCTATGACATGCCGAAGATAGTCCTTGAAATCATATACCGACCGGTTGCCCCACTCTTCCTGCTCGGGCGTCAATTGAGGTTCCAAAGCGCCCAGAATAGCCAAAGACCAATCCCGCAAAGGGCCACGTTCCGATCTGGGAATGCCAAGCAGGTGGCCGATGATCTCGATCGGGATGGCACCGGCGAAATCCTCGATCAACTCTACCGAGCCCTTGGCCTGCATCTCGTCCAGCAGCCCATCGACAAGTTGAATCAGGCCCGGTTCCATCTGCGCCAGCGCCCGTGGGTTCATCGCACCGACCATGACCTTGCGGACGCGGGTATGCAGAGGCGGATCATTGAACACAAGGCTGGTGGTATGGTGTTCGTACAGCGGGCTGTCGATACCGTATTTGGGGCCGAAAACCGCCTTTTTATCCGATATGAAACGCTCGGTATCCCGGTACACCAGATCCAGGTCGTCATACCGCGACAGGACCACCGAACCATCGGGCTGCCAGCAGACGGGCGTGTCTTCGCGCAACGCGGCGTAGGTTGGATAGGGATCCGTATGAAACCCGTCCGGAAGCGCAGTCAAAGAGAACATCAGTGACCCATCGCTCCCATTTGTTCGGGAAGGACCAGAACCAGCCAAGGCACCAGAACGATTAGAGCCAGACGGAAGATGTCTGCCACCCAGAACGGTGTGACCCCCTTGAAGATTGTTCCGGTCGATACGTCCCCGACCACGCCTTTCAGAATGAACACGTTCAGACCCACGGGCGGCGTGATCAAACTGATCTCGGTCACGACGACGACAACGATGCCGAACCAGATCGGATCATATCCCAATGACGTGACCAGTGGGAAAAAGATCGGAACCGTCAGCAACAGCATCGACAGCGATTCAAAGACGCATCCCAGAATGATGTAGATCCCGAGGATCATCAGGATCACGACGAAGGGCTCCACCTCATATGCGGTGACCAAGGCGATCAACGCTTCGGGCAGACCGGCCAGGTTGATGAAGTTCGAAAAGATCTGCGCGCCGATCAGAACCGAGAACAGCGCCGCGGCGGTGAAACTGGTTTCCTTCAGCACTTCAAAGGTCGACCCAAGGGTCAGCCCGCCGCGCGACAATGCGATCAGGAATGCCCCCATGGCGCCCATACCGGCGGCTTCGGTCGGGCTGAAGGTCAGGTTCAGAGGATAGAAATCGAACGCTCCGTACAAGCCGCCGATCACCAGGAAGAACAAAAGCAACACCGCCCAGACCGAGCGCAGGGCCGACAGGCGTTCGCCCCAGCCGTGGCGTTCACCGGCGGGGCCGGCCTCGGGCCTGCGCCAAACGGTCCAGCGCACCGCGAACAGATAGAAGAGGATGCCAAGTACACCGGGGATGATGCCCGCAACGAAGAGTTTGCCGATCGATGTTTCGGTCAGCAGGCCGTAGATCACCAAAATGACCGACGGTGGGATCAGGATACCCAGCGTGCCCCCCGCTGCAATCGACGCGGTCGACAGCTCATCCGAGTAGCGGTACCGGCGCATCTCGGGCATCGCGACTTTGGACATGGTCGCAGCCGTTGCCAGCGAGGAACCGCAAATGGCCGAAAAGCCGCCGCACGCGGCAACCGTCGCCATGGCGATACCACCTCGGAAGTGGCCCAGGAAGGCGTTTGAAACCGCGTATAACTCGCGCGCGAGCCCGCCCTTGTTCACGAACAGGCCCATGAGGATGAACAGTGGAACGACCGAAAGGCCATAGTCCTGTGCCGTGTCCGTAATCTGGCGACCCACCATCGACATGGCGGCCTTCAGCCCGCGCTCGGACAGAATGCTGCCACCGCGTTCATATGCGAACCCAAGCGTCCCCACGAGGCCCATCGCAAACACGATGGGCAAACGTACCAACACAAGAACCAAGACAAGGGCGAAACCGATCAGTGCGGCAGTCATCAGGCGTGCTCCGACAAGGTTTGGGGGGCAAAGATGTGCAAAAGACCGGTGATGACCATCGCAACGGCCGTTATTGCGGTGAAGGCGGCGATGAACCAGCCGACATAGAAGACAGGGATCGACAGGTATTCGGTGACATCCCCGTAATCCCTTGCACGTTCAGCCAGAACCCAAACGCGCTGAATCGGCCAGATCAGCATGATGCCGGACACCAGATAGACAATTGCATCGCGCACCCTGCTCAGCCGCAGGCGGGAAAAAATTCCATCGGTCAGATCAACGGCGATTTGCCCTTTCCCGGCCGAAATCATCGGCAGAACCGAGAACACAAGGATCGCCATCAGAATCCGCGTCAGTTCGGTTGCCGCCTCGATCGGAGCATTGAAGACTGAGCGCAGGATGACGTCAAAAAAGGTCATCACCATCAGGATGAACAGCGCCACACAGGCCAGCACCGTCGGAATGATACTGACGCGACGCGCGAAGGTCACGATAGATTGCATGATTGGCCCCCAACGGGTGAAGATGGCTGGCGGGTCAACCCCGCCAGCCGGGCTGCGTTACTGGGCAGCCATTTCGTTAACGATCATGTCATAAGCGGCTTGCGCATCGACGCCCGTGCCATTGACCTCTTCGATGACCTTGGCGCGCACATCGGCAGCAATCGCATTGAACTTTTCCAGATCTTCGGCAGAGGCTGCATTGATCGCGTTGCCCTCGGTCTGCTCGGTCGCCTCACGGCCGATCGCGTCGATCTCATCCCAGATTTTACCGATTTCGCGGCTCAGCGGTTCGCCGAAGACCTTTTCTTCCAAAGCGGCCTGCACATCGGCGGGAAGATCCGCAAAAGTGTCTTCGTTCATGATGAACGCAAATGACCCGCGATACAGGCCACCCGGAACTTCATATACGTTTTGCGCCACTTCCGTCAGTTTGAAACCCTTGCGGGATTCAAATGGCATGACCACGCCATCAGCAGCTTTCGACGCGAGTGTCTCGTATACTTTCGGCGCGGGAACCTGGATTCCGGTTGCGCCCAGCGCGGTGCCGACATCTCCGCCGACACCACCCGGGATACGGACTTTGAGGCCCGATACCTCGTCGAGCTTGGTCACTGGGCTGCTGGAATGAAGCTGTGCCGGGCCATGGGTGTGCAGGGCGATCACTTTCACACCGCGATGTTCGTCCGCTGCCTTGAGATACTTGTCGTATGTACGCCAATACGCGACCGAGGCCGCTTCGGCCGAGCCCTCATATCCGGGCAGCTCAATCATCTTGGTGGTGACGAAACGACCGGGCTGGTATCCGTGGAAGATGATCGACGCATCCGCCGCGCCATCCATGATCAGGTCCATCTGCGCCGGCGGCGGGGCAATTCCCAGCTTCAGTTCAGCTGTGACTTTGCCGTCGGTGGCTTCTTCGACCATTTCCACGAATTTCGGCCACATCTTCGCGTTTATGCCGTGGGTCGGCGGTGCCCAGCTGGAAATCGTCAGCGTATAATCCGCTGCCAGCGCCACCGTGCCCGAAACGGCCAGCGCGGCCGAGGCCAAAAGAGTGCTCAACTTGGTGAACTTCATGGTTTTGTCTCCTCCCTGTGAAACATGACTCGAGAATGCGTTAATGGTCACTTTTGTAACCATCAACATGTTAATTGTTTTCCAATTGGCCCGCGAGGCGCCACGAACCGGGGCTTTCTTTCGCTACGGTTAGCATATTTGCGGCGCACCGGCTGATGCCGATTTCGTTGCAATAGTTCATCGGTCCTCCTCTCCAACGGGGAAAGCCGTATCCATGGATTTGAACCATATCGACAGCTTCGGCGTTTTCCGCGATCCCCTCTTCAATGATCAAAGCGCCCTCGTTGGCCAAGACCGCCAGCAACCGAGAACAGATTTCCTCGTCCGAAAAATCCCTGCGGGTGATGCCCTGCTGGTCGGAATAAGCTTCAATCAATGCCTCAACTTCGGGATCCCGAACCGGATCGCGACTGCCCTCTTCGTAACGGTACCACCCTTTGCCGACACGCTGGCCGAAACGCTCGTGCTGACAAAGCTGGTCCGCGATGGTGACATAACGTTCGTTCGGGTCGCGGTTGGCGGCATTGCGTTTGCGGTTTGCCCAGGCAATTTGAAGACCGGTCAGATCCTGAAGCTCGTACGGCCCCATGGGCATCCCGAACGCCCGCATTGCACGGTCCACCTGATGGGGAAGCGCCCCATCTGCCAGCAGATAATCGGCCGCGCGCCGATAGGCAGCCAACATGCGGTTGCCAATGAACCCATCGCAGATACCCGACAGCACCGAAACCTTGCGAAGCTTCTTCCCAAGCGCGACCGCGGTTGCGACCACTTCAGCAGACGTTTGCGGAGCTACCACGATCTCGAGCAGTTTCATGACATGGGCCGGGCTAAAGAAATGCAGCCCGATGCATCGGGCCTGATTGCCGACGTCCGCGAAAATTTCGCGCGGGTCCAGATAGGACGTATTGGTGGCCAAAATCGCATCGCTGCTCATACGCCTTGCCAGCTCGTCAAATACCTGCTGCTTGACGGACAGGTCTTCAAAGACGGCCTCGATCGCCAGTTCGGCATCCGCAGCGTCTGCATAACTGTTCACCGCACGAAACGCAGCAAGGCGATCCCGAAGCTGCGCCTCGGACATCTTGCCTCTCTTGACCGCGCCTTGCAGCAGACCCTCGACCCGATTGCGCGCTGCGGCCGCGGCGTCGGCGTCTCGCTCGATCAACGTCACGGACAGCCCGCCGTTCAGGGCCGCAGTTGCGATCCCTGCCCCCATCAACCCACCTCCGACAACGGCGATCCGTGTTATGTCACGGGCGGCCACACCTTTGATCAAAGAAGGTTTGGACACGGCCCGTTCACCAAAAAACGCGTAGCGCAAAGCGCGGCTTTCCGGGCTTTGGCGCAACTCCAGATGGCGCGCGCGCTCTTTCGGTTGTGCGGTGGCAAATGGCTCAACCGACCAACCAAGCGCCGTCAGGTTTTCCAATGGCGATTTCTGACCCTTGGCGCGTTTTTTCAAAGCCTCGCGGCTCGCCTCCAACAGATCCGGCGCAAATTCCGCCACAGCACGCTGGCTGACAGGTATTGGGCGTTCGGGCAGGTCGGCAACCAATTCCAGAGCAGCAGCCTTGGGGTCTTCGGCGACGCGGTCGACGCCGCCAAGCTCGGCCAGTGTCTCTGCCTTGAGAATTTTGCCCGAACAGGCCACGTCAATTGCAGCCTGCATCCCGACCAGACGCGGCAATCGTTGTGTGCCCCCTGCCCCGGGGATCAAACCCACATTGACTTCCGGCAGGCCAAATCCCGTTCCCGGCGCCGCGATCCGCCATGCACAGGCCATAGCGATTTCGAACCCGCCACCCAGCACGTTGCCATGCATGCAGGCAATGAACGGAACCTCGCTGTCTTCGATTTTCTGAACAACGTCGGGCAAGTGCGGCTCGACCGGCGGCGCATCGAATTCGGACATGTCGCCGCCTGCGACAAAAGTTTTTCCGGCGCAACACAGCACCGCCACACGCGCGCCCTTGACCGCATCAACCGCGTCAGACAGCCCTTGCCGAACACCTGTCGACGTCGCGTTTACCGGCGGGTTGTCAATGGTGACCCACGCCACGTCGCCCTCAAATTCAACGCTCACCAGCGACGACTGCGACATTTGCAATCCCTTTGATCGGTTCAGATTCGGTTCGGGTTTATATATTGACCAACCGTTCGGTTAATGCAATGATTAAGTTGAAACGAGACCAGATGAGACAGTCATGAGCGATACGATTCTTGTACAAGACAACGGGAACTGGGCCGAAATCACCCTGAACCGCCCGGACAAGCTGAACTCGTTCAATGAAGAAATGCACCTGGCGCTTCAGGATGCGCTGAAAGCCGCGCGCGACAGCGGGGCCCGCGCGATATTGCTGACCGGTGCCGGACGAGGGTTTTGTGCCGGTCAGGACCTCGGCGATCGCGACCCGTCGAAAATGGATGGCCCGCCGGATTTAAGCAAAACGGTACGCAGGTTCTATGCCCCTCTTGTCCGGTTGATCCGGTCGATGAATATCCCGGTGATCTGCGCCGTGAACGGAGTAGCCGCCGGGGCGGGTGCAAATCTGGCGCTGGCCTGTGATATGGTTCTGGCTGCGGAAAGTGCGAAATTCATTCAGAGCTTTTCCAAGGTGGGCCTGATTCCCGACACAGGCGGCAGTTGGCACTTGCCGCGCCTGTTGGGCGAGGCGCGCGCCAAGGGGCTGGCCCTGACAGCCCAACCCCTTCCGGCCAAACAAGCCGAAGATTGGGGGCTGATCTGGAAGGCAGTGGCCGACGATCAATTGATGACCGAAGCGCGCGCGCTTGCCGCGCAATTGGCAAACGGCCCCACCCTCGGGCTCGGGCTGACCAAACAGTGCATTCAAACTGCTGCCACCACGTCCCTCTCGGATCAGCTCGAGATCGAAGCAGACGCAATGAAGACCTGCGGGGAAAGCGCGGATTACGCCGAAGGCGTATCCAGTTTTCTTGAAAAGCGGGCACCGAATTTCCAGGGACGCTGATGATGACACCCAAGGAACGTGCCACGAGATCCGCTGAAGCGATGTGGGCGAATGACCAAGCCAGCAAATGGTTCGGGATGGATCTGGTCGACGTCGACGAAGGCCGTGCAGTCCTGACCCTGACAGTCGGGGACCATCACTGCAACGGGCACGGCATTTGCCACGGGGGCGTCACTCATGCCCTGGCCGACAGCGCCTTTGCCTTCGCCTGCAACAGTCGCAACGTGGCAACCGTCGGCCAGCATACGATGATGAGCTATCTCGCGCCCGGAAAAAAGGGGGACCTTCTGACCGCAACCGCGACAGAGGTTGCCGTCACCGGCCGCAGTGGCATCTATGACGTCCGCGTCACCAATCAAGACAACACCCTGATCGCCGAGTTTCGCGGAATGTCCCGCGCGGTCGGCGGGCAGAATTTTCAGGAATAGCTTCGCGACTGGAGGAGTGACGCGATGGAAGACCTTTCCCCAAACAAAGCGGATCTGGACCCGATCGAGATCGCCTCAATCGACGAAATCCGCGCGACGCAGCTTGAACGCCTCAAATGGTCCGTTCGCCACGCCTATGAGAACGTTCCGATGTATAAGCAACGGTTTGACGAAACCGGTGTGCATCCTGACGATCTTCAGCAGCTTTCGGATCTGGCGAAGTTTCCGTTCACGTACAAGAATGATCTGCGTGACAACTATCCGTTCGGCCTGTTCGCCGTTCCACGCAGCCAGATCATTCGCCTGCACGCCTCGTCCGGTACGACGGGCAAGCCGACGGTGGTGGGCTACACGAAAAACGACATCGACAATTGGGCGGATCTGGGCGCAAGGTCCCTGCGCGCATCGGGGTTGCGCAAAGGTGACATGGTGCACAATGCCTATGGTTACGGGTTGTTCACCGGCGGTCTTGGCGCACATTACGGGATCGAGCGACTTGGCGCGACCGTCGTCCCCATGTCCGGCGGGCAAACCGAAAAGCAAGTCAACCTGATCAACGATTTCCGGCCCGACGGGATCATGGTTACGCCTTCCTATATGCTCAATATCCTTGAACAGTTCCACAAGGCGGGGCTCGACCCGCGTGAAAGCTCGCTGAAGGTTGGCGTGTTCGGTGCCGAGCCCTGGACAGACGCCATGCGTGCCGAAGTCGAGGATGCGTTTGATATGCATGCGGTCGACATCTATGGCCTGTCCGAAATCATGGGGCCCGGGGTGGCCAATGAATGCGTGGAAACCAAGGATGGCCCGGTGATCTGGGAAGATCACTTCCTGCCTGAAATCATTGATCCCGCGACCGGAGAGGTCCTGCCCGATGGCGAAACTGGCGAGTTGGTGTTCACGACCCTGACCAAGGAGGGTTTGCCGATGATCCGCTATCGCACGCGCGATCTGACCTGCCTGCTGCCGGGGACAGCACGATCCATGCGCCGGATGGCCAAGATCACCGGTCGCAGCGACGACATGATGATCCTGCGCGGCGTCAACGTCTTTCCCAGCCAGATCGAAGAACAGGTCATGGCGACGGGGGGCCTTGCCCCTTATTATCAGATCGAGCTGTACAAATCCGGCCGCATGGACGCCATGCGGGTTTATGTTGAATCGTCCCCGGATTCCACCGACGAACTGTCCAAGACGGCCGCGGCACGGATGCTGACCAAGCGGATCAAGGACGTCGTTGGCGTCTCAACGGAAATTGTTGTAGGTGACCCCGGCGACGTCGAACGCTCTCAGGGCAAGGCGAAGCGCGTCGTCGACAATCGCGATAAGGAATAAGCCGTGGCCCGTACAATCGCCAAAGATCACGACCAGAAGCGGAAGCAAATCCTGAAAACGGCCGCCAAAGTGTTCGCCGACCAAGGGTTTGATCGCGCCTCGATGACCCTGTTGGCAAAAGAGTGCGGGATTTCCAAGGCAAACATCTACCACTATTACGACAGCAAGGATGCCATCTTGTATGACATCCTTGAAACCTACCTGCGCGAGCTTCGCGACCGTATCTGCAATGTGGATCTGAACGGTCTTACGTCTGAACAGAAGCTGCGGAAAGCGGTGCGCGAAATCCTGTTTGCCTACCAAGGCGCAGATGACGAACACCGAGTGCAGATCAGCGGCATGAGCGCCTTGACCGAGGAACAGCAGAAACTTCTGCGCGGGTATCAGCTGGAATTGGTGAATTTTGTGCGCGAAATCCTGAAAGAACTGGCCCCGACAGCCTTCAACGATGACAAGGACAAGCTGCGCGGCACCACGATGTCAGTTTTTGGGATGCTGAACTGGTATTACATGTGGAACAGCGGAGCAGGGCCCAAGGCCCGCGAAGACTATGCCGATCTGGTCAGCACTCTGACCGTCCATGGTATCCAAAAGCTCTAGCTGAGGCCTTTCGAGCAAAACCGTTCCAAGCCCAACACAGGGGTGCCTGCCCTTGACCCGTTGCCACAGTGGCAGGTTCAGGGCCGCAACGTGTTTTCCTCATCCTGACCAATCAATGCGGAATTCTTCCCGAAACGCAAAACGCGCCAGATGAGCCTCGATGACCTGTTGCCATCGGGCCAGATCACCGCGCGCCCGGGTGGCGGCGATTACGGTCAGGCTGGTGTCGCCCGCCGAAAGGGTGACGCGGTTCCCGTCCGGAAAGCTCACGCTGCCTTGTGTTTCATCGAATGTTACCTGAGCCTTGTGCGACCAGTGTTTGCAAAGCTGTTGCAGGTATTTCGACGCCGCGCCTGTCTGCGCGATTCCCGAAACCACCTGATCGGGCAGCAGGCTGAGCCCATCAGCGGCAGCAGCCCGGATTGCCTTGGCGAACAAAGTCACATCGATGTCCGTGGCCACGAATGTTGCCCCCAGATCCAGGCATTTTCGCTGCATGACCGGGTCCAGCGACAATATCCCTGCCGGCTTGCCTGCCGCAACGATGCGCCGGATCGCATCAAGAACGGCCTCGATCACGTCCGGGTGCCCGGCATCGCCGATATGGCCCATATCTGCGGCCAGATCCGACGGGCCGACGAACACCCCATCGACGTCGGTCGCCAGGATGTCGTCCAGCGCCTCCAGCCCAAGCCTGTTTTCGACCTGCACCAAAAGACAGATCTGCTCGTCCGCCGTTTTCAGATAATCCGGGATAGCCGCAAAACGCGAGGCCCGCGCCAAAGCGGAACCTACGCCCCGAACGCCACGGGGTGGATACTGCACGGCCCGCACCAGTTCGCGCGCCTGATCGCCGCTTTCGACCATCGGCACCAGAATATTCTGCACACCGGCATCAAGATATTGCTTGATCATCCAGGTCTCGCCAATCGGCAGGCGTGCGACGGGGGTACTGCCAGATCCTTCAATCACCCTCACCTGCTCGAGGATCGAGCGCAGATCGTTTGGCGCATGCTCACCGTCGACCAGCAGCCAGTCAAACTGCGCGGTTGCGGCGATCTCGGAGGTATAGGCATTGGCCAAGCCGATCCAACACCCGATCAAAGGGGTTCCAGACGTCAGCGCGGCCTTGAACGAATTGATTGGCGCAGGCATTGGCGCTCCTTTCAGGCGAAATTGATATCGACTGAGCCGAACGGTCCGAAATCCGCGTGGATTTCTGTTCCCGGGGGGCATTCGACCGGGCGGATAAAGCTGCCGGACAGAACGACCTGGCCCGGCGCGATGCTCTGACCGTATTGCGCCATGCGACGCGCCAGCCACACGACGCTTTCGACCGGATCGTTCAGCACCCCCGCGCCCAGACCGGTTTCTTCGATCTCGCCATTGCGGAAGGTCAGCGCGCCAACCCATCGCAGATCAAAGGCATCCACCCTGTGGCGATCGTTGCCCAAAACGATACCGGCATTGGCGGCATTGTCACTGATCGTGTCAAAAACCGTGCGGGCTTTGCCGGTTTCGGGATCCACCCGTTGAATCCGCGTATCCAGAATTTCGATGGACGGCACAACGTAATCCGTCGCCGCGATGATATCTGCGCGGGACACGTTTTCCGCGCCTATGGCCGATTTCATGACAAAGGCAATTTCGGCCTCGATCCGGGGCTGGATGAAGCGCCCGGCCGGAACGGTGGCACCCTGTGCAAACACCATGTCGTCAAACAGAATTCCACTGTCAGGAATGTCGATGTTCAACGCGTATTGCATGGCTTTCGAAGTCAGGCCGATCTTCCACCCGATCACGTTGCGCCCTTCGGACAGTTTCTGGCGACAGATGGCGTTCTGCACCTCGTAAGCGTCATCCATGCCCATCTCGGGGTGGCGCAGGCTGAGCAGGCCAATCTGTTCATGCGTTCGTTCCGCCTGCAACAGATCAGCGGCCGCGCGAGCATGGTCTTCGGGCGTCATACTTTTTCGTCCTCAACCGTGTTTCGCAGAGTACCGATACCGTCGACCGAGACCTCGACCACATCACCGGGTGCCAGGAATTTCGGCGGATCGAACCGCGCGCCCGCCCCGGTCGGTGTACCGGTCACAATGATATCGCCGGGCTGAAGCGTCATGAAAGTCGAGATATATTCGATCTCGCGCCGGATCGGGAACATCATGCGGTTCAGCGTATCATCCTGTCGCAGCTCGCCATTCACACGGGTTTGAAGACGCGCCTCATCCAGCTGAGCCGCATCCGTGAACGGAACCAGCCACGGGCCGATGGCCCCGGACCTATCCCAGTTCTTGCCTTGTGTGACATTGAACTTGGCGTGCCGAACCCAGTCGCGAATGGTTCCCTCATTGCACAACGTCAGCGCGGCGATGTGATCATACGCGTCTTCCTGTGGAATGCGGCGGCCAGCCTTGCCAATCACGATGGCAACTTCGCCTTCGTAGTCCAGCGTGTGGTTTTCCGGCGGGCGGATCAGAGGCCGGTCATGGCCGGTAAAGCCACTGGCGAAACGCGGGAACAGGGACATGTATTTGGGCCGCGCGCTGCCATCTTTGTATTCTGCGTTCCGGTCGGGAAAGTTCACTCCGACGCAAAGGATACGTCGCGCATCCGGCATCACCATGTCATAGATGAAATCGGGATGGGTGACAGGTTTCCCCCCGGCCGCCTCTGCCAGTTGATCGAACGCCCCGGCCGCGATCACCTCATAAAGGCTGTCGTGTTCCGGGAATTCCTGGTTCAATGCAATGGCACCACCGTCGGTGATTGCCCCGAAGAAACGTTCTTCGTCCGAAACGAAAGTTGCAAACTTCATTTCATGGCCTCCCACACGTCCCGGATCACGTCCGCAGCCATCAACACGTCGTCGCGGGTGGTATCGAATTGCCCGACCTGAAAGCGGATGATCTTGCGGCCGTCGAACATGCCCTGCGTGAGGTAAATCCTCCCATCGTCATTCAGCGCGTCCACCAGACGCTGCTGCTGTGCATCGTCCCCGGGACAGCGGAAGGAAAACAGGCTGAGGATTGGGCCGGTTGTGATCTCGAACCCCTCGATCGAACCGATCTTCTCCGCCAGTTCGCCGGCCCAAGTCACGTGATTGCGGATCCGTTCGCGCAATCCTTCCAACCCGTAGGAACGCAACAGGAACCAGATTTTCAACGCCCGGAACCTGCGGCCCAGAGGGATGGTCCACTCAGAGTAATTCGTCACCTCTGCACCGGTCGTCTTGAGGTATTCCGGTTCGATTTTCAGCGTATCGAGCTGCGGCGTGGCGTCCCTCAGGAACTGGATCGCACAATCGAATTGCGCACCCATCCACTTATGCGGGTTAAAGACGATGCTGTCATAGCGGTCGGCGCCCTGCCACAGAGCCCTGCGGAATTCGGGGCAGATCATGGCCGAACCCGCCCAGGCGGCGTCAAGATGGGTGTAGAGGTCGTATTTTTGCGCAATATCAGCCACGGCCATCAGATCATCGCAGGCCCCCACACCTGTGCCACCGGTAATCGCAACGATCCCGGCCGGGACATGTCCGGCGGCTATGTCATTCTGAATGGCGGCCTCAAGCGCCGAGGGAACAATCCCGAAATTCGGCCCCTGCGTGGGCAACTTGACCAGATTGTCCTGACCGATCCCGGCAACCCAGCATGCCCGGTCAATCGACGAATGCACCTGATCGGAACAATAGATCCGCAACGCTCCCTTCGCGTTCAGGCCCTCCCGGTTGCCGGTAAAGCCGGTGGCCCGTTCCCGCATGGTCAGTACCGCCGACAAGGTGGCCGAAGAGGCGCTGTCCTGTATGACGCCGGTCATACCCTCGGGTAATCCGAGGGCCTGCCGCAGCCAGTCGACCATGACGCCCTCGACCTCGGTCGCGGCAGGCGAGGTCTGCCACAACATGCATTGGGCCGCGATGGTCGTCACCAGCATCTCGGCCAACATGGACGGGGGTGCAGCGTTGGCCGGGAAATACGCAAAAAAGCGCGGATGCTGCCAATGGGTGATGCCCGGCATCACGATCCGTTCAAAATCGGCCATGATGGCGTCCATCGGCTCGCCTATCTCGGGTGGCGTTGCAACAAGCTGTGCCGCGATTTCCCCCGGCGCGGTCTGCGCCCGCACGGGACGTTCAGCAAGTGTCCTGTGATAATCCGCCGCCCATTTCGAGATGTGCTGACCCCAATACGAAAACGTGTCCCAGTTCATCTACTGACTTTCCTTTGTGACGGGATCACCGCCAAATCCTTTTGTTCCGTTGCGTGCGTCACACCGAAAAGCTGACATTGGCCTGACCGGTGCCAGAGCTGCCGAAATACGGGGTGTAAATGTCGATCTCACCCTTGTAGCTTCCCCACCCCAACGCACCAAACAGCAAAGCGGTGTCATTCATGGCGCATTCACCGGTGCATTTTTTTGCATAGTCCGGCAGCATTTCCAGAAACTCTTCAAATCGGCCCTGCTGCCACAGCTCCAGAACGCGCATGTCCATCTGGCGGTTGAACTCGCCATTCACGGCATTCAGCCCGTCGACCGAGCGTTCATTCGGCGTAAAGTCGTGGCTGAGCGAGCCGGACGCCAGAATGGATACATTGCGGTCCGAACGTCGGATACCCTCGGCAATGGCCTCGCCCCAGGCCCGGTTTTCCGCAATCGACGAGAATTGATTGACCGCCACCGGCAAAACCCGGGCATTCACGCCATCATTGATGAAATGCATCGGCAGGAGGGTGCCGTATTCCATGCCCATGTCGGGGTGCGAATGGCCCAGCGCCCGCTCTCCCCGTTCGCGCAGAACGTCAAGGATGGTTTCCCCAAGTTCATGATCGCCGCGATAGTCGAACTCCATATCCGCCAACATATGCGGCAGTTCGTGACTTATGAACCGGCCCTTGTGATGTTCCTTCGTGTTCAGGTGAAACCCTTGATTGGTGATCCAATGGGTGTCGAACACGATGAACGTCTCGACCCCGCGGTCGATCGCGTCCTGACGCAGGCGTGCATATCCATCAATGGCGGATTGCCGGATGCCCTTGTACTTTGGCATCGTGTGGGACATCCAGATGCTGGGTACATGCGTGATCTTTGCGGCCTGTACTATCTTTCCCATGGCAATTCCTCCTCGTGTAATGGGCTTGCCCCAGCCGGGGTCGGCCTACGTGATCTATTTACCCAACTGCATGATCTTGTGCTGACCGGTGGCAAAGCCGATATGTTTCTGTTCCATATAGAATTCAAAGCTCCAGTCGCCGCCATCCCGGCCGATGCCGGACGCCTTGACCCCACCGAACGGCGTGGGCAGGTGACGCACGTTCTCGGAATTCACCCAGATCATTCCAGCCTCCAGCCTGTCTGTAAACCGAAGCGCGCGGGTCAGATCATTGGTCCAGACATAGCCGGTCAGGCCATACGGCGTGTCGTTGGCGATCTCCAGCGCCTCATCCTCGGTCGAGAACGGGATCGAGGTCAGGACAGGGCCAAATATCTCCTCACGCGCGATGCGCATCTGGTTGGTGGCATTGGTGAACAGGGTCGGCCGGACGAAATAGCCCGCATCCCCCACCGTGACGCCGCCAGCGGCGACAGTTGCGCCATCTTCCTTGGCGATGTCGAAATAGCTCGTGACCTTGGTGTAGTGTTCTTCGGTCACCAACGGCCCGATCTCGGTATCGGGGTCCAAGGGGTGGCCCACCTTGATGTTGTTGACGCGCTCAATCAATCTGGCTTCGAAGTCTTCCTTGATCGTGTCCTGCACCAAAAGCCGCGAAGACGAGGTGCAGCGCTCGCCATTGATCGAATAGATCATGAAGATCACGGCATCCAAAGCGCGGTCCAGATCCGCATCATCAAACACGACAACCGGGTTTTTTCCACCCAGTTCCAGATGGTTGCGCTTATGGGTATCTGCGCCTTGCTTGACGATCAGACTGCCGGTACGGCTTTCGCCCACAAAGGCAATGGCCTTGATCAGCGCATGCTCACACAAAGCCTTGCCAGCGTCGGGGCCAAACCCGTTGACCGTGTTCAGCACACCTTTGGGCAGCCCTGCCTGTTCGGCGATTTCCACCAGAAGACGGGCCGTCAGAGGGGAATCCTCGGCGGGTTTGTGAACCACCGTGCAACCCGCAGCCAACGCAGGCGCGATCTTCCAGGTCGACAGCATGAACGGCGTGTTCCACGGGGTAATCACGCCAACCGGGCCAATCGGCACACGGGTCGTCACATTCATCAGCGTCGGAGACTTCAGGTGCTGCCCATCCCGCGCCTGAATCACCTGATCCGCGAAATACCGGAAGTTCTCTGCCCCGCGCAAAGCTGCCTTTGACATGAAGCGCAGGGTCTGCCCCGTGTCCCAACACTCGCACAGTGCTATTTCCTCGGCGCGCGCTTCAATGGCATCAGCCACATTCAACAAGATGCGACGGCGTTGGGTGGCGGGCATGTCTCTCCACTCTGCAAAGGCTGCGTGGGCGGCCTTGGCTGCCGCATCGATGTCATCTGCCGTGCCATGGGCAACATCACAGATCACGGATTTATCGACGGGCGAGACCGACTGAAACACTCCGGCGGATCCGTCCCGGTCTTCACCCGCGATACGGTTGCGGATGCCCGTTTCCCGGATCCGGTCCAGAAAGCCGTTCAGCTTTTCGATGTTTGTGTCCAGTGCGCTCATGCGTCAGGTCTCCTGCGTGGTCGCCGACAGGTGGTCGCGGATCGTACCGGCCTTGGGCGACAGCTTGGGGTCGATGTCACGCATCTCAAGCGAGAGCGCGATGGAATGCTGTGAAAAAACCGGCGCCAGATATGTTTTGACCGCCTCGAATATGCGCTGTGTCGCATCCTCTTTGACATCCGCGGATCGGCCTGCCCGCAGGCGGATCGAGATATCAATGAACCCATGCACCGGGTTGCCGTCCGCTATGGCGTAATGATCGACCCGTGTCGCGCGCACACGAATACCGGGCATGGGAAAGGTCTCGATTCCGGCCGCCGTTGACCGAATGCACTCGCACAGGCCATCCATGTCGATCCTGTCTTCAAGATTGCCGGAATATTCGACATGGAAGTGAGGCATGGTCTCTCCTTTATTAGTTAACATGTTTAGTTTTTAATGCACCCCCTGTCAAGAGATTGCTTTGTTAATCTTTGCAATTCACGGAACGGCGTTCTAGAAGGCCGCATGAACACTCAAAGCCATTCCAAAAGTACGGCCCGGTCCCTTCCGATCGCGTTGTTGCGTGCCCGTGAAACCGTCATGGCTCCGATCCGGGATATGCTGCAAGGCATCCAACTGACCGAGCAGAAATGGCGCATCCTGCGCGTTCTGGACGAGTTGGGCGAAGTGGAGCAAAGCACCATCGCGCACGAGGCGTGCCTGCTGCTGCCCAGCGTGACCCGCATTTTGCGCACGATGGAGGCCGACGGCCAGATCACCCGCCGTCAGGACAGCGATGACAAACGCCGCACCATGGTCAAGATCACCGAAGCAGGAAGCGCCATCCTCAGGGAAAACCTGGCCACTTCACTTGCGATCTCCAGCAATATCGAAACGCAGATGGGCAAGGAGAAGCTGGATCAGCTGCTGGACCTGCTCGAGGAGCTGCAAGCCATCAAAGTCTGACCCCGCCAGGTTCCGACGGGGTCGGTTGACCACCTACAAAGTGGCAAGACCGGTATCCAGCGCCGACAGAATTTTGGCCACATCTTCCGAAGTGACGATCAGCGGCGGCGACAGAATGATGTTGTTGCCAGACACACGCACCATCACGCCATCTTCATATGCGGCTTTCTGAACCTGAAGCGGCAGGTGTTTTGCGACAGGCGCCTTGGTCGCCCGGTCCGAAACCAGTTCCAATGCACACATCAGTCCCTCGCCGCCCCGCACGTCCCCGATCGCGTCATGCTTGTCGGCCAGCTTTTGCAACCCGGCAAACAACTCATCGCCACGCGCGGCGGCGTTTTCCCAGATCCTCAGCCGGTTGATCTCGGACAGGGCGGCCAAGGCCGCGGCCGCCCCGACCGGATGGCCAGAATAGGTATACCCCTGATCCACGGATGCTAGGCCCGTGGTATCACTTTCAAACACCTCTGCGACCGCACCGGAAACCATGGCCGCGCCAAAAGGGAAATACCCGTTGGTGATCGCCTTGGCCGTCGTCATGATGTCGGGCTGAACACCCCAGTGCCGCGCACCGCTTTCGCTGCCGGTGCGACCAAAAGCGGTGATGATCTCGTCCGAGATCAGCAGGATGCCGTGTTTCGAACAGACCTCGCGCACCATGGGCATGAAGCTCTTGTGTGGCGGGATCACACCGCCCGCGCCCAGCACCGGCTCCATGATGAAGGCGGCAACAGTGTTTGCACCCTGAAAAGCGATCTCGGCCTCAAGCGCCTTGACGCAAAGCTGCGCCAGACGCTCGGGGTCGGTTTCGTCAAACGGGTTGCGATAGGTCCACGGCGCCGGCACGTGAAAACAGCCGGGCATCATCGGCTCATACACGGCGCGGAATTTCTGGTTGCCGTTGACGGAAGCGGCGGCGAAATGGGTGCCGTGATAACCCTGCTTCAGGCTGATGAACTTGGTGCGCCCTGCTTCACCCCGGACCTTGTGATATTGACGCGCAAGCTTCAGCGCAATTTCGACCGAATCCGACCCGCCCGACGTAAAGAATGAACGGGTCAGCCCGTCGGCCTCGAAGAACTGGGCCAGCTCATAGGACAGCTCGATCGCCTTGTCGTTGCTGGTGCCGCGAAAGGTCGAGTAATAGGGCAACGCGTTCAGCTGATCCGCTATGGCCTGTTTCACCGGTTCACAGGAATAGCCCAGATTGACGTTCCACAACCCCCCCACGGCGTCCAGCGCCGTGTGGCCATCGACATCAGTGATGTTGACCCCTTCACCACCGCTGAGAATGGTCGGTGGGTTCTTCCGGCTGTCGGCAGGGTGCGCCATCGGGTGCCAGAAGTACCGGGCGTTGTTTTCCTTCAGAAAGTTGGAGTCTTTCATGTCGCGGGTCTCCGAGTGTTGAATCCGCCCTGGGTCACGGGTGGAATCCGGTTGGAAAGGAGTCGGGCAACTGGCCGCCAAAACCAGCAGTCAGATCAACCGAAAGTGAATGCAGCGTGGACAGTATTGCCGGAAGGCGGTCGCCGGTTGCCCGGGTTTCCGGGACAGCTATCGCGATGGTACCCAATGCGACCTGATCGATGCCGAAGATCGGCGCGGCATATCCAAAAACACCTTCTTCGTAACTACCACGGCTGTCGGCCCAGCCTGAAACTCTGATCTTTGCGACCCGTTCCTTGATAAGCTTCGGATCAGTAAGCGTGGCTTGTGTAAACCGTGCCTGCACGTCCTGATCCAACTGCTCCAAAAGGTAAGCCGGCCCGAAACTGAGCATGCACAGACCGGAAGCCGTCGCATTGAGTGGCAGCATCTCGCTGGGATCAAGACTGACACGAACACTGTGCTGCGTTGTTTCCACCACAAGCGCCGTCTGCAACCCCGTTTTCTCAAGCAAAGACAGATGCAGGGATTCACCGACCACCTGCATAGCGGCCTGCATTTTTTGACGCGCGTCCTCAATGCCGGGTCTGGCGATCTCTCGCAGCGCGGCCAAACGCAAAGCCGCCGGCCCGATCGCATAGGATTTCGTCATCGGGTTCTGTTCGATCAACCCGAACTCCTCAAGCGCGCGCAGGTGCCGCAACGCCGTTGCTTTGTTCAGCCCGGACAACCGCGCCAGGTGACTCAGCCCGATCTCAGGGCGGGCATTGGAAAAGTAGTCCAGCATTTTTAGGGCGTTAAGGGCTGTACCCATGTGCGTGTGGTCCTCTTGCTCAGGTAATACTTGACAGAACTAACTTAACAAAGCAACATTATTATTGTTAACGAGGTTCAAATATTGAACCACTAACGGGAGGTGTCAATGAAGAAATTTCTAACAGCCGCCGCTTTTGCGGCTTCGGCCACTGCCGCACTGGCAGAGTACCCTGAAAAGCCGGTAAGTTTTGTCGTCCCCTGGCCTCCGGGTGATCTGGAAGATGTCCTTACCCGGATGATCGCCGACGAATTCCAGGCCATGTACGGTGTGCCTGCCGCTGTCGTGAACAAACCCGGCGGCGGAGGCGGCCCATTCCCCGGCGCTGTCGAGGTGGCAACCGCCCCGGCGGATGGCTACACCATCGGCTCATTCGTCATCGGCGTACCTGTCATCGGCCCCGAAATCGGAATTCCCGAACTCAACCCGAATCCTTTTGATCCAATCGGCATCTTCCTGACCTATCCCTTCGTCATCGCAGCCAGCAAAGACGCGCCGTTTTCAAGCTGGGAAGAACTGGCCGAACACGGCAAGGAAAACGACGTTGCGCTTGGCCATTTCGGATCGGTTCTGCCCCCCACTCAGGTCACCTTTGCAGCTGCGGTCAGCAGCGGGTTCGACTTTGCCAGCGAAGCGGCCTTCGACGCACTGGATTGCAACACGCTAGCCTCAGGCGACGTGGATGTCATCAATACGACGCTACAGCTTATCCTTCCCTGCCTTGATCAGGTGAACGTCCTTGCCAGCATCGGCGGCGAGCGGATTTCACTGGTTCCGGATACGCCGACGATCGTGGAGCTCAATCCGGACCTTCCATTGGCCCTTTGGAACGGGCTGTTTGTGCACAAGGACACGCCCGCCGACGCGCGTGAAAAGATCACGGCTGCCGCGCAGAAAGCGTTGTCCTCGGACAAAGCCAAGACGCTGGCTGAGGAAACCGGCGCCCTGATCTACTGGCAGGACCCGGACGCGTCCAAAGCTCAGATCGAGCAGGACAAAGCCTCTTTCGCCAAGATCGAAGAGATTCTGGGCGAATAATCCGAAAGAGGCCCGGCAAGGCCAAACAACCCCGGGCCTTTTTCATTCAAACAGGAGGCCAAAATGATCGCAAAGACGCTGCAAGACATGTTCCGACGGTATCGACGTCCTGGCGATATTGTCTTTGCTTTCCTTTTCTTCGGCTTCTCCCTGTTCCTTCTCAGCCAGATCGGCGCTGAGACTCAGATCGTCAAACGAACCAAGTGGTTTGCGCAACCCGCCCTTTGGCCCAAGATCGCGATCTGGGGCATGGTTTTGTTCAGCGGCCTCCACTTGCTGGGCTCCTTCCTGTCCCCACGCATTCCCGGACGGTTGCAAGAGGTGACGTTCTGGTTGATGTCCCTCGAATACGTTGCCTATTTTCTGATCTATGTCGTGGCGGTTCCGTGGCTTGGATACCTGCCATCGACCATGCTTTTTGCAGCCCTGCTGACGATACGATTGGGGTTTCGATTGCCCGGGGCTTTTTGCGTTGCACTTGGCTTCGGCGCGGTCGTTGCAGTCGTTTTCCGCGCGTTGCTTCAGGTGAACATTCCTGCCGGTCGGATATACGAATACCTGCCCGACGGGCTGCGCGCCTTTGCGCTGACCTACCTGTGAGGCCAAGATGGACAATCTGATTTCCGGCTTTGCAATTCTGGCGCAGTGGCAGGTCGTCGTGGCATTGGTCATCGGATCGGTGGGCGGGGTCATCATCGGCGCATTGCCCGGCGTCGGCGCTGCTGTCGCAATTGCCATCCTGCTGCCCGCCACCTTCGCGTTCGAGCCCATCGTCGGCCTGACCCTTCTGTTGGGCATCTACGGGTCGTCCATGTATGGCGGCGCAATCCCCGCCATCCTGATCAACACGCCCGGTACCGCCGTCAATGCACTGACCACTTATGACGGCTATCCCATGACCAAGCGCGGCGAGGGCCACCGGGCCCTGTCGCTGGCCTATTCGGCGTCGTTTTTCGGCGGCATCTTCTCGATCCTCTGTCTGATCATCCTGTCACCCGTATTGGCCTGGGTTGCCCCGCATTTCGGCAGCCGCGAGATTTTTCTGGCCGCACTCATGGGCATCCTTCTGGTGATCCTGGCTCATCGCGGGCAAACCTTCTCGGCCGCGATGCTGGCGTTCTTCGGCATCTTCCTCAGCACCGTCGGTCTGGAACCCGTCAAATACACCAAACGTTTCACCTTTGACCAAACCTGGCTTTCGTCAGGTATCGATCTGATCGTGGTGGTTCTTGGGCTGTTCGCCATCAGTCAGGCGCTGCTGTTGCTGGTCGACAAAGAACACGCGCCGGGCGAAGCCCATGTGCGCGGCAGCATCTTCGCGGGCCTCAAAGAGCTGCTGGGCCTGAAACGCATCGCGACGGTTTCGTCATCGCTGGGTGTGCTCATGGGCATGATACCGGGCACAGGCGAATTCACATCACAGTTCCTGTCATACACATACGCACAGAAAACCTCTGAGGACCCGGACAAATTCGGCGATGGGTCACCCGAAGGTCTGGTGGCGTCCGAGGCGGCCAACAATGCCGTCCCCGGGGCTGCGATGATTCCACTGCTGGCGCTGGGTATTCCGGGCGAGGCGCTGACCGCGATGATGCTGTCCGTCTTCTACGTTCACAACGTGATCCCCGGACCGCAGCTATTCGCCGACCAGATGGATTTTGTCATGGCGCTGTACATGTCGCTGATCCTGCTCAACGTGATCGTTCTGGTCTTTCTTTTGTTCTCGACCAACCTGCTGCTGAAGATCATTCAGATCCCGACGCGCTTTCTGGGGATCATGATCCTGACGCTGTCCTTTGTCGGGGTATTCAGCCTGCGCAACTCAGTCACGGACTGCGCCATTGCCGCCGGGTTCGGCGTGTTCGGGCTGATCCTGAAGCGCCTGAACCTGCCCATTGTTCCGATCATTCTGGGCATGGTTCTGGGCGGGATCATGGAAGTCAAACTGCGCAGCGCCATGGCGCGGGTGAAGTCACCACTTGATTTCATCGACCGACCGATTGCCGCAATTCTTTTCATCATGATCCTCGGGATCATTCTGCTCCACGTTCGCTCGCTGATCAAGGAACACAAGGAACGCATCACACCGCAGCCGGTTCTCGACGAAGACACAACTCAGCAAGGATAACCCCCATGGACCAATCCTCGATTGATGCGCTGCGTGCGCAGGACATTGCTCCGCGCGGGCATTTCATAAACGGCCGCGTTCAGGATGGCGAAACCGGGGCCCGGCATCAGGTTCTGTCTCCGATCAACGGCCAACCTCTGGCGCTGATCGCCGAAGGCACACCGGCCGATGTCGACATGGCCGTGCGCGCGGCGCGCGATGCTTTCGAGGACGGGCGATGGTCGCGCATGGCCCCTGCCGGCCGCAAGAAAGTGCTGCTGAAGCTGGCCGACCTGATCGAAGCCCGCGCGCTTGAACTGGCCGTGCTGGGCGTACGCGACAACGGAACCGAGATCACCATGGCCTACAAGGCCGAGGCGCTCTCGGCGGCGGCCACTTTCCGGTATTATGCCGAGGCGATCGACAAGATCTACGGGCAGATCGCCCCGACAAGCGGTGACGTTCTGGGTCTTGTGCATCACGCTCCGGTCGGGGTTGTCGGGGCCATCGTGCCCTGGAACTTTCCACTGATGATCGGCAGCTGGAAAATTGCACCGGCACTGGCCGCAGGCAATTCCGTCGTGCTGAAACCTGCCGAAAGCGCCTCACTCAGCCTGCTCAAGATTGCCGAGCTTGCCGCGGAAGCCGGAGTGCCCGATGGGGTGTTCAACGTCGTGACCGGGCGTGGCTCGGTCGTGGGTGAGGCGCTGGCCCTGTCGATAGATGTCGACATCATGGTGTTTACCGGCTCGGGCACAACCGGGCGGCGGCTGCTGGAGTATTCGGCGCGGTCGAACCTGAAACGCTGCTATCTTGAACTGGGCGGAAAATCCCCGAACATCGTTTTTGCCGACGCCCCTGATCTGGCCGAAGCCGCCAAGGTTTCCGCGGCGGGCATCTTCCGCAATTCTGGTCAGGTCTGCGTCGCCGGATCGCGCCTGTTGGTTCAGCAAGAGATCTACGAGGACTTCGTCGCCGAGATCAGCCGCCACGCCGAAGGCTTTCGCGTCGGCGACCCGCTGGATCTCAACAGCCAGATCGGTGCGGTCCACAGCCTGCCAGAGCTTCAGGCCAATCTGGATTTCGTCACGAAGGCCGAGGCCGAAGGCGCCGAGCGCCGGACCGGCGGAAACCGCATCCTGACCGAGACCGGAGGCTATTACATGGCGCCGACCGTGATGGCCAACGTGAAAGAGACCGACACCCTGTTCCAGAATGAGGTCTTTGGCCCTGTTCTGGCCGTCACGCCCTTTGCCGACGAAGACGAAGCGCTGCGCCTTGCCAATGCCACCGTATATGGGCTGGCCGGTGGTGTCTGGACCTCGAACCTCAGCCGCGCGCATCGCATGGTGGCAGGCATTCGCGCCGGCGTTGTGCATGTCAATACATATGGCGGTGCCGACCTGACCGTTCCGCTGGGCGGGGTTCGCCAATCCGGCAACGGGCACGACAAATCACTGCACGCGATCGAGAAATACTTCGATCTGAAAACCGCATGGATAAAACTCTGAGAAAAGGCCGCCCTCATGACTCTTCCAGCGAAATCTGTTGAACTCATTGAACGCCGGGCCAAGCTATTGGGCCCTAACGTGTCGACGTTCTACGACGAGCCGGTTCATTTCGTGAAAGGTGAAGGCGTCTGGCTGTGGGATGCAGACGGGCGCAAGTATCTGGACTGCTACAACAACGTGCCACATGTAGGGCATTGCAACCCGCGCGTGGTCGAGGCGATCTGCCGTCAGGCGCGCACGCTCAACACGCACACCCGGTATCTGCACGACGGGATTCTGGACTATGTGGAAAAACTGACCGGGACGATGGATGCAGCGCTGGATACGGCCATCCTCACCTGCACCGGTTCCGAGGCAAATGACATTGCTTTGCGAATGGCCGAGGCGATGACCGGAAAACGAGGGATCATTGCCACTGACGCCACCTATCACGGAAATACCGCGCTGGTCAGCCAGTTGAGCAGATCGAACATCCCGACAGTCGGCTTCGGGCTGAGCCAGTATTGCCGCTTTGTCAGCGCGCCCGACAGCTATCGCGATCCCGACCCGGACGGGTCAAAATTCGCCGATGCCGTGGCGGAACAGATTGCCGAGCACGAAAAGGCCGGCACCGGTTTTGCCGCATTGATCCTCTGCCCTTATTTTCTGAACGAGGGGTTTCCCGACAATCCGGACGGTTGGCTGGCACCCACGGCCAAGGTCGTACGCCAGGCCGGCGGCCTGTTGATCTGCGACGAGGTGCAATCAGGCTTTGGCCGAACCGGCACCCATATGTGGGCGCATCAGAAGTTGGGCGTTGTGCCGGATGTCATGACCTTGGGCAAACCCATGGCCAACGGCCATCCAGTAGGCGGCGTGGTCACAGGTTCCGAGATCATTTCGGCATTCCGCAAGGGATATCGGTACTTCAACACGTTTGGCGGAAACCCTGTTTCCTGTGCTGCCGCGATGGCGGTTTTGGAAGAGATCGAAGACCAGAGCCTGGTCGCACACGCCAGATCCGTTGGCGACCATGCGCGAAAACGGCTGAACCTTTTGAAAGAAAAATATGACGTCATCGGAGACATACGCGGCTCGGGGCTGATATTCGGGGCTGAAATGGTCCTTGATCGCGACAGCAAGGAACCCGCCGGTGAATTCACCGACCGTATCATCAACGCCATGCGCCAGCGCGGGATCATTCACTCCAAGCTTGGGCGTCACAAGAATACTCTGAAAATTCGCCCGCCCATGCCATTCTCTGTCGAAAACGCGGATCTTCTTTTCGACACGCTGGACGACGTGTTGGCGGAAACGCCGCTGGTGGCATGAAGCAGATCGTGGAACATGCGCTTTCCCTTTGGGGGCTGGCTGATGGCCAGGCGTCTCTTGTGGCGGCTCGGGAAAACCGCGTCTATCGCGTTCAGGCAGGCCAGACCGCCTATGCCCTGAGACTGCATCGCAAGGGCTTGCGAACGGATGCCGAACTCCGGTCAGAGCTACAGTGGATGGCTGTTCTCGGCAAAAACGGGGTCCGGGTTCCAACGCCCGTTCCGGCCGCAGATGGGCGCTATCTGCATCTGGTGGACGGTATTCAGGTCGACATACTCGACTGGTTGCCGGGCCGCCCTTTGGGTGCGACAGGACAGGCTTTGACGCATCAGGACAGGACAGGCGTCTTTTGCTCAATCGGCCGGGAAATGGCACGGCTGCACCACATCAGCGACCAATGGACACCTCCTCAGGACTTCTTGCGTTGGTCATGGGATCGCAGCGGGCTGCTTGGAGACGCCCCTGTCTGGGGTCGTTTCTGGGAAAACCCAACGCTTGGAAAAACGGACCGGGCCCTGTTCCTCGCGTTCCGGGATATCGCAGATCGTGACCTTCGGCGCGCGGAAAATCAGTTGGATTACGGCCTGATCCACGCCGATCTTGTCCGCGAAAACGTCATGGTTGACGGGGACAAACTGTGGCTGATTGATTTCGACGATGCCGGGTTCGGTTTTCGCCTGTTTGATATCGCAACGACGCTTCTCAAGAACCTGCACGAACCTGATTTCAACCGGCTGCGCGGTGCTTTGCTGGCGGGGTATCGATCTGAACGACCGATCTGCACCCGCCAACTCGACCTGTTCATGGCACTGCGCGCCGTAACCTACGTGGGATGGGTTGCATCCCGCCTGAACGAAGATGGATCGGGCTTACGCAATGAGCGGTTCATTGAAACCGCCCGGGCGTTGATGTCCCAATACCTTCAACAGCACACTTAGACAGGAGGCACCAATGGCCGAAAAGACAATCCTGCTGATTGGTACGTATGATACCAAAGAGCCCGAAATGCGGTTTATCGAAAAGGCGGTCAGAGCGCAGGGCGCTGACGTGCTGACCATGGATGTATCGGTTCTGGGTGATGCGTCCGAACCGACGGATATCTCGAAACACGACGTTGCCGCTGCCGGTGGCATGACAATAGAACAGGTCATCGCGCAAGGAGACGAGAACAAAGCCTTTCGCGTGATGTCCGCAGGGGCCGCAAAAGTTGTTGCACAAGCCTATTCAGAAGGTCGATTTGACGGGATGCTGGCCACGGGCGGGACCATGGGCACAGACCTTGCGCTGGATTGTGCACAGGCTTTGCCGATGGGCGTTCCCAAATATATCGTGTCAACGGTCAGCTTCTCGCCTCTGATCCCTCCGCACCGGTTGGCGCCGGATGTTCAGATGATCCTGTGGGCCGGCGGCCTGTATGGCATGAATTCGATCTGCAAGTCGTCGCTCAGCCAAGCTGCCGGGGCCGTCGTGGGCGCAGCCAGGGCGGCGACCGCAACCGATCGCAGCAAACCTCTGATCGGGATGACCAGCCTTGGTTCGTCCTGCCTGCGCTACATGAAAATTCTGAAACCGGCACTGGAAGACCGCGGCTTTGAAGTGGCCGTGTTCCACTCTACCGGCATGGGCGGCATGGCCTATGAAAAACTGGCGGGCGAAGGCGCGTTTGCCTGCGTGATGGACTTCTGTATGCAGGAATTCGGCAACCTGATGGCGGGTTCCGTTGTCTCCAGCGGCGATGACCGGGTCACCAATGCCGGGCGCGTAGGAACGCCCCAGATGGTGGCGCCCGGTGCGTTGGATCTATTGGATTTCGCGGGTTGGCAGGACATCCCCGAGCAATATGCCGATCGCCCGTTCCACGAACACAACCGCCTGATCAAAAGCTCGGTCTTCAACGGGGCTGAACGGCGCGCGTGGATTCGGGAACTCGCCAACCGACTGGAAGCCGCAACCGGGCCCGTGCATTTCTTTTTGCCCGTTCAGGGCGTCGAGGCCTGGGACAGGGAAGGCGAAGAGGCGCATGATCCAGAGGCTCTGGCCGAAATGGTGGACGAGGCGCGCAAGGTCATGCCCGGCCGGGTGCCGATGACCGAGCTGGATGTTCACATCAACGACGCGGCTTTCTGTCAGGCTGTTCTGTCACGATTTGACACGTGGGTGGAAACCGGCGTCATCAGAACAGACTGAACGCCATTGGCAGCATCGGGAAAGGGAAAAACAACCCTGCGCGTTGTCTTACAGCGAATGGGGGCACCTGTCCGGGTTGTGCAGGTCGGTTCCGTGACCCTCGGGCACCCAGTCCTCAGGCGGACGGTTCCAGAACGTGTTGGGGTTTTCTACGTCCATCCCGGCCCGTTTCAAGCTGCGCAACGCGGACCGGATCAGAATGACCGGTCCTTCATTGGATGTTGCGCCAAAAGCGTCTCCACAACGTTTTGAACGGTTGGATGATCGGCTTGCTCCCACCCCCAAGACGATCAATCAGCCAAGGGCGTTTCTTGAACAATTGATCCATCCTGTAGCCGGGTACGGGCCCGTTTCTGTTGCCGGTGGAAACTTTTTATGGATGTTGGATCCAATATCCTTTATTCGTGATCGCATCTTTGATTCAGGGAGGATCACATGCTCAAGAAACTCGTCGCTTTGGCGGCCTTCACCACTTTCACAACAGGTCCTGCGATGGCGGACACGCTCGACGATGTCGTGGATCGCGGTACTCTTCGCTGCGGCGTTGTTCTGGACTTTCCGCCGATCGGGTATCGCGACGCCAGCAACGAACCGGCGGGTTTTGACGTGGATTACTGCAATGATCTGGCCGCGGCGCTTGAAGTTGATGCGGAAATCCTGCCTTTGACCTGGGCCGAACGCCTGCCGGTCATCGTGACCGGGCGCGCCGACGTCGTGTTCGGCGCAACCTCGGACAGCCTTGAACGGGCGCGGACCGTGGGCTTCAGCATTCCCTATGCAATCTACTATGCGCAGGGCGTCGTGAACGCGGACAGCGGGATCGAAACCTTCGAAGACATCCGCGGCAAACGCGTCGCCGCCGCGATTGGCACCGTGCCGGAACAGGAATGGCTGAAGATTGCCGCCGAATGGGGTGAGGAAGGCAATTATCAGGGCTATCAGTCGGAAAACGAGGTGTTTCTGGCGGTCGCGCAGGGCAAGGCCGATATCGGCATCACCACCAACACCGCCGTTCTGCCGATCACCCAGCAGTATGAAACCGTGCTGGCCGGCCCCCGTATGCCCTGGACCACCGACTACACCTCGGTCGTGGGCAAACGACAGGACGTCACCTGGCTGAATTTCCTGAACCTGTTTGTCACGCATCAGGTGCGCTCGGGCCGGTACCAGGAACTGTGGGGCAAATATGTCGGAGGTGAAGCACCCGAGCTGCGCATCCCCGGCGTGATGTACTGATTTCACCCCCCAAGTGCTCTTTCGTCGGGTTTCGCCCGGCGAAAGTGCCGGTCAATTCGGAAAAAACCCGTGTTCGATTACAACTTCCACTGGCGGCCGGTCATGAAAAGCCTGCCGGACTTGCTTGAGGCATCGCTGCTGACCTTGCAAGTCGCGGTTCTGGCGATGATCCTGGGCATCCTTATCGGCCTGTGTCTTGCGCTGACGCGGCTGCACCTGAAGGGGCCGCTGTACTGGTTCGCCTCGGCCTGGGTCGAACTGGCCCGAAACACGCCCGCCCTGTTTCAGCTGTTCTTTTTCGGCTTCGGGCTTGGCGCATTCGGCCTACACCTGTCGCCTTACTTCATCGTGCTGGCGGGTTTGACCTTCAATTGCGCCGGCTATCTGGCCGAAAACTTTCGCGGAGGTTTCCAGGCCGTCCCCGAGACGCAACTGCGGGCCTCTCGTTCTCTGGGCATGACCGCGTGGCAGGCTTACACACGCGTGGTGATCCCGCAGGTGTTTCGCATCGTCTATCACCCGATCACCAATCAGATGGTCTGGGCCGTACTCATGTCCTCGCTGGGCATGCTGGTCGGTTTCCGCGAGCTGTCAGGCGAGACGCAGTTCTTTGCCTCGCGCACCTTCCGCATCTTTGAATATTTCGCCGTCACCGCGATCATCTACTACGTGATCGTCAAAATCATTCTCGGAGCCTCACGCCTGCTGGCGACCCGGCTCTTTCGCTACTGAAGGACGCTCGGATGGAACCCACTGTCAGCTTTTTCAGCGGCTTCACCATCAATGATCTGTGGTTTCTGGGCGAAGCGGCCCTGCGGACACTCTGGATTTCGGTTCTGTCGATATCCATCGGAACGCTTCTTGGCGTGGTATGCGGGTGGATCCTGTACGAGGGCAAGCTGGCCGCAGCCTTCACAGTGGCCCCGTTTCTGGATGTTTTCCGTTCCGTCCCGCTGATCATCCAACTGGTGCTGTTCTACAACTTTGCGCCCATTGTCGGGCTCAATCTGGATCCGTTCGCCTCGGGCGTGGTGATCCTGTCGATCTACACGGCCGCCTTGGTTGCGAATGTCGCACGCGGCGGGATCGAGGCCGTCGGTGCGCCGATGCGCCGTGCCGCGCGCAGTCTGGGCATGACCTATTGGCAGGATCTGCGCTATGTCGTCTTCCCGATTGGCGGGCGCGCGGTGTTCCCGGCCTGGGTCGGTGTCGCATTGGGAGTGATGAAAGACAGCGCGTTGGTTTCGGTGCTGGGCTATGTCGAACTGCTCAAGGCCAGTCAGATCCTGATCACCCGGACGCAGGAACCTTTCCTGATCCTGACAATCGCAGGCGCGTTCTATTTCGCGCTCAGCTATCCGATTTCGCGCTATTCCGCGTCTCTTGAAAAAAGGTGGGCCCAATGATCGAAATTCGCGACCTGCACAAGTACTTCGGCGCGTTGCATGTGCTGAAGGGCATCGATCTAGATGTGCAGAAAGGAGAGGTGCTGTCGGTGATCGGCGCATCGGGCTCCGGTAAATCGACCCTGCTGTATTGCATCAACGGGCTGGAACCGATCCAGCAAGGCTCGGTCATAGTGGATGGCACAGATGTTCATGCCAAAGGCACCGATATCAACAAGCTGCGCACAAAGCTGGGAATGGTGTTTCAGCAATGGAACAGCTTTCCCCACCTGACCGCATTGGAAAACGTCGCGCTGGCCCCCAAGATCGTCAAAGGACTGTCAAAATCAGAAGCCCGCGATATCGCCGCCCGCCAACTGACCCATGTTGGCCTGGGCGAAAAGCTCGACGTCTACCCATCTGCCCTTTCGGGTGGCCAGCAACAGCGTCTGGCCATCGCCCGCGCGCTGGCGATGGAGCCGGAATACATGCTGTTTGATGAGGCGACGTCAGCGTTGGATCCCGAACTGGTGGGCGAGGTTCTCGACACGATGCGCCTTTTGGCCGAAGAAGGGATGACCATGATCTGTGTCACGCACGAGATGGGTTTCGCACGCGATGTGTCGGACCGGGTTGCTTTCTTCCATCAGGGCGTGATGGAAGAGATCGGTCCGCCCGGGCAGATATTCGGTGATGCGCAATCCGAACACACCCGTAAATTCCTGGCCAACGTGCGCTGAGTGCACTGGCCCCCTGAAACAACGAGGAAAATCACCTTCATGTCCAAGAATATCTTTACCGGCACCATGCCAGCCCTGATGACCCCGTGCAAAGCCGACCGGACTCCGGATTTCGATGCCCTGGTGAAAAAGGGCAAGGAAATGATCGAGGCCGGCATGTCGGCCGTGGTGTATTGCGGCTCGATGGGCGACTGGCCGTTGCTGTCGGATGCCGAACGCATGCAAGGTGTCGAACGCCTGATCGACGCCGGCCTTCCTGTCGTCGTCGGCACCGGTGCGATAAACTCGAAATCTGCCGTGGCGCTGGCTGCACATGCGCAAAAGGTCGGCGCGGCAGGGCTTATGGTCATCCCACGTGTGCTGTCGCGCGGATCGTCCATCCCGGCACAGCGCAACCACTTCAAGGCAATCCTGTCAGCCGCGCCGGATATTCCGGCCATCATTTACAACAGCCCCGTTTACGGCTTCGCCACCCGCGCCGATTTGTTCCTGGAATTGCGTGCAGATCATCCGAACCTTGTCGGGTTCAAGGAATTCGGAGGCAAAGGCGACCTGCGCTACGCCGCGGAACACATCACCTCGAAGGATGATCAGGTCACGCTGATGGTGGGCGTGGACACCGAGGTTTATCATGGCTTCGTCAACTGCGGCGCCACGGGTTCGATTACCGGTATCGGCACTGCCCTGCCCAAAGAGGCACTGCTGCTGGCCGCCCTGTGCCAGAAGGCGGCGGCGGGCCATGCCGAAGCGCGCCTGCGCGCGCGCGAGCTTGAAGAAGCCTTTGGCGTGCTGGCCAGCTTTGACGAAGGCACCGATCTGGTGCTGTACTACAAGCACCTGCTGGTCCTGAACGGTGAAGAGGAATACCGCTTGCACTTCAACGAAACCGACGAGCTGACGGATGCCCAGCGCAATTATTGCGAACAGCAATACAAACTGTTCCGCACCTGGTTTGCCGACTGGTCCAGCCAGGGCGGGGTCATCGCTGAATGCATGTGATCGACAGCCACACCGGAGGCATGCCCACGCGGGTCATCCTGAACGGCGGCCCCGATCTGGGGTCGGGCCCGCTGGTCGAGCGCGCGCAACGCCTGGCCACCGAGCACAAGGAATTCTACAAATCGGTCCTTCTGGAACCACGCGGTCAACCCGGCATGGTCGGGGCGCTTCTGGTGGCCCCGGAAACGTCTGGCTGCGAAACCGGCGTGATCTATTTCGATGCCGACGCCGTTCTGGGCATGTGCGGTCATGGCACCATCGGCCTTGGGGTCACTCTGGCCCATCTGGGCCAGATCGGTCCGGGGACGCACAGGGTCGAAACGCCGGCCGGCGTCATCTCGGTTGACCTGTTGGACGCCAATACGGTGCGCGTCACCAATATCGAAAGCCGCCGGGTCAAGGCTTCGGTGTCGGTTGACGTCGAAGGCCATGGAAAAGTGACCGGCGATCTGGCCTATGGTGGCAACTGGTTCTTCATTGTCGATCCCAGCCCGATGGACGTGACGCCCGGCAACATCCGTGCCCTCACCGATCTGACCATTGCAATTCGCAAAGCCTGCATCGACCAGAACGTGCGTGGCGAAAACGGGGAACCGGTGGACCACGTGATCTTGCAGGACAAATCCCCGGACAAAGACGTTCACAGCAGGAATTTCGTCCTGTGCCCGGACGATCAATATGACCGATCCCCGTGCGGGACCGGCAGTTCTGCGCGTCTGGCCTGTCTGGCGGCGGATGGGGTTCTGGTTCCGGGGCAAGAGATCGTGCAGGAAAGCGTGATCGGCAGCTCTTACCGGCTGAGCTTTCAGCCTGGTCCCAATGGCGGCATCATTCCGACCCTGACCGGGCAGGCGCATATCATGGCCGAGGGCACATTGTTTTTCGCGCAAAACGATCCGTTCCGCGGTGGGATCCTTCTTTGACAAAACTATCGGGGACTGGCGCAATCCAGCCCCCGGAACCAAGCCACAGTTTGAGAAGATCTGGCCATGCTGCAAGACAACCCGACGGATATCGTTGTGATCGGTGCCGGTATCATCGGCATCAGCACCGCACTTGAATTGCAAAAACGCGGCCGGCGCGTGCTGGTGCTGGATCGCGAAGGCGTAGGAGCCGGTGCCTCGAAGGGCAACGCCGGAGCCTTTGCCTTTACCGACATCGTGCCATTGGCCACCCCCGGGATCATGCGCAAGGCTCCGAAATGGCTGTTTGACCCGCTGGGTCCACTTTCAATTCCTCCTTCTTACGCTTTGAACATCGCGCCGTGGATGCTGCGGTTCTGGCGGGCCAGTTGGCAGGATCGCTATGCTGCGGCCTTGTCTGCGCAGGCTGCTTTGATGGATCACAGCCGCGCGGCGCTGGAACGCCAGATCGCGGATGTCGATGGCGAAGCGCTGATGCAACGCGACGGCCAGTTGCAGGTGTTCGAGGGTGAAGCAGAATTCCGCGCCAGTCGGCCCACATGGGACAGGCGCAAGGATCACGGCATCCCCTTTGACCTGCTGGACAACCCCGACGCGATTGCGGAAATCCAGCCCGGGCTTGACCGACGATTTACCCATGCGGGTTTTACGCCCACCTGGATGAACACGGTCGATCCGGCCAGCTGGGCAAGACATTTGGCCACCCGGTTCACCGCCCGCGGCGGTCAGGTTGAAATCGCGGCAATCAACGCGCTCGCACCGATGGATTCGGGCGTTCGCCTGACGACTTCGATCGGTGAAATTGAAGCAAGACAGGTGATCGTGGCCGCCGGGGCCTGGTCTCACCAACTCGCGAAAACCCTAGGCGATCGCATCCCTCTTGAAACCGAGCGCGGATACAACACCACCCTGCCCGAAGGGGCCTTTGACCTGCGCACCCATCTGACATTCGGGGGACACGGGTTCGTGGTGACTCGGATCAACGGCGGTGTGCGCATCGGAGGCGCGGTCGAGTTGGGCGGGCTGGAACTGCCACCCAATTACAAACGCGCCGACACGTTGCTGGCAAAGGCCGGTCGCTTCATGCCTGGCCTGAATTTGGAAGGCGGCACGCAATGGATGGGCTTCCGGCCGTCGCTTCCCGACAGTTTGCCGGTGATCGACCGCTCGGCCCGTGCGTCACAGGTGTTCTACGCCTTCGGACATGGCCATCTGGGCTTGACGCAATCCGCAGGCACGGCGGAACTGGTCGCGGATCTGGTCACGAACACAAAGCCCGCGCTCGACATGAAGCCTTACGCATCCACACGCTTCTGATCAGGAGAACACCACATGAAAATCACTGCACTGAACGTATATCAGGTGGATCTGCCGCTGAAGGAAGGTCGCTATAGCTGGTCCAATGGCAACTATGTCGAAGTCTTCGACAGCACCGTTCTCGAGATCATCACGGATGAAGGTCTCAAGGGGTATGCCGAATGCTGCCCGCTGGGATCGGCTTATCTTCCGTCCTTTGCAATGGGCGTCAGGGCCGGGCTGGCGGAATTGTCGCCACATCTGATCGGGCAGGATCCGCTGAATATCGGCCAGATCAATCGCACCATGGATGGCGCCCTGCGTGGCCACCCCTATGCCAAGGCGCCTGTTGATATCGCCTGCTGGGATCTGCTGGGCAAGGCGACCGGACAACCCCTTTACACCCTGTTGGGCGGCGACGCGCAACAGGACGTGGTGCTGTATCGCGCGATCAGCCAGGAAGCACCGGACATCATGGCGCAAAAGATCGAAGGTTATGCGGCCGAAGGCTATACGAAGTTTCAACTGAAAGTGGGCGGCGACGCCAATGACGACATCGACCGCATTCACGCCACCCGCGCGGTTCTGAAAAAGACCGACCTGCTGGTGGCAGATGCCAACACCGGCTGGACCCGGCACGAGGCCGCGCGTGTCGTAGGCGCCATCGCGGGCATGGATGTCTATGTGGAACAACCCTGTTTGACTTATGAGGAATGCGTGTCGATCCGCCGGCGCACCGCGCTGCCCTTCGTGATGGATGAGGTCATCGACACGCCCAACACATTGGTCCGCGGCATTGCCGACGACGCCATGGACGTGATCAACCTGAAAATCTCAAAGGTAGGAGGTTTGAGCAAAGCCAGGCTGATGCGCGATCTTTGCGTCGCACATGGTATCCCGATGACCATCGAAGACACCTGGGGGGGCGATATCACCACCGCCGCCATCGCTCATCTGGCGCGGTCGACACCGTCCGAGTTCACGTTCTCGGCCACCGATTTCAATTCCTATGGTACCGTGGACATCGCCGAAGGTGCGCCAAAGCGTGTCAATGGCCGGATGACCGCAGCAGATCGTCCCGGTCTGGGCGTCACACCGATCTTCGACGCGCTGGATGCCCCTGTCGCGCAATATAGCTGAGGTAAACATGCGCAGCAGCAAAACCATACATGTGATCTCGGCCCATGCCGAAGGTGAGGTTGGAGATGTCATCGTCGGAGGTGTCGCCCCACCGCCGGGCGACACTCTCTGGGATCAGCGAAGCTTCATTGCGCAGGACCAGACACTGCGCAACTTTGTTCTCAACGAGCCGCGCGGCGGTGTGTTCCGGCATGTCAACCTTCTGGTTCCGCCAAAACACCCCGAGGCGGACGCCGCCTGGATCATCATGGAACCCGAAGACACGCCGCCCATGTCGGGGTCCAACTCGATCTGTGTCTCAACCGTGTTGCTGGATGGCGGGATCATTCCGATGAAAGAGCCGGAAACCCATATGGTGCTCGAGGCACCGGGCGGGCTGGTCCGGGTGCGTGCGGAATGCCGCGATGGCAAGGCGCGGCGCATCTTCGTCCAGAACCTGCCCAGCTTTGCCGACAAGCTGTCGGTCCCGCTTGAGGTATCCGGACTGGGCACGATCACGGTAGATACCGCTTATGGCGGCGACAGCTTCGTGGTCGTCGATGCGCAGACGCTTGGGTTTGCAATCGTCGACAACGAGGCCCGCGACATAGCCCGGTTGGGGGTAAAGATCACGAACGCCGCCAATGAACAGCTTGGGTTCTCTCATCCCGAGAACCCGGACTGGGATCATATATCGTTCTGCGCCTTTTGCGGCCCGCTGAGCGAGACGGAAACCGGTCTAAGCGGCAAGTCCGCCGTGGCGATCCAGCCGGGTAAGGTTGACCGTTCACCAACGGGTACCGCGGTGTCTGCCCGCATGGCGCTGATGGCGGCCAAGGGGGTGATGAAACCCGGCCAGACCTTCGACGCGGTTTCGATCATCGGATCACGATTTACCGGTCGGATCCTTGACACTGTGCAGATAGGTGGCCGCCCGGCAATCGTTCCTGAAATCAGCGGTCGCGGTTGGATCACCGGAATACATCAGCACATGTTGGACCCTGACGACCCGTGGCCCGGTGGGTATCGCCTGTCTGACACCTGGGGTGTCTGATGTCGGCAAACACATTATTCAGAGACGGAAAAGCCTGAAGATACGCGGGCTGGTTACGGATTCATAACCAGATTCAGGCTTTTCCAGATCTCGGGCATGGGTCGAACATGGGTCGAAATCCAAGTTCGGCTTGGAAAAGTCGATGATTACGGGTAATTGTATCCAAAAAACCGTGGCGGGATATTGGACATGGCAGGGAAACGCGCGATCACGAAACAAAGCCTACCGGACGTCATCGCAAATGATCTGCGTGAACGTATCCTGAGCGGCGAACTTGCCGAAGGTGAGACGATCCGGCAGGAAGCTCTGGCCGAGGAATATGATGTCTCGCGCATGCCGATCCGCGAGGCGCTGAAGCGCCTGAATGCCGAAGGTCTGGTGCAATGGGCCAACAATCGCGGCGGCTCGGTGACCAAGCACTCCCTCGACGAAATCGGTGAAATTTTCGATCTTCGCATCCTGATCGAAGTGGATCTGTTTCGCCGGGCCATCCCGAATATGGGCCCGAGGGAATTTGCGCGTTGCGACGAGATTCTCAGGCAGATGGAAGCGTCATATGACGAAAATGACGTCGGCAAGTGGGGGATATTGAACTATCAATATCACTCGGCGCTTTATGCGGCGTCACAGCGGAAGCTGACCAATGAATTGCTGGACCGCGTCAACCTGCAATCGGATCGTTATGTAAGGATGCACCTGAGCGTGATGAAACAGCGCGAACCCGCAAAAAAGGAACATCGTGATCTGTTGCGGCTGGCGCAGGAAGGCAATGTGGACAAAGCCTGCGAGGTCTTGACGCAGCATATTCGCCGGACCAAGGAACAGCTTCTGGAAATGATCGCCTCGAAGCGCGGGACAGACGAACCCTAGGGCGGTCTTGCATGTCCCGTTATTTTGGATACATTATCCATAAATCTGGACATCCCGAAATACGAGGCCCAAATGACCTTTACTCCGCATGGCAAGCACCTGATCGCCGGCAACTGGCTTGCTGGTGACGATTTCTTTGCGTCACAACCCGCACATGGGCCATCGCATGACTTTTCGAAAGGTCGGATTTCAGACGTCGACGCCGCTGCGCAGGCCGCAGAAGAGGCGTTTTGGAGTTATGGTTATTCCTCTCGGGAAGAACGCGCCGCCTTTCTGAACGCCATTGCCGACGAGATCGAAGCGCGCGCCGATGCAATTACCGAGATTGGCACTCAGGAAACCGGCCTGCCCGAGGCTCGGCTGCAAGGTGAGCGGGGCCGCACGTCGGGGCAGCTGAGGCTGTTTGCAACGCATATCCTCAGCGGCGATTATCTGGACCGGCGCCACGACAGCGCGCTGCCGAACCGTGCGCCCCTGCCCCGGCCCGATCTGAAGATGATCCAGCGCCCGATCGGCCCGGTCGCGGTGTTCGGCGCATCAAATTTCCCGCTGGCATTTTCCACCGCCGGGGGGGACACCGCCGCCGCATTGGCTGCCGGCTGCCCGGTTGTCGTCAAAGGCCACGGCGCCCACCCGGGCACCGGCGAAATCATCGCCGAAGCAATCCTCGCAGCCACCCGCCGGTGCAACATTCATCCCGGTGTTTTCAGCCTGATCCAGGACGGCGGCCCGGCTGTGGGTTCAGCCTTGGTGCAACACCCTCTGATCAAGGCGGTCGGGTTCACCGGATCGCTTGCGGGCGGTCGCGCCCTGTTCGATCTGTGCGCCGCACGCCCCGAACCGATTCCGTTTTTTGGTGAGCTTGGATCGGTCAACCCCATGTTCATTCTGGATGCGGCACTGGCAAACCGGGGTGAAGACATCGCCAAAGGCTGGGCCGGCTCGCTGACGATGGGCGCAGGTCAGTTCTGCACCAACCCGGGCGTCGTCGTGATGGTGGCAGGTGAAGCAACGGACCGTTTCGCCGAGATCGCACAGGCCGCATTGACCGAAGTTCCGGCGCAGACCATGCTGACCGACGGCATCGCCGACGCCTATCGCAACGGTCAGGCCCGTGTTGCTGAAACCGCTGGCGTTCACGAGGTTCTGGCTTCGACATGCGATCAGCGCAACGCAACCCCCTTCCTTTACCAAACAAGCGCCGCGACATGGCTGGCCAACGAAACCCTCGCGGAAGAGGTGTTTGGCCCGCTGGGCATCATCGTGACCGCCGAGACACCCGACGAAATGCGCGACGTCGCGCGCGGATTGCACGGGCAGCTGACCTGCACCCTGCATATGGACGAGGAAGACATCGGCATGGCGCGATCCCTGCTGCCGATCCTTGAACGCAAAGCCGGACGCGTATTGGCCAACGGCTTCCCCACGGGGGTCGAGGTATGTGACAGCATGGTCCATGGCGGCCCCTACCCGGCTTCGACCAATTTCGGCGCCACATCCGTGGGCACATTGTCGATCCGACGTTTCCTGCGTCCTGTCTGCTATCAGAACCTGCCGGATGCCTTGCTGCCGGAACACTTCTCATAGGGAAATCAGTCGACACCCGCCGATACTCTGAAAGCACGATGCGCAGCAGGGTGTCGGCGGTTGTAACTGCCAAGCGACAGGGGACGGAGGCACATGCCCCCGGATCCAATTGCACAGTTTCATTTGGGTAACAGTGCTTTTGATCAATCGGTTCATGGCAACGCAATCACGGCCCGATCCGTTGGCACCATGGTCAACTACCTGTATGAATTGACCCGTGTTGCCCAATACCACGAACAATTCGCCAATACCCATGAGATGATCGCCTCATTCGAGATCCATTTCCTCGCTGCATCCACCTCTCTCTCCATACTTCAAGAAAGGTAAACCTGATGGCCAACCCCCTCTATGACGGCCTGTTCGGCATTCATGCTGGCAAAGGCACACCTTTTTTGCGGCTGCTGGACGGGACAACGATTTCCCATCAGGACTTTCTCGGCAAAGCGGCGCAGATTGCACATGTGGCCAAGCATCTGGGCCTGAATCCCGGTGATCGCGTTGCGGCGCAGGTTGAGAAGTCACCCGAGGCGCTGGCGCTTTATGCTGCCTGCGCCCAGGCCGGTCTGGTGTTCCTGCCCCTGAATACCGCCTACACGGTCGATGAATTGACCTATTTCATTGAAAACAGCGGGGCCGCGCTGATTATCTGCGACACCGAAAGTGAGGAAAAACTCACCCCTGTCGGCGCGCAGCTGGGCGCCCGGGTAGAGACGCTGAACGCGGATGGCAGCGGGTCTCTGTCAGATCTGGCCGCGACCATGCCGACACGTTTCGAAACCGTCCCCCGCGATGGCGAGGACCTGGCTGCGTTCCTCTATACATCGGGAACCACAGGCCGGTCCAAGGGGGCCATGCTGACCCAGAACAACCTGCTGTCGAATGCCCGGACACTGGTCAGGGAATGGCGCTTCAACTCGCAGGATGTGCTGCTGCATGCCCTGCCGATCTTTCACACCCACGGGCTGTTCGTCGCGACCAATATCATGCTGGCCACGGGTGGATGCATGATCTGGCTGCCCAAGTTCGATCTGGACCAGATCATCGACAATTTGCCCTTTGCCACGTCGATGATGGGCGTCCCAACCTTCTATACGCGCCTGTTGGACGACCCGCGTTTTACCAGGGAACTGGCCACCCATATTCGCCTGTTCGTTTCCGGATCGGCACCGCTGCGGGCGGAAACCCATGCGCAGTTCGAAAAACGAACGGGGCATCGCATCCTTGAACGCTATGGCATGACTGAAACCAACATGAACACGTCAAACCCGTATGACGGCGAGCGGCGCGCCGGAACGGTCGGGCACCCGCTGCCCGGGGTCGAACTGAAGATCTGTGATTCAGACGGCAATACCCTGCCTGCGGGCGAGATCGGCACAATTGAAGTGCGCGGGCCCAACGTCTTCAAAGGGTATTGGCAGATGCCTGAAAAAACCGCTGCCGAACTGCGCGACAACGGCTTTTTCATCACCGGTGATCTGGGCCGCATCGACGAGGATGGGTACGTCCATATCGTCGGTCGCAACAAGGATCTGATCATTTCGGGCGGCTACAACATCTACCCAAAAGAGATCGAGATGGTTCTCGATGATCAACCCGGTGTTCTGGAAAGCGCCGTGATCGGCGTGCCACATCCCGATTTCGGTGAAACGGTTGTTGGTGTCATCGTGGCAGAGCCCGGCCAGACCCCTGATCCGGAGGCGATAACGGTCGCGGTCCGCGAAGGTCTGGCCCGGTTCAAGCATCCGCGCAAGCTGATCGTTCTGGATGAGTTGCCCCGCAACACGATGGGCAAGGTTCAAAAGAACATTCTGCGTGACCGATACAAAGATCTCTTCATGACTGTGTGAGTGAGTCTCGGCAAAGCGGGGATCAGCGGATGCACCCCCTGAAAAGAAAATCAGGCGAGGGTGTCCCCGCCTGATTTACTATATGTTTCAGGCAACCAGATCGAACCGGTCGTTGTTCATGATCTTGGTCCATGCCGCCACAAAGTCGCGCACGAACTTCTCGGCATTGTCGTCCTGAGCGTAGACCTCAGCATAGCTGCGCAGGATCGAGTTCGATCCGAAGACCAGATCAGCGCTGGTTGCGGTGAACTTGACCTCACCCGAGGCGCGGTCGCGCAGCTCATAGGTGCCTCCGCCAACCGGATGCCAACTCAGCGACATATCCGTCAGGTTGACGAAAAAGTCGGTTGTCAGCTGGCCTAACCGGTCGGTGAAGACGCCATGCGGCGATCCGCCATGGTTGGCACCCAGCACACGCAGACCACCGACCAGAACGGTCATCTCGGCCGCGGTCAGACCCAGCAGTTGCGCGCGATCCAGCATCATCGCCTCTGGCGAGACCGCGTATTCCTTCAGCTGCCAGTTGCGGAACCCGTCCGCCAGCGGCTCAAGTACCGAGAAGCTGTCCACATCGGTCTGCTCGATCGACGCGTCGCCGCGACCGGCCGAGAACGGAACCGCCACGTCAAAGCCTGCGGCGTTGATCGCCTGCTCCAACCCGACATTGCCCGCCAGAACGATCACGTCGGCAACCGAGGCACCGGTTTCCGCCGCGATCGGCTCCAGCACACCCAGCACTTTCGCCAGACGTTCGGGCTCGTTGCCTGCCCAGTCCTTTTGCGGCGCCAGTCGGATGCGCGCGCCATTTGCGCCGCCGCGCTTGTCCGACCCGCGGAAGGTTCGGGCACTGTCCCAGGCGGTGGTGATCATCTCGGCGATGGTCAGGCCACTGTCTGCGATCTTGGCCTTGACGGCATCTATGTCGTAATCTGTCGAACCAGCCGGGAACGGATCCTGCCAGATCAGATCTTCCGACGGCACGTCCGGGCCATAATAGTTGACGCGCGGACCCATGTCGCGGTGAGTCAACTTGAACCAGGCACGTGCAAATGTATCGGCAAAATAGTCCGGATCCGCCATGAATTTCTGACAGATCGCGTTGTAGGTCGGGTCGACCTTCATCGCCATATCCGCATCGGTCATCATCGGCATGCGACGAACGGTGGGGTCGGTCGGGTCGACCGGCTTTTCGTCTTCGGGCATGTCGACGGGCTGCCACTGATGGGCACCTGCGGGTGATTTGCCCAGTTCCCACTCGTAGCCGAACAGGTAGTCGAAATAGCCCATGTCAAATTTCAACGGCTCTTTCGTCCACGCCCCTTCGATCCCCGAGGTAAAGGCGTTGGCCGCTTTGCCGTTCTGATCAGGGTTTTCCCATCCCAGCCCCTGGCTGGACGCCGGGCAGGCTTCGGGCTCGGCGCCGATATTGTCGCCGGGCATCGCACCATGGGCTTTGCCGACGGTATGGCCCCCGCAGGTCAATGCCGCGGTCTCTTCGTCATTCATCGCCATACGCGCAAAGGTTTCACGGATATGCATCGCGGTTTTGGCCGGATCCGGATTGCCGTTCACGCCTTCGGGGTTCACATAGATCAGTCCCATATGCACCGCACCCAGAGGGTTTTCCAGCGTGCCGGGGGTTTCCAGATCGCCATAGCGGTTCTCGGACGGGGCCAGCCACTGGTTTTCAGAACCCCAGTAAACATCTTTCTCGGGGCCCCAGATGTCTTCGCGACCAAAGCCGAAACCAAAGGTCTTCAATCCCATGGATTCATACGCCACCGTGCCCGACAGAACGATCAGATCGGCCCAGGACAGCGCGTTGCCGTATTTCTTTTTCACCGGCCACAGCAGACGGCGGGCTTTGTCCAGGCTTGCATTGTCCGGCCATGAATTCAGCGGCGCGAACCGGATGTTGCCCGAACCGGCGCCACCTCGACCATCCCCCAGACGGTAAGACCCCGCCGAGTGCCACGCCAGACGGATCATCAGCCCGCCATAGTGACCCCAGTCAGCCGGCCACCAGTCCTGGCTGTCGGTCAGCAACGCCTCGACATCGGCACGAACCGCCTTGAAGTCCAGCCCCTTGACCGCTTCTCGGTGATTGTAATCCGCATCCATCGGGTTGGTGCGCGTGTCGTGCTGGCTCAGAATGTCCAGGTTCAGCGCATCCGGCCACCACTTGGTGACGGAATTGCCCGTTCCAGTATTGCCGCCATGCATGACAGGGCAGCCGCCGGATTGGTGATTGTGGGGGGTACCATCCATTGTAAATCTCCTGAGTATTTACCTAGGGGTTCAGATATCTTGACTCGTACCCCACGGCTTCGATAATTGGAAATTTGTAATTTCTATCATTGTGATTAATTTTTCATATGAAAGCACTCACCCTCAAACACCTGCGCTATTTCGAGGCGCTCGCCACGCACGGCCACTTTGGCAAGGCCGCCGCGGCCAGTGCGATATCGCAGCCTGCGCTTTCCATACAAATCAAAGAGCTGGAGGCAATTATGGGTGGGCCGCTGGTCGAACGCGCGGCCCGGCAAACCCGCCTGACTGCACTTGGCGAAGACGTGCTGAAACATGGCCGCGAAATCCTGACCCGGGTCGAGGATTTGGGGAAATTGGTGCAATCTCCCTCAGGCCCCTTGTCCGGCCGCATCAGAATCGGGGTCATTCCCACGGTCGCACCCTATCTGCTGCCCTCGATCATCAAAGCTCTGTCGCAGCGTTTCCCACAACTGACTATCGAACCCAAGGAAACGATAACCAAGACGTTGATCGGTGAAATACTGGATTCGAAACTGGATTTCGGTGTCGTTGCCCTGCCCGTCTCGGAACCCAACCTCCGAGAGTTCTCGCTGTTCAACGAAGATTTTCTGCTGGTTCGCCCGGCGCAGGATGCCAACCTGCCGATGCCAAGTTCCTCGCAGCTCAGAACCATGCGCCTGCTGTTGCTGGAAGAGGGGCATTGCTTCAGGGATCAGGCCCTGTCCTTCTGTTCAATCCGCAACATCGAACCGCAGCACATCATGGAGGGCAGTTCGCTTTCCACACTGGTTCAGATGGTCGGCGCCGGCATCGGTGTGACCCTGATACCGGAAATGGCGGTCGGGCTGGAAACCCGATCCGCGGATGTGTCCATTGCCCGGTTTCAGGACACGCCGCCGACGCGGACGATTGGTCTGATCTGGCGAAAGACCAACCCGCTCAGCGAAAACCTGTTGAAGATCGGCGCGATCATCCGCAAAACAGCCGAAGAAAACACGTGGGGCGTGAAACCGCCTCAGCCTGAAACAACAGGCTGACCCGCCCAAAACGATGTTCCTCGGCACGAAGGCCAGACCCGGCGCAACCCGTCAGTCGTCACCCTTGTAATAGCCGATCACATCATTCTCGGTCGTTGCACCCAACCCGTTCAGCAACCGATTTGAATAATTGAAATAGGCGCAGACCTGATTGACCTCCAGGATCTCGCCATCCTCACAGCCAGCAATCTTGAGCGCTTCGAAGTCGGACTTGACCATTTTGCCAACATCCGTCGTCAGCTTGGCGGCATAGCGCAGCAGCGCCAGTTCCTTGCCCTCGAATTCATCCTCGGGCCGATGCGCCTTGAGCGCGACGAAAATCCGGTCACTGCGCGGCTGATCCTTAAGCAGGTTGCGCACGTTCATGAAGTGATGGGTCAGTGAATAGGTGCAATCGTTCAGGATCGAAGTATAGCTGGCGACAACTTCGAGGAACCAGAATGGCAACTGGTTGTCATCGGAATGCAGGACCGAACGGTACAGCGTCACATGCCCGTTCATCGTTTCGGGCCGCAATGAATGCACACGCATGACCGTATCCACGGTGCCATGAGGGGTGCGGGCCTTGTCCAGCAGCTCTTTCAGGCGGCCCTCGGCCTTGTCGTCCGAGATCATCTCGATCCAAGCGCTCATTGCTGTGTCTCCTGTCTTGTTCGGGCTCAGCTTATGTACAAAGCCCACAGGCATGTCAGTTAATTTTTTTCTTAAGATGAAATTTTTTCTGGATCACGGAAACGTGAAAGATGTAAAATACCAGCGCGGGGGATTTTGTTGAGGATCAACGCGAATGCACAGTCCAGAGCTTATGGCAGGTGCCGAAAACCTGTTGTTCAGATGCGGCGGCCTGGCGGCGGGCGACCAGTTGCTTGTGGTCTGCGAAGATGCGGCCAACGGGTATTACGATGCCGAGATCACTGAGGCTATCGTGGACTGCGCCCGGGAAAACCGGATCAAGACCGCAGTTCGAACCCTCGCATTCGATCCCATGGGTTCATCGCTGCCAGCGGATTTGAAAACGGCGATGGAGATGGCGGATCGCACCTTGTTTCTGTCCCGCACCGGCGATCAGATTCGTTTCGACGCAGGAATGAGGGACGTTCGGCCCATCATGTCATATGCGCTGGACGCCGGAATGCTGGCCTCGGGTTTCGGGCGCGCCAACTACACCGGGTTCGTTGAATTGAAAAACGCGGTCAACCGGCTGCTGGCCAATGCCGGGTACATCCACGTGACCTGCCCATTGGGCACCGACTTCGCGGGCCCCGGCGCCGCCTTCCCCCCAGCAGGTGCAGCGGATGTCAGCGTGGCGCGTTTTCCGATGTCGGTCTTTGCCCCGGTTCCCGCGCAGGGGTTTTCCGGCGTGCTGGTTCAGGACGGGTTTCTGGTCGGCACCGGTTCGAAATTCTACGAACCATACGGCTGCGACCTGCGCGAACCGCTGACCATACGGTTCGAAAACAACCGCCTGACCGGCTTTGAGGGCCATCCCATGGATGTGCATTGCGCGCAGATGCATTACGAAAAAGTCGGCAAGATGTTCGACCTTGACCCCCTGACCATGCATTCCTGGCACGCAGGCATCCACCCGGGCTGCGCCTACACGACCCCGGCGCGAAGCAATTTTGAACGTTGGAGCGGGTCGGCCTTTGGCAATCCACGCCTGCTGCACTTTCACACATGCGGGCATTATGCGCCGGGTGAGATTTCACTGAACGTGCTGGACCCGACGATCCGCGTGGATGGTGTTTCGATCTGGGATGCCGGTGTTCTCCGGGCCGATCTGTTGCCCGGTGGGGCTGAAATTCTCGACCGGTATCCCTGCATCAAAGCGGTGTTCGACGCCCCGGCCCGACACGTGGGCCAGGGCGCGAACGGGCGCTTGTCGGCCTGATGATCAGCCGGCCTGCTGTGCGATCAGCTTTGCAACCCGCGCGCGGAACCGCATCGCGCCCGCGTCCAGCCCGAGGTTGATATAGCCGGTCTTGCGCCGCGCCATGCCGGTTTGAACGTGTTCCAGAACCTCTTTGTCCTCGTTGAAGGCCATGACCGCGCCTTCGAACATACGCTGCGACATGGCTGTGTCATCCGCGTGCATGTTGCGGTGCTGGAACCAGAAATACCGCGATGTTTCCGCATCGACCGGTGTGATGAAGTTGTACGAAATATTGACAAAGGCATTGGGCGAAATCGGCCGATCCGCCCCGCCTTCTCCGGCCGGAGTGTAAATGGACATGTTGATCGCAGTGGACGGCAGACGGCATTCGTAATGCTGCTTGCGGTCGCAGCTTGGCCCGAACGACAGTATCGGCGCATAGTAGGGCGGCGCGGGTTCATCCGCGATCCAGCGCGAAACTATGACGCCGGTTTCGGTTTCTTCAAGATCCAGCGGGCGGTTGTCGGTTCCCGCCCCGGCAAACGAGGTCAGATGCACCCAGGCCACATGGCTTGGATCCAGCAGGTTGTCGATAATGTAAAGGTAATGGCACGCCATCTCCATCGCACCGGTCCGGGTCTTGCCCCAGGACGGGTTGTCGAAATTGGGGATGTCGATGATGTCGTCTGTGCTGGCTTTGTCCGGGTCCCCCATCCACAGCCAAAGAAACCCCCAGCGGTCTTCGGCCGGGTATGCATGCACGGCGGCGCGGCGCGGAGGATTGTCCAGCTGTGTCGGGGCGCTGACACATTCACCGCCGCAGCCGAATGTCAGACCGTGATAGCCGCAAACCACATGATCCCCTTCGATGGTGCCCCGAGACAGCGGCAGCTTTCTATGCGGGCAAGCGTCCTCCAACGCGATTGCTTTGCCCGCTGTGTCACGATAGATTACGATATCATCGCCCAACATTCGCACGGCACTCAGGCTGCGGCCAAAATCCTCGGACCGTCCGGCGACGTACCAGCTGTTGCGAATAAACCCCTCTGCTCCGGCCAGATCAGGACGCATGTTTCTTACTCCGAAAACTCGTCAAAAGCCCTGAGCGCCTTGGCGCTGTAGGCATAGGACGGCCCGCCGCCCATATAGGTGGCCATGGCCAATGCCTCGCACATCTGAGCGCGGGTTGCGCCCAGCCGAACCAGCGAACGCACGTGGAATCCGATGCAGCTGTCGCAGCGGGTCGCGATCGCAATGCCGAGCGCCATGAACTCCTTGGTTTTCTCGCTCAGCGCCCCGTCAGTCTTGGCCGCCTTGCCCATGATGCCAAAGCCGCGCACGGTTTCCGGCACTTCTTTCGAGAAGGTTCCGATATTGGCCTCGGTCTCGGCCATGAAATCTTTCCAGTTCATTTCTTCACTCCTTATCCGCGCTCGTCCGCGCCCATGCGACGCTCCAGCCAGCGCACCCCGGCTGAGATGATCAAAACCAGGATCAGGTATTCGAAAATCAGCAGGGTGTAGATTTCCAGCGGGCGGTATTCCGTCACCACCAGTTCATTCGCCCGGCGGGTCAGTTCCTGCATCCCGATGACGCTGGCAAAGGCGCTCATCTTGACGATGTAGATGAACTGGTTTGCCAAAGGCGGCAGAATGCGCCGGATCGCCTGCGGCAGGATCACATAGCGCATGGTCTGCACATAGTTCAGCCCGATGGTCTGCGCTGCCTCGCGCTGTCCACGCGCAATGGATTGAATGCCTGCGCGATAGATCTCGGCCGTAAAGGCGCTGTCTGAAATCGCCAACGTTATGATCGCCCCCCAGAAGGGATCGATGGGGATGTTCAGACCCATCGACTGAAACACGATGGGCAAGCCGTAAAACACCCAGAACAGCATCGGCAACAGGGGAATGGCGCGGATGAACTCCACGTAAACCCTGTTCACAACCCGCCAGCCACGTTTTTCGGACAATCCCGGCAGGGCGACCAGCAATCCGATGACGATCGACAGAACGGCGGCGATCAGGGAAATCTGGATCGTCGCGCCCATCCCCGAGATCAGGAATTTCACATTGGTCCAACCCGAGGCCGTCGTCGGATCGATAACGTACCAGCCCCAGGTCTGCGACGACGAACAGCCTGCCAGAAGAAGCAGAGGCAAAATGAGAAGAAGTTTTTTCATCGGCCCCTCTCAGTGTTGCAGGATCTGGGACAGGAATTTGCGACACCGATCGGACTGAGGATTGGTGAAGAAATGTTCGGGCTTGCCTTCTTCGACGATTTCACCGGCATCCATGAAGATCATCTTGTCGGCCACCTTTCGGGCAAACCCCATCTCATGCGTGACAACCACCATGGTCATCCCCTCATTGGCCAACTCGACCATCACGTCCAACACTTCCGAGATCATCTCGGGGTCCAGTGCCGAAGTCGGCTCGTCAAACAGCAGCACACGTGGCTCCATGCACAGCGACCGGGCGATGGCGACGCGTTGCTGCTGACCACCCGACAAATGAATGGGCTTTTTGTCGGCCTGATCTGGAATGTGCACCCGGTCCAGATAGTGGCGCGCTTTTTCCTCTGCCTCTTTGCGGCCGAGACCGCGCGCCTTGATCGGGCCCAAAGTCAGGTTTTCCAATACGGTCAGATGCGGGAACAGGTTGAACTGCTGGAACACCATTCCAACCTCGGACCGGATCCTGGCCACGGATTTCTCGTCATCCGTCAACTCGATCCCATCTACGCGGATGGTTCCTTTCTGATGTTTTTCCAACTGGTTGATACATCGCACAACGGTGGATTTTCCTGACCCGGAAGGCCCGCAAATCACCACCTTTTCGCCGCTGTTGACCGTCAGATTGATGTCCTTGAGAACGTGAAACGTGTCGAACCACTTGTTCACGCCCACAAGTTCGATTGCGGCGTCTGGCATAAGATGAACTGCCCCTGTTTTAGTCCCAGTATAATATTTTCTTGAGGTTATCTTTCCCTTTGGGCTTAAATCAATGAAGAATACGGCCACAAGGTCGAAACGCCACCAACGGGAGAAACCGATGAACACTTTTTGGAAAGCTGCGGCAGCCGCTGCGTTTGGACTTGTCTTGTCAGGCGCTGCGCAGGCGCAATCTGCACTGAACGAGGTGCTGGATTCCGGCGTGCTCAAGGTGGGCACCACGGGCGATTGGAATCCCATGTCGCTCCGCGACCCTGCAACCAACAGCTACAAAGGGTACGACATCGACATCATGAACGAGCTGGCCGCCGATCTGGGGGTCGAGGTCGAATATGTCCCCACCGACTGGAAAACACTGGTCAACGGTGTGGTGGCAGGCAAGTATCACCTGACCGGATCGGCATCGATTTCGCCGCCGCGCATGAAGGTCGCAGGTTTTTCCGACAGCTATATTTCGGTGGAACTCTTCCCCTATACGACCAAGGACAAGGCCGACAAGTTCGACGGTTATGACTCGATCAACCAGCCCGGAGTAAAAGTCGCGACCACCCTGGGCACAACATTCGAAAAGCGTGTCCGCGAATGGTTCCCGAACGCAGATATCAAGGTGGTCGAGGCCCCGGCCCGCGGTTTTCAGGAAGTAATCGCAGGACGCGCGGATGTCTTCATCACGTCGAACATCGAAGGTTCGACCCTCGAGGCGAAGTTTCCGGTGGTACGCGTGAAGAACGCAGGCCCGCGTTCGCCGTCACCCATAGCGATGATCCTGCCACAGGCCGATCAGGTGTGGATCAACTATGTAAACAACTGGATCGAAGTCAAAAAGGCGCAAGGGTTCTTCGAAGAAAACCGCAAGAAGTGGGGTCTCTGACTTTTCTCGGATCACCTTGATTCCCTAACGCCCGGCTTGGTCGCCGGGCGTTTTTCAATTATCGCCCGACACGGCCTTGGCAACCACGGTGACAAAGCTGACTGTATCAGTTTTCAACTCCAACGGCCCATGAGTGGCGTTTGAATCAAAACTCAGACTGTCGCCCGGCCGCATGTGATAAGCGGCTTCACCGCAGCCATAGACCATCTCGCCGGCGGTGACGTGGATGAATTCGACACCCTGATGTTGGTAAAGCGGGCGTTCGTCCAACGGACCTTCCAATGTAACGCTGAAACTCTCGAAACTGACATGTTTCGCTTCCGCCCGACCGATCAGCTTGTAACTGTGCCCGAAACCGGTGCCCAACCGTTGCACGGTTACACCTTCGCCCGCAGCCACAAATGATACATCCGTGCGTTCGACCGTGCCGGCAAAGAAGTTGATCAACGGAACGCCGATTCCGCCGGCCAGAGCCTCAAGCGTCGCCAGTGAAGCAGACACCTGACCGCGCTCGATCTTGGAAATCATCGCCGTGGACACGCCGGACCGCTGAGACAATTCGGCCAGAGTCAACCCGGCCAGCGCGCGATGCGTTTTCACCGCGGACCCGACTAGGTGATCCAGCGGCGGTTTTTCGGCGGAAAGCACAGGTGAATCTTCCATTTGCGAAGCCTATCGACACGTATGAAAAAGGCAAAAGAAATGTCACCGAACCATTCGCACCAGTTCGGCGGCAAACTCTCAGCTTCCGTTCAGGATGTCTCCTGTAAGATCATTCAACTTGGCCAACCCGTTGCGCAGATGATCTTCGGGCAGGGCCGAGCTGAACCGAAAATGGTTCTCGACCCCGAACCGCGACCCCGGAATGACCAGCACGTCTTTTTCGCGCAACAGGCGCATGCTGAACGCCTCGGATGCGATCGGTAGATTGAACCGCACGAACGACATGGCCGACGCCTGAGGTGGTACAACGGAAAACACCCCCTGATGCCGCGCCAGTTCTTCCGTCAGAACGTCGAAACCCGTGCGGATCAGACGGCGCGCGCGGGCTTTCAACTTGGACCGTGCCGGTTCGGCAAGCGCCTTGTCCGCCAGTTCCATCGACAACATGGATGCCGCGATCGAGGCATATTCGTGCCGCCGCCAGCAGTGCTGAATGATGTCTTCGGGCCCAACCAGCCATCCCAGCCTCAGCCCCGGAAGCCCATAGGCCTTGGACATGGAGTTCACCACGAGAACCCTGTCCGTACTTCCCCAGAACGAAGGCGTTTCGGTGTCACCTTCCCGCTCGGTTCCGGCATAAACCTCGTCTGAAACGATCCAGGCGCCAACGCGCTCGGCAGCCGATACGATGCGGGCGCGATCCGCTTCGGTCAGAATACGGCCCGTTGGATTGTTCGGGTTCACTACATGGATGATGCGGGTTCTGTCATCGACCGCCCGCTCAAGCGCCTCTGCGTCTATGCCCCACCCTGCGGATTCGATCAGATCGACCCAACGCACTTCGTTGCCCAGATTGGCGGCGTTTCCTGAAATCTGTTCATAGGTCGGTCGGAAACACACAACATTGTCGCCGGGCTCCAACAAGGTGTTGGCCACCAGCGTGTTCGCTTCGGTTGCCCCGACCGTGACCAATACCCCATCTGCCGAGGCCCCCGGATACAAGCCTGCGATGGTGTTGCGCAGGGATTGCTTTCCATTGACTTGCGGATAGTCGATCATCGTTGTCAGCAGAGCGTCGAGATCAATCCCGGCCAGCTCTACCAATCCCTGCAACGACATGGGATGAACGCCGCTTTCCGAGAAATTGAAGGCCACCCCGTGTTCCGTTTCGGACAGGAACTGTTCGACCCGAAATGGTTGAAAATTTCGGTTGATCATGATGCATCCTTTGCTCGGCCGTGCTGCGCACCTGACAGCCTCAATCGGCTGCGTTTACATGAACCGTTCTGATACTGGGATCGACGCGGCTGTAGGCGGCCAGCAATCGTGCCGTCCATTTCTGTGCAATGTAATCCGCCATGAACCGCGAGGGTGCAACCAGAATGACGCGCCCCCCTGCCCTTTCCGACTCGGACAGATGCTGGAACCAACTCGCCCACAGCTCGGGATCGCGCCCGTGAAGGATTGACTGCACCTGCGACCAGACATCCTCGGGCTTGGCTTCGGGGGTGTTGATTTCAGGCCCCGGGGATTTTGCCGCGAAAGGCACGACATTTGTAACGGGCTCGGAATCCTCGCTCATCCGGGCCTGGAAATCGGAGCCTATGATCGGCCAGACCTCCTGCGTATCGATCATGATCTGTTTGAGGTCGATTTCATAGACCGCGACCCGGCCCCGTGCAGCAGGCCGTTTGACCGTTACCCAACCTAGTGCGCGAAATCTGGCCATTTCGCGCTTTACAGTCCTTTCGTTCACTGACCAAAGGCGCGAAATTTCTTCGCGTCCAATCGATAATTCGTTGTTTCGCCAGTTATATCGTGTCGTAATCAATGAGATGACACGCAGTACGCTGCGTTGCCGATGCTTGTCGCCTGACAACGCATATATGGTGAGTGCAGAAAGTATATCATATTTCAAGGCCGCCGCATTTCGCCCGACCGGTTTAGCCAGCTGCATACCCGTTCTCACCGCTCTATCTGCCTCAGACGGGTGTGTCCCGCCGATCTCGCGCTGTTTGCCAACGCTTTTCGTCATCTTGGCCTAATTAGCGTCCAAAGCCTCGATTCTGTCAAGAAGAGTCTGAAACAGGTCAGAAAATTGCGCCAATCCAGATCAAAAAATATAAGAAATCTGGTGAAGTATTGGTGAAGGGGGACGTTCAGGATGACCCCTTATTGGCTTGTTATGTCCCCCCATATATCGCCGTTCCAGTAAGAATGCCCCCCTAAATACGGTTGAGGGCGTGTTGCGAATCGTCACCCCTCATCTTCTGCGCTGCCGAATCGGCGATGGCCTTGCAGGGCCTTGTTTTCTTACCCGTGGGTAAGATTTGAGTTTCATCATATTTTCTTTTGCGTAAAGCGCAAATCGGGCGTAAATAGGAAACGAACAGAAATTTACGTTCCAAACAAAGAGACATGAGGCATGTACACGCACGAAGACCTGAATGCATTGCGCAATCAATCTCTCAAACTCCAGGGGTGGATTCGTCAGCAGACCTTTAGCCCCGAGATGGAGAAGACACTCCGCCGGTTTTCGAGCTGGGAAGTGTCCGAGCTGATCTTCCGGGTCAACCAGTCAACCTTTCGCGGAAAGCTGGCCGCTGATCCGTCTCTGCCCGGAGGCGAGGTTGAGCCCGAGGGGCGGCAGCGCTGGTTCAGCCTGGAGGAGGTGAATGAGTTGCGGCGGCGGCTCAAGGTGAATCGTAAATCCCTCATGCCACCGCGTCCCGAGGGCAAGCGGGCCATTCGCGCGGCCGTAGCGAACTTCAAGGGCGGGGCGGGCAAGTCAACGGTCGCGTTGCATCTTGCGCATGCTGCCGCGCTTGATGGGTACCGTGTTCTTGTCGTTGACTTCGACCCGCAGGCCACGCTGAGCCATTCAATGGGCCTGACCGATGTCGCCGAGGATTACACTGTCTGGGGGATCATGGCGCGTGACCTGATCCGCGAGACCGAGCGCATGAACAACCGGCCCGCCGCGGCCGAGTCCGGCACCGCCCTACCCCGCCGGGAACTGCCCCCGGCGATCACGGATATGGGGCTTGGAGATCTGCGGATCAGCGATTTCATCAGGCGGACGTCCTGGTCCACCATCGATGCGATCCCATCCTGTGCGAACGCGGCCTTCGTCGAATTTGCCTCGGCACAGTATCGCCACCTGAACCCTGAATGGTCTTTCTTTGCCGCAGTGTCCCGGTATCTGGATCAAATCCCTGACGACGCCTATGACCTGATCCTGTTCGATTGCCCGCCGGCCATTGGGTATCAGTCCATGAACGCGGTGTTCGCGGCGGACATGTTGTACATCCCGTCTGGCCCCGGGTACTGGGAATATGACTCGACCACGTCCTTTATCGGTCAGCTGGCAGAAGCTTTGGAGGACCTGGCCTACGGGTTCGACAAAACCTTACCCACGGGTAAGATCGGTCTTCCCAAAACCTTCTGCGAACTGCGGTTCCTGCTTACAAGGTACGAGCCCGGAAACGCCTTGCATCTGGCGATGTTTGACGCGTTCCAGAAAGTCTTCGGAGACCACGTCGCCCAGCACCCTGTTGAAATGACCCGCGCGGTCGAGCAATCCGGCCGCTTTCTGAGCTCGGTGTACGAAATGGATTATCGCGAAATGACCCGCGAAACCTGGCGTCGGGCCCGTTCGACGTTCGACAATGTTTACGAGGAATTCCGAGGTGTGATGCTGTCTGCCTGGGACAAGCTGGAGGATGACGCATGAGCCGCAAGCGCAGAATGTTTGATATCGACCTGCCCGCAATGGATGACATTCCTGTCGGCAAGGTTCCGGACAAGGTTCTTGAAAAGCGGCGAGGCCCGATGGCTGCGGCCATTTCGGAAAATGCTGATGCGCTGCGCGACCAGCAATCGACGGAAGAAACCATTCGCGCAGAAAACGATCGTCTTGCGCATGAACTCGTGCGCCTGCGTTCCGAAGGTCTGGTGACCGAACGTGTAGCATTGGCTGACATTCTGTTTGAAAAGCTGACGCGGGATCGTAAACCCGGGCCGGATCCGGAACTGGACGAGCTAAAAGCGTCAATTCAGGAAATCGGATTGTCCAACCCCATCCGACTTGAGCGTCGCTCAGACGGACGATTTGAACTGATTCAGGGGATGCGGCGCCTGTCTGCCTATCGGGCCTTGTATGAAGAAACGGGCGATGAGTCCTATGCCAGAATTCCAGCGGGTATTTCAGAGGCGGGCGATCTCGACAGCAGCTACCGGCGCATGGTGGATGAGAACCTGATCCGCAAGGATATCTCGTTTGCGGAAATGGGTGCTCTGGCGCGCGCGTATGCCGAAGACCCGGCAAATGATTGCCCGGATGTAGACAAGGCGGTTTCCACGCTGTTCAAATCCGCCAGTTACACAAAACGGAGTTACATTAGGTCATTTGCCAGTTTGCTGATGATGTTGGACAAGGTTTTGAAACACCCGAACGACATTCCGCGCAACGTAGGCGTAGAGCTGAAGCGCAAGCTGGATGCAACGCCCGGTCTGGTGCGCCAGGTGAGTGCCGCGGTCATGAGCGAGCCGGACCGTGACGGAGCGCGTGAGGTTGCTATCCTCAGGTCATTTCTGGGCGCGCCGGAAACAAGCGTGGCAAAGAAGGCTCCGGTTGAAAGCGCCGATAAACCACGACGTGCAAAGACCACGTTTCAGGTATCAGGGCGGGCAGGGATCGCCAAGTGCTCGGCATCCAGTGGTCGAATTGAGTTGAGATATGATTTGGACTTTACGCGTGTTGATCGCAGCAAACTTGAGGCGGCAATAGCTGCTTTCATCGATGCTCTTCCCGAGGAAGACGATCTTACCCACGGGTAAGGTTTGGTTTGAAGGTCCGAGAAAAGGCGCCGGTCGAATCCGGCGCCTTTGTCTTGTCGCTAATGCCTGGACGTTCTCAGCAAGGGATTACTGCCCATAAGTTGTTTTGCCTTGAATTCGTGTCCCGTGATAGATGATGCCGCAGCTTGAGACGGGGTTTGTGGCTTCAGTCATCGACGTTGGTTCAGGAACGGTCATTTTCACGGAGTGTTGTCGGGGCCTAAAACCACGGCGTCTTGTTCGGGTTCGTACGTTCAGATCACGGAAGGGCGCCCGATACCTGCTCGAGATTTCGGCATGCAATATGTGACACGGGAATAAGGTGATATGACGGCTACTCACTGCACACAATCTCGGCTAGAGCAATTACATATGATAAGAAAAATTATCAAATGTTATAGTGAAATCGTGTTGTGAAAAAGTAAGGATCAAAAACCAAAAATTATGCGCACAAGCGGAGAGGCGGCCTGAAAACACCTGCGGTTGGCAATGCTTTGCTGCTCTACAGTGTAATAAAGAAATCCGACTTCATTCTTCCCTATGTTTGACATGCTTTCGACCCACCACCTGACCGCGATGTTACGGTGGCGGTTTAACCGTGAGTGAGTGTTTTCAGTACGTTCTGCACTCGGGGGCTGGTTCCCCCGAGTGGCATTCAACCGACCGTGAGTGTGGTTTCATGGAGTTCAATAGTTACTCTGGCCAGGCCAGTTGTGCGCCTCGTACACAGTTCGCAATTGGCCTGTGATCGATCTCAGACAACCGGACCCTCTCAAGTCGCGGCATGAACACGGATGTGACGACCGCGGGTCAATCTCGTGATGGTTGTAGAGATCACAAATGGTTCCCGTCTGGCCAAAACGCTCGGCACCGAGCCAGATCGTATGGTCTCCAGCCACACCCCAAGCCATGCGAGGGAGGCCGGGTACCCATCAATGGCAGCGACGATCTTGCAGTGCGACGGTAATTCGCCCATCAGGGTTTCGATGTGTGACTGGGCAAGAGAATTTCCTAGCGAACGGGCCCGCCGTGCGGCAGTCCAATCAGCATTAAGCCGTTCAGCTGACGCCGGTTTTATCGCAAACTCTGTCTCCACCTGTCAGCTTGAACGAAGTTCTGTTAACGCGGGCTAGAATATGACAGGAACCAATCGCGACGATCTCTTTCAAGGGCGCATTTCCGAAAGACGTCATCTTGCACGCGGTTTTCGTCTTCCTTCGATACAGTGTGTCGTGCCGTGACCTGGAAGAAATCATGGCGGAACGCGGCGTTAATCTGGATCATGCAACACTGAACCGTTGGGTCACAAAATACGCTAGTGCAATTGCCGATGTCGCGTGCAGGCGAAAGGGGCCGTGCGACTGTTCCAGGAGAATGGAAGAGACTTGCATCAAGGTAAAAGGAGCGTAGGTCTGTCACTATCGCGCTGTCGACAGGAACGGAAAGACACTTGATTCCATGCTTTCGCAGCGTCGAAACAAACCCGCCGCCGCCAAATTCTTCGCGTAGCTGCTGGAGGTCAACGGCCATCCAGGAAAGACTGCCATCGACAAAAGCGGAGCTAACACGGCTGGCATCAGAGCGATAAACAAGATGCCGAAAGGCTTTCGCTGCCCGATCGCAGTCGAGATGGTCAGGCGGAAGTATCTAAATAACATCGTGGAACAGGACCATCGCTGCATCAAGAGACGAACACGGCCTATGTTGGGGTTCAAGGCCTTCGCTTCAGCGGCGGTTACATTGGACGGGATCGAAGTGGCGCATATGATCCGCAAAGGCCAACTCACGCCTGCGGTCTGCCCGTTACGCCAATTTGCAGAACTGGCGGCATGAGCCGCGGGTTCGGTGTCAACTCTTCGGTCAATAAATAACTTAGCAACAGATCCGTTTCGTACTGTTGCGGAGACGACGCTGAGGCGCTTTGACACCCTTATATTATGCGCACGCCCGGTCGCAGCTTGGTATACCTGACATCCTTGAGCTGACACGGAAACTGCCCCCGTACGGCACATTTCAAGACTTTTTGCGCGATGGGTTCAAAGTCGGCTCGGAAGTGGGTTGTGCTTTTGACACATAGTATCCGAGCGTCTGCCGGTTCAAGGTTGAACAAACGTATTTGCGCCAGATCCAGACACTGATTTCGAATGCTGGTGACAAGGACATGGATTTGCGTTCCAATCAGCTGTAAGGCGGCCGACGGACCCATCGTAGCAACGCCGCCGCCATACATTTCGCCCGAATAACGACATTGGCCATCGCTTAAGTGATGCACGCGCACCTTTGAGGCGAAAGGAACGTCGCCGGGACCTCGACCACCAATCTCGGCCTCGAGTTCCGCGCCTTCGCCCAATTCGTGGGCCTTGGCCGCCAGTTGCGGGTCGTTCAGCAACCCGAGAATGGCCGAGGGGGCGTTTTGTTGCATCAACTCACGTAGCAATCCTGTCGTGTCGGCCGACGCTCCAGCCCCCGGATTGTCCTGCACATCAGCGATTACTACAGGCCCTTTGCCATTTGCATGCCGTGCAGTTTCAACAGCATCTTTCGGACAAAGCAGAGACGTATCGAACTGCGTTTCCGCCGCTTGCAGCTTTGCGAATATCTGCGCGGCCATTGCATCGGCATCGGATTGTGACTCGCCGTAGGCCAAGACAGATGGTCCACAATCGGCCGTATCCGCTGCAGTAAACCCAGCGGCGAGTTCAACCAGACGCGCGTTTGGCCAGTCGAAGACATCCAACGCGGCGTACAGCGTTTTGGCGGGGGCGACTTCGGTATACTGGCTGTGCAGCGGGATCAGATACTCCCCTTGACGCCACGCTTTTGCGGGCGGGCCATTTGTGCAGATGTCGCGCATCATTCGAAAGGCCCGCGCGCCTGTTTCTGCCATGTCGAGGTGCGGATAGGTGCGGAAAATGGTCATCGCGTCCGACAGATCCACCATTTGCCTCGAGATATTGGCATGCATATCGAGGCTTGCAACAAGCGGCAGGTCCGGACCGACGACCTGTCTGATCCGCGACAACAGCTCTCCCTCCCCATCATCCAAAGACTCTGTGACCATGGCCCCATGCAGGTCCAGGTAGACCCCATCAAGCTGCGTCATGTTCGCCAGCGCATTGGTGATATGTCCGGCAATGGTATCAAAGGCGTGATCCGCAACCTTGCCACACGGTTCAGCAGCGCACCACAGGATAGGTTGTAATTCGACCCCATCCGCCAAGGCAGTTTTTGCGAAACCGGCTATGGGCAGGTTCATACCTTGGGTTATGTTCAGAACGTCTTGACCCCAAAGCAATTCCGGCCAGCTGTCTGCCTGCTCAAAATCGCTCAGTTGCGTTGGAGTGGCGACGAAGGTATTGGTTTCGTGTTGAAATCCTGCGATAGCGATTCTCATCTGACCCTTCAGCCGCTTATTGCTGCACCAATTCGGCGGTCAAAATCTCACGTAGTTTTGCCGCCACGACTTCCGGTTTGTGGCGGGTCATTGAAACATGACCCAGGCCAGGAATTTCATGGAACACGCCGTTCAGCGCAAGATCAGAAACCACCTTGCACATGACCGGAGCGGTTTGAACATCCTCGGAAAAGGCGATGACATGCATCGGGACCGGGCAGGTTTTCAACCCTTCACGACAGTCAAATTTCAGACAGGCTTCCCACTGATCAATTGTTGCCTGCGGGTCGCGATTCCGAAAACGCTCGGTGTAGGAGGCTTTGAGCTGCTCCCAAAGCTCAGGCTCGTGCAGCGCTTTTGCCGGAAAGGCGTAAACGGCATAGTGCGGGGCCAGGAAATAATCAGGCAGAGTGATGCCGTCCTTGCGCAAGTCGATCTCGGCCTGCATCCAGTCGCGAGTGAACCCGTCAATATAGGCCGAGGTGCCCATCGGAATTGCCAGTCGCACCTTTTCCGGGAAGTCGATTGCGGTTTGCTGCGTGACCAGCCCGCCCAGTGACAACCCGCAGACAGCGGCCTGACCACCAGCGAATGCATCAATCACCGCAGCGCAATCGGCCGCGTAATCCTGCATCGACCAGGGCGGAGGGGGCGATTGCGTGTCACCCGCGCCGCGTGGATCATAAGTGATGCATTTAAAGTGATCTGACAGGCACGAGAATTGTTCGGAATAAGCCTCAGCCGTCTGATCTCCGCCGGGGACGAACACGACCGGAGGCCCTTCGCCTTCAACGACGACTCGCATGGTGACGCCGCCCATGGTCAATTGATGTGTTTCTGATTTTAGACCAAATTCGGGGAAGACTGACATTGGAAGGCTCCTGTGGCCGCAAGGATGCGCTACATTCCGTTGCGGGGAATGATGTGCGTCTCTTCTTCTTCGAAAATGAGTTCACCACCTGACCAGGCTTTTAGGCGTGAGGTCAGGAGAAACTCGGTTGCCGTTGCCCGTTGCTCGGAATAGGTCCAGATTTTCGCGGACCAGCCGTCCCGATCGAAACCGGCTGTTTGCTCCATTGTGGCGACGGCAGACAAGGGATCGCCGGGGTGGATCGTGTAGCGCCGGTCGGACACATCGCTGAGCACCGTTCCGATGTCGTCAAGACGGAAATCGCCGACCGGACCAAATACACCGCCATCCAGAAAGAACCGGTGGGTCACTTCGCCATTCGTCAGATCAGTGTGGACCGAGCGTTCCATTGAGCCATTGCGAACATGGGTTTTTCGCGGGGCCGCGTTTGGGGGCTCCGGTTCCGGCAGCGGACGCGGCTCGGCGCTGCCGTCAGGCTGGACTCTGATCGGCAGGGTCAGCCGGGACATGCCGGACTTGATCATGAGTGTCACCGGCTGTGGCGCAGGCCACAGAACAGGCCAATAGGCTGAGGCGATTTGCAATGTGATGCGGTGGCCTTCGGGAACATGATAGCCGGTTCCGTACAAGGGAACCGTAACGGTCATGTCTTCGCCGGGCGTGATCGGCGTAGGTTGGGTGTCGCTGTCGCGGTGGTTGAGATTGCAAAATCCCCGCGCGATCAGCGTTTGCGCGCCGTCCGGGGCCTCATCCACCAGCAGCACGGCGACATAGGCTTGCGTCTGATCCGCCGACACCGTCAGGTCAACGCTGGGCTGACCCAACAAGTCCAGCGGTTCGGTCAGGGGTAACCCCTTGAACTGTAATGCCCCCCCAGCGTCGATCCGGCAATCCTCTGCCATATCGCCGGGAATGGCGAAAGAGCACATATCGCCCGCAGCGGCACCGAAGCTCTGTGGCGAGCAGATGGACATCGCAGTCCCTGACTGTGCCGTTTCGCCCAGAGTTTGGTCATTCAGCCAGAACGTTTGCTCGGCGATATTGGGCGACGGCCAAGACGGTTCTTCAACCCAGCGCCCCGTGCGTTGCAGATGGGTCCCCGAAGGCGCCGCGCTGTCCTGCAAGAAAAACCGCAATGGGGGTTCATCCATTAACCCCGTGTCGATCCCTTTCAGCCAATGATCCCAGAAACGGATTAACTCGCCGACAAAATCGACCTTGGGGCCGGGCACCCCTTCATGTGGGTAAAGATGCGCCCAAGGTCCCATCAGGATTTTGACTGGTCCGCCGAGGTGTTCTGCAATGCGGAAGGGCGTGTCCCGATACAGATCCATCCAGCCGCCAAAGAAGTAGACCGGTACCTGTAGGTCAGAGTAATTCTCGCAGATCGAACCACGTCGCCACATTTCGTCGTGGGTTTGGTGTTCCAGCCACATGGCGGGCCAGAATTCAGCGCCTTCCAAACGTTCGCACCACATGTCGAGCCAGCGATCAGCTCCGACAATTTCGGGGTCCGGCGGCATAGCGTTGTAGAGCTGCATGATTGAGCCCCACCAGAAATTGTCATTGGCCAAACAGCCGCCGTAGAAGTGAATATCCTCGCGCCATCGGTCATCCGTGCCCATCACCGGAGCGATTGCCTTAAGTGCCGGGGGCCGGGTCGCCGCAACTTGGAACGCGTTATACGCCCCCCAACTTTTGCCGAACATGCCGACATTTCCGTCGCACCAGTCCTGATCGGCTATCCATTGGACAATGTCATGGCCGTCCTGGATTTCCTGGTGGGAATACTCATCCTCGGACACGCCTTCACTGTCGCCATACCCTCTTATGTCGACGCGGATTGAGGCGTACCCGGCGGCTGCGAAATGCGGGTGCATGCTTTCATCGCGCATACGCGTGCGATCCCGACGCCGGTAGGGGATATATTCGAGGATACAGGGCATCGGTGAAGTTCTGGCTGTTTCGGGCAGCCAGAGCCGGGCAGCAAGCTTGGTTCCGTCAGGCATTGGAATCCAAACGGTTTCAATGACCTCTATATCGCTCATGACGCTGCCTTTTCTGCTAGTTCCGGCGGGCGGGCGCCGGGTTCCAAAGGGAAATGACAGGCGACAGCGCGCCCGTTTGCAACCTGCCGCTCCGGCGCATCCACACTGCATCGCGATTGCGCCCATGGGCAGCGGGTGTGGAACTCGCATCCCGATGGGCGGGCCAGCAACGAGGGGACTTCGGCCGGCAGCGTGATCCGGTCATGTGTCTTATCCGGGTCGGGCTCGGGGTTGGCTGACAGAAGCGCCGCCGTATAGGGGTGTTGAGGCGCACTGAACACCTGTTCGGTGTCTCCGGCCTCGACAAAGCGGCCCAGATACATGACTGCGGTTCTGTCCGCCACATGATGTACCACATGCAGGTTATGGGTGATGATCACCATCGCCAGACCCAGCCGTTCGCGCAGATCATTCAGCAGGTTCAAAACTTCGCCCTGCACCGACACATCCAGGCCCGCAGTGGGTTCATCCGCGATGATCAGCGCCGGGTCCAGCGCAATGGCGCGCGCGACGCCGACACGTCGGGCCTGTCCACCCGACAGCTGATGCGGGAAACGCGACGCGAAGCTGGTCGGCAAACCCACTAGTGTCAGCAGGCGGTCAGCTTCTTCCCGCAGATTGCGCCCCTCTATACCGTGAATTCGGAAAGGTTCAGTCACCAGATCGCCGACGGTCATGCGGGGCGAGAGGGAGCCTACCGGGTCCTGAAACATCATCGACATGCGTTTGCGAACGGGCTTCATCGCCTTTCGGTCCAACTCGTCGATGCGCTGGTCCTCAAAAGTGATGGCGCCGGCGCTAATCTCCTGCAAACCGTTCACGGCCCGCGCAAGCGTTGTTTTGCCAGAACCGCTTTCGCCAACCAGGGCAAAGGTCTCGCCGCGGTTGACCTCAAAACTCACCCCAGCCACACCCAGGATCGCGCTGCGGCGTCCCAGTCTGCCGACCGGAAACGAGACCTGAACATCTTCGACCTTGAGAATCGGATCGCTGCTCATGCTGTCACTCCGGTTTCTGCTGGTGTGTCCGCGACAAAGCAGCGGGCGATATGGCCTTCCCCGATGTCCTTGTCAGGTGGCGGGGCGGAACACGCGTCGCTTACCCGGTCACAGCGGTTGGCAAAGATGCAGCCCGCGGGCCGTGCGCGCAGATCGGGGATTTCCCCGGGTATTGTCGGCAAGTGCCGGGTGCGTTCGCTTTGCCGCGCAGGGTCGCATTCCAGCAGCCGCGCTGTGTAGGGGTGGCGTGGATCCTGGAATATCTGCCGGACGGTACCGCGCTCGACCACTTCCCCGGCGTACATCACCACGACATCGTCACAGAGCTCGGCGATGACACCCAGATGGTGCGAGATGAACATGACTGAACAGCCGATCTTTTGCTGAAGGTCCTTGAGAAGTTCGATTGTCGTAACCTCAAGCGTCGCATCCAGCGCCGTTGTGGGTTCGTCCGCGATCAGCAGAGCGGGCTCCATCATCAAGGCCATGGCGATGGCGATGCGTTGCTTCATCCCTCCCGAGAACTGGTGCGGATACCGCGCCAGCGCCGCACGGGCATCGGGGATGCGCACCAATTCCAGCATCTCGACCGCGCGGCTTAGCTTTTCGTCCTTTGAAAGGGGCGAGCGATACTGAATGTTCAGCATCTGTTTGCCGACCGAGATCACAGGGTTCAGCGCGCCCATCGGGTCCTGAAACACGGTTGCGATGCGCGGGCCGCGCAGGTCCCGCATGCGCGACGGGGGCAGGGTGGTCAGCTCATCCTGCCCCTCAAACAGGATCGATCCGCTGTCGATGCTGCCATTGTCGGCCAGCAATCCAAGAATGGCGTTGATCAGGGTGGATTTCCCGCAGCCAGATTCGCCCACGATACCGACAATCCGGTTTTCGGGCACATCGAAGCTGACGTTTTTCAACGCGTGCAGCGGCCCGGCCTCGGTCGAGAAGCTGACGTTCAGATTTTCTATGCGCAGCGTGGTCATCAGCGTCCTTTCAGCCGGGGATCGAATACGTCCCGCAGCGTCTCGCCCAAAAAGGTAAAGCCCAGCGTTGTGATGATGATCGGCACGCCGCCAGCAATCGCGATCCAGGCAGTATCGCGGATATTGGTGAAACCGTCATTCAGGATCGAGCCCCAGCTTGGGGTCGGGGGGCGCACACCGAGGCCCAGAAAACTCATCCCTGCTTCGATGCCGATGACGACTGGGATGTCCATCGATGCGAGGATAACCAGCGGACCGATGACGTTCGGCAGAATGTGCACCCGCAGGATACGCGCCGAAGAAGCGCCCATGCTTTGCGCCGCCGTGACATATTCTGACGTCTTCAACGCGATAGTCTGAGTGCGAATGATCCGCGCGTAACCGGGCACGGTGACCAGAACAACGACGACCATAACGGCGGTCAGCGACGGCCCCATAAGCGTGACCAGCGCAAGGGCCAGCATGACGGTCGGAAAGCTTTTCATTGCGTCGAACAAAAGGATCATCAGATTGTCCAGCCAACGCGGCCCATAGCCCGCGATCAAGCCCAGAACGATGCCTATCACCAGCGACACAGCAGTCGAGACCAAAGCCACAAAAAGCGCAATCCGTCCACCATGCAGCACCCGGGCAAACAGATCCCGGCCCAGCTGATCGGTGCCCATCAGATGCTGCGCGCTTGGGCCTTGGAACCGGTCACGCGGGTTGATTTTCGACGGGTCCCAGCTGGTGAGAAAATCGGCAAACACGGCGCCAAAGATGACAAACAGCACAAGGAATAGTCCCAGCGCGCCCAGCGGTTCACGCAGGATTTTGCGGATCGGGCGCCACAGCTCGGCCATGCGCCCGGGGGCGGGGTTAGAAACTGCTTCTGACACGGGGATCCAAAGCTCCGATGATGAGGTCTGCCAACAGATTGAGCAGAACGAACAGGACTGTCGTGATCAGAACGGTTCCTGTCACAATGGGGAAGTTGCGGGTCAGGATGGCGTCATAGACCAGCTTGCCAACGCCGGGGCGGGCAAAGACGATCTCGGCAAAGACAGCCGAGGACAACATCTGACCGATGCCCACGCCCAGCAACGTGACCGTGGGCAGGATCGCAATCGACAGGGCATAGCGGTAGGTGATCGTTCGATCCGGCAGGCCAAAGGCGCGGGCGGTGCGGATATGGCTGGCCTCAAGCACTTCGAGCATCGAAGCGCGCACCATGCGGGCAATATAGCCGACCCAGCCCAGACCAACCGCCAGCGAAGGCAGGACCAGGTGCGTGAGTTGATCGCCGAGATTGCCGGGTTCGCCTGCGCCAATGGCAGGTAGCCAACGCAATTCAACGGCAAAGATCAGCAGCGCATAGATCGCGATCACGAACGAGGGGACGGCAATCACTGCAACGGACAGGATGCCAACGATCCGGTCGGCCCAGCTGCCGCGGCTGACCGCCGCCCAGCAACCCAGCGGAATACCAAGCGCAACCGACCACGTGATGCCGCCGACGATCAAGGCCAGCGTATAGGGCAGTTGTTCGAACACGACCGTAGTGACGGGACGACCCGATAGAACCTCATCCCCTAAATCACCTGTCCAGGCCCCGATGTAAAAATTCCAGAACTGAACCAGAACCGGCTGGTTCAGCCCCATTTTTTCGCGCAGGGCGGCGCGCATTTCCTCGGTTGCCCTGGGCCCCAGCGCAACCGAGGCCGGGTCGCCGGGGATCAGGTAAATCATGCAAAACAACAGGAACATGGCGACCGAAACGATCGCGGCAGCCAGCCCAAGCCGTTTGAAAAAATAGCTCAGCATACGCGCCCCCCAAAAGGCCGTGCGGGCGGCGGCCATACGCCGCCCGTTTGCGTGGATCAGGCGGGTTTGAACAACGGCAGCAGCGGCTCGCCATTCGGTTTCAGGCCCGGATTGACCGTATCCTTGTGGATCAGGCCGACCACTTCGTGCGTCAGGAAGACATAGCAGCCACTTTCATCCATAAGACCTTGCATCTTCTTGTAGATCTCATCACGCTTGGCCGGATCGCTTTCGACCAGGCCCTCTTCGTGCAGCGCCTTGTATTCCGCGTTGTTGAACCGTTCCCAGTTCCAGACGCCAACCTGTTCCGGCGTGAACCAGACCGTAGCCCAGCTTGGGTCAGGGTTCATCGAAAACCGGCTGAGCACCAACTGAAGATCCATGAAATAGTCGCCGTCCTTGGAACCAAGCGTCCAGAACGTCCCACTGTCATTTTGCTTGATCTCGCAGGTGATCCCCACATCGGCCAGATTGGCCTGTATGACCTGAGCCGCCGTCAGGCGTTCGGACTGGTTCAGGATGTCGAGCGTAACGGTCATGCCTTCCGCACCCGCTTCGGCCAGCAGTTCGCGCGCTTTATCGGGGTCGTAGTCGTATGTCACGCTATCCCGGCTGCCCGGCAGGCCAGGGGCGATGATACCGTTGCCCACGGCCGCTGCGCCGAAATAGGCCGCGTCAACCACAGTCTGCCGGTCAATCGCGTGTTGAATGGCACGGCGGATGCGAACGTCTTTCAGTGCTTCGTTGTCCTGATTCATGCCCAGCCAGACATAGGCCAGCGAGGGTTTTTCCTCGACAACCGATCCCGCCGGCGGGTTTTCCTTAAGCCGCGGCAGAGAGGATACCGAAGTCCAGGTGTAGTCCAGATCACCAGCTTCAAAACCCAGCTCGGCGGTCGAGGGGTCCTCAATGGGCAGGATGTGGATTTCCTCATACCCGCCAGGTTCATAAGCCCAATCCGGGTTGCGCTTTAGAACGGTTTTCTGCTTGGGAACCCATTCAGTCAGAATGTACTGGCCAGATTGCGCGACCGGATCGGACCCGATCTTTCCGCCGATTTCCTCGACCGCTTTGCGCGAAACGATACACGAGGCGGGGGTCGGCAGCGTGGTTGTCCACAGCGGCACGAATTTGTTTTTCAGATGAATCAGGCCCGAAAGGGAGTCTTTTACTTCGACCTCTTTCAGCGCGCTCCAGTCACCCGCATAGGGGCTTTCATTCGCTGGGTCAGCGATACGCTCGATCGAGAACTTCACGTCATCGGCGGTCATCTGACCAAAACCATCCGTGAACCCGATCTTGTCACGCAGTTTGAAGGCGATGGTCAGATCGTCCAGCTGTTCGATGCTTTCAACAGCAACGGGCCGCCAGTTCCACTCATCGCCCTGTTGGTTTGAGACCAGCGGGGCATAGATCGACCGCATGATGTCGGCCTCGGGCAGAGCCAGCCAGAAGGCCGGGTCCAGCACTTGCAAATCGCTATAGGATCGGATGGTCAGAACTGAGCCATCGGCACTAACTGCCATATGGGGAAATGCGAGGCTGGCTGCGCCCAATGCACCGGCACCGGCCAGAACGGAGCGTCGGGAAACGTCCCCTTTGAAAATCGAACTCATTTGCTTACTCCCTGTTTGTCTTCGTCTCCGGGCATCTGTCCGGTTTGGTTGCTTGCGGGCTGGCGTGCCCGCGACTTCAGGTGCCAGCAGGCGTTATCCGTTCTTTTTCTTGTGTGACTGTGGCAGTTGCTCATCAACGCCGAGCGCTGAGAATCTTGGAATGATCACGGGTGAGTTCACCCAGATCATGCGCGCAGGTTGATTGGATACGTTGCGCAGGACGTGAAGAATGTCTCCGGGAAAGCTGAAACTGTCACCGGTGCGCAAGGTTACGGTTTCGTCCTCGAGCACCAGTTCCAGCTCACCGTCCAGAATGACCCCGTGCATCTCGCCATCGCGCGAGAAATATTGGTCTACGACCTGTTCGGAATAAGGGCGGTAGTCCGAGACGCCCATACAAAACCCACCGCCGATGGAGCTGGACAGTAACTGATCGGCATAACCCGATTGCTCGGCCGGTTCGTCATACAGCATGTTCAGGTTCCGTCGGTTGGACTGGCGCACGACATAGGCGCGCTCCAACGGGCCAGAACCGGGGCGGTGGTTGAAAAACCATTCCTCAGGGACGCCAAGAGCATCGGCAATGCGCGAGATCTTGTTGAGAGACGCGCTGACGGTTCCGCGCTCGATCGCGCTGAGATGGCTGATCGAAACACCGCTGCTGGTCGCAAGCTCGGCCAGGGTCATCTGGCGCGCTTTGCGCAGCTGGCGCACCTCGGCACCGAAGGCTGCAAGGCCCTCTTCGCTGGCGGTGCGGGTTTGTTTTTTCGATTTGCCCTGGCTCACGAATCCTCCCTACGCTCGCTGGGTATGTCGGAAATCCTACGTTTGTTTTTCTTTTCCGCAAGAAAAACTATTCAAAATTCCTGTATTGGCGCTGCCTCCCTGCGCTTGCTACCATTGGATGCCCATACGCAGGGCGTCGTAGATAGCTGCGTGAATGTTGCGTGCCGATACGGCGTCACCGATGCGATACAGGTCAAATCTGGCGCTGGGATTGGGTTGCGGAAACAGGCCGCCTGTGCCGGAGACAAGCGCACCCTGATTCACCGCTCCGCGATTGCGCGACAGAGGTTTAAGATCAAAATAGAGATCGTCCAGAGGCTGCGTGCCTTGATTGACAACCACTTGATCATATTCCTTTTTTTCGACCAGATCAGAATAGTCTGTGCCGATATGGGCTTGCAGCTGATTGCCTGATTTTTCGATCGCTTGCAGCGTTCGTGCGACGGTAAACTTGGCTCCGGTTTTCTGCAAAGAGCGCATATAGGGCACCAGATTCATTGCCATAACCTCGGGCGCAAAGCTGCGGTCACGGGTCATGATTTCGACCCGTGCGCCGGAGGCGGCGATGACCTCGGCGGCCATCAGGGCGGGGTGATCTCCTGCATCGTCATAGATCAGCACGTTTTCGCCCGGCTGCACGTCGCCGGATAGGATATCCCAGGCGGATACCGCCAGCTCATTGCCCGAATCGAGGATCGTTGTATTCGGCAGGCCCCCGGTCGCAATCACGACGATATCCGGTGACAGCGCGGTCACGTCACTGGCTTCGGCATATGTGTTGAACTGAAACTGAACGTCCCGCGCAGCACATTGCGCCATGCGCCAGTCGATGATCCCGATCATCTCGGCCCGGCGCTTGGATTTTGCTGTAAGGCGCACCTGCCCACCAGGTTCGGGGGCGGCTTCCAGAACGGTGACATCGTGCCCGCGTTCTGCGGCGACCCGCGCGGCCTCCAACCCCCCGGGGCCTGCGCCCACGATGACTGCCCGGCGGCGCGTGTCCGCCGCAGGTATTACATGCGGCATGGTCAGTTCACGCCCGGTGGCAGGGTTGTGGATGCACAGCGCTTCGCCCGCTTGATAAATGCGATCCAAACAATAGGTCGCGCCGACGCAGGGCCGGATGTCACCTTCCTGTCCGGCTTGAACCTTGGAAACGATCATCGGGTCGGCCATGTGAGCGCGGGTCATCCCCACCATATCCAAAAGCCCCGAGGACACCGCATGTCTCGCCGTTGCCACGTCAGGGATGCGCGAAGCATGGAAGGTCGGCATGCCCGTTTCGGCCCGCACCCGCCCGGCGAAATCCAGATGCGGCGCGCTTTTCATGCCCTGCACAGGGATCACGTCCGTCATGGCAGGGTCGGTGTGAATGCGCCCGCGAATGACATTCAGGAAATCCACCTGACCGCTGTCGCGCAGCCTGCGCGCGATCTCGAGCCCTTCTTCCTCGGTGATGCCGCCCTTTTCAACCTCATCGGCAGTATAGCGAACGCCGACAATGAACTCTGGTCCTACACGGTCGCGGATCGCATCCAGTACCATGAAGCCAAAGCGCAGTCGGTTGTCGAGATCACCTCCGAACGGTGCGTCCATCGTGTTGGTCAGCGGCGACCAGAACTGGTCCAGCAGATGCCCGTAGGCCTGCAACTCGATCCCGTCCAATCCGGCGGCCTGCATGCGTTCAGCCGCATCGGCATAGTCGGTCACGATCCGCTCGATGTCGAAGTCTTCCATCTTCTTCGGAAAGGCCCGATGCGCGGGTTCCCGGTAGTGCGATGGAGAAACTGACGGCAACCAGTCACCTTTGTTCCAACCGGTACGCCGACCCAGATGGGTCAGCTGGATCATCACGGCGCAGCCATGGGCGTGGCAGGCGTCGGTTAATTCACCCATCCAGCGCACGACCTCATCTTTGTAGGCGAGGATATTGTTGAACACCGGGGGGCTGTCACGGCTGACGGTGGCAGAGCCAGCGGTCATCGTCATCGCAACGCCGGCTTTCGCTCGCATTTCGTGATAGGCGCGATAGCGTTCCTTAGGCATTCCGTCTTCGGGATAGGCGGGTTCATGACTGGTGGTCATGATCCTGTTTTTCAGGGTCAGGTGCTTCAGTTGATAGGGTTGCAACAGGGCGTCGCTGCTCATGAGGACGTTTCCCGGTTAGAAGGCTGCGTTGCGACGACATCCTTGGGAATGACGACAGGTGAGACGGCCCAGATCAACCGGCAGACCTGATCGGTGCGGTTGCGGGCATGGTGCGGGATGCGTGCGTCAAAGCTGTAGCTGTCCCCGGCGCGCAGGGTGATGAACTCATCCCCGATCTGCATCTCCAGCTCGCCTTCCAAAACCAGCCCGTGCTCTTCGCCTTCGTGTTTTTGCAAAGGGTCGTCCGGGCGTTCTGAATGTGGTGCGTAGACCGCCATGCCCATATAGAATTGTCCTCCGATCGAGCTGGACAGCAGATGATCGGTATAGCCCAGCTCTGCCACGTCCTGACCGTACAGGGTATTAAGGGCTCGACGGTTCTGGGCGCGCACAACAAAAGCCTGTTCCATTGGACCCGCCCCAGCACGGCGGGCAAAGAACCAATCTGGCGTGACGCTGAGCGCGCTGGCGATAGTTTGCAATACGTCAACAGAAGGCTTGGATACCCCGCGCTCAATCGCCGACACGTGACTGAGCGAGATGCCCGCTTCTTCGCTCAGTTGCTTCAGCGTAAGCTGACGGGCTTTGCGTAACTGCCGAACCTCGCTGCCCAGCGAAGAAATAGCGGATGGCAAGGCGACAACTTTGTCAGATGACATGCGGGTCTCCGAAAAATGAGTAGAGTGGATGAACTCTACCCAAATTGAAAGCAGACTAGAATTTTAAAGTCAAATTCTATTTTTGGACGAATAGCACGAAACTATTGCATGTTCGATCTGGATTTGCAGAAGTGAGGCAGACATGGATTCCACGCGGCGGATCAAAATGACCGATCAAACCGATCATCCCTTCAAAGTGTCAGAGACAGACCATCTATGGATCGAAATGCCTGATGGCGTACGTTTGGCAGGCCGTCTGTGGTGCCCGGTAACACAGATGCCTGTTCCTGCCATTTTGGAATACATCCCGTACCGCAAAACCGACATGGTGCGCGCGCGCGATGAAAGGAACCACCCCTACTTTGCAGCCCACGGCTACGCCTGCATTCGGGTTGACATGCGGGGCTCGGGCGACAGCGAAGGGCACATGCCGGATATGTATGCTCAGGCTGAACTGGACGATGCGCGACAAGTGATCAAGTGGCTGGCTGCGCAACCTTGGTGCAATGGCCGTGTGGGAATGTTCGGCACGTCCTGGGGCGGTACGGCATCGTTGCAGGCCAGTGTGAACGCGCCCGATGCGCTGAAGGCGGCGATCGCCGTTTGCGCAACCCATGACCGTTTTGAGGATGACATCCACTATATGGGTGGTTGCGTTTTGTCGGATACGTTCGAATGGGGTGCGACGCTTCCGGCTATTCTGGCCTCGCCTCCAACGGCAAATGTCGGGACAGATTGGAAAGCGCTGTGGAAAGAGAGAATTGAGAACCTTACGTTTCCATTGGAAAACTGGCTGCGCGAGGATGGTAGGGGGCAATACTGGCGACACGGTTCTGTCATTCATCAAGCAGATGCACTTTCTGTCCCGGTTCTGGCTATCGGAGGGTGGAGCGATCGCTATTCCAATTCGGTAATGTCTCTGGTTGATGCGCGACCGACCCAGGTTTGGGGGGTGGTTGGCCCTTGGGGTCACCACTATCCAGATCAAGGGTCGCCCGGACCCGCCGTCGGGTTTCAGAAACTGGCTCTGGATTGGTGGGATCACTGGCTGAAGTCAGACACGTCTCAAACGCCAAACTGGCCGCGGCTTCGGGTTTGGTTACGCGAATACGTTGATCCGCAGGATTTTTTATCCATGGCCACAGGGAAATGGATAGAAAGTGGCCCAACGATCCAAGAAACAAAAGTTCAGGAAATTTCCCTGTCTTCACTAAAATCCAATACCAACCACGAGCGGTGGATCGTTCCAGCAGATCCGACGGTGGGGCAAAGCGCAGGGGATACAGGGTATTTTGGCCGAACCGGCGGTTTACCCCTTGATCAAAACTTTGATGATTCCCGTTCTTTGGTTTTCGAAACAGCGCCTCTTACAGAGGATCTGATAATCTATGGGTCGGTCGTTTTGAGGTTACATGGAGAAACGAAAGGCCAACCAAATCAGATTATCGCAAGACTCAGTGATGTAAATTCTGACGGCGTGTCGGCACGTATAACCTATGGCGTCAGGAATCTGTCGCTGGATGAGAACCTGGATCGCATTTCGCCCTCGGCAAAAACCGATGCATTTAACGCAGACATCCGTTTTCACTCAACCGCCTACCGCATCCGCAAAGGACATCGCATCCGACTAGCGTTCTCTTCGTTTTACTGGCCCCTCATTCACGCGGCGGCACCGAAAGGTGACCTGAGTCTGGATGATGGAGAACTTGTTCTTCCTTTGATGGCCAATAAGCCTTCCGACTTAAGCGAACCTCTTCCGCCTGCAGAAGATTTGCCAGAAGAGAAATCGCATTTCACTTCTGCTGCTGACAGGCTGACACGCTGGAATAAAACCCGTGACAACTGTATCGAGATGGGCTGGCGCCAACCACTGGTGAAGACTGCATTCCCTCAGATGGGTACTGTTTTTAGCTACGAAACAGGCATGGTGCATAGATTGAAGACCTCGGATGTCGTCGAGCAAGAGACAAACGTTGATCACAAAATGATTTTTGAGCGACCTGACGGAACCGCAGAGGTTTCAGTTGCTTTGACTGCGTGTTCATCGCTCGGGCATACGACGGTGGATGCTGAACTGATTGTTACATGGAACAAAGAAATCTTCATGACACGGCACTGGCGTAAATCTTAATCAATGCAGCGCAAGTGGTTTCCTCCAACCAGTGTTAGCTGTATTGCAGGTTTTCAATGTCTCGGCACTGGTTGCAATCAAGTAGAAACGTCGCTGGTTCTGCAAAGTACAAATATCACCATAGTGCGCGGCGGCAGCAAAGCCTGACAGTGCAGAGGTTTCATAAATCGTAGCCCCAGCTGGCTTTGCGGTCGTTGATGCGCTTACGATCAGCCAATGAGCTTCAACCGTCATTGCGACGGCCGTTTGGCTTGTATCTTGAGCGTTGTTTGCCAGCACATCGTTTCTTCAGTGGCGCTTTGTCCTGTTCTTCTTCGATGAACTCCGGGACGGAACTGAGGCGCTTGTTCTCGGTGATTGCGGCATGGGTGATGCGCTGATCCTTGTCGAAGACACAGTAGCGGGGCGAGACGCCCTTCCAGCGATTTGCCAGTCCTGAAGCGCATGCGCGACGCGGAGCACCGGCCCATCCTCAGGCTCGTCTGTGCGGAACTTGCAACTCCAATTCATGAGCACCGGATCGGGGCCAAGCGGTATTGCCAGGATACGCTTGGACGCCACATGTGGCGAGACGGCCCATTGCGCCAGAATGCTTGTACCTTGGTTTGCAGCAACCAATTCGACAATGGCTTCGGGCAACTCGACGGCTGCAGTCCAGTTGGGATAGCGACGTTCTGCACGAAACAGCCTTGCAAATTCTTGATCAGGCTCGGGGATCTTGGTGAATGTGATAAACCGTTGCCCTTCGATATCACGTGCAGATACCGATGCAGCCCCGGCCAGCGGGTGTTCTGGCGCGCAAACGAATACAAGAGGATCCTGAAAGAGATGCAACGACCGCGTCGCTGCATGGCTCGACTCTCCGGCGACGATGGCCAGGTCAATCTGACGGTCCAGAAGCGATGTGACCATGTCACGACGGTAACCAGCCATTATCTGAATATCGATCGCTGGGTGTTTAGCGCGAAACATTTGCAGAAACGCGGGGAACCAGTGATAGGCGCTGTAGTTTTCCACCGCGATGCGCACGACGTGATCAATGCCCGCATTCATCCGACGCACTTCATCTTCGATCACATACATCTCGCTCAGAAACTTGTCGCTGAATCGGGCAAGATACTCGGCGGCAGCCGTCATGCGCAAACGCTTGTGCATGCGTTCAAACAGGGGCACACCCAGCCTGCGTTCTGCTTCGCGGATTCTGTGGGACAGCGCTGACGGTGTCAGGCCCAACTCATCGGCCGCGTCAACGACGCGACCGGTTTTCCCAATGGCGCGGATCATCTGCAGGTGGCGGATGTCTAGTCGGGGATTTTCCATACTGATCTCTGCATGAAAGTTGTTCATGAAAACCTACGATTAACGCGAGTGTTGCTCAATAATTTTTCGCCAAGAATACCCCCGGCACAGATGATCAAGATCCATATGGACAAGCTCGCAGACGTCGATTCACCCCGCGCTTGGGACCGTCAGTTCCATGTGCATGGACAGACGAACGCCCGCCTGCATCAGCAAGATAGCCCCACCGCGATGGTGACGCGCGGCCAAGGGGTCCGGATTGAAACGGATGATGGGCAAAGCATCATAGACGGCTTTTTCGGGTTGGGATGCGTGTCATTGGGTAATCATGACGACCGGCTGGCGCGGGCGGCCATGGATCAGATGCAGGAACTGCCTTTCGCGCCGACATTTTACGGGAGGTCCCATCCAAGAGCCGCGGATTTAGCGCGCACACTAACGTCGAAAGCAGCGGTGCTCTGTCCGGCCAGCTTCACATTCATGCGGGCTTTGGTCTGCCGATGCATGATTTTCTCAAGCTGTCGACGTCGAACTACTATTTAAATGCCGAGGCCAGTGAAACCGAGGAGGAGTTCTCTGCCCGCATGGCGGCCGAGTTCGAAGCCACCGTGCTGGAGGCGGGACCAGACACAATCGCCGCGTTTCTTTGCTGAGCCGATGCAATCCGGCGGCGGCGCGATCCGCCCGCCAAAGGGAAAGTGGCATGCGATGCAGACCGTGATCCGGAAGTATGACATTCATTTCCATGTGGACGAGACCGTTTGCGGCTTTGGCCGCACCGGGCATTACTGGGGCGTAGAGGCCTTCGATCTAACCCCTGATATCACCACCTGCGCCAAGGCGCTGACCGCAGCGTTTTTCCCGATATCGGCGATCATGTTCCGGCAGGATTTCTTTGACGATCTGATGCTGAGCTCAGACGCACCCGGCGTGCTGGGCCACGGGTTCACTTATGCTGGTCACCCTGTCGGTGCCGCCGTCGCGTCGGAGGCGCTGAAAATCTATGGCGACATAGATCTGATCGGTCATGTGCGCGGGATCGGTCTGTTTTGCGGTATTCAACTGGTGCAGGGCAAAGGGACGCGTGCGCTGTGGGATCCGGCGCTGAAGGTGGGGACAATGGTGCAGAATCGCGCCCACACGCGGGGGCTGTACTTGCGGCCCGTCCCGCCCGATCGGATTAGTTTTATGCCGCCGTTGATTATCAACGAAGATGAGATCGACGAGGCAACTGCGATCCTGAAAGCCGCCTTGGACGATGTCCGGGCCGAGGTGAAAGGGCGCGCCTGGGACTTATCCAGAACGCGGCCATCATGGTAGGAAATCAGCGATTTCATCGCATCGGCCCAATTGAGTTTCAGACAAAAGAAAAAGGTGCCTATTCATACAGACGCCTTTAGTCGTTCAGGCCTTCATTTTCAGATTGTCCGGGTCATAGACATGGGGATTGTGCCGCCGAGCGTTGCGGGGCTGGCCAAGCACACGCACCGTGCAATCGGCCCCCATACCCAGTGATCCGCGCTTGATATAAGCCAGAACACAATGTGTTCCGGTGCGATAGCCTTGGCTGGCTGAGGTCACGTACCCGATCCATTCGCCATCCTTCAGGATCGGATCAGAGGCAAGCGGTTCGGGGCTGTCGTCACTGATTTCCAGCCCGATCCATTCCCAGTTGGCCTCCTCGCCAGACTGCCGCTCGACCGCATCGCGTCCGATGAACTCCCCCTTATTCATATTGGCAAACCGGCCCAGACCCGCATCGTAAAGCGTATATTCCGTTCCGAAATCCGAACCCCATCCGTGATAACCTTTTTCGATCCGCATCGCGTTCAGCGCGTAGGAGCCGAACTGGCAGCCGCCAACCTCGGTCACGCGCGTCATGATCGTGTCGTAGACCGCTACAAGGTGCTCGGAAGCCAGATGCAACTCCCAACCCAGCTCACCGACGTATGATACGCGCATCGCGGTGACAGGAAAGCCGGCCAGCGTGATCTCGGCCACTGACAGCCACGGGGCAGCAGCGGCAGACAGGTCTGCATCGGTCAGCGGGGCAAGCACCTCTCGCGATTTGGGGCCCATGACCATCAAAGCGGCATCGTGTTTGTAGCCGCGGCTTAGTGTGACGCCCTCTGCTGGTAGGTGGGTGTTCAGCCAGTCGAAGTCTCGCAGATCGGCCAGGGTCGGGCCACATAGAAGGAACCTGTCACCCGTCAGTCGCGCAACGGTGGCTTCTGACCAGATGTGCCCCTTTGGGGTCAGCATATAGCTGAGCCGGACGCGTCCCGGTTTCGGAACGCCGCCGCACAGGACGCTGGATAGGAACGCCTCAGCGCCGGGGCCGCGCAGATCGTATTTGGTGAAACCGCCGTGATCCATGACGCCGACGCTTCTTGCCAAGGTTTTGCATTCTTGCGCGACAGCTTCCTGCCAGGGTTCGTGGTGGAAGGACAGGTCGGCATCGCCATTGTCCTTGATCGCATCGGTTTCGAACCAGAAGGCGCGCTCCCACCCGGCGATCTGGCCCATGACGGCGCCCTGATCCTTCAGGCGTTCAAAAAGCGGGGTACATAGCACCGGGCGGCCACGCTGCATGTTCCGATGCGGAAATGGAATGGCATATTGCAGATCATAGTGTTGCGAGGCACGGGAATGGGCATAGTCCTGCGTGGTCCAATCGCCAAAGCGGCGCGGATCCCACGCACTGAGGTCCCATTCTGTTTCGCCTTCGGTGATCCATTCGGCCATCGCTTTGCCGATAGCGGCCGAATGGGTGATGCCAACCTGCACGCCAGTCGCTTGATAGAAATTCGGCGCACCCGCCGCCGGGCCGACCAGCGGCAGGGCATCTGGGGCATAGGCGATGGGGCCGTTGACAAACCGCTGCGCGCCCGCTTCGCCAAGCAGCGGCACATGGACCATCGTCGCCTCCAGCACATCCAGAATATCCTCAACACTGTCAGGGAAAAGCTGATGCGCAAAGTCATCCGGCGGGCCGTCCTCCTCCCACGCGGGGCGACCATCATGGGCGTAGGAACCAACAAGGAAAGCGTTGCGTTCGCGGCGCAGATAGAAGCGGATATCGGGGTCACGCACCAGTGGGAAAAGATCGGCATGATCCTCCAACGCTTTGAGCGGTTCGGTCACAAGATACTGGTGCTCGAGCGTGACCACCGGGGCAGGCAATCCTGCCATCTCGGAGATTTTGCGGCCGTAAAAGCCACCTGCGTTGATGACGATCTCTGCCTTTACTGTGCCTTTCGCACAAGTGACCAGCCATTCCCCTGACGCCGTGCGGTCAATGGCTTTCACGGGCGCAAAGCGTTCCACCTGCGCCCCCAGATCCCGTGCGCCCTTGGCCAGCGCTTGCGTTAGCTGGCTGGGGTCAATGTCACCTTCGTAAGGGTCCAGAATACCGCCCAGAACGGATTCGTCCGGATGCCAGAACGGGTGAATCTTGTCCATCTCGGACGGGCTCAGCATCTGCAGATCGAAGCCTGCGCTCTCCGAAATTCCGCAAAGATGGTGGAACAGGTCCATCCGTTCCGGCGTATGGGCAGGCCAGAACGCCGACGTATGACGATAGGTGATCGCGCTGCCCACCTTTTCGGCCAGATCTTTATAGGTTGACCAGCCGTAGTTTCCTGCCCTCATTCCCAGCCATGAAGTCGCGTAGGTCGGGATGTTGCCGGCTGCGTGCCAGGTCGAGCCGGAGGTCAGTTCGTTGCGCTCAAGTAGAAGCGTATCAGTTACGCCGGCCAAAGCGAGATGATACAGGATTGAGGTGCCAACGGCCCCCCCGCCAATCACAACAACGCGGGCAGTGTCTTTCATGGGGCTATTTTCCTTCGGGCAATCGGATATCGAAAGCGGCGCGTATCGCGGCCTCCCGGTCCTTGGGCAAATGGGTTGGTGGCTCGCGCAACATCTCGGCGCTGCGATCAACAGCGACATCCCAGATCGTGCGCGACCCGGCATCTTTCCAATCCGAAATGCTCTGCCGGTTGCCGAGGCTCGGATAAGTGTATTCGGATTTCATGAGTTCCAGTGTCTGCGCCTCGCCCAGGTAGTGGCCGTCGCCGGTCGCCACGGCTTCGATTCGGCTGAGGTCGATCGCGGTTTCGGTCAACTCGACCCCGCGAACCGACCGTAGGATCGCGCCACACATGTCATCGTCGATCACCAATGCCTCGCGCGAGGCGGCCATGATGGACCCGAGCATGCCAACAGACAGGTTGATCATGTCTGCCCCGGCTTGCGCTGCAAGAGCCACCGTGTACCCTTTTTCATACCCCGCCTGCGCATCGGGGGTTTTGGCATCGGTCATTCCCGCAGAAGCGGTTGACGGCAAGCCTAGATGCAACAGCAGTTGCGTGGCGGCAGCGGCGGCGACGGCAGCTTCGCCTGATCCACCTGTCATTGCACCGGTGCGCAAATCGGAAATGAATGGCATGAACGCAAAGATGCAGGGATACCCCGGCTCGAGGGCGTCGACGACCATCAACCCAGCCAGCGTTTCCGCAAGACCCTGCGCCAGCGCGCCCGCCAAAGTGACAGGGCTGGTTGCCCCCGCCTGTGCCGCGGTGCAGATCTGCAGCGGCATTCTGTGGGCCATGGCCCGTTGCATAATCTCTAACCCTTCGGGCGCAAAGCGCAGCGGCGAGACCGCATGCACGATCACGCCGAAACAGAAGGGTTGCGCCCGAAAGGCGCCCTCGTGGCCCAGGGACATATCAAACATGGCGATAGCCGGATCCAGATGCGCGGCGCTGTCAAAGCTGATCCCGATGGGTTTGGGGCAGGCCCTGAGACAGGCAAACCCGGTGTTGAGGTCCAGCAGCAAGGGCTGGTCCATGTCCCGTGCAATCACCGGGCGCAAACCGTAGTGGATGTTCTGCAATCGTCCCACCAACTGCATAAGATCGTAGAGATCGTACAGCTGGGCACCGCGAAACTCGCCGGTGGCGCTGTCCAGAACCTCTGTCGCCGCTCCGCCTGTTCCGATATGCACACGGCCGCCGCCAACGGTCAGGCCCATATCCTCCACAAACCCTGGTAGATTTACGCGCCTCGCCGCCCGCGCAATGGCGGTTTCCACCATCGATTGCGAAAAGCAGACCCGCCCATCCGAACGTCTGGTTGCCCCGGCATTGACGAATTGCGCTGCGATGGCATCGGGGCATTCTGCGATCCCGGTCCGCGCAAGGATATCAAACGCGGCCTGCACGATCCGATCAACCGCAGCAGCATCCAGTGGCGCAAACCGCCCACCCTGTGGAGGCGGAGTGATGCGGGGCGCGCGACGGTCGGTTTTTGAGCGGATTCTGCGGGCCATCGGGCGGTCCTTAGAAGAACAATCTACGCAAGGATTGCGCAAACTCACGCAATGGCAATTCGAAAATTCGCGCACTCAGACCAGAATCTTTCATGCAAACGTCGGCTTTTCCTGCGCAATACTAAGGACTAGGGTTTGACGTCCTACGACTTCGGCGGGGTGAACATGGCGAGGATTGCGTTTATTGGCTTGGGCACGATGGGCCGTCCGATGGCGCAAGTTCTGCGGGACGCAGGCCATGACGTAACGGGCATGGATATCAGCCCCGAAATGCGTGAAGCGTTTGTCGGTGCGATCGCGCCGTCGTCGGATAGCATCGCAGCGGCAGAGGTCATTATCACCATGCTGCCAGAAGCCGATCACGTCGCGCGCGTTCATGAGACACTGATCCGAGCGGCTGCCAAACCTGGCGCGCTGGTGATCGATTGTTCGACCATTGATGTGAACACGGCGCATGCGCTCGCCCTTGAGGCGATGTCTCATGGGTTGGCAATGCTAGACGCGCCCGTTTCCGGCGGCCCTGCTGGGGCCGAGGCCGGGACACTTAGCTTCATGGTCGGCGGAGACGCGGCGAACATCGAACGGGCGCAACCAATCCTGCTGGCAATGGGTTCCAAAATTACCCATTTCGGTGGACCCGGAACGGGGCAGGCCGCGAAGGCCAGTCACAACATGATCTGCGGTATTACCGCGATGGCGGTGATGGAAGGATTTGCGCTTGCCGACGCCTTGGACCTCGATCTCGACAAATTCTATGCGTTGTGCGCGGGGGCCGCGGCGCAAAGCTGGACGCTTGAAAACCGCTGCCCGATTCCCGGTGTGGTTCCCGACGCCCCATCGTCCAACAACTTTGACCCCGGCTTTGCCGTGCGCCTGATGGCAAAGGATTTGCAACTTGCTCAGGCGGCGGCAAAGTCGAGCGGACAGCCCACGCCTTTCGGGGCCGAGGCGGCCAAAGCCTTTACAAAATTTGCCGAAACGCGCGGCGACCGCGACTTCTCGGCCTTTTACACCACGCTTCGGGCATTGCCCGAGCACCAGAAGGAATAACACATGGCTATTCTGGATTACACCTTGCCCACAGATGGGTTGGCCGGGTCCTTCATAGACGGGCAATGGCATTGGCCCGCAAGCGGAGAGATGCTGGCAGTTGAAAACCCCTCGCGGCGCGAAACGATCTGCGAGATTGGCCGGGGGACCAAAGTAGAAGTAAGCCTTGCCGTTGCCGCCGCTGAGCGGGCGCGCCAGGACTGGGCCGCGCGACCTGCCGCAGAACGCGGCGCAATGCTGACCGAACTGGGCAACCGCCTGACCACACATGCCGAAGAGGTCGCCCGCGTTCTGGCCGCCGAAAGTGGCAATGCGGTCCGCACACAATCACGGGGCGAAGCGATGGGCGCGGCTGGAGTGCTCAAGTATTATGGCGGTGTTGCGGGTGAGCAAAAGGGCGAAACGCTGCCCTTTGGCCCCGGGCTGATGTCGTATTCCACGCGCGAGCCATTGGGCGTTGTCGGCTCGATCATCCCATGGAACTCGCCCTTGCAATTAGGCGCGGTGAAGATTTCCATGGCGCTGGCCACGGGCAACTGCATCGTCCTGAAGCCTGCCGAAGATGCGCCACTCGCCGTTCTGAGGCTGGTTGAGCTGGCTGCCGACATCTTTCCACCAGGTGTCTTCAACGTGGTCACCGGGCTTGGGGAAGAGGCCGGCGCGGCGCTGGTCAATCATCCCGGTATCGCGAAAGTGTCGTTCACCGGATCGTCCGAAGTGGGCAAACTGGTGGCTCATTCCGTGGCGGATCGGGTGGCCAATGTAACGCTTGAACTGGGGGGCAAAAGCCCCTGCATCATCTTTCCCGACGCTTGCGCACCAGAGCGTATCGACGCCACGGCGCAAGGTGTGGTCAATGCCATGCGATTTGCACGTCAGGGGCAAAGCTGCACAGCCGGATCTCGCCTGTTTGTGCATAAATCTGTCTGGGATGACCTGATGCCTTTGGTCGCAGAAAAAGCCGCTGCGATGAAAATCGGCGATGCGCTGGATGAAGACAGCGACATCGGGGCCGTGGTGAATGAAGAACGCTACTCTGAGATTTGTGCCTATGTCGCTGAGGCCGAAGAGCAAGGCGCCACATTCCTGACGGGCGAAACGCCAAAGGCTACAGACAATGGGTTTCATCCGATCCCCACAATCCTGACGGGGCTAGACAATTCTTGGCGGATTGCCCGCGAAGAAGTGTTTGGCCCTGTCCTGGTCGCAATCCCGTGGGAGGATGAGGCCGATATGATCGCGCAGGCCAACGACACGCATTACGGGCTGGCGGCGTTCATTTTCAGCCACGACATGAGCACCGTCATCCGCATGACCCGCGCGCTGGAGGCCGGCTGGGTGCAGGTCAATCAGGGTGGCGGGCAAATCCCCGGGATGTCTTACGGCGGGATCAAGCAATCCGGAATGGGCAGCGAATATTCTATCGAAGGCGCGCTTGAGGCCTATACCTATCGTAAGTGCGTGACCGTGGCGCTGTAGGCATGGAAACAGACCGATTCGGGAACATGATTGACGCTTCGGTCGGCTATGCGCGGGGGCGATATTTGTCCTCCAGCGCGACCGAAATCCGCCGGCTGCGCCATGCGCAAGTGGTCGCGGCAGAGGTCGTGGAAACGCGCGGGGCTGACGGAATTGGGATTTTTACAGGTAACCCGCGTTACTTTCCGCTGAAACCGGATGATCTGTCGACCTATTGCGAAGAATGGGTGGGACCGGGCCTGTTTTCAGCGGAACTGACCCAGGCTGCCATCGCGCATTTCGGGGGCGGGGATACGGTCGCTGTCACCAACCGCACAAGTGCAGGTATTGTGGCGGCCATATTGGCGCTATGCGATGGGCGACCCGTGGTCTCCGTGGTGCCCGATAAGGACCGCAGCCACGCATCGGTTGTGCGCGGATGTCGGCTGGCGGGCGTCGAGCTTGTGGAAATCGAAGGATCGGCGGACCTAGGGCCAGCGATAGCCACGCACGCGCCCGCATTGGTGGTGATCACGACTGTCACAAGCACGTTGGCGCGATTGCCGGACGCCGAGACGAGCCGCGCCATAGCTGAGGGGCGGGCCGCGGGCGCCACCGTGTTCCTGGACGAAGCTTATGGCGCGCGTCTGCGCCCGGTGCTGCATGGTGGAGCGCTGAGCCTTTCCATGGGAGCGGATATAGCCATCACGAATGCGGATAAGGCGGGCCTGTGCGGCCCGCGTGCGGGCATCCTTTGTGGGGCGTCCGCGCCGGTACTGGCCACGCTTGCCAAGGCGTCGGAACTGGGCCAGGAGGCACGCGCACCCATAGCGGCCGGCGCGATGCGCAGCCTGCAGGCCTTTGACCCGGAAGATTTGCGGATCGAGGCAAGCGACGGCGCGTCCATTGCAGAAGCGATGGCCGGGGCCTGGGGTGCAGAGGTTGTGCTGCGGTCTGATTTGGGGCCGATGCTGGATGAAGAGGACGTGTTAGCGCGGGTGCTGTCACTGGCAGGACGGGACAAGACTGACATTGTCCCGGCAGAGGCGACAGCGGCCATCGGTATGCTATTGCTGAAAGAGCACGGCGTTTTGACCGTGAACACCCATGGCGCGCCGGGCGGAAGGGTTTCGCTGCGCCTGAAACCGACCGCCGGAGCTGTGACCGCTGTGGGTGGGGTTGCCGCTTTGGTGTCGGCGCTGGACTCGGCCACAGAAGAAGTGTCGCACAGGCTTGACGATGACGCGTGGTTCACGGCGGTTTTGTTCGGAGACGAGTCATGAGCGAATTTGCAAAGTATGATGACAGGCTGGACCGGCTGGTGAACCTCGACCTCGGCAACCGGGGGATCGAGCCGCTCTATGACGCCTCGCGCGCCTTGGCGGGCCAAGCGTTGTGCGGCGCCGCGGCGGATTTGCTGCTTGCCATGCCCGAAAGCGGGACGGCAATCGTCACCACGGGATCCGTGTCGCGGGCGTGGCTGTCTCCGGCTTTGGGCGAAAACGATGGCCCGTCCGGGGCGGCGGCCCTCATTCGCGCGCTTTGGCTCGCCCGAAAAGCAACCTGCGTATTGGTGATTGAGGAAACACTGATCCCGCCCATGGCTGCTACCTTGCAGGCCTGTGGCGTCGCGATCGTGGATCTTGAGACGACGCGCAAGGCCAGTGCGGATGGCTCAATGGCCTGCGCAACCTTGCTGCCGTATCCGGTGACAGATGCCGAGGGCGCTGTTGCGGCGGCCAAGATGCTGAATCAGCTCAAGCCCGATATCATGGTCTCGACCGAACGCGTGGGGCGCAACGAAAACGGCATTTATTACAACATGCGTGGGCGCGACTACGGCTTAGGCCGGGCGCGCATCGACATGCTGTTCGATGCTGCCATGGCGCGAGGTATCCCGACGCTGGCTGTGGGTGATGGCGGCAACGAGATCGGCATGGGGCTGGTCGCCGATATCGTGAAAATCGCCGTTCCCTTTGCTGCCCCCGGCGATTGCGCATGCGGTGGTGGGATCGGCGCGACCTCTGGCGCCGATATCCTGATGACCGCTGCGGTTTCGAATTGGGGCTGCACAGCGATTTGCGCGGCCATGGCCATGCGCACAGGCGACGCCCGCCTGATCCACACCCCAGCGATGGAAGCCCGCCTGTTGAAGGTCATGACCGCCAACGGGCTGATCAATTCTGCCGATGGGATCATCGACCCCCATGTGGACGGCATCAAGGACACCACCCATATCGCGCTGGCGGAAATGGCCGAGGCCATTACCCGCAAAGCGCCGTCATAGCAGAAAGACCCAACCGTGATAACCGAAACACTCCTTCGCAATTTCCGCGACCCCATCGCTCATGTGGAAAATTGCCCTGTGACGGGGGCTCTGCTGCAAAGTTTTGGCGGTTGATGCGCCTGAGTTTAACGTGCGGATGGCTTTCGGTCCAATTGTAAACGTAAGGTTGAAATTTCCTGATAGCATTGTTGAGCAAGGCCATCGGTTCAACAAATGTCTGGCAAAGCCAATGCTATGGTCTAAGTCCGTCGGTACAAAAATATACGTCCTTGCGGGAATGGAACTGGTCAACATGACCAGCAATTTCAATTCACGCCAGGTCGCTCTTTCCGGTTCAGCAGGTTGCTCAGCTGGTGGGCTAAAAGGATCGCCATTCCCATCGAGGCGGGTCTCAATGAATTTTGCGAGAGACCCGTATCCCAGATAGAATGTGCGTCACATTGAGAGGGGCTGAATGCGCTATCTGTTGTTGCAAATATTGGCGATTGTCGCTTTTGCAGGCGCGCTTTGTGCAGAGAAGAGCGATTATATCGAACTTGCACAGAGAGGATGGGGGTATGAGCTGCGGTCCACGATGCTGGGGCGTGACATGGCGATCCCCGTGCACATCAATGGCCGCGATCAGGCCGGTGCAGCCTTGTGCCTGGTCGGTGAAAAACCGCATCCGCAAACGCTTGTCGTTCTTGATACCTTTCGGGCGTTGCTGAAACACAGCTTCGGCCACCCGACACCCATGCGCTACGCTGGCCCGTCTGCGCGCGATTGTGGAACCGGTCGAACCGTGGTTTTGCGATTGTATTCCGGGTACCCTCCCAATCGGGACCTTTCGTCAGATATCGACTGGCTCAGCGAACTCCACCAGCTTGGTTTGCCTGCGGGTCGAAACTATGTGGTGACATCACCGGCGATGGCACAGACCTTTTTTGGTCATCGGGGGCAGGGGACCCATATTGTGGTGAAACAACCGGCGCATGATCGGCCCAGCAAGCTTGAAAGGGATTTTCACAAATCGATCCTGCTGGAAGAGCTGTTTCAGTCCTTCACCTTTGGCATGGACATCCTGTTATATGACAAATCGTCAGGGTTCTTGTCGAAATTGCAGGAAACGCCGGTAAACTTGCAGCGCCTGCCTTGGAGTTCGCACGACTTCATGCGCGCATTGCTGGCTTCGAACCCAAGCGGTCTTTGTGCGTTTGACGTCTTTATGATGCATGCTGTCGCGCAATCCCCGGTGGATCAAACCATAGACCCCGGCTTTATCGAATACATTGACGCCCAATATGATCGGCTATGGGCGCAGGCGGACGAAACCCTGGCCAATCCCAGATTTGCAGCCCTTTTTGATGAAGGCTGCGCCAATTCGGTTCGTGTGCCCAGGTAATACCATCTGACGTGTTTTGTCGGGCGGGTGACTCCGGGTAGCCTGAGCGCAGGCAATGCGCCCTCAGAGGCTATGGGAGGACATATGGATACGAGGCCTGAAAACCCGCCACGCGTCATTGCGGGATTGTCCGCGTATCTGTCGCAGGGGCTTATCGGTCACGCGCATCTGGTGGACTCTCTTTTGATCGCGCTGCTGGAAGGTGGCCATCTTCTTGTAGAAGGTCCGCCCGGGCTGGCGAAGACACGGGCCGTCAAATGGCTGTCAAACGCTGTCGAGGGCGGCTTTGCCCGTATTCAATGCACACCTGACCTGATGCCTTCTGATCTGACCGGAACACCAGTTTACCAGCCTCAGGAAGGCCGCTTTGAGTTTGTTCCGGGGCCGGTGTTTCACACGCTGGTGCTGGTTGACGAGATCAACCGCGCGCCACCAAAGGTGCAGTCTGCCTTGCTGGAGGCCATGGCAGAACACCAGGTTACGGTTGGCAATGAAACATATGCCCTGCCGGATCCCTTTCTGGTCGTGGCGACCCAGAACCCCATTGAACATGATGGAACCTTTCCCTTGCCCGAGGCGCAGTTGGACAGGTTTCTGCTGCATGTCGTACTGACATTGCCGGATCTGGAAACGGAACGTGAGATCCTTGATCTGGTCATCGCCGAAACCCGGAATGGGCCTCCGGACGCGCAGCGGATGACGCTTGAGGAGCTGAAGATTGCCCGTACCGAGGCACAGTCGGTTCACGTCGCGCCAGAATTGCGGGACTATATCGTACGGCTTGTGCTTGCGACCCGTGAAGGTCCGTTTTCCGAATATATTGAACACGCAGTCTCGCCGCGCGGGTCATTGGCTCTGGCCTCCGCATCGCGCGCGCGCGCCTATCTGCGGGGCCGGGATTTCGCCCTGCCTGAAGATGTCGCCGCTGTTGCGCCCGATGCGCTGGCCCACCGCATGGTGCTGACCTGGAGAGCCGTTGCAGATGGGAAAAAGCCGCGCGAGTTGGTGGCCGAAATTCTGAATGCGGTCGAGCCGCTGTGACGGGGGTGCTGGCACATGCGGGGGTTCGCCTGACGACCGAGGCCTTGATTGCATTGCGGCATATCGCAGTGACCGACCACGGCAACCCGACAATGACGGCCCTGCCCGGAGGATTTCTGACCCGAAAGCGCGGTCAGGGCGTCGAGGTTGCAGATGTACGCGAATATGTGGACGGGGATGACATTCGTCATTTGGATCGCGGAACAACCGCCCGCACGGGGCGTATGCATATCCGGCAGTTTCAGGAGGAACAGGACCGCGTCGCCCTGTTGGTTGCGGATTTTCGTGCACCGATGTTCTGGGGCATCCAGCGGGCGTTTCTGTCAGTCGCTGCCGCCGAAGCCTTGACCCTGATCGGGTGGTTCATGGTTGAAAGCGGCGGGCGTGTTGGTCTGTTGGCGCTTACCCCCGGCGCACCCGTCATCGTACCGTTGAGAGGGAAAACGCGCGGAATGCTGGACGTGATCGGTGGCCTGGTTCAGGCTCATGCGCGCAGTCTGACCGCGCTGCAAAAAGGTGAGGATGAAAGCTGGACGCTGGAACAGGCACTTGCCGGCGTTGAGCGCCTGACGCCGACGGGGGCCGAGATTATCATCGCGTCTGGCTTCGATCAGCAGGGAGAGGGCTTTTCGGACGTGCTGGGCCGGCTCGATCATCGCCGCACCCCCAGACTGCTGCTTGTGACCGAAAGCAAAGCGCATGAGATGCCAAGAGGCTGGTATCCGATCCGCCTTTCAGATGGGCGGCAAAAGCGGGTCTATCTGGCCCGGGCAGAGCCTGCCGGTGTACTTGCGTTTCAGAGGGTGGCAGCACATCCCGCGCTTGTCCTGAATGCTAGTGACCCGGTCGAACAAACCTCTCGTCGCATTTCGTCGGTTTTCGCGGCAAGATATGTGGCATGAGTGAGAAAGCACTCTCTGAAGCCACGATGCTGGCCAGCCTGCGGGATATCCATTTGCCCGCCGAGGCCGCAGGCGGGGCGGTTGCGGAATACGCGGCTGTTCTTGGTATCGCGGCGCTGGCCTCGGTCGGCTGTGTCGCAATCTTGCGGTTGTTGAGTGTCAGGACCGCGGCAAACAGGCGGCCGGATCCACCTGATAAATCTGCTGAACAACCGGGGTGGTCCGTGGATCGCCGCAGGGTGGCTCTTTTGCACAAACTGCGCGCTCAGAATCCGAAGCGTTATGCAGAGTTGACGGGTGATCTTTATCAACCCGGCGGCGAACCGGATCTGGCGACCCTGCAAGAGGAGGTCGCGGGTCGTGTTTGAGCTTGCTGACCCCTGGATCTTGCTGGCGCTGCCATTGCCTCTTGTCATCACACGTTTGGTCAAGCCGCGGCCGGTTTTCGAGCGGGGGTTCCCAGTTCCGGACCGCATAGGTGGAATGCTTATGGCGGCCAGCCCACAGGCTCAGGCCAGGACCCGGACTTTGGCGGACCTCCTGATTTTGTGGATCATTTGGGGGCTCATGATTTTTGCACTGTCCGGTCCGCGCCAACTGCAACCCGTCAGCGCCTTGAAAGTGTCCGGACGGGACCTTGCGATTGTTCTGGATCTTTCGGGATCGATGGTGCGGGAGGACTTTTATCTCGATGGGCACCAGATCACCCGTTTGCAGGCGGTGACCCGCGTTGGATCCGAGTTCGCCCGACGCCGCGCCGGCGACCGGGTGGCCTTGATTGTTTTCGGATCCGAAGCCTATTTCGCCACGCCTTTCACTTTCGATACAGAGGCTGTCGCGCGACGGATCCAAGAGGCCACGATCGGTATCTCGGGCCGTGCGACAAACATATCCGATGGTCTGGGCCTTGCTTTGAAGCGCCTGGCCAACAGCCAGGCGGCGTCGCGGGTCGTCATTCTGTTGTCGGATGGGGTGAACAACGCGGGCGCTACGAATCCCGGTGGCGTGGCCGAACTGGCGGCCGAGATCGGGGTGCGGGTCCATACGATTGCTCTGGGCCCGAAAGACCTGCAAAGCGCCGAACCTGGTGAGCGCGGCGTCGTCGATGCGACAACCCTGCGCGCCATTGCCGAAATTTCCGGCGGCGAAGCGTTTCGCGTCAAAACCACCGATGATCTTGTCGACGTGACTCAAGCCTTGGATCGGCTGGAAGCGACGGACAGCGCGGGCCTTACGGCCGAGGTCTACCGATCATTTTGGACCTGGCCCGCAGCAATGGCGGCCGCGCTTGCCCTGTTGGCGGCGTGGAGGCAAGCGTGATGATTGAGCTGGATGTCACTCTGCTCAGACCGGCCTGGGGGCTTTTGTTGCCTGTCATCTGCGGGGCAGGGTGGTGGTTGCTTTCCCGTGCCGGAGGGTTCGGAGCCTGGGACAAGATCACCGATCCGCAGCTTGTCCAGGCGATGGCCGCGATCGGCCGGATCGAAGGCGGCTCCTTCCCGGTTAAACCAGCCGCCTTGCTGCTGACCACCGGCATCATCGCAACTGCCTTGACCGGCCCTGCAATCGAACGGCGCGACGCGCAGACCTATCGCAATCTGGATGGCGTATTGTTCCTTGTGGATGCATCAGACAGCGTGGTGGAAGACGACCGCTGGCCGCAACTGCTGAGCATGGGGCGTTTGGGTGTCAGTGCGCTTGGGTCCCGCCCCGGCGGCATCATCGTTTACGCGGGTGATGCCTATGTCGCCACGGATATGACCACCGATCACCGCCAATTGGGACAAACGCTGTCGCTCATCGATGGTCAGACCGTTCCGGACAAGGGATCGCGACCCGAACGCGCGCTGGCTTTGGCGTTGCAGCGGATGGAAGGGGCGGGCATCCTGGCCGGGGACGTCGTCCTGTTCACTGACGGGGACGGGCTGGGATCACCCTCATTGCAGCGGGTCGCATTGCTTGCCGCACGAGGGGTGCGCGTGTCCTTGGTGTCGGTTCACCCCACGACTGCGCAAATCCAAACCCACGCCGCGCTCGGCGGTGGCGCTGTCTTCACTTTGGACCAGTCAGATGATCTGGCCAATTGGCTGGCAGATGATGCCGCAACCCGCTTGATACGGGCGGACTATCCGGTGCTGTTCTGGCATGATCTGGGGCGGTACTTGCTGTATTTCGCATTGCTCCCCCTGCTGTTTTTGTTCTGGAGGGAAGGGGCATGAGGTGGTTCGCGATTGCAGGTGCCACTTGTATTGCCGTTGCCTTTGCGCTGGGCGGCGCTGCCCCATTTGGCCGCGTCACATTGGCAATCGGTCTGTATCCAATGGCTGCAAAGCTGTTTCCCGACCCTGACTGGCAAGGTGTCGCCTTCTACCGCGCGGGCGTTTTTGACAAAGCGGCCAGTGCTTTCGAGCGCGCCGGGAACCAGTACAACCTCGGCAATGCTTACGCCCGGACCGGCCAATTGGCCGCCGCGCTGGAAGCCTATGATCAGGCCATGGCCAGGGGAAACCTGGATGCTCAGGCGAATTTCGATGTGCTGGCCGCCTATTACGCAGGGCAGCAGATCACCCTAGAGGCGTTGAGCCTTTTCCCCGAACGCAAATCCGGCCCCAAGGCCGACAGTTTTGTCGCGCGCGGGAATGCGCGGGCGGCGGGAACCGGCAGTGAGGTCACGAACGCGAACACGATGCTGGGACTGGCGGAATTGGACAGTCGCGGGCAACTGGGCGTGCGCCGCATCTTTGATGACAAGTTCATGGTTGCCGATCTGCGCTGGCTCAATCAGCTTTCCGATGTTCCGGGTGAGTTCATGGCGGCCCGGATCGCACACGAACACAAACGCCGGGCAAAGCTTGGTCTTTCGCCTCCAGAAGCGGAGAACCCGGAATGAAGTGGCTGTTTCTGCTTCTTATTGCATTTCCGATGCAGGTTTTGGCGCAGTCGAAAACAGTGCTGCCGTCCGAGGCGTTGATCAAAGTTGCCATCGAAGACAATGCCCCGGTTCCGTTCACCCAAGAGATGGTGCTGTTGACGATCCGGGGTGTCTATCGTCGGCACATCACGCGCGAAGAGCTGATCCAACCCCGCTTGGATGGGTTCAGCTGGGCGCAACTGGGCCCGGACAGCTGGTCGGAGCAAAGGATCAATGGCCGGAAATACAAAGTGTTCACCCGACGGATGGCGATCTATCCTGTCGAGGCAGGCAAGCTTACAATTGGTCCGTTTGTGCACAGGTTGACCCTGACAGACGAAAATGACGACTGGTTCGAACACGAGATTCAATCAGAGCCGCTGACCATTCAGGTGGCGCAAGCCCCGGCCACCAAGGAGTGGTGGTTTCCGGTTCGCAAATTGCAGATTTCCGATCAGTGGTCGAATGCGCCGGATCAACTTGCGTCGGGTGAGGGGGTCTTGCGCGTCATTCGACTGGAAGCCCTGGGCGCGACGCCCGAGATGATCCCGCCCATGCCCGAGTTGACCTCGCCTTCGGCCCTGATCTTCCCGCATCCTGAGAAACGGCTTGTCGAACTGACCCCGGAAGGGCCGGTCACCCATGCGTTCTGGCGCTGGACCATACGCCCCTCGAACGACACGTCCGGCATCGTTGAACCCTTGCAATTCAGTTATTTTGATACCGTGGCCCGCGAAACCCGAGAGGTCGTCATCTCACCACAACGCATTGCCTATGGCACGGCCATCGAAAACGCAGGCCTTGGCGGCGCAGAGGCAGATGCGCCACCAGCAACGCTGTTGGGTTGGCCAATGGCCGCAATCGCCATTGTCGTTTTTCTGGCCGGTTTGGGATTGGGGCTGTCCGGTCACAAACTGGCCGTTTCAAGGGCATTGCGCCGCTTTGGGGTTTTTGATCCGTTGGCCCGGGAATTGCGGCGCAGTGCCAGGGCTGGTCGCGCAGACAGGCTGCGGCAAGCGGCTTCTGCCATCCTGCGCCGCGACGGCCCTTCATCCAGTCGACTCAAACACATGCAAGACTTTGACAGGCAGTATTTTGATCCCAATGCTGCGGCGCCCGATTTGAACGCGTTTGCCAGGGTCTTCCTCAGGAACCAGACCGGCTGAGTCATCAAGCATTTGTTATCTATGGTATCTTTCGCGTGTCTCAAAATGAAACAGTTGAACTGATCGGGAAATGCTGTACCTTTCCTGTCGGAGGAGAAGCAATGCACATTGCGGGATGCCCTAAACCGGTGGACCAGGTGTCCAGCGTGCTTATCGTGGATGATCATCCGCTGTTCAGCGATGCGTTGGCCGCGGCGTTGCAGTTGAGTTTCGAGAACTGCCGAATTGAAAAAGCCAACACGCTGAAGCAGACACTTGAAATACTTGGCGCAGGCTTCAAGCCCGATCTGATCATGTTCGATCTGAAATTGCCGGACGTAACGGGTATCTCGGGTTTTCAGCAGCTACGGCAGCGCTGTCCGAATGCGCCGGTTCTGGTGATATCGTCCTTGGCATCCGGAGAGCTGGTAAGATCTTTGCTGGACCACGGTGCGATGGGATTTCTGCCGAAAGATACGCCGGCGCAAACCCTGAAACACGCCATTCAGGAGATCACCTCTGGGCGGAGATACGTACCCACCGAATACAACCGCGTCGAAGAGCTGAAGCCCTCCGAAAGCACCGTCTACCAATCCAGCCCCGAGCTTTCATCACTGACGCCGCAGCAGGTCAAAATTCTCAAGCTTATCTGCGTGGGCCAATCCAACAAACAGATTGCATATGAGCTGTCGTTGGCAGAGGCGACGGTCAAGGCACATATCACCGCTTTGCTGCGCCGCCTTGGGGTGCGCAACCGGACCCAGGCCGCTGTTCTGGTCGACTCGGTTGTCGCCAGACAGTCGCGACACGAACCGGAGGTCAAATCCTTTCTTCAACACTAGGGGGGACACATGCGGGATCTGGAGCATGAACCGAATTTCATTGTGATTGGCCGTTCCGATGATTTGGACCCGACGACCGCCGTTGAAGAAGCCTGCGCGGAAATCGATAGTCTGTCGTCCTGCTTTGTCCTGGCCTTTGTCCCCAGCACTCTTGACCCGGCAGAGGTGTCACGTTGCCTGAACAGAAGACTTGCGGGTGTTCCAGTCTTTGGCTGCACCACCGCAGGTCAAATCACGCGATCGGGTTATGAATCGCATGCGCTTTTGCTGTTGGCCTTTCCAAAGTCCAACTTTCGGTGTTCGTCCATTCTTTTCGAGTCGCTCAGGCCGCTCAATTCAATGGAAATCGCTGCCGCAGCGCAGCGGTTGGCCGAAAGATTCCGCCACACGGCGGGGTGGAACAGGCTGGCGCTGGTGTTTACGGATGGATTGTCCAAGCAGGAAGACTTGCTGGTTTCAACGCTGGAAACCGTTCTGGATGGATTGCCGATATTCGGCGGCTCTGCCGGGGATGGCCTTCAATATGAAGAGACGTTCGTTTTTCACGGTGGCAGTGCGCACAACAATGCTGCCGTCCTGTTGCTGATTGAAACCAACCTTGGTTTTCAGGGTATCGGTTTTGATCATTTCCTGCCCATCGGGTCAGAGATCATCATCACCGACGCCAACCCGGAAGAACGCGTGGTGTATGAGATCAACGGGGCGCCGGCAGCGAAGGAATATGCACGACTGGTCGGGTGCGCGGCCGAAGATCTTTCGCCACTGGTATTCGCGGAAAACCCGCTGCTTCTCAGGCAGAACCTCAATTACTATGTGCGTGCCATTCGTGAACCGATGGAGGGGGGATCCCTGTCTTTTCTAGCGGCGATCGATGACGGCCTTATCATGACACTGGGGCGCGGGAAGGAGATCATTGAAACGCTCGAAGCTGGACTGAATGTGCGCGACAACACCGGCGCGGCCCCGGATTTCATTCTTGGATTCGACTGTATTCTGCGGAAACTCGAAATCGAACAGAAGCAGTTGAGCAAACAGGTTTCGGATGTTTTGCAATCCCACCGGGTGGTTGGCTTCAACACCTACGGAGAGCAGCAATCCGGCGTACACATGAACCAGACCTTTGTAGGGGTCGCTTTCTTTGAACCCGAAAAGCGGGAACTGAGCTGACCATGCTTAATCCGGACGACCCGCCAGAGATCCAGATATCCAAACAGGCCAAGATCATTGATGCGCTGATGCGGCGCGCCAATCGTCAGAAAGATGTAGGCCCGTCCGCCTTTCTGGCGTTTCAGTCGGCGATAGAGTTGCAGCAGCAGGTGATGAAGCAGAGTCGCGATCTGGAACGCGCGACCACCGAACTTGAAAGCGCCAGGTACGAACGCGAACAAACCCGCAAGAGCCTCGTCAAGGCCCTGTCTTCCATGGAAGAAGGGTTTGCGCTGTTCACGGATGGTGAATTGAACCTGTGCAACGAGCTGTTTCAGGCGATCTTCCCTGATATGTCCGATATTGTCGGGCCCGGCCTCAGCCTGGGTCGGTTTTTTCTGTTGGTGCAGAACAGCCCCGAATTCGTATCGTCCGACAATGGCATATCGAAAATGCTGGATACGCTTGAGCGCAATTGCCATACCGGGATGGTGTCCAGCGACGTGATCGAACTGATTGGGGATCGTTGGTATCAACTCAGCGCACAATACACGTCGCCTCAGAATGTGGTCATTCTGTTGACCGATATCACATCCGTTGTTCGCAGAAACCGTGATGAGAAAGAAACCCTTATTGACCGTCAGGAGGACTACCTTAAGGCGGTTTTTCAAAACATGAGCTCAGGCGTTTGCACGTTTTCATCAGATACGAAGATCATGATGCACAATGCGCGGTTCCGGGAAATACTGAACCTGCCGCTTTCCGTCTTGCAGGCAAATATGCCAGTGCAAACGCTTTTGGATTTGATGCGGGCGCGTGGGTTGATCAAGGCCGATGATGAACTCAGGATCGGCAAATGGCAACACGCGCTGAAAAGCCGTGGCTGGTTGCGCAAACGTGTGCGCGACGGATCAGACCGCGTATTGGACATTCAGGTCAACCAGCTGCCGGATGGTGGTTTTCTGGTCGAACTGAAAGACGTAACGTTTGAGGCACGCGCGACCGAAACCCTGGAAAACCGGGTAATGGAACGCACGGCAGAGTTGACCCATGCCAACGCCAAGCTGGTTCAGGAATACGAAGAAAAAGCGCGGGTGGAAGAGGCTCTGCGGATCGCAAAGGAACGCGCCGAAGCTGCGGTTTCTTCCAAGACGCGATTTCTTGCGGCCGCCAGCCACGATCTGCTTCAACCGATCAATGCTGCAAAACTTATGATCTCGACCCTGCTGGAGATCACGCGTGAGACAGAGCTTCATGAGATGATGGAGCGTTTGGACGGTGCGTTTGGATCTGCTGAACAACTGTTGCACTCATTGCTGGATATATCGCGGCTTGAAACCGCTGACCCGGACACGGTCTCACCCACGGAAGTTAGCCTTGCTACGATGATTGCAGGGATACAGGGCGACCAAACGCTGGTGGCCGAGAGCAAGAATGTGACGCTTGATGTGGTTCCGTGTTCGGAAATCGTGAAATCCGACCCGGTCTATCTGTTGCGCTCGATCCAGAATTTGGTCGTGAATGCCATACAGTATACCGAACCGGGTGGTCGGGTTCTGGTGGGGTGCCGCAGGCGCGGCGACAAGGTCATTTTGCAGGTCTGGGATACGGGTATCGGGATCGCACGCAAAGACCAGGAGCGCGTGTTCGAGGAATTCACGCGGGCCGAAAACGTGCCATTGGGGTCCGGCATGGGGCTGGGTTTGTCCGTCGTGGACCGCGCCTGCCGGTTGTTGGGTCATAAGCTGTCGCTGCGGTCCAAACCTGGCATTGGTTCAGTGTTCAGCATAGAAATGGACAGGGTCGAAACCGGGCCAAGCACCATCGAACCCTTGGATCTTCTGGCCAATACGGGCGACGTGCCGTTGGATTTCATCATTCTGGTGATTGAAAACGACCGTGACGTTCTTTTTGGAACAACGCAGTGGCTGGAACAGAACGGCGCCAGTGTTCTGCCGGCCCGGTCACCGAAAGAAGCGCTGCAATTCATAAAAGACATAGGAATGCCCCCGGATATCATTCTGGCCGACTATCAATTGGATGATGGGGAAACTGGCGTGATGGTCATTCACCGGATCCGAGAGATGACGCAGACTCAAGTTCCGGCGATCCTGATCACGGCTGATCGCAGCGAAGCGTTGCGCAAAGACGGATTGCGGCATGAAATTTCGGTTATGGCGAAACCGGTCAAGCTGCCTCGGCTGCGGTCTTTGATCTTTTGGAAAATACAGAATGCCCTGCACGCGCAAACGCTCAACACCGACAAAAGTCGGCGATGACATGGGGCGATTTGCCCATACTCTCATCCTTGGGAGGGCCAGGTCATGAGAAGGCTTCTTTGCGGCATCGCCGTTTTGTTTCTGAGTTTGAATGCCGTATCCGCGGCATCGGTTGATGCCGAGCAAGCCTATGATTTGCTGTTCCAAAATGGCGTTCTGGACACAATCGAACGTGACAAGGAATTGATCTATCAGCGTACCGTCACAAACCGGATAAGACCCGATGCGGCGGAACGTGATACCGGTCTTATCTCTCTCAGTTTTTCGGATGACGGGAACGAGATGGCCCATCTTGAATTTCGCCAAGATGACAAACACCGCGCCATGGGTGTTTTTCCGGCCAGCGTCGGCAATCCGATGATCATGGTTTTCTATGAAAGCGCCATCCGGGATATGGCCGAGTCCGCCGGAGGCAGCCCGTTTTACATCCGAAACCGTATCAAAGATGCGCTGGTTCAACCTGCCGAGATCGTCGAGGGCGAGGCGGCGATTGGTGGCAAAACCATCCCCGTTCGGACCATTTTCATGCGTCCTTTCGCCGAGGATCCGAACCGCGACCGGATGCAAGGGTTCGGCGACCTGGTTCTTCGCGTCACGGTGTCGGAAGAGGTTCCGGGCTGGTATCTGAGCCTTGTGGCGGAAGCTGTTTCCGAACGTGACGGCACGGCCGTTTATCGATCGGAAATGCGGTTTGAAGGAATGCAGGAGGGTCGCGAATGAAAACGCCAGGCCAAATTAGGGAACGCAGCCGCATGACCTTTACAGCCTTGATCGCGGGCATTCTGGCCGCGCCCATTGCAGCGTCAGCACAAAGCGTTGCGGATCGGCTCAATGACTACCCAACCGCGGCGCGCGCGGATTACGTGTTTGCATGCATGGTCACCAACGGTCAAACCCGCGAGATGCTGGACAGGTGCTCATGCTCGATCGATTTGATCGCTTCGATCCTGCCGTATGAGCAATATGAACAGGCGGAAACTGTTCTGTCGATGCGTCGGGTCGGGGGAGAGCGTATGGCGTTTTTCAAAAGCGCGGTACTGGCCGAAAACATGGTGGCTGACCTGCGCCGGGCGCAGGCAGAAGCCGAGGTTGTCTGTTTCCGATAAACGCAGGCTCGTCCGTCAGCTGGCCGCAGCTTTGGGAAGGTCTTTTTCGAACGTGTTGCCCTCGGTATCCGTTGCCTTGACTGTCAACATGGTCGAACCGTTGTCATTGTAGGCAAAACGGAAAGCCGGGTTTTCCGAGATCGAGATGCCGCCATCCATCGTGAACAGCAACTCATCGCCCTGCCAGACTTCGATATGGTCGATGAAATGCGCGGGGATGAACAGTTGCGTGACCTGATCGCGTTGCAGGCCGGAATAGTTCGGGTGGCGGATCATGATTTGAGCTTCTCGGCGTGATGTGGAAATCTGCGCCTCTTCCCCAAAGCTGCGCAGCTTCATCTTGCCCATGGACGCCAATGCGACCTCTGGGTCTTTGCTGGCCGGTGCCGAACAGCCGCCCGACGCTTTGACAAACCGGCCTGTCATATGAAGCCCGTCAGGCGTTTCAGCGATCACGCGGACATTCGAATATTGGTTCACGCGAACACGCATCTCGAAATCCAACTGACCCATGGCCGGTGAAAAGCTGAAGACGCCTGCGATCGGGGCCGGGTTTTCGTCGATCACGACGGTAGCAGCGGAAATCCGGACATCGGGATCAAGCTGTTTCAAAACGATTGGCACCGTTGCGGCATCATGCGCCCGGTAAGGGGCGTCCAGCGCAAGCAGCGTGTCCGTGTTCCCGATCTGGGCGTCGCCCACGACATCGTATTGCAGATCCTTCCAGGTTTCGCCTTCGACCAGCGGGTTTTTGATCGGCTGCTGTGCCCATGCAGGCAGGGACAGCGCAAGAGAAAGGATCGCTGCGGGTGCTAGTGCTTTGGCCATGGTGTCTCCTCCGGCAACCGGTGGCCAAGAATGTGCCACAAAATGCGGGGAAAATACATGCCGACGAAAGGCGCGGTGGTTCGGGCAGAGAACTGTGCCAATGTTCCGGTCGGAGGGCTGCCATGTTTGAAGCCGTGATTTTGCTATGCGCGCAGGTTGCGACAGAGCCTTGCAGAGAACAGCTTTTGCCGGGTTACGAAGCCCGATCCCAGGCTGAATGCGAGCAGAAGCTGATAACAACTCCTCCGCCGCTGTCGGATTGGCGTAGCGGCGCGCCTTTTTGCCAACCCATTGGCCAGGCTCTGGAATTTGAAGAAGCTGCGCCCGGTCTGTTCGTGCATCGCGGCTTGATAGCGGAACCCGACGCGGACAATCTGGGCGACGTGTCCAATATCGGGTTTGTCATTGGTCAGGACAGTGTCGCCGTGATTGACACGGGAACGGCACCATGGATAGGCGAGGCTGTCTGGCGGGCCATTCGGGCCGAGACGGACAAGCCGGTCAGTCACGTAATTTTGACTCACATGCATCCCGATCACACATTGGGCACAGAGCCTTTGGCCCTTTCAGGTGCGCAGGTTGTCGGCCATGTGGGGCTGGAGCGAGCGTTGCTGGACCGGTTGGGCAACTATGTCGAAAGCCTGAGCGCCGCGATCGGCGAAAGCGCCTATGTGGGCGTCGGGCCGATTTCCGTCGACATCGCCGTCGAAACCACGCACGAGATTGATCTGGGTGGGCGCAAACTGATCCTGCGGGCCTGGCCGCGGGCACATACCGGGAATGACTTGACCGTCATGGATGCAAACACCGGCGTCATGTTCACCGGCGATCTTGTATTTCACCGGCACACCCCGGCATTGGATGGTCAACTGATCGGCTGGCAACGCGTCTTGAAACAGATGACCGGGCTTGAGGTCACCCAAATCGTGCCGGGCCATGGTGGGCCGATCCTGGCGTGGCCTGAAGGGGCCGAGGATATGATGCGCTATTTGAACGTACTGGAAAGCGACACGCGCGAAGCAATCGACAGTGGTCAGCGGTTGGGGGATGCGGTTGAAACGATCGCTCAGGAAGAAGCGGTGCACTGGGACTTGTTTGACGCCTACAACCCGCGCAATGCAACGGTCGCATTCACCGAACTTGAATGGGAATAGCCCGGTCAGCGAATGGCCCGATCCAGGTTTTTCGCTTCGTTCAGATTGGCCTGATCTGCGCCCTGAACATCAGTCAGCCGCGTTGCCGTCAAATCGGCATTCGTAAAATCGGCACCGGACAAAGTGGCCCCTGTCAGGTCCGCCCCGCCCAATGTTGCCATCGACAAATCGGCATTGGTGAAATTGGCGTTGGGCAATTTGGCAAATTCCAGATCGGCGCGGGACATTTGCGCATCAGTGAAATCCACGTCCGATCCACGAGCCGAGGACAGAACTCCGCGCATAAGCCCCATGGATTGGTTGCGCATGTCGGCCGAAAAATCCGCCCCTTTGAATACTGCCCGGTTCAGATTGGCCTTGGTAAAATCGGCGGCTGTTCTGGCGTTTGTGAAATCCGTATCGCTCAGATCCGCCTGGCTGAGCTGAGTCTGGAACAGCTCGGCCCCAACAAGAGATGCGCCTGAAAGGTTGGCGCCGATCATCCAGGATTGGCTGAGAATCGCGCCGTCCAGAGTCGATCCCGACAAATTGGTGCCGTTCAATGATGTCGCTCGCAGGATCGCGCTGCTGAAATCCAACCCGGACAAGTCGAGATTGTTCAGCCAGACCCGAGTGAAATCGGCGGGCGCGTCGGACGTGGCAGCCGCAAGCCGGGCCACGACATCGGCGCGGGTCATTTGCGCTTGGGTCATTTTGGGCAGGGTCATGTCAACGCCGCTGAGTGGGGACTGGCCCAGGGCCGAGAGGGGCGACAGCGTCAGAAAGATGATCAATACGTGTTTCATGTGTCCCTCCTTCCTCCGCCGGCGCTGCGTCAACCCTGGTCTGAGGTCAATTGTTGCAGCATTTGCGAAATCGCGAACAGGCGCCGTTCGATAATTTGCGGCGTTTCACACAGATAGGTGATCGAGCGTTGACGGTCAGAATAGATAAGCTGATCCCAATCCAATTGCTCTTCCAGGGCGTCAACGCGGTCATAGTCGGGCGGGTCGGAAGACAGGGCTTGGTCCATTTCCACCCTGGCCAGATCAATCTTTTCGGCCAGATCGATCTGCTTGAGCGAAAACTCTCCGATCCCCGCGATGATGTGCTTGCGCCTTTTGGACAAGGTGTCAAAGACGCGCTGGAACACCTGACCCAGAATATCCGGATCCCCGTTGTACCGCGCGGCAAACTCTGCAACCTGGGGCCGAAGGTCTTCCAGTTCGATCCGCCTCAGGGCCAACAGCCCGGCGATTTCGTCGATGTCGGTACTGTTTTCAGCGGTTTCGCCGTCAACAACCTGATACGGCCACATGAGGCCCAGCGACAGGTCCTCGACCTTGCGCTGAATGCACGGCCATGTTGGATCGGAGAAATCCGCAGCCAAGCCAGGGCCAGCCGCACCCAGACAGGCCAGCGCCAAAACAATCAGCTTGCCGTTTGACATCACAGCTTTCCTCCACGCGGACATCATGCACGAAATGTGCGCGCGAAGTCCATTCAACCCAATACACACCATTGTCTTAATTGTTTGCACGTGGTGCTCGCCCCCATACTCGACCCAAGCTGCCGGACTGCGGTTGATTCCGGTGCCATGGGAGGACAGACGGAGATGAGAACACGCGCGGCGGTTGCTGTGGCGGCAGGCCAACCTCTGGAAATTATGGAGGTTGAGCTGGATGGCCCGAAAGCAGGTGAAGTCCTGATCGAGGTCAAGGCGACCGGTCTATGTCATACGGATGAGTTTACCCGTTCCGGAGATGACCCCGAAGGGATATTCCCTGCAATTCTGGGCCATGAAGGTGCCGGGGTTGTTCTGGAGGTCGGGGAAGGCGTTACCAGCCTTGCCGTCGGGGATCACGTGATCCCGCTGTACACACCAGAGTGCCGCGAATGCGAATATTGCCTGAACCCCAAGACGAACCTGTGTCAGAAAGTGCGGGCGACTCAGGGTGCCGGCCTTTTGCCGGATGGAACGACGCGGTTCAGCATGTTGGATGGCACACCGATCCACCACTACATGGGCTGTTCGACGTTTGCCAATCACACCGTTGTGCCCGAGATAGCGTTGGCCAAGGTGCGCAAGGACGCGCCGTTTGACAAGATTTGTTACATCGGCTGCGGCGTTACCACCGGCATAGGGGCCGTCATCAACACCGCCAAGGTCGAAATTGGGTCGCGCTGCGTGGTCTTTGGTCTGGGCGGAATTGGCCTGAACGTCATTCAGGGCTGTCGCATGGCGGGCTGTGATCAGATCGTTGGTGTCGACCTGAACGACGGCAAGGCCGAAATGGCGACTCATTTCGGTATGACCGATTTCGTGAACCCCTCGAACGTCAGTGGTGATATCGTGGCGCATCTGGTCGAACTGACCGGCGGCGGTGCGGATTATACCTTTGACGCGACCGGCAATGTCGGCGTGATGCGGACCGCTTTGGAATGCGCACACAAAGGTTGGGGTGAAAGCATCATCATCGGTGTGGCACCCGCTGGCGCCGAGATTTCAACGCGTCCGTTCCAGCTGGTCACCGGCCGGTCATGGCGCGGAACCGCGTTCGGCGGTGCCAAGGGCCGGACGGATGTTCCGAAGATCGTGGATTGGTACATGGCCGGGAAGATCGAGATCGACCCCATGATCACGCACAAGCTGACGCTTGATGAAATCAACCACGGCTTTGACCTGATGCACCAGGGTAAGTCGATCCGCGCGGTCGTGGAGTACTGACATGGGTTTGAAAGTTATCTCGCAAAACCGCAGTTTCGGAGGGGAACAGACCGTGTACTCCCACTCGTCCGAGACCTGTGATTGCGAGATGACCTTTGCCGTCTACCTGCCGCCTCAGGCCAAATCCGGCCCGGTGCCGGTGTTGTGGTACTTGTCCGGCCTGACCTGCACCCATGAAAACGCGATGACCAAAGGCGGATTTCAGGAGGCGGCTGCGGACTACGGTGTCGCGGTTGTGTTTCCCGATACGTCCCCGCGTGGCGACAATGTTGCCGATGATGACGCCTATGACCTGGGGCAGGGGGCCGGGTTCTACGTGAACGCCACCCGGGACCCGTGGCGGGCCCATTTCAAGATGTATGACTACATCGTCGACGAACTGCGCGACATTGTACTGAAGAATTTCCCCGTACAGGATCGCCACGGGATCACAGGCCATTCCATGGGTGGACATGGTGCGATTACGATCGCGATACGCAACGCCGACAAATTCGGGTCTCTTTCGGCATTTGCGCCGATTGCGCACCCGACGCGGTCGGATTGGGGCCGTAAGCAGCTCAGCAGCTATCTGGGTGACGACGAAAACACCTGGGTCGCGCATGACGCCACGCTGCTGCTGGAAGAGCACGGCTGGAAAGGTGACCTGCTGATCGATCAGGGCGCGGATGATCAGTTCCTTGATCTGCTCAAACCCGAAGCTCTGGCCAACATGATGGCCAAGCGCCGCCAGCCCGGACAGATCAGAATCCAGGAGGGGTATGACCATTCGTATTTCTTCGTGAACAGTTTTGCGCGCGACCATGTCGAATGGCACGCGGAACGTCTCAGCCAATGAAAATAACAAGGAAAGATTGATAGTGATCAGAACGGTATTCGCAGCAACCTGCCTCATGCTTTCCCCCGCCTTCGCAAGTGCCGATGGCGACCCCGAAGCGGGTGAGAAGGTCTTTCGCAAGTGCAAGGCCTGCCATGCGGTGGGCGAGGGGGCTGAAAACAAGGTGGGGCCGATGCTGAACGGCATTGTTGGACGTCAGGCCGCAACCGTCGAAGGGTTTGGCTATTCACCGGTGTTGATTTCGCTGTCCGAAGAAGGGCTGGTTTGGACACCCGAAGAACTGGACGCGTTTCTGACGAAACCGCGCGACTATGCGAAGGGGATCAAGATGACCTTCGCCGGGCTGCGAAAAGAGGACGATCGGGCCAATATCATCGCATATCTTGCGACCTTTGAGGACAGCGGGTCGTAGGAGATCGCATTGCTCTCCCACCTAAGCGACCGGAAAACCGTCGGTCGGGGCGAGCATCAACAGACACCGTAATCCGACCTGGGTGAGGTGTTGCAATGCAGAGAGAGATCGCTGCACGAAAGGGAGGAGATTGAATGAAAAATCTATCGCTTTGGACCTCCGGGATTGCCATTGCACTGGCCACCACGGCCTATGCAAATGACGACCTGGTTGCCCAGATGGAGAACGCAAAACAATGGGCGATCCAGACGGGTGACTACAAAAATCAGCGCTATTCCGAACTGGATCAGATCAACGCAGACAATGTAGGTGATCTGCAAGTGGCCTGGACCTTCTCGACTGGTGTTCTGCGCGGGCACGAGGGCTCACCGCTGGTGATTGGTGACATGATGTATGTCCACACGCCGTTCCCGAACATTGTCTATGCTCTGGATCTGGCAAATGAGGGCAAAATCGTCTGGAAGTACGAGCCCAAGCAGGACCCGGACGTGATTCCGGTCATGTGCTGTGACACGGTGAACCGCGGTGTGGCTTATGCGGATGGCAAGATCTTCCTGCATCAGGCCGACACCAAGGTTGTGGCGCTTGATGCCAAGTCCGGGGATGTCGTCTGGGAAGTCCAGAATGGCGACCCGGCGATTGGTGAAACCAACACAGCCACGGTGTTGCCAATCAAGGACAAGGTCATTGTCGGCATCTCGGGTGGAGAATTCGGTGTGCGCGGGTCAGTTACGGCCTATGACATGAACTCGGGCGAGCAGGTCTGGAGGGCCTATTCCATGGGGCCGGATTCGGACATTCTTGTCGATCCGGAAAAGACCACCCATCTGGGTAAGCCGGTTGGCGCGGACTCGGGTACAAACACTTGGGAAGGCGATCAGTGGAAGATTGGCGGCGGCACCACATGGGGCTGGTATTCTGCGGATCTGGACGAGAACCTGATGTACTATGGCACGGGTAACCCATCGACCTGGAACCCGGCGCAGCGCCCGGGTGACAACCGCTGGTCCATGACCATCATGGCGCGTGACATCGACACCGGTATGGCAAGATGGTTCTACCAGATGACGCCGCATGACGAATGGGACTATGACGGCATCAATGAAATGATCCTTACGGAGCAGGAAATTGATGGCGAGCAGCGCAAGTTGCTGACCCATTTCGACCGCAACGGTCTGGCCTACACCATGGACCGCGTCACGGGTGAGCTGCTGGTGGCCGAAAAATTCGACCCGGTTGTGAACTGGACAACTGGCGTCGACATGGATCCCAACAGCGAAACCTATGGCCGCCCGGCCGTGGTTGCGCAGTATTCGACGGAACAGAACGGCGAGGACGTGAACTCGACCGGTATCTGCCCGGCGGCTTTGGGCACCAAAGACCAGCAGCCGGCGTCGTATGACCCGAACCTTGGTCTGTTCCTCGTGCCAACGAACCACGTTTGCATGGACTACGAGCCGTTCCGTGTCAGCTACACCGCCGGTCAACCCTATGTGGGCGCGACGCTGGCGATGTATCCTGCACCGGATAGCCACGGTGGTATGGGTAACTTCATCGCTTGGGACAACATCAAAGGTGAGATCAAGTGGTCTATTCCCGAGCAGTTCTCGGTCTGGTCGGGTTCGCTGACCACCGCAGGAGGCGTCACCTTCTATGGTACACTAGAAGGTTACATCAAGGCGGTGAATACCGAGACAGGTGAAGAACTTTACAAGTTCAAAACACCCTCTGGTATCATCGGCAACGTGATGACGTACGAGCAAGGTGGCAAGCAGTATATCGGCATCCTGTCAGGTGTCGGTGGCTGGGCCGGTATTGGTTTGGCGGCTGGTTTGACCAACCCGAATGACGGTCTGGGCGCCGTGGGTGGCTATGCCGCACTCAGCGACTATACCGCGCTGGGCGGTCAGCTCACCGTGTTCGCATTGCCGAACTAAGCCAAAGATCTGGCCGGCGCGGTTCAATCGGACCGCGCCGGTATTCACTTGAAAAGAAACGAGCGTTCCATGAACCATTCTGTACGTCTTCTGGCATCAATTCTTGCATTGTGCCTTCCTGTTGCCGCCATTGCTGACAATCTGGCAGTCGCGTATTCCGAAGATGGACGGTATTACACCGAAGACGATATCCCGACATTCAACGTGGCCGAGGATGGAACCGTGGACTGGATGACATTTTCAGGCTTCCGGCGCTATCACGCAGAATGCCATGTCTGTCATGGCCCGGATGGCGAGGGCTCGACCTATGCGCCGGCTCTGAAAAACTCAGCGTTGGAAATGGATTATTACGACTTCGTTGATATCGTCACCAATGGCCGCCAGGTGGTGAACGCCGCTGAAAACTCGGTGATGCCGGGATTTGGCGACAACCCGAATGTGATGTGCTTTCTTGATGATATCTATGTATATCTCAAAGCCCATGGATCGGGCGCGATCCCGCGTGGCCGCCCGCCCAAGAAAGAGGCGAAATCTGACGTGATCCGCGAGGATGAAGATGCGTGTATGGGCTAAGGCCTGCCTGCCGATTTTCGGACTTTGCGTCTGGCTTTGTCAGGCAGTGCCCGTGTCGGCGCAGACGTCTGACCTGGTTTCAAGAACGGCTTTTCGCGTTTGTGCGGATCCAGCCAACTATCCCGTGTCATCCAAGGATGGATCGGGATATGAAAACAAACTGGCCGAATTGATTGCCGAAAAGCTGGAACTGCCCGTGCAATATGTCTGGTTTCCGCAGGCGACAGGCTTCATACGGAACACGCTGGCCGCCAAGCGTTGCGATGTGGTGATCGGTTATGCGCAAGGTCATGAGCTGGTGCAGAACACCAACCACTACTACACGTCCGCCTATGCGCTGATCGTGCCGATGGACAGTGATCTGGCCCAGGTGGACAGGCTGAACGATCCCATGCTCAAGGGGAAACGGATCGGGATCGTGGCGGGTACACCGCCTGCGGCTCATATGGCGCGGAACGGGCTGATCGGGCAAGCCAAGCCTTACAATCTTTTTGTCGACCGACGTGTGGAAAGCCCGGCCATCGACATGCTGGATGACCTGCAAACAGGTGAGATCGATGCGGCCATTCTTTGGGGCCCGCTGGGCGGACCACTGGTCAAGGCGGACTATCCTGATTTCAAGGTGATCCCACTGGTCAAGGAAGAGCTGCCGCCGCGCCTGTTCTATCGCATCACCATGGGCGTACGGCAGGGTGAGAAGGTTTGGCAGAGACAGCTGAATTCCCTGATCCGGCGCAACCAGGACGAGATCAATTCGTTATTGGCCGAGGCTGGTGTTTCCTTGGTGAATGATCTGGGGACCGAGGTTCTGGACCTGTCGCAATGATGCGCGCATCGGTGGCAATTACGTTGATCTCGACTGCCGCAATAGCGCAGACAGTACCCGAACCAGGTGATTATCGCATGGACCACTACCGCGCGCCGGTGCCGGATCAGATAACCGGCGGGACGGTCATCGGCCCGGAAGAGGCGCACGGCCTGTGGCAGGAACAAAGCGTCGCGTTCATCGACGTTTTGCCGCAGCCGCCCAAACCGGCCAATCTGCCCGAAGGCACGATCTGGCGCGACAAGCCGCGCGACAGCATTCCGGGATCACTGTGGTTGCCCAATGTCGGCTACGGCGCAATTGCCGATGTTACGGCAGACTATTTTCGAACCGGCCTAGAAGCCAGCACCAATGGCGATATCAACCACGGTCTCGTGTTCTTTTGTCTGGAAGATTGCTGGATGAGCTGGAACGCCGCCCGACGCGCAATCGAATGGGGATACACCAAAGTCTATTGGTTCCCGGAAGGTACCGACGGCTGGGCCTTGTGGGGCTATCCGCTGGAACGGGTAGAGCCAGCCCCGGGCCAACCCGTTGCCGGAGGCGGCTGATCTAAAAACCCGCCAGTTTTTTGTGTAAATGACTGACCGTGCCGTCCGTATCCGTCATAGTCACGTCAACTGCTTGCGCCCTGCTTGGAACGGAAATGCCGACCCTTGGATTTTCGGACAGTGAAATCGACCCCGTCATCTGGACATACCCCGCGCCATCAAGATCGATATCCACGGTCTCTACATATCGCATCGGGATGAACAGCAGGGAAATCTGATCCATCTGCATTCCGGAATGCGACGGGTGATCAATGTTCAGATCCATCTTGTTGGCCCGGTTCGCCCCCAAGCTGGACAATCGTGCCCGTGTGTTCAACGCAGGGACGCGGCCCACCAGTTCGGCCTCCATCGTTCCAAGGTTTGCCAACGCCAGTTCCGGATCAGTTCCGGGAGGTGCCGCGCAGGCGCCAAGGCCCGAGGTTTTGACGAAAGTTTCTGACACCCAAAGGTGGCCATCCGTGGTTTCGGCGATGACATGTATCGGCGTCGGGCCGTTCACGCGCATGGTCACGTCGAAGTAGAAACTCGGCAATGGTTCTTCCAACTCGAACACGGCAGAAACCGGCATCGGGTTTTCGTCCAGCACCAAAGTCACCTTGGCCACTTTCGTCCCCCGAGGGGCCGCAATCTGAGCCGCCAGTTGAGCCCGCGCATCGTCGGGCGTGCGATAGGGGGCATCAATCGCGATGAACGCATCTCCGTTTTGCATCGGTCGGTCGCCATACAACATCGCTCGGACATTTTCCCATGCCTCGTTGGATGCCCAAACCGGAGCCGCCAGCACACAGAACAGGACTGCAATCAGATGAGAAACTTTCATGGTCGTCCTCCTTGCAGGAACCTGCCAAAGGCACGGGGCCCATCACAGGTTTCCATTGTTTCTAACACCGACAGTGCCTGCGGGTCCACGATGCTGACGGTGTTGTCGAACCAGTTTGCGATGACCAGAAGATCTTCGCCCGCCGTCGCATCAATGCCTTCGGGGTATTCTCCAACATCAATCACGGCCTCATGTTCGAGCGTCTCCAGAGATATGACGCTTAGCGTATTGGCATATTGGTTCGTGACGAACGCCCGGCCGTGGGCGAAGGCGATGCCGTAAGGGCGTTCCCCGACCGGGACCGTTGCGAGAACGGAGCCGGTTTCCGCATCGACCACGCTGACATCATTGCTGCCGACATTGCCGACGAACAGACGCCCATCCGGGTCAAAACGCAGCCCGAAGGGGCGTGATCCAACCGGGCTGCGGTGCAGAGGCTGAAGAGTGTCGGCATCGAAAACCGACACCTGGTCCGCGTCCTTGTCGGCCGACGCCAGAAAACGCCCGTCTTTTGATATCGCAATACCCGCCGGGGCGGCTCCGGTGGGCAACTCGGATTGAACTTTCAGAGTTTCACTGTCCAGCACCCACAGTCGGGCGTTGTACCAGTCCGAGACGAAAACCCGCCCGCGATCCTGATCCAGAGCGATTCCAATCGGCCCCCCTTCAAGCGTGACTTGCGCGACCGTTTCACCGGTCTCGGCAGACAAACGCCTGACCATCTTGCTGTCCGGGGATACGGTTAACAGCGTTTCATCCAGACCAACCGCCACACCCGCCGGCTTGCCAGGTAGGGGCCAGCGGGCCGTTTCCTGCATCCCCGCAAGATCTATCCGGCTCAGTTCCTCACCGTTCTGACAGGTGATGAATGCTGTCTGTGCCAGTGTCGGGCAGCCAGAGAACGCCAAAAACAACATCAGCGGGTGTCTAACTTGCCGCACCGAACCGCTCGATCAACGCGTCGAGACCCGCCTGATAGACGCCGGTCACGGCGGCAATGGCGGCTTCGTCATTCAACTCGGCCGGAGGATCGTTGTTTGGATACCCGCGATAGAAGGCACCGCGCCATTCGATGATCGAACCACCTCCGTCGCGCGGTTTTACCGTCAGATGCGACGAGTAGTTGGTGACAGGCAGCACCTCTACCGCGACTTCGGTGATCCGGTAGGAGTAGCTCATTTTTTCTGCGCTGTACTTGTACAGTATTTCATTGATCGTCGGACCGCCTTCCTGGCCAAGTGTCAGCAATCGGGTCGCATCAATCTTATTGCCGCCGTTTCCTTCGGTCGCAAACACAGCCGGATGCCACGACATGTCATCAAAGTTCCCGACAACGGCCCAGACTTCCTCTGGTGAGGCTGCGACCTCGGCAGTCAGCGTGACTTTCTGCCGGGTCGGCCCGTGGGCCCAAACCAGACCCGGAACCAGCAGAGCGGCGGTTGCGGCAAGAAGAAATCGTCGATTCATTCCATGTCCTCCCTGAATGCGCAGAGCGTTTGCACACGCCGCGCGCTTGCGGCGTTTCTTTTGTCAGACCTGACGTGCGAGCGCACGTTGACGGTCACCCGTCACACCCCCTGAAAAATCGGCGGGTGTCGCGGGAAACCGCAGCAAGATCAACCATATACGCGCATTCTTATAAAATAAGAATCGAGCTTAATGATGAAGCTGATAGGCTTTGTTTTACAACACGGCCAAAAGTATCGGTTCCGTTTTTCGGGGCGCTATGCCCCGCATGTTTCAACCTGAACTCTGACTTTCAGGCAACGGGAGGACATCTTGAGCATTCGCCTGCTGCCGCTGCTTGCGGCGCTTCTTTGGTGTGCATCCGCGATGACCGCGGCGGCGCTCGATGTAAAGGCTGCGGTGCTGCGGATCGACTATCCGTCGCTTCTGCCGATCTCGCGATATGATTTGAAACCGGACGATCTGGGGTTTGCCGGTGCGGCGCTTGGGGATGAGGATAACGGAACCACGGGCGGATTTCTGGGACATACCTATGAGACCATCACGATGGCCGTTCCGCCGGAAGAGGCTGACGCCGCAATGGACCAGATCCTTGCCGGAGGCGTGCGCCTGATCGTCCTTTTGGCCAAGGCGCCGGACATGTTGCGCCTGACGGACAAGGCGGCAGAGTCCGGGGCGCTTGTTTTCAACGTGTCTGCACCTGATGTCGATCTTCGCGACGCAAACTGCCGGGGCAACCTGCTTCATATCGCCCCGTCCCGCGCCATGAAGGCCGATGCGGTTGCACAGTTTGCCGTCTGGAAGAAATGGGGCGACTGGTTCCTGTTGGCGGGATCCAACCCCGAGGATGTCCAGCTTGCGGACGCGTATCGCCGTGCAGCGAACAAGTTCGGCGCGAAGATTGCCGAAGATCGGACCTTTGCGGATACCGGGGGATCTCGCAGAACGGATTCCGGTCATGTTCTTGTTCAGCGCCAATTGCCATTGGACACGCAAGATGCGCGAGACCATGACGTTGTGATTGCCGCGGACGAAACCGATTATTTTGCGCGGTATCTGTCCTATCACCTTTGGACCCCACGCCCCGTGATGGGTTCAGGCGGCTTGCGTCCGACGACGTTTCACGGCGCACATGAGGCATGGGGCGCGACCCAGTTCCAGACCCGTTTCGAGGATCTGACAGGGCGCTATGTCCGCCCCGAAGACTACAACACCTGGCTTGCACTGCGCGTGGTCGGCGAGGCCGTGACCCGTGCCAGTACGGCAGAGCCCGAAGGTGTTCGGGATTATGCTCTGTCGGACGAGTTTGAGCTTGCCGCATTCAAGGGGCAGAAAGTGACATTCCGCGATTGGAACGGGCAGTTGCGTCAGCCGATCCTTCTGTATGACGGGTCGATCACTGTCAGCGTCAGCCCGCAAGAGGGGTTTCTGCACCAGGTCTCACCGCTCGATACGATGGGGTTGGATCGGGCGGAATCCAGCTGTCGCGCATTCGAGTAAACAGGAGGTATTGATGAAACGACTGTTGTTGACCGTTGCCTGTGCTGCGCTGACTGCGGGTCCCGTGTTTGCGGGCAAGGCTTTTGTCTCGAACGAGCGGGGCAATACGATTACCGTGGTTGATACCGAAACCTGGGAAGTGATCACCGAATTTCCAGGCGGCAACCGACCGCGCGGGATCACCGTCAGCCCGGATGGCGGCACGCTGTATGTCTGTGCCTCGGATGACAATATCATCCGGGTATTTGATACAGAGACCTATGAGGAACTTCCCAGTTTGCCCTCTGGTCCGGACCCCGAACTTTTCATTCTCGAACCCTCGGGCAAGCGGCTCTATATCGCCAATGAGGACGACAATCTGGTGACGGTCACCGACACTGAAACCCGCACCATTCTGGCCGAGGTTCCGGTCGGCGTCGAGCCCGAGGGCATGGGGATCAGCCCCGATGCCAAGTTCGTGGTCAACACGTCCGAGACCACCAACATGGCGCATTTCATTTCCACCGAGGATTATTCCATCAAGCATAATGTCCTGGTCGACCAGCGCCCGCGCTATGCCCAGTATACAGCGGATGGAAAGCGCCTGTTCGTGACATCGGAAATCGGCGGAACCGTCACTGTCATGGACATTGCAGAAGACGGAACGCCGACGGTTGTCGGCAAAATCAGTTTCGAAGTGGCGGGCGTGCAGCCGGAATGGCTGCAGCCTGTCGGTGCCAAGGTGACATCGGATGGCAAACGCCTGTTCGTTGCTTTGGGGCCCGCAAACCGGGTTGCCGTCGTTGACGCGCAAAGTCTTGAAGTGCTGGACTATATTCTGGTGGGACAGCGGGTCTGGCAGTTGGATTTCACGCCGGACGAAAAATATCTGCTGACCACGAATGGCAATTCAAACGACATCACAATCATTGATGTGGCTGCAGAGAAAGCCATCAAATCAGTACAGGTCGGTCAACAGCCCTGGGGCGTGGTGACCATTGACTGAAGTTCTGGGAGGGACGGGAATGAAGAAATTAGTGATCGCAGCGATGGTAGCAGCGTTGGGTGGGCCAGTATCGGCGGCGCCGCTGTGTGACGATCTGGGATTTGCCGGACTTCTGGCGAAATGCAACCGGGGAGAAACCATAAAGCTGACACTCGCCTCAGGGCAGCCGCTGGGTGAAGACGTGGTTCTGCAATCCGGTGCGTATTACAAGCTTGAGATCACCGCTGATGGTTCAGCGGAACTGGCCATCGAGGGGCCATCGTTCTTTCGCGCGATCTGGATGAACGAAATCGTGATTAACAAGATCGAAATCCGTCCGATGGCGGTAGATAGCATCGAGTTTGACAAGGCTGGCGTGGCTGAATTGTCGTTTATCGCAATCAAACCCGGCAGTCATGAAATTCGCATCCCCGGGTCCACGGGTGAAACGCAACGCATCACTGTTAGTATTCAATAGAGAAGGGCTAGGTACATGAAAAATATTGGAATTTTGATAATCACCGGACTTTTGGCGGCGCCGGCTTCCGCCGACGAAATTGATACCGAAACAGTGGAAAGGATTGAGGCCTATCTTGCCTCTATCGAATGCCAGATGGACCCGGATGACATCGAGGTTGAAGACGATGGGTATGATCTGGATGACGTCATTTGCAAGGGTGGCAACCAGTTCGATATCAAGCTGGACAAGGATTTGAATGAAGTCAGCCGAAAGGCGGAATAGCGAATGAACAGGATTGAGCCATGACCAAACTATTTGCCGCCTGCCTTGCACTTGCACTCATTTCGGGGGCTCTGGCCGCTGAGACCCTGCCGACCATTCGGGCGGCCGTACTCAAGATAGGTACGGTGAATTGGGAACTGGAGACCATTCGCCAGAACGGTCTGGATCGGAAACATGGCTTTATCCTTGATGTTCAACCTTTTGCCGACAATGGCGCAACGCGCATTGCGGTCGAAGGCGGCGAAGCCGATCTAGCCGTTGCCGATTGGATCTGGGTTGCTCGACAAAGGGCTGCGGGCAAGGGCTATGTTTTCATTCCCTATTCCAAAGCAGTTGGTGGCGTGGTTGTACCCGCTGACAGCTCTGCAACCAGTTTGAGAGATCTGGCCGGTGGCAAGATCGGCATCGCGGGTGGCCCACTGGATAAATCCTGGCTGATTTTACGCGCCTATGCAGCACGGGAATATGGTATGGACCTGAAAGCCGACACCGAACAGGTGTTCGGTGCGCCCCCTCTGATCTTCAAATCTGCTTTGAATGGTGACTATGCCGGCGCGATCAATTTCTGGCATTTTCTGGCCAAGATGAAGGCGTCCGGCATGAAAGAGCTGATCTCGGTTGAGGCTGCTGGGCAGGCTTTGGGGCTCGACACAAATACACCCCTGCTGGGTTATTACCTGAAAGAGAGTTTTCTGAACGAACACCCCGACCTTGCGCAAAGCCTGTTTGCCGCCAGCCGCGACGCCAAGGACCTGCTGGCCAATTCGCCCGAAGCATGGGAGGCGATCAGACCGCGCATGAACGTCAAGTCCGATGCACAGTTTGAACAACTCAAGATCGATTGGATTGCCGGTATTCCCGATCGCCGCCCGGTAGATGCGGTCGCGGCCAACAGGATGCTGGAACTTATGGCCGAATTGGGCGGGGCTGAACTGGTGGGCGCCGCGACGACTGTGCCGCAGGGTCTTTTTGCCGACGTGGAATAGGATCAGATGCAAAACGCGCGCCTCACGCCGCTTATGTCTATCGCAGGCCTTGTGGCGTTGTGGATTGTTGCGGCGTCGCTGACCGCAGACCCTCAGATACTGCCGCAACCCTGGGACCTGATCCCCCGGTTTCATCAAGAGCTTGCGTCAGGAGAGTTGCTGCGCAGCCTTGGCGCGACCCTGTCACGCGTGATCTGGGCGTTCGTGCTGGCAATGACATTGGGAACGATCATTGGCCTGGCCATGGGGCGGTCGGATGCGCTGAACCGCTGGCTCGATCCATGGCTGGTTGTCTTCCTGAACCTGCCCGCGCTGGTTCTGATCGTGCTGTGCTACCTCTGGATCGGATTGACCGAGGCTGCGGCGATCACGGCGGTTACGCTGAACAAAATTCCCAATGTCGCGACGATCCTCCGAGAGGGCGGCCGGGCGCTGAGCCCGGATCTGGATGCGTTGGCACGGGTCTACCGGATGCCGTGGCAAAGGCGACAGCGCCATGTGATCCTGCCGCAGCTTGCCCCGTTTATCGCAGCTGCCGCACGGTCCGGACTTTCTCTGATCTGGAAGATCGTGCTCGTGGTCGAGTTTCTTGGGCGCTCATCCGGTGTCGGGTTTCAAATCCACTTGTATTTTCAGCTGTTTGATGTGGCAATGGTGCTGGTCTACGCGTTTTCGTTCATTGCCGTCATGCTGGTTGTCGAATGGCTGGTTCTTCAACCTTTGGAGCGTAGCGCTCGACGGTGGAGAACTGCATGATCCGAATTGACATCCGAAAGAAGCGCTTTGAACACCACGCCGTTCTGGGCCCCATTGCATTTGACATCGCCGCCGGGGAAACGGTCGCGCTGACCGGACCATCGGGCATCGGAAAGACGACGTTGCTGCGATTGGTGGCAGGCATTGACCCGGATTTCGAAGGCCAGATTGTGCGGCCGGATCGGCTTGCGATTGTGTTTCAGGAACCCACTTTGCTGCCATGGCGCTCGGCTTTCGATAATCTCGCCCTGATCCATGGTAACCTGTCGCAGGCTGACATTGACGCTGCGCTGTCAGACGTTGGCCTGGACGGAAAGGGGGATTTGTTTCCCGGTCAATTGTCATTGGGTCAGCAGCGCCGGCTTTCTCTGGCGCGCGCCTTTGCCGGGCAGCCTGAATTTCTGATTATGGACGAGCCTTTTGTATCACTGGATTCCGAAACGGCCGAGACGATGCTGACCCTGACCGAGGACCTCATCACGCGGCATCGCCCGGCGACCCTGTTCGTGACGCATTCCAAACCGGAAGCACAGCGGCTTTCCGACCGGATCCTGAACCTGGTAGCCGGGCCAGACGGGGCCGTTCTGGGTTAGGGTCATTCCGCAGGCTCTCTCGCGGCACCGGGTGCGGTTCGATACATGAAGGGCGCATCCGCTTTGGCGGCATGTTCGTTTGCCTGGTTTTGCAGGGTCTGATGATGGGGTGATTTTATGCAAACCGGATCGGTGGCGCCTGCGTCTCCGATAACGGCCATGGCCTGACAGCGGCAGCCGCCAAAATCAATGGTTTTGCGTTCGCAGGTTTTGCACGGGTCCGACATCCATTCCGTTCCGCGATACGCATTGAACGCGCTGCTATTGTACCAGATATCCGCAAGCGGTTTGTCCTGTACCCGGTCAAATGTCAGATGCGGGATGGACTGTGCCGCATGGCAAGGCAGAACCTGACCGTCTGGCGCCACGTTCAGCCCGGTTGTGCCCCAACCGCCCATGCATCGCTTGGGATAGTCATCATGATAGTCCGCCGGAACATAATCGATGACCAGTTGCCCCTTGAGGTTTTTCCTGGCCTCGGCCACCTGTCGCGTCACCTGTTGCGCCTGTTCCCGCGTCGGCATCAAGGCATCCCTATTCCGCAAGGCCCAGCCGTGGAACTGTACCGTTGCAACCTCGATCCGTCGTGCTCCCATTTCGCGCGCCAGTTCCAGCGCCCGCGGCAGCTGGTGGGCATTGTGACGGTGCAGCACGAAGTTCAGGGTCAGCGGAAACCCGATCTTCTTGATCCATTCGACCGTTTTCATCTTGCGGTCAAACCCACCCCGATAGCCGCCTACCTTATCCGCCATCGCGGCGTCAGTGCCCTGAAGAGAAAGCTGGATATGGTCCAGGCCGACGTCGTCCAGTTCATGCAGGCGTCGCTCGGACAGGCCGATCGCCGACGTGATCAGGTTGGTATACAACCCGGCCTCACGCGCGGCATTGACCAGCGCAGCCAGATCGCGGCGGGATGCGGGCTCTCCACCTGACAGATGCAATTGCAAGACACCAAGCGCCGCCGCCTCCTTGAAAATACGTTCCCAGGTTTCAGCATCCATTTCACTGTCGAGTTTGGCCATTTCGACTGGGTTGGAGCAATAAGGGCAGGACAATGGGCATCGATGCGTCAGCTCGGCCAGCATGGCAATTGGGGGAGGGGGTTTTACCTGCATCAGATGACATCCAGAAAGCGACGCACCCGAAGGGCATCCAGAAACCCCGAGCTGTCTTCGACAATCTGTTCTTCCGGGGCGTTGTATTTCCTGGACAGTCTTGCGGTGATCTGACCAAAGCTGCGTTGGCCGTCTACTTCGCTCAGAATCGCATGTCCGATCTGATCCAACGTCACGGCCCGTTCAGGTGCCAGCAGTACCCATTGTTCCCGAACGGAATCGTACTGGATGCGGACACCACGTGGAAGCAAGGGGACCTCCTGCGCCAACATCACGACGCCTGCCGCATCCGTAAGCCGGTGTCCGGCTTCCATGCCCCCGGAGGAATTCGGGCAGGTTCGACATAGGCACCCCACAGGGCATCCAGCTGCGACCAGAGGACATCGGTCTTGAATATCAGTGCCTTGGCTGCCGCGTCTTGTTTTTCTGCGGTGTCGGCATGATCCAGAACCCATGCCAGACCAAAGGCCACATCCTTGGGGGCTTCTTTCAGGCGGTTGCGGAAATAGGCAAGTGAGCTGTCATCCGCAAAATCGTAATGCCGAAGCAGGCCTTCGATCCTGTTGGCATGAATCTTGGGAGCAAACAGTTCTGTGAGTGAGGCCGCAACCGCTTCCAGCAACGACTTTTCGCGGACGTATCGCACGTAAGCATCCACCGCAAATCTGGTGGCAGGCAATACGCCGTCGCATGAAGCGACATAGTCCGGATCAAGACCGACTGCTTCGGCCAGTCGCAACCAGCGCCGGATACCACCTTCGTTGTCTTCCGTGCCGTCATGATCTTCGATCCGAGACCGCCAGGCTCGGCGCAGCGCAGGATCTTCTACACGCGACATGAAGGCGGCGTCCTTCATCGGGATGGAATGCTGATAATAGTAGCGGTTGATCACCCAGGCCCGCACTTCGTCAGGCGTGCATTGACCTCCGTGAAGGCGATGATGAAACGGATGAAGGTCGTGGTAACGCTCGGCTCCGATCTGACGAAGTCGGGCCTCGAACTCTTTGCGGCTTTGGGTCATAGCGTTATCTCCATGCCATCCTGGCCTATCGTCCAGCCTTTCGCCCGTGCCTGGGCGTTCTCGGCGCTGTCGGGGCGCAGAACCGGATTGGTGTTGTTCATGTGGATGAACACTTTCCGGCCGATTTTCATATCGACGAAAACAGCGATCGATCCATCGGGGCCGTCCATCGACATATGGCCCATGCGCTTGCCCGTTTTCTGACCCAACCCGGCCTGCACCATTTCCGTGTCGTGCCAAAGTGTGCCGTCGAAAAGCAGAAGATCGGCCTCATCAAGCCGGGCGCGCAGCTCGGGCGTCAATGCGGCACAGCCCGGTATGTAATATGCCGTCTTCCCCTGCGCGCTCAGTGCCACCCCGACGGTTTGTTCGCCAACCAATTCGGTTTCGACATGCTCCCCTTCAAGATACAGAGGCACTTTGCCGGGCACCGGGAACAAAGTTGCCTGCAAGCCGGGAACCAGATCGAACGTCTGATTCAACGAGATCGGCGCGCGAGTCACGACCAAGGCGTTCAAGGCGTCGAAAATCGGGTTCTGCGCGATGACGTCCTGAATACTTTGGGTCGCAAACAGCGTGAATGGCTGCATCTCGCGCAGCGTCAGCAAGCCAGCCACATGGTCGATGTCACCATTCGTCACCAGCACCGATTGAATCGGCACCTCTCGCAACCCGGTCGGATACAGGACGGGCGTATTGCCAAGCTGCGCTCGAATATCCGGAGACGCGTTCAGAATGGCCCAGTTCTGGCCATCGGGTGAGACCGCGAGTGATGATTGCGTCTGCGCCGGAATATGTCCGCTTCGGGCCAGATTGCAGTTTTCACATCCGCAATTCCATTGCGGAAGGCCGCCACCAGCAGCGGCCCCTAGTATTATCGCGCGCAACGTCATCTATTGTTGGCGCTTGCGGCTGATCAGATCAGGCCGCCACCGCGCTCATCGTCATGATCAGGGCCATACATGTTGATTTCCATGCCGCATTCGATCTCGCGAATAACAGGTCTGTTCCAAGCCATATCAGGGTCCTCCTCCTAGGATGTGCTTGCGAGCAATGTGGCAGTTCTCATGCGCCCGTGCGACTCTTAATTCATAAGAAGGATTTAGACTTTGGTCGGTACTCAGGTGTCATCCGACAACGGGGCGACCCCCTGAATGCAAAACCCCTGGTTGCGTATGGTTTTGATTTCAAATCCAAAATCATCCGACCCCAATTTCTTTCTCAGATATCCGATGTAGACGTCCACCACATTTTCGTTACTGGACCCGTCCTGTGACCAGAGCGTGTCAAACAGTTCTCCTCGGGATATTGGCGATCCGGCCTTGCTGTTGAGCAGCGTGAGCAGTTCGAATTCACGTTCGGTGAGCGCAATGCATGTCTCGCGGATCGAAAGTGTTCTGTCCCGCGACGACAGGCGCGCGGGGTCCGGGCGCTGAGAGAGCACGCGTTGTTCCTGTACTTGCAACCGGGCGACAAGCTCATCAAAGCTGAACGGCTTAACGACGTAATCATCGGCCCCGGCTTCAAGCCCGGCGGCACGATGATCGACATCGGAAAGGGCAGACAACATCAATATCGGGATTCCGACCCCGGCAAGACGCGCGGCCCGGACCAGCTCGATACCACTGTCGGTTCCCAGCATGACATCGACAATCGCGCCCGAGAATACACCGCTTTTCAACCGCTCCAACCCTTGGTCGGCGCGGTTTTCAGCCTCGGCTGAGTAGCCGTGCAGCGACAGGCCCCGGACAAGGGCCGACGTGATTCTGGGGTCGTCATCTATGATCAGCAGTCTGGAGACCATTTTTCTATGCCTCCGCCAGCGGTAGTCGAATGCAGACATTTGTACCGGCATTTGATCCCAGGGCGTTTTCACGCGGAACCGGGCTTGCCACCGAAATGGTTCCTTCATGGGCCTCGACGACCCACCTGGCCAGTGCCAGCCCGACACCGAAACCCTGACTGTTTGCTGCCCCTCCCTGAACAAACCGCTCGAAGATCCGGGTTTGGGCGCCGTCGGGAATTCCGGGGCCGTTATCGGTCAGCTGTATTTGAACGCCACCATCAACCGATTGGCCGGACAGCAACAACGCCTTCCCGTCCCGCGCATGTCGGATCGCATTGCGTATCAGACTGAGCAGGACCTGACGAATCCAGTTCAGGTCACAGTGCAACGAACAATCCGGGAAGTCGCCCGTTTCAAGCTGCATGTCGGCGCCATCGATTTCAGGTTGAATGTCGCTCACAACTGTTTGCATCAGATCGCATAGTGCAACGTTGGTTGGTTCCAGAGCCAGCTCACCGGTTTCGGAACGGGCGACGCGCAGCAAATCATCGATTCTCTGGTTCAGTTTTGCCGCGCTGCTTTCGATTGTCGCCAACGCCTCTGGCGCGGTCTGGTTATCCCTCTGGCCAATCTGAGCTTCCATCATGATGACCGTCAGCGGTGTGCGCAGTTCGTGACTGACATCAGCAAAAAAGCGGCGCCGGTTTTCGTCGATCTTGGACAGGGATTCATTTGCAGCGCTCAGTTCGCGGGTTCGCTGGGCAATGGTCTCGTTCAACCGGGCCCATTCTGCGTCAACCTCGGCCTGGCGTTTTCTCAATGCAGCGGCCATGCGGTTGGTCTCGCCATATAACTGGCCGATCTCATCATTGCGGGTTTGAGGCAGCGAAATTGCGAATTCGGATCGGCCGACCTGAACCGCCGCGTTGCGCAACCGATCCAGACGAGAGAACTGCGGTCGCACAAGGCCAAAATAGAACCACGCCGTGCTGAGCAAGGCGAACAGTGCCAGTGCCAGTGCCGCCCAGGTCAGAACCCAACGGGTCCGTTCGATCCCCGCCATGACGGAGTTTCGAAACAGAACCTCGGTATTCACCGCCTGGCTGAGCAGAGGATCAAACGCCGACGCAAACGAGTCGACATAGGCGCGCAGCTGGGCCTGATCGGCTTCTGCGTCGGCTAGCCCTTCCAGCGTGCTGGCCAGCAGCGCCTCCATTCTGGCCAGACCCAGGGATTGGGTTCCGTATCGCGATTGTTCGTCCAGCCCCAGAGATCGAACCGCGGCAACTGCATCTTCCACATCGGAACGAAGGTTCAGAAACGTTGCCCCAATCTGGTCTCGGATCGGCGAAAGGCGATCAAGTCGAGACTCGACTGTTTGGCCGGTCTGTATCGACTCGGTTGCGATCACAAGAAATGTGGCCGCCTGGGTCGACAGAGCAGCATAGCGTGCCATGCGGGTTTCCGATGCCAGTGCCGTTTCCAGGCGGCTGGCGACGGTCTGCATCCCGAAGTAAAGGATTGCGGCCGCCAGCAGGGTGCCTGATCCAAGCACGACGGCCCCAAGGCCCAAGCGCGTTTTCAGAAGCAGATTCCGCTTTGCGGTTTGTGGCGCGGCCGTCATGATTTTCGCCTCATCAGGCCCCGGGCCGGGTCATACCCCCAAACGGCGATCGTGCTCAGTATTGCGGTTGACGCCAGAACCCACAGCAGGGCCCCCCAGTTGATCTGCAAGTAAAGCAGAAACCGGATCAACTCGACCACATGCGTGAAAGGATTGAGCGCACAGATATCACGCAGCAATGGCGAGCTTTCAGCCATTTTCCACAGCGGATAAAGGGCGGAGGACAGGAAGAACATCGGGAAGATGACAAAGTTCATCACCCCGGCGAAATTCTCCAGCTGCTTGATGAAACTGGACAGCACCAGCCCCAGCGCGCCCAGCATCAGACCGCCCAGAACCAGCCCCGGCAGAACCGCGACATATCCGGGTAGGGGCAGGACAATGCCGAACACAGCGGCCAATCCGAGAAACGTGTAGACTTGCAGGATGGATATCGCGGTTGATCCCAGCAGACGGCAGAACAACAGCCACCAGCGCGGGAATGAGCTGGTCAGCAGTAGGCGCATCGAGCCCATCTCGCGGTCGTAGACAAGGCTGAGCGAGCTTTGCATCCCATTGAACAACAGAACCATCGCACACAGGCCGGGGACGATATAGGTCTCGTAAGTGATATAGGTCTGGTAGGGGGGAATGATCGACAGGCCGAGGGCCGCGCGAAACCCTGCTGCGAAGATCAAAAGCCAAACCATTGGCCGGACCAGGGCTGCCAGAAATCGTTCGCGTTGATGGATGAAACGCAGAAACTCGCGTCCGATGATGGCGCGGGCGACTCCCAGGAATCCGTTCATGTCGGGACCTCGGTTCGGGACAGGAACCAATCAGACAGCGTTTGATCCCCCCGCAGGCGGCCCACCTGCCCACTGGCAAGAATCTGACCGCGATGAAGAACCAGCAGCTGGTCGTCGTCGCGCATTTCATCTGTCAGATGCGTGGCCCACAATACGCACAGCCCCTGTTCCGCCAGGTCGTGCACATGGTCGGTTATCGCGTGCCGAGCCGCGGCATCAAGCCCAACGGTCGGTTCGTCCAACAGCAACACCGAAGGTTCGTGCAACAGGGCACGCGCCAGTTCCATCCGGCGGCGATGACCGCCATTGAGATCGCGCACTCGTTCCCCGGCGCGGTCGCGCATGTTCAGCCGATCCAGCGCCGCATCGATACGGCCAGGGACTTCGGATCGCGACAACCCATGCAGAGCTGCGAAATATGCCATGTTCTGGCGCACCGTCAAACCCAGATCCAGTGTCGGTTGCTGAAAGACCACGCCAAGCTTTGTCAGCGCCTTGCGTGGGGATTGGCGCAGATCATGGCCCGCGACCGTGATTTCACCGTCCGGCGCCACAAGCAATCGCGTGAGCAGCGACACCAGTGTCGATTTCCCGGCCCCATTCGGACCAAGCAGACCGCAGAACATCCCCGCCGACACGTCAAAAGAGACAGCATCCAAAGCCGTCTTGGCGCCATAATGAAAGCTCAGGTCGCGTACGGCGAGACCAGGATCGGTTTCCGCCGAGGGGCGCGCGTCTGACATTCTTCCTCCGTCCCGAACCATGGTTCTTGACAGCAGCTTGCATCGTCGGGGCGCGTTTCTCAACCTTCCAGTCCGAGGCCGGACCACGACTTAAGTATGTGAAGCTTCACGGATTTGATGGTATTTCCCGAAGGATCCGTCGCCAAAACTGGCCAGCCGAGACTGTCAGGGGAAGGCGGGCCTGATCGGCGCGAACACCCCGTTTTGCGGGCACCGCTTTTCAGTTTGCGTTCAGCAAAAACGATCTGAACTCTTTGAAGACGGGGGATCTGCTGAAAGAGGGTGTGAATTTGGCCACCATTACGCGGGGCAGCTTCAACGAGGCCGAATACGGGCGAACCAGATCGCCATTGTCCAGCAAGTTCTGAACCAGAACTTCGTGCGCCATCAACACGCCACCGCCATGACGCGCCTCTTCCAGCGCGACGGAATACAACGAGTGCACGGTTCCCGTCTTCGGTACACCTGCGCCATCCGGTTGGCTGTTCAGCCAAATGTCCCAATCATTTGCCCATGCCCCGTCATGGAGAAGGGTTTCCCGCGAAAGATCTGAAACAGATTTCAATCTGTCCGCGACCGAGGGCGCGCAAACCGGGAAAATCACATCTTCGGCTATTTTGATTTCGTTGATTCCGATCGGTTCACCGGAAAAGAACAAAGTCATGTCAAATGGTTCACGCGCAAGGTTTGGCGGCGTTTCAAGGGCCACGACAGACACGGACAAATCCGGGGCAATTTGCCTGAGCGTTCCAAGTCTGGGCGCCAGCCACAATTGCGCGATCGACGGCAGCGCGGCGACCTTGACCTTGCGCGGCAGGGCCTTGGTTCGAAGTTCCTGCACGGCCATTCCCAATTGATCAAACGCCTGGGTGAACCCGGGCAAAAGCTCTTCGGCGAGCGCCGTCATCTCGACCCCGCGGGCATTTCGGACAAAAAGTTGGGTGCCGGCCCAGGCTTCAAGGGCCTTGACGTGCTGAGTTATCGCGCCCGGAGTAACGGATAGCTCGTCTGCCGCAGCGGCAAAACTTCCAAGCCGAGCCGCCGCTTCAAATGCTCGTAAAGCATTGAGATGTGGGCCTTTCGGGCGACGAGGGGAAAGTGACATCCATTTAAGCCTTAGTTTTTCTGCGGCAAATAAATAGCAATACTGATTTGCTTCGGCCAGTGGAACTCTGGAATTTTGGTGAAAACGCAATCGCATCGGAGGAGCCCGGATGTCGCGGCACTTTGAAAACCCAGTCAGGATGACCGACCCCGTCGTCGCAGAAGCTCTTGCAAACGAGAAAAAGCGCCAGCAGGACCAAATTGAGCTGATCGCGTCCGAAAATATCGTCAGCCGCGCGGTGCTGGATGCTCTTGGGCATGAGATGACCAACAAGACGCTTGAAGGGTATCCGGGAAACCGGTTCCACGGGGGTGGTCAGTTTGTCGACGTCGTCGAGCAGGCGGCAATTGACCGCGCCAGGGAACTGTTCGGATGCGACTATGCCAATGTTCAGCCCCATTCCGGCAGCCAGGCGAACCTTGCTGTTTTCTTTCTGCTGCTCAAGCCTGGTGACAGGGTCTTGTCGCTGGATCTGGCCGCCGGCGGTCATCTGAGTCACGGCCTGAAGGCCAACCTGTCGGGTCGCTGGTTCGAACCGCATCATTATGGTGTCGATGCCGAATCCGAGGTCATTGACTGCGATGCGCTGGAAAAACTGGCCGAGGAAATCCGGCCAAAGCTGCTGATCGCGGGTGGGTCTGCCTATCCACGGGAAATCGACTTCGAGCGCATGGGGCAAATCGCCAGGAAGGTCGGTGCGCATTTTCATGTGGACATGGCCCATATTGCCGGGCTGGTCGCCGCGGGCGTGCATCCTTCGCCTTTTCCGCATGCGGACATTGTGACGTGCACCACGACAAAAACACTGCGTGGTCCTCGTGGCGGGCTGATCCTCACCAACAAAGAGGATTGGTTCAAAACGCTGCAATCTGCGGTTTTTCCAGGCGTTCAGGGTTCGATCCACAGCCAGGTTCTGGCGGCCAAAGCGGTTTGCCTTGCCGAAGCGCTTACGGATGAATTCAAGGACTACGGAGCGCAGGTCAAAGCCAACGCCGCCAAACTTGCGGAAACCTTGCAGTCCCGGGGGTTGCGTATCGTGTCCGGTGGTACTGACACGCATCTGGTGCTCGTGGATCTCAGCCCCAAGGGTATCACAGGCAAACGCGCCGAGGTCGTTCTGGAGAAGGCCAATATCACAACCAACAAAAACGCGATCCCCAATGACAGCACGCGACCGCCAGAATGGGTTGGATTGCGCCTGGGCGTGAGCGCGGCAACGACCCGCGGAATGAAAGAGGCCGAGTTCGACCAATTGGCAAACGTGATTGCGGATTTGATCGAAGCTGAGGCCGCGGGTGATACCGGCGCGACAATTCTGCGCTGCAAAGCCTCGGTCGCAGCGTTGTGCAAATCGTTCCCCATCTACCCGGCGTAGTTACTGCGTGCCCGGTGGCAGGGTCCATTGACCGCTCTGGACCATTGGTGTGAGCGCGTCACCGCGGCGCCATAGTAACGCGTGTCTGATTGGGTGTTTGGGCTGTACCATGTTTGCAAATTTTGGCATATTCGTGCAGTCCAAAACCAAAGGGCCGGCCAATGCTCGCACCTGAACGCCACGCCATCATACTGGAAGAAGTCTCGCGCCAGCCTGCGGTCTCGATCCGTTCGCTGACGGAACGGCTTGGTGTGTCACGGGAAACCGTGCGCAAGGATATTGAACAGTTGGCACTGGAGAACAAGCTTCATCAGGTGCGGGGCGGCGCGACCAGTATCCGCAGGCGGGAACCTCCGATGGCCGACCGGGCTCAAACCAACCCGCAAGGCAAGGAACGGATTGGAGCCTATGTGGCAAGCGTGATCCCGGACGGGGCCAGCGTGATAATCGACAGCGGGTCAACGACAATGGCGGCGGCGCAGGCTCTGGCCGCTGTACGGCAAAATCTTACCATATATACCAATGATTTGGCGATTGCATCTGTGTTGGCGCCGGCGGCCGCCGAAGTCACGCTGCTGGGCGGGCGGCTGGATTTTTCAGAGAATGCCACATTGGGTTTGGACACGCTCGACCACCTGTCGCGGTACAATGCAGAATATGCGTTGATCGGGGTCGGCGGTGTGAGCTCTCGGGCATTATTTACGGATTTCTCGCTGGAAGGCGCCAACCTGCGTCATATGATGATGCAGCGGTCGCAGCGGCCGCTGATCCTGGCTGATAGCAGCAAGTTCGACATGGTTGGTCCGATCGTAATGAAACCTCTGCCGGTTAAAGCGACACTGGTGGTGGATGAGGAGTTGCCAAATAGCATTGCTGGCGCGCTGCAAAGCCAGCCCGTGGATATTGTGATCGCATGACGCAATAACAGGAAAAAAATTGCCAAAATTTGCAAGGTACAAATAGGGTGAAGGGAAATCCGAATCCCTGAGTACGGAGCGACCCGATGGCTGACACCAAACTTCCGCACAGCGCAGCATGTCATTGTCGGAGGCATCATCATTGGCTGCACGGTTGCGTATCATCTGACCGGAAAGTTGCATCGTGATGTGGTGCTTATTGAGCAGGGGTAACCAAGCCGTGGCACCACATGGCATGCGGTTGGTCTGGATCGTCAGTTGTGCAACCAACCCGCGATGACCAACCTGATCCGCCCCTCGCCAGGGTTGCATTGCCCAGCGGGTTTGAGCCCAATAAAGCGTTGCCGTCGCGATACAGGTCAAGCTTTGGTCGAGCCGCTGTGTGTGCGCGCAAACAAGCGCTCTGAAAGCCGAATTGTGACGCAAGACAAATATTCAGCTCATATCGTCGGGCCACAATGACATTACAGGCAGTTCTCATCGTCTTGACCGCAGCCGTGTTGCACGCGCTCTGGAATGCGGTTGTCAAAGGCGCGCCCGACAAAGCGGTTGTTTTGGGGTTGGTGGCGCTTGGCCACGCCGTGCCTGCGCTGATTGCGTTGCCTTTTATCGGCTTGCCGGTTTGGGCGGCGTTCCCCTTCATCATCGGCTCGACCCTGATCCACTGGGGGTACTATTGGTTTCTCAACACCGCGTACAAACATGGAGATCTGTCGGTGGTGTACCCGATCTCACGCGGGATGACACCAATCCTGGTCACGGTGGGTGCCATTCTTTTCGCGGGTGAGTTTCTGCCGCCGATCGCGTCGGTCGGCATTGTCTGCATCTCGGCTGGGATTGGGTGCCTGTCCCTGGTCGGGCTGGGCCGAAACACAAGCTGGGTCGCCGTGGCGGCGGCGTTTGGCACGGGTCTGATGATAGCGTCCTATTCGATTGTGGACGGCATTGGTATCCGGCTGTCCGGGAACATACTGGGATACATTGCGGCACTGTTCGTTGCCGAAATTTTTGTTGCCGGGTTTATCTTCGCGACCAGATGGCAGCGTGTCGTCGCGCTGCCCAGGCGTTATGTCTGGGCAGGTCTGACAGGCGGCGTCATCTCTGGCCTGGCGTATGGGTTGGTGCTGTATGCCAAGACGGTCGCGCCCTTGGGCGTTGTATCCGCCCTTAGGGAAAGTTCGGTTATCTTTGCGTCGCTTATTGGTGTGATGTGGTTCGGCGAAGGACCGAAATCCAACAGGCTTCTTGCAGCGACCATCGTCGCGATCGGGATCGGACTCCTTGCGATGACACGTTGAGCGTTTTTGTGCCGCCGCAGGGAAAGTCTGAAGAATTCAGAACCTTTGACATGCCCTGTTGATCTGTTGATCGTCATGGTCCCGTTCCGCACCGATCTGCTGGGGCGGGCGGATTTCATCTATAGGAAATGCTTATGACATCGAAGATATAATCGATTTTTATTGGCATTTTTATCTGTCAAACTGCTGTCAAACAATCGGTGCACAATAATCGAGTTCGAACGCCGCGCAAGAATGGCGAAAATAACATTACTACCAACAGAGGATCACAATGAAACACAAAGCATCACTTCTCGCAGCTCTGACTATCGGTGCGCTGACGGCGACGGCGGCGGCATCGGAAACGGAATTGACAGTTTATACCGCAGTCGAGGCGGAAGACTTGGCCCGGTATGCCGAGACGTTCAATCAAAGCCATCCTGATATCAAGATCAATTGGGTTCGCGACTCGACCGGGATCATTACGGCGAAATTGCTGGCAGAACGTGATAATCCGCAGGCCGACGTTGTTTGGGGCCTGGCCGCCACGTCGCTGCTGCTGCTGAAATCAGAAGGTATGCTGGAGCCTTATGCGCCGGCCGGTGTGGAAAAGCTGGACAAAAAATTTGTTGATGGCGACAACCCCCCTGCCTGGGTCGGCATGGACGCCTGGGTTGCATCCGTCTGCTACAATACCGTCGAGGCCGAAAAGGCCGGGTTGACCCCGCCGACATCCTGGAAGGATCTCACCGATCCGATGTACAAAGATCAGGTGATCATGCCCAATCCGAACTCATCGGGCACCGGTTTCCTTGATGTGTCCAGCTGGTTGCAGATGTTCGGTGAAGAAGGTGGTTGGGAATACATGGATGCGCTGCACGAGAACATCGCGCGTTACACCCATTCAGGTTCAAAACCCTGCAAACTGGCCGCAGCAGGCGAAATCCCGATCGGCATTTCTTTTGCGTTCCGCGGGGCAAAGTCCAAAGCTGACGGCGCGCCGCTTGAGATCATCGTGCCTTCTGAGGGCGTCGGCTGGGACATGGAAGCCACCGCAATTGTTGCTGGCACCGCCAATTTGGAGGCCGCGCAAAAGCTGGTGGATTTCACCGTCACCAAGGAAGCCAACGAGATGTACAACACCGGCTATGCAGTTGTCGCCTATCCGGGCGTTGCAAAACCGGTTGAGCACTTCCCAGAGGGTCTTCTGGATGCAATGATCGAAAATGATTTTGAGTTTGCCGCCAACAATCGCGCGGCAATCCTGAAGGAATGGCAGTCTCGCTATGACGGAAAGTCGGAAGCGAAGTAACCCCATTGACAGGAGAGGCTTTCGTGCCTCTCCTGCGCACCAGTCTCTTGTTCCCCGAAAAACAACTTACTCACCCGGTTTCAACCGGCCAGGACCGGCCGCGCCCGAGGTGCAGATGTGAGGACTTCTCCCGTGCTTCAGAAAACACCACCCGGTGAACTGTATCTCAGCATCCAGAGTTTGTGGAAAGCGTTCGGAAACTTTCTAGCGCTCAAGGACATCTCTTTGGAAATCAACGAGGGCGAGTTTGTTTGTTTCCTCGGCCCGTCCGGGTGCGGCAAGACCACTCTTTTGCGGGCAATCGCCGGATTGGATTTGCAGACCAAGGGTACGGTCATGCAGGATGGCAAGGACGTGTCCAATCTGCCCCCGTCCGAGCGTGATTTCGGGATCGTGTTTCAGTCCTACGCGTTGTTCCCAAACCTGACCATTGAAAAGAACATCGCTTTTGGCCTTGAAAACACCGGCCGCAGCAAATCGGATATCGCTGTTCGCGTAAACGAACTCTTGACCCTGGTTGGTCTGCCGGATCAGGGCAAGAAATATCCGGCGCAATTGTCAGGTGGTCAGCAGCAGCGGATTGCGCTGGCGCGTGCCATCGCGACCAACCCCGGACTTTTGCTGCTGGACGAACCCTTGTCGGCGCTGGACGCCAAAGTGCGTGTTCATCTGCGGCACGAGATCAAGGAGTTGCAGCGCAAGCTGGGTGTGACCACCGTGATGGTGACCCACGATCAGGAAGAAGCGCTGGCCATGGCAGACCGGATCGTGGTCATGAACCATGGTGTGATCGAACAGGTGGGGCCTCCTACCGAAATCTACCGGGAGCCGGCCAATCTGTTCGTTGCCGACTTTATCGGTGAAATGAACCAGATCCGGTCACAGGTCACCAAAGGCGGACGTTTGAGCGTCGGGGAAAAGACCTTTGCCTGCCTCAGCCACAAGTTCAACGATGGAACCCCGATCATCGCGGCCATTCGACCCGAAGACATCATCCCTCATGAAGCTGGTTATCTCGACACGGGCGGCAATCGGAACTGCATAGAGGTGACGCTGGATGAGATGGAGTTCCTGGGTTCGTTCTGGCGCTGCCGCTTGAACAACGAGAAGTTCGGATCATCGGAACTGATCGCGGATTTCTCGATCAACGCTGTGCGTCGTCTGGAACTGGAAGAGGGGCGCAGCGTGGTGATTGAGCTCCCCGAGAACCGCCTTATGGCGTTTGAAGTGCCGGAGGCCAAGGCATGAGCTCGGTTTCTACCAATCAGGACAGCCTGCCTGTCGGGCCGGACATCAAGCCCAAGCTCAGCCGTGATGATATCCTGATGCGCAGCAGCATGATGGTGATCGCGCTGTATCTTGTCGTGACATTGGCGTTGCCGCTTTACACGATGCTGTCCAAGTCGTTTTCGACCTATCGGGTCGAGCTGTCCCAGTACGAGTTTCAGGTAAGTGACGACGCAGGCGTCTTTGATGGAACGATCCTGTCGGCAGACGAGTTGAACAGGCAATTGGGGGTCTATTCCGACTCTGATCTGGTGACGGGTTCCGACGGGCGCTTGCCGGTGACCGGTCTCTTTCCTGATTTCAGCTTTCGCAGTCCAGTGATGTACAAGATCCGCAACACGACGGATACCGGGCGCTTTCTGGTCGGATCGACATTGAATGAAGGCACCGATTGGGTCGAGCTTGATTCCAACACGTTCCGCCGGGTGCAAATGCGGCCGGTCCAGTCGCGAGGGCTGGACAATTTCATCAACTACTTCTCGACACCGGCATTGTTCAATTCGATCAAGAACTCGCTTTGGATCTCGGTAGTCAGCACCATTGTGACGGTGACACTGGCGTTTTGGTTCGCCTATGCGCTGAACCGAAGCTGCATGCGGTTCAAGGGTGTTTTTCGCCTCATTGCGATGGCACCGATCCTGGTTCCGTCGCTTTTGCCGGGCATCGCGTTGGTCTACCTGTTCGGCAATCAGGGCATGATCAAGGAGTTGCTGTTCGGTGCCAGCATTTACGGCCCCATAGGCATCGTGATCGGATCGGTTTTCTTTACCTTTCCGCACGCGTTCCTGATCATATCGACCGCGCTCGCGATATCTGACGCGCGCCTGTATGAAGCTGCGGCCAGCTTGCGGTCGACGCCATGGCGGACCTTCTGGACCGTAACCATCCCCGGGGCCCGCTATGGCCTGATCTCGGCGGCCTTTGTCGTGTTCAACCTGGTGATCACTGATTTCGGATTGCCGAAGGTTATCGGTGGTCAATTCAACGTGCTTGCGGTGGATATCTACAAACAGGTGATCGGCCAGCAGAATTTTGAAATGGGCGCCGTGGTCTCTGTGGTTCTGGTCATCCCGGCCATTCTGGCTTTTGCCATCGACCGGATGGTTCAGTCCAAGCAGGTTGCGCTGCTTTCGGCGCGTTCCGTGCCATATCAGGCGACGCCAAACCCGAAAGCTGACCGCATATTCCTGATCTATTGCAGCCTGATCGGCCTGTTCATCGTTGGTCTTCTGGCTGTGTGTCAGTTTGCGGCGCTGATCAAGTTCTGGCCCTACGACCTGAGTCTGAGCCTCAAGAACTATCAGTTCAACAGAATGGACGGCGGCGGCTGGGGGTCGTATTTCAACTCGATCAAACTGGCGTTGCTGACGGCAGTCATCGGCACGACGGTTGTGTTCTTCGGGGCCTATCTGGTGGAAAAATCAAACGGGTTCAGAACCGGCCGGTCGATTTTCCAGATGTTCGCGATGCTGCCCATGGCGATCCCAGGCATGGTATTGGGGCTGTCTTACATCTTCTTCTTCAACAACCCGTCCAATCCGCTGAACGGGATTTACGGCACGATGGCGATTTTGGTGATTTGCACTGTGACGCATTTCTACACCGTATCGCACCTGACGGCCGTCACCGCGCTCAAGCAAATGGACAGAGAATTTGAGTCAGTGTCTGCCTCGCTCAAACAGCCGACAATGAAGCTGTTCGCACGGGTAACGGTTCCGGTTTGTCTGCCGGCGGTGTTGGACATCTCAATCTATCTGTTCGTCAATGCGATGACGACCGTGTCGGCAGTGGTGTTTCTTTACTCTCCCAAAACGACGCTTGCGTCCATCGCGGTGCTGAACATGGATGATGCCGGGGATATCGCGCCTGCGGCGGCGATGGGCATGATGATCTTTTACACCAACGCGGCTGCCCGGATCGTTCACCTGATTGCTTCAAAAGGCATTCTCAAGCGCACCCAGGCTTGGCGAATCCGGTAACCAAAAGAACCCTGCCTCCGCCGGTCAGGTATCGGCGGGGGGGCTTTTTTCTTCCAGCGCGCGCTGGGCGAAGTCCATGAAGGCTCGGATGATCTTTACGTTGCGCCGTTGCGACAGCGAAATCATGCTTTCACCCATTTGCAACTTCACGTCCTTGAGCTTGATTTGTCGCAACCGATCATCATGCCCATACTCTGCCTGAGAGACAAATCCGATGCCTGCGCCCGAGGCCACAAGCTCGCGAACGGCCTCGCGCCCTTCCGCAACGATTGCAGGATTCAACGTGATACCGCGCCTTTCGGCTTCTTCTTCCAGTTTCTGACGTGTTTTTGACCCGTGCTCTCTGAATACCAGCGGCAGATCGGCCAGTTCTTCCAAAGAAAGCGAAGGTTTGGATGCCAAAAGCACGCCTTGGGCAGCAAAGGCCACGATTTCAGTGGACCCCAGGTTCAACACATCCATGTCCTTGCCGGGGGACAGGCTGCCGACAACACCGATCTCGGCATTGTACGACCGAAGTTCCTCCAGAATTTCTTCGGTGTTTCCGGACCGCACGGTGATGGTGATTTTGGGGTACTTCTTTTGAAACGACCCCAGGAAAGACGTCATATGATGCGCTGAATCAGCGATGATCCGCAATTCCCCGTCGATTGCGGCCTTGGTTTCCGAAAGATAGTCCTCGATCTGATCTTCGATCTCAAAATACTGCTTTGTGAACCGGTAAAGCTGTTCGCCTTCGGGGGTGAGGTTCACGCGTTTTCGTTCGCGCTGAAACAACAACAGGTCGTGATCCTGTTCCAGCTTTCGAACCTGTTCGGAAATCGCCGGCTGCGTCAGAAAAAGCGCCTCGGCCGCGCGGGAAAACCCGCCATGTTTGGCCACGTAATGAAAGGCTTTGAGCTGGCTGTGCCGCATCACCGGTCCCCAATGATTTGTGCATAGGCTGCACTTATAATTAGATTGATATTTGCAATTTCACATATAGCAACCGTTGCTGCAATGGTGTTTGTGAAAACGCTGTTCTGGAGCCCGGTAATGACGCCATCCCATCCAAAAATCGAGCAACCGCGCCTCGGCGAACCATACCTTTTGACACCCGGTCCTTTGACAACGTCCTATGCCGTGAAAGAGGCCATGCTGAAGGACTGGGGCAGCTGGGACGACGACTTTCGCGCCATGACAAGAGAGCTGCGGTCAAGCCTGCTGGGCCTGCTTGGTGACGGCGCCGACGCCTTCGATTGCGTGCCAATGCAGGGCAGCGGCTCCTTCTCGGTCGAAGCAATGCTGGCGTCGTTTATTCCGCCGGAAGGAAAGGCGCTGGTACTGGCCAATGGCGCCTATGGGCAACGTTCTGCGCAAACGCTACAGTATCTGGGCCGAGACCATATCGTGCTGGACAAGGGCGATTACCTGCCGCCACGGGGCGACGAGGTTGCGCGCATTCTCGCGGATGATCCGGCCATCACGCATGTTGTTGCCATTCACTGCGAAACCAGCTCGGGTATCTTGAACCCCGTCGAGGAAATATCCGAGGCCACCTATGCAGCCGGCCGCAAGCTGTTGATCGACTCGATGTCGGCCTTCGGCGCGATCGAGCTCAGGCCCTCGGATATTCGATATGAAGCCATGGTGTCTTCGGCCAACAAGTGCATCGAGGGCGTTCCCGGATTTGGCTTCATTGTGGCGCGCAAGAACGAGCTGGAAGCCGCAAAGGGCAACAGTCATTCCCTGTCTCTGGATGTGCACGCCCAGTGGGCGCACATGAACAAGACCGGTCAGTGGCGTTTTACCCCGCCGACGCACGTGGTCGCCGCCTTTATCGAAGCGCTTCGGGCGCATGCCGCTGAAGGCGGTGTTGCCGGCCGCGGCGCACGTTACACCCGCAACCGGGACGTCATGGTTGCAGGCATGCGTGAACTGGGTTTCGAAACGCTGCTGGACAATCGTTGGCTCAGCCCGATCATCGTCACGTTCTTCTGCCCCGCCGATGAGAAATTCGTATTCGATCGGTTCTACAACCTGATGAAGGACAAAGGGTTCATTATCTACCCGGGCAAGCTGACCGTCGTCGACAGTTTCCGCGTCGGATGCATCGGTCAGATGGACGAAGTCGTCATGCGCAATGTCGTGCGCGCAGCAAAGGAATCCCTGGAAGAAATGGGCGTGACAAACGCCGCTCCTCCTCTTCGGGCACTGGAAGAACGCGCCAAGCTGGCCGCTTAAACATCAAGGAAAATACAGATGACCATTCAAACCCCCGTCGAAGCAAATGAGCGCGTCTATCCGACGCCGAAGGTGCCTGCTATTGCCATCTGCCTTGATGGATGCGAGCCCGAATACCTTGATGTCGCGATTGCGAAAGGGCTGATGCCCAATCTCAAGCGGATACGCGAAGAGGGTACGGACCGACTGGCCCATTCCGTTATCCCGTCCTTCACCAACCCCAACAATCTTTCGATTGCCACCGGGCGCCCTCCGATCGTGCATGGCATCTGCGGCAACTACCTCATCGACCCTGACAGCGGCGAGGAAGTGATGATGAATGATGTCCGCTTCCTGCGTGCGCCGACCATTTTTTCCCAATTCTACGACGCGGGTTTCCGCGTGGCGATGGTAACCGCCAAGGACAAGCTGCGCGCGCTGTTGGGGGCCGGGCTAAAATTTGACGAGGGCAGGGCGGTTGCGTTTTCTTCCGAACGGTCGGGTGAAACGACGCTGGCGGAACATGGCATCGACAACGCCAGCAAATGGCTGGGCATGGACGTCCCCGAGGTCTACTCGGCAGAACTTTCCGAATTTGTCTTTGCCGCTGGCGTCAAGCTGCTGAAAGAGTTCAAGCCTGACGTGATGTATTTGTCGACCACCGACTATATCCAGCACAAGTTTGCACCCGATCAAAAAGGCGCTCTCGATTTCTATGCCATGTTTGACCGGTATCTGGGCGAACTGGATGAATTGGGTGCGGCCATCGTGGTGACCGCGGACCACGGCATGAAGCCAAAGCATTTGGCGGATGGATCCCCCTCGGTGGTGTACGTGCAGGACCTGATGGACGAATGGTTGGGCAAGGATGCGGCGCGGGTCATTCTTCCGATTACCGACCCATACGTCGTGCATCATGGTGCATTGGGGTCTTTTGCAACCGCCTATTTGCCTGACGGAGCAGACCAGGGCGACATCATCCGCAAGCTCAAGGCGACCAGCGGCATCACTCATGTGCTGACCAAGGCCGAGGCGATCGAGCAATTCGAATTGCCGGGTGACCGCATTGGCGACATCGTGATGGTTTCCGGTGAAAACATCTGCATCGGCACGTCCGAGCACCGCCACGATCTGGCAGCACTCAAAGAACCGTTGCGCAGTCATGGTGGTTTGACCGAGCAGGAAGTTCCCTTCATCGTGAACCGTGTCATCGACCTGCCAAACCAACCCGTGCTGCGCAATTTCGATGCCTTCTTCTACGCAACAACAGCGGCGGCACAGTAAGCTATGAAAGATCAGACCATGTCGAAAATCGAAGTACGCAACGAGGGAATGCGGATCGGTGGCGAGATTGTCTTTACCGACGACACCGTTCCCGTTCTCTACCCGTACACAAACGAGGTTGTGGGTCACGTACCAGCCGGTACAGCCGAACATGCGCGCCGGGCGTTCGAGATTGCGGCGAATTTCAAACCCAAGCTGACCCGATACGAGCGCAGCCAGATCCTGCAACGGGCGGGCGAGTTGATCGGCGAAAAACGCGATTATCTTGCGAAATGGCTGACGCTGGAGTTGGGGATCTGTCACCAGCATGCGATCTACGAAACCAAGCGCGCGCAGGACGTGTATCAATTCGCGGCGGCCGAGGCATTGAAGGATGATGGTGAGATCTTCTCCTGCGACCTGACCCACAACGGCAAGGCCCGCAAGATTTTCACCACCCGAGAGCCGGTTAAAGCAATCAGCGCAATCACGCCGTTCAATCACCCGCTGAACATGGTCAGCCACAAGATCGCGCCGTCGATTGCCACCAACAATTGCATGGTTTGCAAACCGACCGAGCTGACGCCGCTGACCGCATTGACACTGGCTGACATACTCTATGAGGCCGGCTTGCCGCCCGAGATGTTCCAGGTCGTGACAGGTTGGCCCGCCGACATTGGCGACGAAATGATCACCAATGAACACATCGATATCATCACCTTCACCGGCGGTGTGCCCGTGGGCAAGATGATCGCCGAAAAGGGCGTCTACAAGCGTCAGGCGCTGGAACTTGGCGGCAACGACCCTCTGATCGTACTGAATGACCTGAGTGAGGCCGATCTGGACAAGGCGGCAGCCATTGCGGTGGCGGGGGCTACCGGAAATTCCGGCCAGCGTTGCACGGCGGTCAAGCGCATTCTCGTGCAGGAAAGCGTTGCCGATACATTCGTGCCGCTGGTTCTTGAGAAGGCCAGGAAGATCAAGTTCGGCGATCCCCAGGACCCGGAAACCGAACTTGGATGCGTGATCCATGACAAGGCCGCCGAGGTTTTTGAAAACCGCGTTTTTCAGGCGGAAAAAGAAGGTGCTGAAATTCTGTACCACCCCGGTCGCCAGGGTGCGCTGCTGCCGCCTATCGTGGTCGACAAGGTGCCCCATGACAGCGAGCTGGTGATGGAGGAAACCTTTGGACCCATCGTGCCGATCGTTCGCGTGCCGGACAACGACGAAGAAGTGATGGCAATTTCCAACGGAACCGAGTTCGGCCTGTCTTCGGGTGTCTGCACAAACGATCTGAACCGGGCGATTGCCTTCATCAACGGGTTGAACGTCGGCACCTGCAACATCTGGGAACAGCCGGGTTACCGCATTGAAATGTCGCCCTTTGGCGGCATCAAGGACAGTGGAAACGGGGTGAAGGAAGGCGTCATCGAAGCGATGAAGTTTTTCACCAACGTCAAAACCTATTCGCTGCCGTGGCCTAACTGAGTCTGTTGCCCTTACCCCTTTTGCGGAAAGGGCAACACAGTTCCTCCCTGGTACTGGCGGGCTTGCGGGGTCCGCATCTTTTGATGACGGCAAAGAGGAGCGGCGATGCCACAAATTGTCCACACTGAAGGGGAATCAAACACGTCCGAGGCGCGCAAGGCGTGGCTGCAAAAGTCGACGGGGCCGAAATCATCGCCATTGCTCAAACGCGATGCGAACGTGTTCCTGCATCAATCTCTGTCCTCACCCTGCGTCAGCACCATTGCAAAGGCCGAAGGGCTCTGGATCGAAGATATCGAGGGCCGCCGGTACATGGATTTCCACGGCAACTCGGTGCACCACATCGGGTATGGCCATCCCCGCTTGGTAGCCGCCATAAAGGCACAGCTTGACGATCTGCCCTTTGCGCCCCGCCGCTTTACCAATGATCCGGCGGTGGAACTGGCTGAAAAACTGGCAGAGATCGTGCCTGGTGATCTGGGCAAAATGCTCTTTACCACCGGCGGCTCTGACGCCAACGAGGTTGCCCTCAGGATCGCGCGCGCCGCTACGGGTCGGTTCAAAACGATCAGCTTCTGGGATGCTTTCCATGGCGCGGGGTTCGGCGCTGCAAGCGTCGGCGGAGAGGCGACCTTTCGCAGTCACATTGCGGGGCCCCTTTTGTCCGGTACCGAACATGTCGCCCCCTTTGCCTGCTATCGATGCCCGTACAATCATGCGGGCCCCGAAACCTGCGGGCTGGCCTGTGCGAAAATGGTGGAATATGTCCTCGAGCGCGAAGGAGATGTGGCGGCGGTCATTGCGGAACCGATGCGCGCCGTGCCCTATGTCCCGCCGCCGGGGTTCTGGAAGACGGTGCGCGAGGCATGCAACCGTCACGGGGCGCTGTTGATCATGGATGAAATCCCGACGGGTCTTGGCAAGACGGGCAGGATGTTCGCCTTTGAACATGACGAGATCATCCCGGACATCGTTACACTTGGGAAGGCGCTTGGCGGCGGCATCCTGCCTATTGCCGCCTGTGTCGCCCGGAAACAGCTGGATGTTTGCGGAGATTTTGCCATCGGGCATTACACGCACGAAAAGAACCCGGTCACCGCCCGGGCCGCTTTGACGACGATCCAGATCATCGAAGACGAAGGCCTGGTTCGCCGGTCAGCCGAATTGGGTGAACATGCCATTGGTCGCTTGATGGATGAACTTCAGAACGTTCCGATTGTCGGAGACATCCGGGGACGGGGCCTGATGTTCGGGATCGAAATCGTGGATGATCGCGCCGACAAAACACCGGGAAACGCGTGCGCCGAACGGATCTACTATGCCTGCCTCGAGGCCGGTCTGAGCTATAAGATCAGTCAGGGGTGCGTTCTGACATTGTCACCGCCGCTGACCATCTCGCGTTTGGAGTTGGACCGCGCAATCGACATCGTAATTGCTGCAATCAAGGCCGAGAGTTGACGCCCCTTACCGATCTCGTGTCACAATAGAGGATCAGGGGCCGCGTCCTTCCGGGCGCCCTTGGCCAAGTTCATAGGTGACGGATGTTCCGCCAAAGCGCGGTCAAGTGCTTGCGGTGAAGCTCACAGGAGTTTACGCCTTGTAGGCCAAAAATGGGATGTATCCCTTCCCAATCGCGGCCGGTAACATGAATAATACAATGCGCCGCGACAAGCTGGGCCAAGAAGAATAACGGGGTAGAGTATGGCAATTGTCAGCTTCCTTATCAGCCTTGCCGGGGCGACGATGCTGCTGCTTTACGCGGTTCGTATGGTGCGAACCGGGATCGAGCGCAGCTATGGGGCGTCGTTCCAGCGGGTAATGACCCAACAACGCAGCTACCTTCAGGCCTCGGTGGTTGGGTTGACGATGGCGGTCGTGCTGCAAAGCTCGGCGGCCGTTGCTCTGTTGACCTCGGGGTTTGCGGCCAGTGGAATGCTCAGTTTTCCTGCCGGCCTTGCGATTGTTCTTGGCGGCGATCTGGGGTCGGCGCTGATCATCCAGATTCTTTCGTTCCGGCTGGACTGGCTTGTTCCGATGCTGTTGGCGGTTGGGGGGTATCTGTTCGTAAAGACCGACGCCAAAAAAACCCGGCAAATGGGGCGCATCCTGATGGGCGTGGCCTTTATCCTGATCTCGCTTCGGTTCCTTCGCGAGGCGATGGATCCCATTCGGGACAGCGCGTTTCTGCCCGCGGTGGCAGATTATCTGGCGCGCGACTATATCACCGCGTTTCTGGTCGGGGGCGCCTTGGCTTTCGTCATGCATTCCTCGGTCGCGGCCATCCTCATGTGTGTCACCCTTGTGCAGATCGGAGCGATCCCGTTCGCCGCCGGGATGTCTTTGGTGTTTGGCGCGAACTTCGGCTCTGCCTTCATTCCGGTCTGGCTCACCCGTGCCATGCCAGTCCAGGCCCGGCGCATTCCATATGCCAACCTGGCATTGCGTGGCAGTTGGGCTTTGGTGAGTTTGTTTGCCGCCAACATGGCTTTGCGGACCGGGTTGTTAGGAGACCCGCAAGGCGGGCAGATGCTGGTCAATGTGCATGTTTTGTTCAACCTGTCACTGCTGCTACTGGCCTTGCCATTTTGCGGTAAGTTGAAAGTTCTCTTCGAAAGGTTTTTGCCGGATCAGAAGAAGGAACTGGTTCCGCAACCGGCACGACCGGCCAGCGCATTGGACATAGGCAACGTGGCAAATCCCAGCCAGGCCCTGCCAAGCCTCAAACGTGAGCTGCTGCGGATGAGCGACCTTGTCGAAACCATGTTCCGGCCTTGCCTGGAATTGTATCGCAGTGGCGACAAACAACAGATTCGAGCGGTACAAGCCATCGACGAGGACGTGAACAATTGCCTGTCCGGGATCAGGGCATTCGTTTCGGCGATTCCACCGGATGTATACGAAAAAAAGGACGCGAAAACTGCACGCGATCTTATGGAGTTCGCTATCCGGCTTGAGACGGCCGGGGACGTCGTTGCCAAGCGCTTGACAGTGTTGGCGGGTGAAATGCGAGCCAAAGGCTCGAGCTTCTCGCAGGAAGGCTGGTCGGAACTTGTTCAGATGCACGAGGGCATTCTGGCTAACATGAAGCTGGCTTCAAACGTACTCATTTCAGACGATCTGGAAAGCGCGCGCCTGCTCAGCCTCGAGAAGACCGAAATCAAACGGGTGGAACGTGAAAGCCGAAAACGACATCTGCGCCGATTGCAGCACGGGTCACGGGAAAGCTTCGAAACCAGTGATATTCATCTTGAGACGTTGCGGGCGTTCCGGGAGTTCAACAGCCATATCGCATCTATTGCTTACCCGGTGCTGTACCAGAATGGCCAGCTTCTCGAGACGCGGCTGATCGACGAAATTGCGAAATAGCCGGAAGGTTCTGTGATAAAAATCTGAAAAAGCAAAGGAATGATGCTACACTTCTGATGACGGCAGCGAACAGGAGCCGGACTCGATGCAAGCACGGGTAAAGAAAACAGGAAGATCGAAACGCGAAGCAACAAAATGGCTTCAGTTTCGAAATTCGGTTTTGCGGCTTTTCGGCGTCGATGGAAGCTTCCGCCCAGAGCGCGGCGCAGAAGGCGGAATCCAAAAGGTCGCGGTCGAAAAGGCAACCACGTTTTACCTGCCTTGAAGCTGAATTGCGCGACGGTTTTTGGGGCGTTCCCAGACCTGATCCTTGAAAAATTCTATGAACATCAATTCCGTGGAGTTTGGCGGGCCAAATCGTAGCTTCGGAACATGTTCGAGTGAGTCTTTCGCTTGGTGCGTTCAAAGCTTTGCAACAAAGCCCACACCAGACGGCAAGTCCCACCCGGGGAACCGATCTCAACAGGAAGGAATGGGCAGGGCGTTGCTGCGTTTGATTTCGCGCAGAACGACATTTGTTTGCGCGCTTTCCACCGCCGGCAGGCGAAACAGGAATTCTTCAAGAAAAACGTTGTAAGCCCCGATATCCTTGCAGATCACCCGCATGTGGTAATCTGCCTGCCCGGTCGTTGCGTAGCATTCCATGACTTCCGGGCGCTTCTCGATCGCTGCAATGAAGCGTTCAAGATGTTCCGGATTGTGCCGGGTCAGATGAACATGCACCAGGGCCTGAAACGAAAGCCCGGCGTGTTCAGGCGACAATTCGGCACGGTACTGCGAAATCAGGCCGGCCTCTTCAAACACGCGGACTCGACGCCAGCAAGCAGAGGATGACATGCCCACCCGTTCTGCAAGGTCAGCATTTGAGATGCGGCAATCCTTTTGAAGCAGCGCGAGAAGTTGGCAGTCACGTGAGTCGAGAAGCATCCGAGAAAAATACCCCATAATGTGACAAAATAAGAGAGGATTTTTCAAGAATACCCGGAAATGACGGGAAGTTAGAACAGATTCCTCAAAAGAATCCGGTAAAATACCCAGAAAAGGCGAGGTATCCATGACTGACCAGTCCCTGAAATTCGATACTTACGCCCTGTCGGACCGATACAAAGCCTCAGAGGGTCGTGTTTTCTTGACGGGAACGCAAGCTCTGGTGCGCATCATGTTGGACCAGGCCCGCAGGGACGCAGCAGCGGGAAACAACACGGCCGGGTTCATCTCCGGATATCGGGGGTCTCCTCTTGGTGGTTTGGATCTGGAGCTGTGGCGAGCGAAAGAGGAAACCGAGGCGGCCAGGATCACATTCATGCCGGCCGTAAACGAAGACCTCGGCGCCACAGCGGTTCTTGGTGCCCAGCAGGCCTCGCTTGATCCCGATTGTGAAGTCGAGGGCGTGTTTTCGATGTGGTACGGGAAGGGCCCCGGAGTTGACCGTTCAGGGGACGCGTTGCGCCATGGCAATGCCTATGGCTCGTCGCCGAAGGGCGGGGTTCTGGTTGTCGCGGGTGACGATCATGGCTGCGTGTCTTCTTCAATGCCGCATCAGTCCGACGTCGCCTTCATGACCTGGTTCATGCCAACGCTGAACCCTGCCAACGTGGCTGAATACCTGGAGTTCGGTGAATACGGGATCGCGCTGAGCCGATACTCGGGCACCTGGGTCGGGTTCAAGGCGATTTCGGAAACCGTGGAAAGCGGGCAATCCGTGCGGTTGAAGCCGGACCGTAAATTTACCTTGCCGGAAATAGATCTGCCGCCGGGCGGCTTGCACGTGCGCAGCGCCGATTTGCCAAGCCCGGCCATCGAGACGCGGATCGAACACAAGTTGCGGGCAGTCGAGGCTTTTGTCGAGGCGAACCCGATCGACCGGCGCATCTATGACATCAAGGATGCCCCATTCGGGATTGTCACAACGGGTAAAAGCCATCTGGACCTGATGGAAGTGCTGCGTCTTCTGGGGCTCGACGAAAGCGGATGCCGCCGTTTGGGCATCGACATCTACAAGGTCGGGATGGTTTGGCCTTTGGCGCGGCGCGATGCGCTGTCTTTCGTCCATGGCAAAAAAGAGGTGCTGGTCGTCGAGGAAAAACGCGGGATCATCGAAAGCCAGTTCAAGGAATATTTCTATGACTGGCCGGGGGATAAGCCCGAAAAGATGGTCGGAAAACACCGCGCAGCGGGCGATCCGTTGATCCCCTGGACCGGAGAGTTGAGCCCGTTGAACCTGGTTCCGGTCGTTGCAGAGCGACTCGACCGCTTTTTCCCGGAAGAGGGATTTCTGGAAAAGGCGAAGGCGCTGACGGACGAACCGCCATCCGTTCTGAATGTTCCGGGTGCGGTCAGGGCTCCGTATTTTTGCTCGGGTTGTCCCCACAACACATCCACCAAAGTCCCCGATGGAAGCACGGCTGCGTCAGGCATCGGCTGTCACGTGATGGCAAGTTGGATGAACCGCAACACGGTCGGTTATGCGCAGATGGGGGGCGAAGGTGTGCCGCATGTTGTTGCCTCGAAATTCAATGGCAACAAACATATCTTTCAAAACCTTGGCGAGGGCACCTGGTATCATTCCGGGTCGCTTGCCATTCGCCAGGCCGTGGCGGCGGGTACGAACATCACCTACAAGATCCTGTACAATGACGCAGTGGCAATGACGGGGGGGCAGCCTGTTGATGGCCCTATCAGCGTTTCCGGGATCGCCCAGACCTGTCGCGCAGAAGGTGTCGACCGGATCGCCTTGGTTTCAGACGACATAACGAAGTTCGATTCCAGCGATTTTCCGGCACGAACGAGCTTTCACCCCCGGGAAGAGATGGATGCCGTGCAGCGTGAGCTGCGTGACATCCAAGGTGTTACGGTTTTGATTTACGAGCAGACCTGCGCCACCGAGAAACGCCGTCGCCGCAAGCGTGGCAAAACAGAAGACCCCAAGCGGTTTGCTTTCATCAACCCCGCGGTGTGCGAAGGCTGCGGCGATTGCTCTGTCGAAAGCAACTGTCTGAGTATCGAACCCCTGGAAACCCCATTGGGCCGCAAGCGAAAGGTCAACCTGAACTCTTGCAACAAGGACTTTTCCTGCCTGAACGGGTTTTGCCCCAGTTTCATTACTGTGGAAGGGGCGGTGCGGCGAAAGGAACCCAGGCAGAAACTGGATATCCCGTCGCTTCTTGCCAAGGTTCCCGACCCGCAGCTTCCTGACCTGCACGCGCCGTACGATCTTTTGGTCGGTGGGGTCGGCGGCACCGGTGTCGTAACGGTGGGCGCCGTTCTGACGATGGCGGCGCATTTGGAAGGCAAAGGCGCCAGCGTGCTGGATTTTACCGGGTTCGCCCAGAAATTCGGTACGGTTGTCGGCTATGTTCGCATTGCCCGCACGCCCGAAGAAATCAATCAGGTCCGAATTGAGGCCAAAAGCGCCGACGCCGTCATTGGGTGTGACGTGGTCGTGTCTTCGGCGCCCAAAGCCTCGGTTCACTATCGCAAGGGCACAAAAGTCGTACTGAACCGTGCGGAAATGCCAACAGGCGACCTTGTTTTGCACCGCGATGCCCAGCTCAAGGTCGACGAACGAGAAGCGCTGATACGCCGGACCGTCGGCGAAGAAAATGTCTTCGCGTTGGATGCAAACCAGTTGGCCGTGGATTTGCTGGGGGATTCGGTCTTTGCCAATACCTTGCTGTTTGGTGTCGCGTGGCAGCTGGGGAACATTCCGATCAGTGATGTTGCAATCAAACAGGCGATCAAGCTCAATGGAACCGCGATTGAGGCCAACATAATGGCCTTTGATCTGGGACGGGTGATCGCTGCAAACCCACAGATGCTGAATGCGAAGGAGAAGAGCTTTTCGCAAGAAACATCGCAGCAGATAATCGATTACCGGTCCGATGAATTGGCGACCTATCACGATGACGCTTATGCGCAACAGTACCGGGATCGCCTGGCCCGTCTGTCAGCAGCACTGTCTGACCAGATACGCGAGGAAGCGCTTTCGCTTGCGGCAAAATCCCTGTTTCGCCTCATGGCAATCAAGGACGAATACGAGGTTGCTCGGTTGCTGACATCGCAACAATTCGAGAAACAATTGCGGTCCGAGTTCGAAGGGGATTTTCGGATCAAATACCACCTCGCGCCACCGGTTCTGAGCGGTCGCAAGGATGCACGCGGGCGACCGCGCAAGCGAAGCTACGGTGGTTGGATGACCCCCGTTCTGAGGCTCCTTTCGCGTGCACGCAGGCTTCGCGGCGGCTGGCTTGATCCATTCCGGTTATCAAGGGACCGCAAGCTTGAAAACGAAACCCTGGCCTGGTTTTTGGCTGTCTTGGATCGCATCGAAGAAGTCAGCCCCGAGCTGGAGGCGGAAACCTGCCTGAAGATCCTGTCAGCGCCGCTGGATATCCGCGGTTTTGGCCCGGTGCGCGAAGCGGCAACACAAACCGTACGTACAGATGTAGATGCCATGCTGAACGTGATCGGAGAACAGCGAAGGGATGCGCAGGGCGCCGCTTCTCACAAGGTTTGATTGTTCTTTCGGGAAACTGTCTGGAAACGCGGATTGTACGCGGGGCTGAACGGATCTGAAACCCCGTACACTCCGGTGTAATGGACTGCTGCCTGAAACGGTCCGGTTTTCGTTCGGGCGTCACCGGCAGCGGCGCGACGCCGCCACCGGACAGACAGATGTGGGTAACCCTTCGTCACGGGCATTGCGTTGGCAGAGGCCGTCTTGCTCTGGGTGGACGAGCAAGGGGCTTGTAAGTGCATTTCACCCAGCCGGCTTTCATTGTCTCCGACCCTTGTGATCAGACCCGTGCTTTTTCAAAGGCGGCCCAGGCGGTTTCGAATGCTTCGAAATCAAACGCGGGCTCGCGGGCTGCGTCCAGAACAATACGTTCTGTCGCCAAAAGCTTATGGATTGCAGCTTCCAATTGATCAACGACATCATTCGGTATGACCAATGCGCCATGACGATCGGCGTGAACAAGATCACCGGGGTCAACTGTCTGACCAAAAATCGAAACCTGAGTGTCAATCTCGCGGACGTGGACGAAACCATGGCTCGGTCCGATGGAACCAGCGACAACCGGGAACCCTGAGGGCAAATCCCCGAGATCCCGCATGACACCGTTGGTCAGAGCGCCAGACATGCCGAATCCCTTGTGAACCGTCGTATTGATCTCACCCCAATAAGCGCCGATGCAATCGGGATAATCCAGATCCTCGATAACGGCGATTGAAGGGCCGGGTGCCTCGGCCATGTACTTGTAATAGGCCATACGTCGGGCTTTGATGACGTCGGGCGGCTCGGTCGGGGGATTGACCGCAGCAATTTTGGCGGTGCGCGCATAGCCGACGATGGCAGGCCCTTCGGGGGCCGAGCTTAGCATGGTGCCACGCGTGAACCTGTCGAATCCGCGCCTGCCCTGTGCCACCTCGATGGCATTGCAGACAGTTGGCGTATCGACTTTGCGAAGCAAAGACAAAAGGGACGGTGTCATGTGTCCTCCAGCCAGCGGGACAGCGCCGCTGTTGTTTTTTCAGGTTGTTCCAATGTCGGGAGATGGCCCGCGTCGCCGATGATCTCAAGCGCGCTTCGTGGCAGCAGGTCATGCATAAGTCGGTGGCGTTCAACTGGGCAAAGCCGGTCTTCACGTCCGCACAAGACCAGAGCCTTTCCGGTATAAGCCGTCAGCGTCTCGCTTTGGTCCGGTCGGTTCATAAGCGCCTTGGACTGACGTATGAAAACGTTCGGGCCCAGGTCGGTGGCCATTGCCATGCACAGATCCAGGATCGCCCCCCGGTTCGGTCCGTCAGCCAGATAACCGGGCTTCATCTCGTCACGCATCACGGTCCTCAGCTGACCGTTGCGAACGGCGGACATCTGCGGCGTACGACGCGCTTTTACCTCTGGCTTTTCCGCCAGTGGATTGGTGTCGAGCAAGGCCAGACCCGAAACACGTTCGGGGGCTTGGCGCGTTACCTCCATCGCCACGATACCCCCCATGGACAGCCCAGCCAGCGCGAAGACCGGCGGCGCATTCCCGAGGATATCCTGGGCCATGGCCTCTATGCTGTCGTGATGAGACAACGGAAAGGTCATCACGGGCATTCTGCCCGACAGAGCATTGATCTGGGGGCCAAAAAGCCGGGCATCACACATCATGCCCGGCAACAAGATCAGAGGTTTCATGCCGAAGCCAGCTTTGCCCCTTCGGACAACGCCGCCAGCTTGGCATAGGCGATCTGGGGATCGACGGCACCGAATCCTGCAAAAGTGCCAAAGCCGCAATCGCTGCCCGCGATCACCCGGTCCGGTCCCACGATTTCCGTGAACCGGTCAATCCGTTGGGCCACAAGTTCGGGATGTTCGACGAAATTGGTCGTGGTGTCGACCACGCCGGGCACCAGAACCTTGTCATCGGGAATCTCGGCCTTGCGGTCCCGGAAGACAGTCCATTCATGGGCATGCCGCGGATTGGACGTTTCGAACAGGACATAGCGCGACTTGGTCGCCATCAGAGTGCTGAAGACCTTGTCCATGGCGATGTCACAGCAATGCGGGCCTTCGTAGTTGCCCCAGCAAATATGTACCCGTACCCGATCCTGCGGGACGTTCTGAAGCGCGTGGTTCAGGGCCTCGACATGCATGTCGGCAATCTTGATGAACGCCTCATCCGACAGGTCGGTGAACAGCATGTGGCGCGACAGGGCAAGATCGGGGCAATCCAGTTGCAGGTCCAACCCGGCGGCGACGATGGTTTCGTATTCGTCCTTCATCGCGTCGGCCAACGCTGCCAGATAGGCCTCTCGCGTAGGGTAGAAATCATTCTGCAAAAACAACGAGATCACTCCGGGAGACGCGGCATTCATGAAACCGCGCTCGGCCCCGTGTCGAGCCATGGCCGCCTTGAGGTTGGCGATGTCCTTTTGTAACTCGCCTTGCCCTTTTGATCGCACCTCACCCGTGCACATCGGCCTTGCGTATTGTGGGGTACCGCCGTCATCGGCCAGTCTTTGCAGAAAGCCGGGGAACATCTTCAAGTCTGCCGGCGCGTTACGAGGGCTGTCGCCCGAAAACCCGGTGTAGCGATCTTTGACATAGGTCGCATAGGAGATTTTCGAAGTTTCGCCGTCGCTGACGATATCAACACCGGCTTCGACCTGTTTGCGCACCGTTTCGGCCACGGCGTTGGCCATGCAGGTATCAAAGGCGCCTGTGTCGTAAGGTTCGCCGTTTTCGCGGGCAAAAATAAAATCCACGACGTCCTGCGTTCGGGGCAGAGAGCCAACATGTGTTGTTTTTACGGTCATGGGGACCTCCTTAAATTTTTCGTGCCATCAGGATCGTGTGGCTTTGGGCTTCTGGATCTTCGGCCAGGTATCCGGTCATTTGCAGCCCGTTTTTCTCAAGACATCCGGCGTAACCGGCCGGGGACAGCGACGCGTGGTAGACAAGCTCTGATCCCACCGTGCCGCTGACCTCTCCGGCACGAGGTCCGACGGTCAGCATGAGCATTCCCTTGGGCCGCAAATGGCGCGCCATCCGGGCGATACAGTCTTTCTGCTCGTCCGCTGTAAGGTGGAAAAAGCTGTTCCAGGCAATGATGCCGTCGAACTGTTGATCCAGTTCAAAACTCCGCATATCCGCGTTGCGCCAGTCGCCATCGGGCCAACGGTCGCGGGCAATGGCAAGCATGGCGTCGGAAAAATCGATACCCGTGACGTCAAACCCTTCGGCCATGAACCAGCGTGCGATGGGGTCGCCCGAGCCACAGCCCAGGTCCAATACGCGGTCACCCGGCTTCAGGCTGGCCGTGAAGCGCGCCAACCAGCGCGCTTCGAACAGGGCCTTGGAACGGCGCCTGTCATATTCGGTCGCCTGCCGTTCATAAACGGCGTGGGTGTCATTCGGGTCCGCGTTCATCCTGTCCAGGTCGCTCCTGCCGGGTCATCGGTTGCGGTGATGCGGTACATGCCCGCCTGTCCGGTCATGGATGGCTGAACGCCATAGGTTTCGCCGGGAAGAACCAAGGCCGTGTCGCCCACCGAGATAGTGGTCTCGTACCCGTCGATCGAAACACGCCAGTGACCGCTGGCCGGCATCAGAACCACTGGTTTCTCGGCAGCGATCGGTTGGGTCACTGCGGACCCGCGCCCCAGAAAATCGACCTCGAATCCGGGTTTGTCCTTGATCAACGCGTTTTCGCCAATCACCTTTGCGGGCTTTTTGGCCGACAACGCCATTAGATCCCAATACCGCGCAACGTATTTGCCGACCACATCTTCGACAGGAACTTCGGGATAGCTTTTCAGCTGTTCTTCGGTCAGCAAAGGCATCGGGCGGACATTGTGCGGCAGTTCCTGGCCCAGTTTGGAGTCGTACAGAACGCCATTGTCGCCCAGCATCAGACCATGTGCCTGTGCATCTTCGATCACCTGAGGCGCCCAGGTGACGCCGCCACCCGCATCGTCTCCGCCCAGGATCGACATGATCATTCCGTAATCCTGGCCGACATTCTCAAAGCCCCGGAAAATACCCGTTGGAATGTTGAAGATGTCTCCTTCCTCGGCGATGAATTCCCCGGCCGTACCATAGCGGCCCCAGAAAAACCGCCAACGACCCTTGGCAACGAAAAAGACCTCGGCCGTGGTGTGGCTGTGCAGTGAGTTGCGGCATTTCGGCGGCTGCCCGGCCGCTCCGATGTTGAAACCGATCTTGTCCGTGATGTGGACATGCTGGTCCGGAGATTCCGAGACGCCGCCGCCGATTATCGTGAAGTTCTCTTTCTGGTCGCTGCCGGGAGTATGGGCATCGATAAAAGCGGTTTTACAGGGTTGAAGCTCGCCATAGCGGACTATGCGGGAAGGGATGGATGATTTTGTCATGACGTACGATCCGATTTAGCGTTTTTGGAAAGAAAGCTCGTGTGCCCAAATAGGACAGGCCCTTACTTTCCGGGCGGGCGCAGGTTCAGTCGCCGCGCCCTCAGGCTTTGACGGTACATATGGAAAAGCCGAACGGTCCGGGGCTCGGACAGACCGCCCGACAGGATGCGATATGAGACCGGGCGGCCCACTCAGACCTCGCCGTTCTGCAACAGGATCTGCTTCCAGACCGAGGTTTCATCGAACAGGGTGTATTCACGGCGCAACTGCGGCTGCCCTGTAATAAGCGCGCCGAATTCAGCGTGGCTGATCCCGAGGACATAAACCTGCGCACCAGTCGGCGCGCCAAACACGCCCCAGCCGTCATGCTTGCCCCAAAGGCTCCAGCGAATTGCCGCACGCGGAGGCATATTGGGGTCATCTCGTCCGATCTGATGCTCGATCTTGAATTCCGCATTCGGAAAACTCGCCCGCAGACCCATCCAGAAGCGGTCGATGGCCTGCCAGCCATGCCCGGTTACGCCACCCACATATTCTGACTGAACAGCGCGGTCATATTCTGAACCGATCACGCCCATATCTGCGTTCATGATACGCGTCAGAACGTCGGCGTAGCGCTGCCCCCATTCATTGTCATTCCCATGGCCTTTGTATGGTCCAGGCTGATCGATTTCGGGCGTCAGAGGTTTGACGCAGTTCTCTTTGCCGCCTTCCCGGGCAATCAGATCAGCGGCGTATTCCTTGGGATCCCAGCCCATCTGGCGCACAATCGCGCCCTGATCGCGGATCAGCCATTCATCGTTGATCTGATTGTCGATGGCGTGGCAATCCGCAAGAATCCGGTAACGCAGCTTGGTGCCGGTGGGCTTGCCATAGACACCCTCGGCCAAATGCGTGGCCGTTGAAATGATCCGATGAGAGCTCAACATGCCCTCTTCCGGTGTACCGGACCAAATCACGTCTTCGCCCAGCAGCTGCCGATCCGGAAACTCGGCCAGCGTTGCCATTGTGGCCCCAATGACATTCTGATTGCCCAAAACAACCGAACCAGGCGAACGGACGACGATGTCATCGCTGTAATACTCATGCAGCGTGGCGATCCCCCGATCTTCCCAGATCTCTTTGGTGATGCCGATGATGTAGTCCGGAAAATCCCGGAATTTCGGATCGAAGCCTTTCATGTCTCTGTCCTTTGTGGGGCCCACCCCTTTGGCAATCGGGCCGAGGTCCGCACAACCAGTGGTCCATCAATGGCCACTTTGCGCGGTTCGGCTTTCGCCGGGGTGTCGATATGTTCGAAAAGTGCGGCAACGGTTTCGGCCACCATAAGGTTGGCCCGCTGCCGGATCGTTGTCAAATTGTAAGCCGGCCAACCGGCCGGCGGCACGTCATCATAACCCACGACCGAGACATCCTCGGGGACGCGCAGGCCAAGTTCAAAACGGATCACGTCCATCGCCGCCAATGCCATGTGATCATTGGCCACAAATACGGCATCCGGCCGTCGTTCAGGGGCGACATCGAACATCCGACGGGCTGCTGTACGGGCGTTTTCCGTGTGAAACTCCCCTACTTCGTGGGCAAACAGTTCCTGCCCGGCCTCGGCCAGTGCGGCGCGATACCCGGCTTCGCGGTCCCGCTGCGTCGAGGCCCCTTGCCAACCTGCGATATAGGCAATCCGTTGGTGCCCACCGGCTAGCAGAAATTCCGCGACTTTGCGGCCCCCGGCATAGTTGTCGGACGTGACCGTGGTGATGCCCTCGATGTCCTGGCTGCGGTTGAACAGCACCACTGGCACCCCGGCCTGTTGGCAGCGCATGGCGATATCCGACGACATGGGCACCGAGGCCAGGATGACGCCATCCACCTGGTAATCGAGAATCTCTTCCATCACATCGTCGATGTTCCCGGCCGATCGAGAGGCCATGAAGATCAGCACGTGATAGCCTTGCTCCTGAAGGGCGTTTGACAGCTTCTCGAGCGCTTCCGGATAAAAATAGTTATCAAGGTAGCCCACCACCAAACCGATAATCCGGCTTTTCCCGGACACCATGGCGCGGGCCAGAACGTTTGGACGATAGCCCAGTTCAGCAGCGGCTTTGCGCACCTTCTCTTCGGTCTTTTTGCTGACGGACGCGCCGGGCGTGAATACGCGGCTGACGGCGGACTGGCTGACACCAGCCAGTTGGGCGACCTGAAGGGATGTTACTTTTTCCGCCATCAATCTGCTGTCCAACCCCCGTCGATAAGCATTGACGTGCCGGTGACCAGTGCAGAGGCGTCTGACGCGAGATAACGCACCGCGCCCATGATGTCTTCGACTTCTCCGACCCGGTCCAACTTGATCTTTTCCATGATCCACGCGGCGCGTTCAGGATTGTCGAAAGTGGATTGGGTCAGGGGGGTTCTGATGAAAGTCGGGCAGACAGTGTTGATCCGAATGCCTTGTTTGCCCCATTCGATGGCCATGGATTTGACCATGCCCTCAAGCCCATGTTTGGTCGCACAATAAAGCGCCCGGTCGACCCCACCGACATGCCCCATCTGGCTGGAGATGTGGATGATCGATCCCGGCTTTCCTGCCAAGATCAAAGCGCGGGCGGCGTAGGCCGACAGGAAATAGGCCGAACGCAAATTGACGTTGGTGACAACATCAAAGTCATCGGGCGTGGTTTCGATGGCCGGGCTGTGGCGCGCCAGGCCCGCTGAATTCACCACGATATCGAAGGTGCGGTGATCGAAAAGCTTTTTCAGGGCATCCAGATCACCCTGATCCATCACAAGCGCTTCGGCCGACCAGCCGTGATCTCGCAAGGCGGAGACGGTGTCATTCAACCGGTCCGCCCCTCTGGCCGCACAAACAACATGCGCGCCTGCCTCGGCCAAAGCCACCGCACAACCCTGACCGATACCCGACGAGGCTCCGGTAACGAGGGCTGATTTTCCGTTCAGAGAAAACGAAGGGGTGCGTGGCAATTCCGTCATCAGCGCATTCCATCCGGTATTTCAATACGGCCCAAATTGCGGGCCTTGTTGAATTCCCGCAGGCGGGCAAAGACGTCAACGCCAAGCTGCCTGTAGGCATCCAGCAAATCAACCAGCACCCAGTTTTCCCGGATCCTGCCGTTTTCCAAACGCCAGAAATCGAGGCTGCGCATGGTGATCTTCTTGCCTGACGGAGCGATGCCCATCCAACCACCGTCTGTGACGGTCTGGATCATGTTGGGCCAGCCTGTCACGGCCGCATAATCCCCATCCCCGAAGAAGTGATAGGTGATGTCGTCCACAAACTGCCCGCGATCCGGCATTCCGTTCAGGAACGGGATCTGATGCCAGTTGCGGAACCCTGCATACCCGCGCCCGGTGCCGATGCCCGAAGGGCCGTACCAGTTCATGCGCGGGTGCCAGAACCGCTCCATCTCCATCACTTCGGGGCCGCCTTGGGACGGGTGTTTCTTGAGATGCTCCAGCATGTCGATGATATGCTGGCAGGTCTGTTTGCCCTTGGCTTCATCATAAGGGCCGGGGACAAACCCGTCCTGGGTGGCAGGGCCGGGGACATGCCATTCACGGCCCAGACTTGGCGCCATCGGCCAGGCACTCGCCTGCATCATGACTTCGGGGATGTCCCAAAGGGCCTGCATCTCGACGATCTTGCCGTTTTCGAAGCGGTAAAATTCATGAAACCGCATCGTGACTTGATGACCCGTCGGCGGGATGTCCAGCCAGGGGCCGGTGAAAACACCGGTGTAATAACCGCCACATCCGACCCAATCTGCGCCGAACTCATCCGGGCCGGCCATGACGATGTAATCCCGTCGTTCAAGATCGGGCCAGGCCGCCAGCAAGTCTTTGTAACCAGTGTCATAGAAAGCATCACTGCCGACGCTGTCCCCAAAGGGATGACACAGACGGAACACGGCATCCGGTGACGTGACCTCCGCCAAAGCCAGGCGTACGCCCGCCTCGTCGAAATCGTACATCGCGGCCCTGAGCGGTTCGATCAGGGCCTTGTGATGTGTGTGTTTGTCACTCATTCAGCAGCGTCCCGGTAAGGCGCCGGCGCACCGTAGGGCACATTGATTCCGCCATATCGGCGCACACGAACGTTGCATTGTTCCGCGTGGCCAACGAACCCTTCAAGCATGCACAGGCGCGAGCCATACTCGCCGATCAGCGTCGCGGCCTCATCCGTCAGAACTTTTTGATAGCTGTGCGTCTTCAGGTATTTACCAACCCAAAGACCACCCGTGTAACGCCCGGCTTTTTTGGTGGGCAGCGTGTGGTTTGTGCCAATCACCTTGTCCCCGTTCGAAACATTGGTGCGCGGCCCAAGGAACAACGCCCCATAGCAGGTCATGTTTTCAAGGAACCAGTCGTCTCGGTCGGTCATCACCTGTACATGTTCCGAGGCGATGTCATCGGCAACCTGCAACATCTCATCATAAGTGTCGCAAACGATCACCTCACCATATTCGTCCCACGACACCTTCGCGGTATCCGCGGTTGGAAGGATGCCCAGCAGCCGGTCGACCTCGGTCAGGGTGTCATTGGCCAGATTGCGTGAGTTGGTCAGCAGAACGCAGGGGCTGTTGTATCCATGCTCGGCCTGCCCCAGCAGATCGGTTGCGCACAGCTCCGCATCTGCGGCGGTCTCGTCGGCAATGACCATCGTTTCGGTCGGCCCTGCAAAAAGATCAATCCCGACACGACCGAACAACTGACGTTTGGCTTCCGCGACAAAGGCGTTGCCGGGGCCAACAAGCATGTGAACCGGATCGATTGTTTCGGTGCCCAATGCCATGGCCCCGATGGCCTGAATGCCGCCCATGACATAGATCTCATGCGCGCCACCCAGGTGCATAGCGGCAATCACCGCTGCATTGGGTTTGCCCTGAAACGGGGGTGTGCATGCTATGATGCGCGGAACACCGGCGACCGAGGCGGTCGCCACCGACATATGCGCCGAGGCGACCATGGGGAACTTGCCGCCCGGAACATAGCAACCCACGGATTGCACCGGGATGTTCTTGTGCCCCAGAATGACACCGGGCAGGGTTTCGACCTCGATGTCCAGCATTGAATCCCGCTGCGCCTGCGCAAAGTTGCGCACCTGTTCCTGCGCGAATTTGATATCGGCCAGCTCACGATCGGACAATTGCCCGATCAGGTCATCAATTTCCTGCTGGCTCAGGCGGAACGAGGCAGGTGAGTAGTTGTCGAACTTCTCACTCAACTCGCGCACCGCGGCATCCCCACGGGTTTCGATGTCTTTCAGCGTCGCTTCAACCACGGCGCGGGTCTTGGCATCATCTTCCGCCCGATCCGCATCGGATTTGCCGCGTTTAAGATACTCGATTGCCATCTTTCCAATCCTCAGTTTTCCGGCCGTGGCGGAGTCTTCTCGCCTCGGTCAAATGCTTCCCAGCCTTCGCCGTTGAACAGGTCCACGCCCAGCTGAGCGGCGACGTGGGCAAAGTCGACATTCACCCAGTTGTCGACAATTTTGCCGTCGACCACTTTCCAGAAGTCCATGTACCTGATTTCGACACGCTTGCCTGTGGGGGCAATGCCCAGAAATTCGCCGGAATGCGTGGCTTCCTGGCGGCCGAAGGCGGCGGCCCATTCACCCATGTAAAGGCGCGCTTCGTCAACACAGACCTTATCCGAAAACGCGGCTTGAAACGGGCGCTGCCAGTTATCCTGAAATTCCTGCAGGCCGGTCTTGGTGCCGCAGCCCTGATTGCCCATCCAGCGAAAACCTTGGGCGAAGAATTCACCGATGTCATCAATGCGGTGATCATTCAGACCATCAACCATCGTTTCGATCACGCGGCGCGTGTCTTCCGTCTTGCTCATGTCCGTGTCGCGGGTCAGAACCGCTTGTTCGGGACGGGAACCTTTCATTTTTCTATCCTTTGAGGTTGCCGAAGGGAGGGATTGGGACGTGCGGCCCCAATGCTCAGAAAGTCCCTCGGCATCCTGTTCAGCGCCGGGTGGCGCGACATGGCGTTATGTCGGGCGTTCTTGCTCATCAGCCTTTCACTGCCCCGGCTGTCAGTCCGCTGACAATCTGGCGCTGGAAAATCAGCACAAGGAAGATCAGAGGCGCGGTGATCGACACGGCAGCGGCAACCGCAACGACCTGATCGGTTGTCGTCGTCTCGCGATTGAACATGCCGACGATGGCGGGAACCATGGTCTGGTTCTGCGCATCAAGCAGCAGCGCGGTGACTAGAAAATCGTTGTACGCCAGCAAGAAGCTGAACAGCCCCGTAGTGATCACGCCTGGCCACATCACCGGCATGATGACACGGCGGAAGGCCTGAAAGTGGCTGCACCCATCCACGCGGGCGGCCTCATCCAGCTCGGCCGGGATGTTCTGGAAGAACGAACGCAGCATCCAGATCGTGAAGGGTTGATTGATCGCAACCAGAACAGCGATCACCGCAAAAGGCTTGCCGTACAAGGTTGGTGCGTTTTCACCCAAGATCGGGCTGAGCCATTCGGCCGAGTTGATGAACACCGGCAGATAGCCCGCCACCAGAACAGAATGCGGCAATGCCCGGAACACCAGTGCGACGATCAGGATCCAGAAGGCCAACGTTGATCCTGACCGCGCCAGACCGTAGCCCGCCAATGTGCCCACGGTCAGCGACACTGTCACCACGCCCGTCGTTACGATCAGCGAGTTCTTGAAGTTGTTTGAAAAACCCCGGTCGATCCAGACGGTTTTGTAATGCTCGGTCGTCAGACCAAGCACATCCCGTCCCAGTGGGCCAAACAGCGGGTTCAACACGTTCAGGATTGCAGGCAGGACCACGAAGAACACCAGCAGGAAACCCACCAGCAAGGACAGCACACCGATCAGCCAGCCGAACCATTCCTGACCGGGCTTGGTGTAGGACTTTATCATCGAAGGCAGTGTTTTGGTGGCAGCGAAGATCGTGCCCCAGATAACCGCGATGCCCAGAATGATATCCAGCAGCGACAAGCCCTTTCCGACGCTCAGCGTGGCCGGCCCGAAGATCACGTTCAGCGCGTTGCTGTCGAACGCATCGACGGGTGACTTGAAGCTCATAACCACGATCCAGAAGATCGGAAAGGCCGCGATCAGGCACCAGAGTGCAAGGAAGATGTTCGAGGTCAACCGCAGGCTTAACGGCTGGCGAAGCGCACGCGAGGACATGTCAGTGACCTCCTTTATGGTCGCGCCATGTACGGCGCAGCGGCAGGATAAGCAGGATGACGACACCGATCATGGTCAGCATCGAGTTGGCGGACGCCCGGCTGATCGACCGGTTGCCGGCCTGATCCGGCGTCAGGTAGTCGAAGGTCAGCCACTGTAGCGAGATGACGTAGCCCTGGCTCGAAAAACCGACGATCTCTTCGAACACGCGGTAGCTGTCCATCAGGTGGATCATCGACACGAAAATGATCAGTGGCATCAGGTGTGGAATGACGATGTATTTCAGGCGCTGCCAACGGGTCGCACCGTCAATCACGGCACTTTCAAGACTATCCTGATTGACCGTTTGCAGACCGGCGTAGAAGACGATTGCGGCAAAGGGTGCCACATGCCAGACGCGGTAGAGCATCATCAGTATTTCGATGGTCCAGGCTTGGGCGAAAAGGGCGATGTCCCGGTTCAGCCACCATTCCATCATTGCGGTCAGGATGCCGTCGCCCCGGAACAGCCAGTTGATCGACAGCACTCCGATTACGGGTGTGATGATGAAGGGCAGCAAGGACACAAAGATCACTGGACCGCGGATGGACCGCGCCGCGTTGTTGATCAGTATTGCGATCCCAAGCCCGCACCCGACCACCAGTGGCAGAGTGATCAAGGTGAAGGTCAGGGTGAACCGAAGCGCCTTCCAGAAGTTGATCGTAGACAGCACATGCCAACTGCCGTCGCTTATGGCGCGCCATGCGCGTTCAGGCTCCAATACGTTGCGATAGCTTTGCAAGCCGACATATTGGGTTTGGGTAATGACCTCGCCATGTTCGTCAAGTTTTGGCTGCGAAACCATCTCGGTCACGCAGGTCTGCGTCAGGAAACCGGGCGTGCAGGTTTCCTTTTCGACCGTCTCATAGATCGGCTGAGTAACGTAAAAACTCTGCTTGAACACGCTGACCAGAGGAAACGCGATAAAGAGAAGCATCATAAAGACAGAGGGGCCGACAAATGCGGCAAATGTCCGGAAATTCATGGCTCTGCCTTTCTCATGACTCTCGAGGGGAAGGGGCGGGAGGGCCGTAGCCCTCCCACGGGAGGATCAGTTGCTGATCAGACCTGCTTCTTTCGCGGCAGTGATGTAATCTGCCTCGATATCCGCCAGCGTTGTCTGAGCATCCTTGGCGCCGGTCAGGTAGTCGGCCAGACCGTTGCCCAGGGCGGTGTGCATGATGCCCATCGGGCCAGATGCCGGGTAAGCCTTTGCGCCCGCTTCCGCCGAAGCGGCTGCTCCTGCCGCCAAAGCACCCGCTGAATAGGCAGGGCTCAGCCAAACAGCGACGTCATTGTTTGCGCTGACCATTTCGCCGTCCATGCCCTCAAGCGCGACGCGGAATGCGGCGTCGGCCTCTTCGTCGCTCATGTTCGAAGCGAGAACGATGCCATCCCACCAGATGGTGGTTGCCGGCGCTGCCGAACCCATAGGAGCGGCTGCCATGGTGACTTTGCCGACGACCTGGCTTTCGGCCTCATCATTCATGGCGGCTGCACGGCTGGCCCAAAGGTTCGCCATGGCGATCTTGCCCTGTTGGAACTGTTGCTGCACGTATGTCGAGTCGGAAACCAGATATTCCGGATCCATGTACTCGGTCATGGCTTTCAGTGTTTCCAGCGCAGCGACGCCCTGCTCGTTGTTGATCGTTGGAACGTTGCCGTCGCCAAAGAACGAGCCGCCTTCGCCAAGGTACATGTTGACGAATTCCTGGCCGAGGTTCCAACCGGTCTTGAACGTTCCCCCGATTGGATAGTCCATGACGCCGGCTTCTTTGATCTTGGCGGCCGCTGCCAGGACGTCATCATAGGTTTTTGGTTCTTCGATGCCCAGTTCAGCCAGAACATCATCGCGATACATCAGGTGCTGCGCATTCACCATCATCGCAATGGCCATGGTCTTGCCATCGACCTTGATCAACTGGTTGGGAAGCAGGTCCTGGCCGTATTTTTCGACCAGATCATCCAACGGACGGATCGTGCCTGCGTTCAGCAACGGCACCAGGGTCGCGTTTGAAACACCGCCGATCTGATAAAGCGCGGGATCCGCAGCAAATGCTTCGGGCTGCTTTTCGCGGAATTCCTGATCCAGCGATGCGCTGAAATTGCCGCATTCTGCCATCGCATCGGTGACGGCTTTCCACGCTTCAAAACCGGCGGACAGTGATTTTAGCGGCACTTCGTTTTCAAAGGCGCAATCTGCCCACGCGCCGGTGGCGGCGATGGACATGGCACCGGCCATGAGGATCGTCTTGAGTTTCATAGGTTTCTCCCTGTCAGGATCGGTCCGTCGTCGACGTCCGGACCGGTGTTATGCCCTTGCGGGCCGTTTGTGGGGTTAGCCCCCGATCCGCGCACCGCTTCCAGCTTCGAAGAGGTGACAGATATCCGTCGGCACCGAGAACGAGACCGTTTCGCCAATCTCGGCGCGGAATGCTTTGTCTGCTTTCACCGAAACCAGAGCTCCGCCGACCCGAACCGAGATCATGGTCGCGTCGCCCAGCAGTTCCAGCGTATAGATCGGAGCGGTGATCTGACCTTTGCCATCGGCAAGGCTGGCATCTTCGGCCCTGAAACCCAGTGTCATTGGGCCATCCGGTGCATCCACCGCAATTTCGACATGTTCGGCGCGGAAAATTCCGCCCGCCACTTCGCCATCCATCAAATTCATGGCGGGTGAACCGATGAAGCTGGCGACGAACGTATTCGCGGGACGGTCATAAATTTCTGTCGGGCTTCCGACCTGCTGAACCACGCCCTGTTTCATCACGACGACGCGGTCTGCAAGGGTCATGGCCTCGATCTGGTCGTGGGTGACGTAAATGGTGGTTACAGCCAGCTCATGGCTCAGGTTCTTGATCTGGGCCCGAGTGGAAACCCGCAGCTTGGCGTCCAGATTGGACAACGGCTCGTCCATCAGGAACACGTTGGGTTCGCGCACGATGGCACGTGCAAGTGCCACACGCTGTCTCTGACCACCCGACAACTCGGCTGGCTTGCGATGCAGGAAATCGTCCAGTTCAACCATGGCGCTGGCGCGGCGCACCTTTTCGTCGTGTGTTGCCGGGTCGATACCACGCACTTTCAGCGGAAAGCGGATGTTCTCGTAGACGTTCATGTTGGGATACAGAGCGTAGCTCTGGAACACCATCGCCACGTCACGGTCTTTGGGTTCCAGATCATTGACCACGTTGCCGTCGACAAGGATTTCGCCCTCCGTCACGTCTTCGAGGCCGGCGATCATGCGCATTGTGGTTGTCTTGCCGCAGCCTGACGGGCCGAGCAGCACCAGAAACTCACGATCTGCAATCGTGAGGTCGAAATTGTGAACCCCAACGAATGAGCCCCATCGCTTGCCGACGTTCCGCAATTGAATTTCCGCCATGGTGCCCCCTGCAAGGAATCGTTTTGCATACGTTTGCAAAACTGTAATTCGCATGTATCAAATCAGGCAAGACTTTTTTGCATACGTATGCAAAAATAACGGAGAAATCCGACTCAACCTGGCTTCGCGCCGCTCGCAAAACTTTGACTACAATGGTAAATACCGTGAACTTTCAGACAGAAAAAAAACTAGTCTCTGCGTTTCACACCGCATTGGAATCCGCCGCAGTGACGGAAACTCCGAAGGTGATGAGCCAATTCTGCGCTTCGGATTCGAGGTGGCGCGGCTTTCATCCGTTCAACGAAATCAACGGCGCCGAACAGGTTGCCCGGAAATTCTGGCAGCCGCTGAAGGGCAGCCTTGCTCATTTGCAGAACCGAGTGGATATTCTGTTTGCGGGGCAAAACTCGTTGCGGAAAGAAACCGACGTTTGGGTTGTCGCCATGGGCCATCTGGTGGGGCTGTTCGACCGACCGTGGTTGGGTATTCGCCCGACCGGCAAGATGGCGTTCCTGCGATATTGCGCGTTCTACAAAGTGGCTGGTGGCAGAATTGTCGAAACAGCGATGTATTTCGACATCCCGCACTTGATGGTCCAGGCTGGCCAGAATCCGTTCCCCCCGCAGACCGCGGCACATCTGGTTCAGCCCGGACCAAGGACCCATGATGGTTTGCTGCTTGATGAGCAGCCCGCAGACGAAGGCGAAAAAACGCTGGCGGTCATCAACGCGATGATTGCGGATCTGGGCCGTTGGGACAGCGGACTGTCGCTGGAAGAAGAATTGGCGCGCACGTGGCACCAGGACATGATCTGGTGGGGCCCCGAAGGAATTGGCGCGACCTACACGATCGAACGCTATGCCAGGCAACACTCTGGCCCGTTTCGCGCCTCCTTCACGGACCGGTCAAAGACCAATCACGTCTGCCGTCTGGCCGAAGGGCATTACGGTGGCTTCTTTGGATGGCCCAACTTCACTGCCACGCCCACAGGGGGTTTCATGGGGATGCCAGCCACCGGAAAACCCGGCGAATTCAGGGTGATCGATATCTATCGCCGCGTCGAAGACAAGCTGGCCGAAAACTGGATCTTCATTGACTTGCTGCATTTCTGGAAAGGGCAGGGTGTGGATATTCTGGCGCGCACCACCGGGATTGAAGCATCATGAGGATAGATGCGCATCACCACCTGTGGGACCTTTCGTCCGTGCACTACCCCTGGCTTATGGAGAAAGGTATCGTTCGATTTTTCGGCGATCCGTCTTCCATCCAGCGGGACTATTTGCTCCCGGAATTTCGCGCAGACACCGAAGCCATGGGGTTCGGCGCTTCGGTTCACATTCAGGTCGGCGCCGCTGAACCCTGGGCCGAGGCGCAGTCGGTACAATCCGTTGCCGACCAGTTCCCTGACTGGCCGCTGGTGCAGGTGGCATTCTGCGATCTGACCTCGGATGATCTGGATGCACAGCTCGACCGTCTTCAAACCCTGCCTTCGGTGCGTGGCGTTCGTCAGATTATTGGCCGCGCTCCGGGTGAAGACGCCTCAACTGGCACGAACGCGATACTTGAAGACCCAAAGTTCTTGACCGGTCTGAAGCAACTGGGCGCGCGTGGTCTTTCCTTTGATCTTCAACTGCTGCCAGAGCTGATGAGTCAAACCGCGAATGTCCTTGCACAGGCCCCGGAGACCCGGATCGCTCTTTGCCACGCAGGTTCGCCATACGACCGGACCCCGCAAGGGTTGCGACGGTGGGCAGATGAATTGACGGCCTTGTCAAACCTGCCACATGTCTTTTGCAAACTCTCCGGCCTGGGAATGTTCGACCACAACTGGCATGCTGAAAGCGTCTCGCCGATCGTTTCAACCTGCCTGTCGCAATTTGGCGCCGATCGCTGCATGTTCGGATCGAATTTCCCGGTCGACAGCCTTACCTCGACCTACAAGGAAACCGTTTCCCGGCATGAGACGCTCATCCCGGGGGCGATGCTGGACGACGTCTTTCGCGGCACGTCAGAACGTTTCTATCGCATTGAATAGCGACGGAAATGACAAACCGGACTTCCTGCACCGGTTTTCTGAAACGGCTTGGCAACCTCGGCGCGCCGGCTCTGAGGCTGACCGGCGGCCCGCAGGTTCATGTCACCTGTTTCCTTTGATCATCCATTCCCATCGAACACAGAATCGGGCTGTTTCTTTGGCGAGACTGAAATGTCGACTTGTCCGACAGTCCGGACCAATTGGTCAGGATCAGGCTTTGTGCGACGGCTCCGCCCAGCGTGGTGCCGGGACCGGTCACAATGAACAGATCCGGTGCGAACTCATGCGCGGCCTGTGCGATGGCATGGGTGAAATCATAAGTCTCGGTCACCTGATGACCCAACGTGTAATCCCAAAGCGCATTCGGGTCGCAAGCTCCGGGCCACCATATCCGGCCACGACCGTCGATCAGGGGCAGGTCTGGTTGTCGAAACAGGCCAGCGCTCAGTTGCGTGCGGCCCTGCGCCGAGACCGGAGCCTGAAGATGCGAATGGAACCCGGCATGGTTGGCCAATCGCATGGGAAAACGTTCCTGAACCACCGGTACGGCCTTTTCGAACGCCGCCAAACCGGCGTCATCGCCTGCAAGCACCAACATGCCGCCCAGATCAATCGACAGGGTCAGCGTTGCATCGGTTCGGTCAATGTCATCCACCAAGGCAAGCAGCTCTGCCTTGCGGGCCTGGTCAGGATGCCAGTCGGCATCCACGAAAGGATAGATCAATTGTCCACCGATCATGTTTTCCTGCATCAGAGTGCCCATGGTGTTGACCACCTCGAACCCTCCTTCGGCGGACAGCGCACCGCCGCAGGCCAGCGCCGAATACCAGCCCATCGAATTTCCCGTCACCGCAACCACTTCGATTTTGTCAGGATTGATGGCGCGGAAATCGCCCAAAGTCGCGGCATAGATCAAAGCAGATGCATTGTCGCCGCGCGTGTGCCTGGCAATGGAATATCGGGCGGCACCGTCCAGTTCGCTGAGCGTGTCTTGCCCCTGCGCGCGCCGCATGTCATCAAAGCGTCGCAACAGGGCCTTGTCGCTGAATTGCCGGCCCAAGACACCCAGTTCTGGTTTGTTGTAGGTACCGCGGCCAGGGCAGATGACGACGGCAGTCTGTTTGGCGGAACTCATGTGCCGGCCTCCATCAAGGATCGCGCGGCGGCTTCGATACTGTCCTTCGATGGCATGGTCGCAGCATAGGCCGGGCCTGTTGCGATAAAGCTGTCTTCTGCGGTGATGCGGGCCAGCGGCACATCGCTTGTTTCATGAAAATGCGCCATCAGAGCTTCGGCCACGCCGCCATGGTGGCGGGTTTCGTCGACGATCAGGATGCGTTCGGCCCCGGTCACGGCCTGTGTCAGTGCCGCTTTGGGCAAAGGGGACAACCAGCGCATATCGATGATCCGTGTCTTGATCCCGTCGGCCTGCAAGGCCGTGCGCGCCTGATGGCTGAGATAGACGCCGTTTCCAAAGGTGACGATGGCCAGATCGTTGCCGTCACCGTCCACGCCCACCTCGCCGAAGCCGATCTTTTCAGAAGGGTCGGGATAGGTTTGCATCCAGCCGCCATCTCCGGCCTCGTGCAGGTCCCGCATCGGGTAGAGGGCGATGGGTTCGAGGAAAACGACCAGCCGCTGTTCTTCACGCGCCAGGCGCACGCATTCACGCAGCATCCGCGCGGCGTCGGCACCGTTCGACGGGCAGGCCAGGATCAGGCCCGGGATGTCGCGCAATACAGCGACCGAGTTGTCATTGTGGAAATGTCCGCCAAACCCTTTTTGATACCCCAGCCCGGCAATGCGCACGACCATCGGGTTGGTGTATTGACCGTTCGAGAAAAAGGGCAGGGTGGCGGCCTCACCTCGCAGCTGATCCTCGGCATTGTGAAGATAGGCCAGAAACTGGATTTCCGGCATTGGCGTGAACCCGTTCTGGGCCATGCCGATCGCCAGGCCCAGGATCGACTGTTCGTCCAGCAACGTGTCGATCATCCGGTCAGGGCCAAACCGTGTTTGCAGCTTTTGGGTCACGCCGTAAACGCCGCCCTTGCGCCCGACATCTTCGCCCATCATGACGATCTCGCCGTGTTCCAGCATCAGATCGGTCAGTGCCCAGTTGATCAATCGCGACATGATCTGCGGTTCGGAATGGGCCTTGAGATCGCCGCCGAACACCTCGGCCCGACGCTCGGGTGTTGGGCCATTGGTCGGCGCGCAGGGGCGTGCCGGCGGGATCAGGCTGGCCATCACCTCTGTTGCGTTTTGCAGGCGAGGGCGTGTGATGGCCTGATCGGCCACGCGGGCGACCCGGGCGCAGGTATCATTGTAGACGCTCAGCGCCTGTTCCGGGCTCATCGCGCCGCACTGATCCAGCAGGCGCACGGAATGCAGCAGCGGGTCGTTGGCCTCTTCGGCCTCAACCTCGGCCTTTGGCATATAGGTGGTTGGCATATCGGCCCCGGCGTGACCGTACAGGCGAACAGTCCGAACATGCAGGAAGGCAGGTTTCCTGCGGCTGCGCACATAGTCGGCCGCCTGTTGCGCAACGCGATAGGTGTCGAACAGATCCAACCCGTCGCACGAGAAATACTTCAGGCCCGGACGGTTGGTGAATGTGGCCGCGATCCAGCCTTTCGGCGTTTTGGTCGAGATACCGATACCGTTGTCTTCGCAGCAGAACAGAAGGGGCAGAGGCACAGATTGAAAGGACGTCCACTGCGCCGTGTTGAACGCGCCCTGTGCGGTGGAGTGGTTGGCCGAGGCATCCCCGAACGAGCAATAGACGATGGCATCCTCGGGCATGTCTGCATGTTCAGGGCGATGACGCCGTGCAGCGGCGACGGCATATGCCGCGCCGACCGCCTTCGGCAGATGGCTGGCGATGGTCGAGGTCTGCGGCGGAATGCACAGCGCTTTCGATCCCAGAACCTTGTGACGCCCGCCACTGATCGGATCCTCGGAAGACGAGGCAAAGGACAGCAGAATATCCCATGTCGGGCTTTGGCCCGGCACCTGATCCGCCCGGGCAATCTGAAAGGCCGCATCGCGGTAGTGCAGAAAGGCCGGATCGGTCGGGCGCAGGGCCGCGGCAACGGCCGCCATGCCCTCATGCCCGGATGACCCGATCGTATAGAACCCCTGGCCCGCCTTCTGCATCGCGCGGCTTTGCCGGTCCAGCGCGCGGCTCAGGCATTGCGCCCTGTAAAGCGCAACGGCTTCATGACCGCTCAGCGGCCCGGCCGCTGCGGACCCTTCGGGAAAGTCCCGCGCCGCAACACGGCGCAGGAAATTGTCATGCACGATTGCGGCGCGATCCATGTCAGATGTCCTTAGGCGAAGGCTTGCAGACCTGTCTGCGCACGGCCAAGGATCAGGGCATGCACATCATGGGTGCCTTCATAGGTGTTGACGGTTTCAAGGTTCACCATGTGGCGGATCACGTGAAAGTCCTGACTGATCCCGTTGCCACCATGCATGTCGCGGGCATGACGGGCGATCTCAAGCGCCTTGCCGCAATTGTTCCGTTTGATCAGGCTGACCATCTCGGGCGCGGCGCGGGCCTCGTCCATCAGGCGACCCACGCGCAGCGCGGCTTGCAGGCCCAGCGTGATCTCGGTCTGCATGTTGGCAAGCTTCAGCTGGAACAGTTGTGTCTGCGCCAGCGGACGTCCGAACTGTTTGCGGTCCAGCCCGTATTGCCGGGCCGCGTGCCAGCACGCCTCGGCGGCGCCCATCGACCCCCAGGCAATGCCGTAACGCGCACGGTTCAGACAGCCGAACGGGCCTTTCAAACCTTCGACGTTGGGCAGCAGGGCGTCCTCGCCGACCTCGACATTGTTCATCACGATCTCACCGGTGATCGAGGCGCGCAAGGACAGCTTGCCTTCGATCTTGGGCGCCGACAATCCAGCCGTTCCCTTGTCCAGAACAAAGCCCTTGATCTTGCCGCCATGCGCCTCGGATTTAGCCCAAACGACGAACACATCGGCGATCGGGGCGTTCGAGATCCACATTTTCGACCCGTTCAGCAAATAGCCGCCCTCGGTTTTCTTCGCGACAGTCTTCATCGAGCCGGGGTCCGAACCGGCATCGGGTTCCGTCAGCCCGAAGCAGCCGATAAATTCGCCGGTTGCCAGTTTGGGCAGGTACTTCTGGCGCTGCTCTTCGGTGCCGTAAGCGTAGATCGGATACATCACCAGGCTGGACTGCACCGACATCATCGAACGATAGCCGCTGTCCACACGCTCGACCTCGCGCGCGACCAGACCATAGGTCACATAGCTGGACCCAATGCCGCCGTATTCCTCGGGAATGGTTGTTCCCAGCAAACCCATCTCACCCATCTCGCGAAAGATGGCCGGGTCGGTTTCTTCATTGGCAAACGCGGCAGTTACCCGAGACAGCAGCTTGTCCTGCGCGTAGGCATGCGCAGCGTCACGAACCATGCGTTCGTCTTCGGCCAACTGGTCTTCCAACAGGAACGGATCGTCCCAGGTGAAAGGGCCAAGGTGCGGGGCGGATTGAGGTTTCATGCAAGTTTCCTTTCCACAGCGGTTTTCAGACGCGCAAGGCCCGCTGCAATTGTATCTTCAGCATATGCGAATGACAGGCGAAGATGGCCCGGCATCCCAAAGGCGCGGCCGGGCACCAGGGCAACGCCGGCATCTTCCAGCAACCACGTGCAGAATTCCGCGTCGCTGTCAAATGGCCCGCCTTGTTCCTTCAACAGGCCAGTGCAGGACGGAAAGGCGTAAAACGCCCCGTCCGGGGTGGAACAGCGCAGCCCGGGTACTGCGTTCAACCCGTCGACGACCAGATCGCGGCGCGCGGCAAAGAGGGCGCGACGCTCCTCCAGCAACTCGGGGTCGCAAGTGATGGCGGCCAGCGACGCCCATTGCGAGATCGAGCATGCCCCCGATGTGACCTGACCCTGAACAGCGACCATGGCGCTTATCAGATCGGACGGTCCGATCCCCCAGCCGATGCGCCATCCGGTCATCGACCACGCCTTGGCCACACCGTTGACGATCAGCATGCGATGGGTCAGCGCCGGGGCGGCTTCGGCCGCGGACGTGAAAGGTGCAAAGCTGAGATGGCGATAAATCTCATCGGCCAGAACCCAGACCTGCGAGTGACGCTCCAGCACTTTTGCCAGCCCCGCAAGTTCTTCCTTCGAGTAAATCGCGCCCGACGGGTTCGAGGGTGAATTCAGCATCAGCCAGCGCGTGCGCGGTGTGATGGCGGCCTGCAATTGTTCAGGCAGCAGTTTGAAGCTCTGCTCCATCGGGCAAGGCAGAACAACCGGCACCCCACCTGCCATCCGGACAATATCGGAATAGCTGGTCCAATAGGGGGCGGGCATGATGACCTCGTCGCCGGGGTTAAGGCTGGCCAGCATCGCATTTGCGATCACCTGTTTCGCGCCTGTCGATACGATGACCTGAGCCATCTCGGCACCTGCCTGTCGGGCAATTTCCGTGCGCAGTTCAGGCACACCCGCAGTGGGCGGGTACCTGGTTTTGCTCTCCAGTGCCGCTGAATGCGCAGCTTCGACCACATGGGGCGGCGTCGGCAGGTCCGGTTCGCCGGTTGACAGCGCCAGAATATCACGCCCTTGGGTGCGCAGGCGGGCGGCGGCCTCTGAGATCTGGACGATTTCCGACAATTCGATACCGTTCAACCGGTCAGCGCGCTGGAACACCATGAACCTTCCTCTGCAAACAGGTTCGGTTTTAGCCACAAAGTCACTTGAGAAAAATACGCCAATGAGTATCTTTTCAGTGACTAAAACTCATGAGTTCCATGCCCCGGATCAACTCACTGCCATCGCTGGCCCTTATGCGCAGTTTCGAAGCCGCCGCGCGCCATGAAAGCTATACCATGGCGGCCGAAGAGCTTGGCGTGACGCAAAGCGCGATCAGCCGCCAGGTCCGAGAGCTTGAGGCCGCGATTGGCGTTACGCTGTTTCGGCGGGTTGGACGCGCAGTGCGCCTTTCCAAAGCGGGGCGGGCCTTGCGGGACGAGCTGGCAGGTGATCTTGAACGTCTCAGTGGTACGATCAACCGTGCGATTGCAGCCGGAGACGGTGCGTCGCTTTTGACCCTGGCCGTCCTGCCCACCTTTGCGACACGGTGGTTGGTGCCGCGCCTGCCGGATTTCAAAACGCGTCATCCCGGGATCGAACTGGATCTGCACTCTTACACGACGCCTTTCAGCCTTGAAGAACGACGTATGGATCTGGCCATCCATTTCGGGCAGGAGGATTGGCCGGGCGCGCAATTGCGCAGGTTGTTCCCCGAGCATCTGGTGGTCACGGCAGCACCCGCGCTGCTGAGACGTCACAGGCTGGACACCCGCGCGCAAACCTTCGAGCTTCCGCTTTTACATCTGACCTCGCGCCCCGAGCTGTGGTCTACCTATCACTCTCAGATCGGGCTGGATCCGGGAGCGGTTTTTCCGGGGATGCGGTTTGATCAGTTCTCGATGCTGATCGAGGCCGCCGTCGTCGGTTTGGGTGCCGCCATTCTGCCCTCGTATTTGATTGAAGAAGAGCTGGCGTCCGGCGTTCTGACCGAAATCGGCCAGATCGCCAACACGTCGAACAGCGCCTATTACATCGCGACGCCAACAGGTCAGAAGAACGACGCCGTTCAAGTTTTTGCAAACTGGATCAGCAAGCAGACGCGGGCACGCGCGTAACTGGTCAAATACAGAAGATCGAACTCATTGCCCGCAGGCACGTCTCAGGCGAAAATCTGTTTTAGCCAGGTTTCAAACATCTGTTTTGCAGCAGAGTTCGCGTTCGATCTCTGACCATCGACAAGGAAATGGCTCTGTTCGATTGGAATGGGGTTCCCGACTATCGCGATGGACCTTCCGGCCTTGATTGCGGTTCTGGCAAAGCGCTCAAGGATTACCGCGTAACCTCCACCTTCCGCCACGATGTCCACGGCGGCAATTGTCGTGTCCACGGTGAAGCAAGACGCCGCAGGAGAATATTCTGTGCCGAAAGCGGAAAAATACCGGTGCCACATGTCCTGAAATCCCAAAATCTGTATCTGGGGTTTGACCAGCAGTTCTTCCGTCGAAGGCCATTTCCGATCTCGTGATCCGGCTGCAACCGGAACGATACGCTCATCCGAGATCTTGCTGAACGGCCCGTCGTTCCATTCCCCGTTTCCCAAACGCAGCTCGACATCGACGTTTTCCCTGCCCGCGGATTCTGCCCAGATATTTGAAACCAACCTGATCGATACACCCGGGTGTGCGCGTGAAAACTCGGGCAATCTGCCGGCAAGGAACAAGCTGGCTGTGGAAATCGGCGCGCGCACGACCAGCTCGTGCTTGTGACTGGAGCCAAACAGGCTTGCGGTTGACAGGTCGATATCGCCCAAGGCACGCCGAACTGAAAACGCATACGCCTGCCCGACCTCTGTCAGGCTGAGGTTGCGCGCGGCACGAAAGAACAAAGGGCAGCCCAGCTGTGCTTCCAATGAGCGGACGTGCAGGCTCAGGGCCGTCTGTGTGATGCCAAGCTCTTCTGCCGCAGCAGTAAAGTTCATATGCCGTGCGGCACAGTCAAAAGACCGCAGCCAGACCAGATTGGGCGATTTTGACATTTCCAGCACCAAAAAATTTTATGGATACTGGCGATATTTATTCGTTTTACATGCTGCATTCAACGCCCGTAGATTTCATCAGGGAAAAACAGCGCTGGTCCTCTGATTGGCCACCGGAAAGGGAACGCAGGTATGAAAGTTGGATTTATCGGCCTTGGAAATGTCGGCGGGAAACTCAGTGGCAGTTTGCTGCGCAATGGCGTTGATCTGACCGTACATGATCTGAACTCTGACCTGGTGTCAGGTTTCGTCGACCGCGGGGCAAAGGCTGCCGAGAATCCGGCACAACTGATGCGGGATTGTGATGCGGTGATCACCTGCCTGCCCTCTCCGGCGGCTTCGGACGCTGTGATGGAGGACATGCTGCCCGAAGTGACCGCGGGCAAAATCTGGATGGAGATGTCCACCACGGATGAAGCAGAGGTCAAGCGTCTGGGTGCGATGGTGAAGGAACGCGGTGGCGCTGCCGTCGATTGTCCGGTCTCGGGGGGGTGTCATCGGGCGGATACCGGCAACATTTCGATTTTTGCCGGATGTGATCGCGCCACGTTCGAACGTATTCTGCCCTTTCTGACCACGATGGGGCGTCGCATCCTTCATACCGGTGAACTGGGATCTGCTTCGGTACTGAAAGTGCTGACCAACTATCTGGCCACTGCAAACCTGATCACCTGTTCAGAGGCGCTTGTCGTTGCCAAGGCCGCCGGAATGGATTTGAATACGGCGTATGAGGCAATGAAGATCAGTTCGGGAACATCCTTCGTGCATGAAACCGAAAGTCAGGTCATCCTAAACGGATCTCGCGATATCTCGTTCACGATGGACCTGGTGTTGAAGGATATCGGCCTGTTTCAGGAGGTGGCGGATCGCGCCGGGGTGCCGCTGGAGATCAATCCGCTGATGATCGAGATTTTCAAGGACGGGATCGAGAAATACGGACCTCGTGAGTTTTCCCCCAACATCATCCGCCGGCTCGAAGACAAAACCGGGCTGGATGTTCGCGCGCCGGGGTTCCCATCGGAAATGCTGGACGATGAACCCGAAGAGCCCGGTTACGAAGTGATCCCGCAAGGATCTGACCTGAAGGCCGCCGAATAGGGCGGTGCGCGGCGGGCAGGAAACGGATCTATAGTATGGCGGATCATCATTCTTGCGCCGTTACATTCGCCGACATGAGGGGATCCTGCACCACGCCTGAAGCAAATCGGCTGGAACGTCTGGCCGTTTTTCGTGCCGCCGTTTCTGAGGGGAACGGTTCGCTTTCCGCTGCCGGTGTCCGCAAGAAACCGGATGGGCGGGGCAGGTTGCGCAAGGCGCTCGATAACCACCGCCCGTTCCACGAATAGGTCACATCATTTATCGCCGGCCATCACGCAAATATCCTTACGAGCCGCCTCCGGCCTGGTCCTGAAAAAGGCGACTTTATTCAGGAAAGGACAATCACGTGACGACCCAAGACGCGAACCCTCAGGACACCACCAAGGCAAACCCCGAGCGCGGCCCCATGAGCCGCGAATGGCATTGGCACCCGGACTTGCCGGTGAAATACGCCCCGTACTGGAACTGGCCGCCGAAAATCGGCATCCTGGCGAAATGGGTTTGGCAGAACTGGCTTCAGTTCTCGGACCGCTCGATCTTTCTGGCCTTGGCCTTCCTTGTGGCCTTCTGGGTACAACCCGTCGATGCCGGGCAGGCCTCGTTTGCCCCGGGCTGGATGTCATGGGTATTCATTCGGAACTGGGTGCTGCTGTTGATCGTCGCCGGTGGTCTGCACATGTGGTTCTACGGCGTTGACGGGCAGGGAAAGCTGCTGAAATACGACCCACGGCCTTACATGAAGCGCAAGAATGCACTGTTCAAGTTCGGCTATCAGACCTGGGACAACATCTACCATTCGATGGTCTTTGGCGCGACATTCCTGTCGATGCTGGAGTGCTTTCTGCGCTGGATGTACGCCAACAATTACATCGCCACGCTCAGCTTCGCTGTACATCCGGTCTGGTTCGTGCTGCTGTTTCCGATCCTGGCGATCTGGCAGAGCTTTCATTTCTACGTTGTGCATCTGTTTCTGCACCAGCCATTCATCTACAGACATGTTCACGCCGTGCATCACCGCAACGTCAACACCGGCCCATGGTCGGGCATGTCGATGCATCCGGTCGAGGCTTTGGGGTACCTCAGTGCCATCCTGATCGTGCTGGTACTGCCCAGCAACCCGGTGCACATGATCTTTCTGGGGTATTGGCTGATGTTGGGCGCCGCCTCGTCTCATTCCGGGTACGAGGCCATCTGGGCGCGCGACCGTCAGGCGTTGTTGATCGGGGCGTTTTTCCACCAATTGCATCACCGGTATTACGAATGCAATTACGGCAACGCGGAAATGCCCTGGGACAAGTGGTTCGGAACCTATCATGATGGCTCGGAAGAGGCCACGAAACGGACTCGCAACCGCAAACGTGACATGCACGCCAAACAGAGCGGCAGGCAACGCGACGCGCGCGCAGATGGCGCTGCCTCGGTCGATCGTTTGTCTTGCCCGACAACGCTTGACTGAACCGACCCCGTTGGCGAAATCCTGACCCTGAACGAAACTGGGCGCGTGGGGCCGGATGGCATTTCCTTCGGGCCCGATTATACTGGGCAAATGAAAGATACCGCTCCAGACTGGTTTGAAACCTGTGTCAGCCGGCTGACCACGACAAGCACCCAGCGGGTGTGGTCTGTTCTGGTCACGATTTTCGGCGATCTGGCGCAGGATGGATCAGATCAGATCAGTGGATCACTAATCACCGCGCTTACGCGTCTGGCGGGGATCAGGGCCGAGGCCACGCGTGTTGCGTTGCATCGGTTGCGCAAGGAAGGCTGGATTGAAAGCACGCGGGTCGGTCGGAACAGTGTGCACAGGCTGACCAGCTTTGGCCGCCGTCAAAGCGTTGCAGCCGCACCACGTATCTATTCCCGCGACCCGAACATGCCGGATATCTGGCATGTCCTCATCGCCAGCAACTCGGAAAGTTCCCGAAAGGAATTGTCGGACCTGATGCTGACAGGGGATTACTTCTCGCTGAATGCGTCGACGGCCATGGCGCCCGGGCCGATGCCGCATGATCTTGAAGAGCTTCTGGGTTTCGAGAGCGACACGATGTCCGTCCCGAACTGGCTTCGAGACCTGTGCGGGCCGGAGCCGTTGAAAACCGCCTATGATCAGTTCTGGGATGCCATTCAGGTGGTTGAGCGGCTTTTGCCCGCAGAGGGGGCGGGCGATCCGATGCGGTCGGCGGTTCTGCGCGTACTGGTGGTGCATGCCTGGCGACGTATCGTTCTGCGCCACCCAAGCCTGCCACCGGTTTTCCTGCCGGACGACTGGAAAGGCGCCGCGTGCAGAGAAGCTGTCTCACACTTGTTGGACAGGCTGCCGCGCCCCTCGCTATCGAGCTTGGAAGCCGAGCTGATGGACTGACCCACAGCGGTGCAAAGTTCGGGCGAGCTGCTGGATGTCCTGCCATTGTTAAGAAGGGCTGCGTCGTCTTTTTTGCAGTCAAGAAAACCTCTTTGGTCAGCAGTCACCTTTAATGTTACAAGATGTGCGATACATGAGAAGATTGAGTAACATAAGACTTGCATCGAATCAGGGGAAGATTTATTAACCGACCAGACGGTTGATATTGTTCCGTGGGAACAGGAGTACTCTAAGATGGACGCTTTCATTTGTGACGCGACGCGCACTCCGATCGGACGCTACGGAGGAGCGTTTTCGTCGGTCCGCACAGATGATCTGGCTGCTCTGCCGTTGGCGGCATTGAAGGCGCGCAACCCTCAGGTCGACTGGGCCAGTGTTGACGACGTGATCTATGGCGATGCCAATCAGGCGGGCGAGAGCAACCGAAACGTTGCGCGTATGGCGGCGCTGTTGGCGGGTTTACCGATTGATGTGCCGGGAACGACGGTGAACCGTCTGTGTGCCAGCGGCATGGACGCCGTGGGAATGGCGGCGCGCGGCATCAAGGCGGGCGACTATGATTTGGTCATTGCTGGTGGCGTGGAAAGCATGTCACGCGCGCCGTTCGTGATGCCCAAGGCAAGTTCGGCGTTCACTCGCAGCAACGCGGTTTACGACACCACGATCGGATGGCGTTTCGTGAACCCGAAGATGAAGCAGGCATACGGCGTCGACTCCATGCCGCAAACGGCCGACAATGTCGCCGAAGATTATGGTATCAGCCGGGAAGACCAGGATGCCTTTGCCGCGCGCAGCCAGTCCCGCTGGGCCGCCGCGCATGCGGCTGGGGTGTTCAAGGACGAAATCACCCCGGTTTCGGTTCCCCAGCGCAAGGGTGATCCGATTGTCGTTGATACGGACGAGCACCCGCGCCCGGGAACTACGGCAGAAAAACTCGCGGGTCTGAAAGGTGTGAACGGGCCCGACAAAACCGTGACGGCGGGGAATGCGTCCGGTGTGAATGATGGCGCGGCGGCGATCCTGATGGCGAATGAGGCCGCAGCAGCCAAGAACGGCCTGACCCCGATGGCCCGTGTGGTTGGCATGTCGGTTGCGGGTGTTGCACCACGTGTGATGGGCATCGGCCCGGTGCCGGCCAGCCGCAAGGTGTTGGCCCGGGCAGGGCTGAGCGTGGATCAGATGGACGTGATCGAACTGAACGAGGCGTTTGCGTCTCAGGGCCTTGCCACTTTGCGCGAGCTGGGTCTTCCCGACGACGCGCCCCACGTGAACCCCAACGGTGGCGCAATAGCGCTGGGCCATCCCCTTGGCATGAGCGGTGCGCGTCTTGTGCTGACCGCGGCCTATCAATTGAAACGTACCGGCGGGCGCTATGCCCTGTGCACCATGTGTGTGGGTGTCGGGCAGGGTGCGGCCCTTATACTTGAACGCGTGTAACGGAGGAGACGGGACATGTATGCTCAGATGGTAGAATCCGAAGCGTCGAATGAAGATCCGGACAAGCTTGCTGAATTCCAGGCGCGGATCGACGCGGATATCAAGATCGAGCCAAAGGACTGGATGCCGCACGGGTATCGGAAGACGCTGATCCGTCAGATTGGACAGCACGCTCATTCCGAGATTGTGGGCCAATTGCCCGAAGGCAACTGGATCACGCGCGCGCCGACGCTGGAGCGGAAGGCGATCCTTCTCGCCAAGGTGCAGGACGAGGCCGGGCACGGTCTTTACCTGTATTGTGCCGCCGAAACGTTGGGTGTCAGCCGCGATGAACTGACCGAGATGCTGCTGGATGGCCGCATGAAATATTCGTCGATCTTCAATTACCCGACCTTGAACTGGGCCGATATCGGTGCCGTCGGGTGGCTGGTTGACGGGGCGGCGATCATGAACCAGGTGCCGCTGCAAAGAACGTCCTACGGGCCGTATTCGCGCGCCATGATCCGCATCTGCAAGGAAGAAAGCTTTCACCAGCGCCAGGGTTACGATGCCATTCGCAAAATGGCCGAAGGTACGCCCGAGCAACGCAAGATGGCGCAGGATGCGATGAACCGCTTCTGGTACCCGTCACTGATGATGTTCGGCCCCTCCGACAAGGACTCGGTGCATTCGGCCCAGTCGATGGCGTGGAAGATCAAGATCAACACCAATGATGAGCTGCGCCAGAAATTCGTCGACCAGACCGTGCCGCAGGCTGAATATCTGGGTCTGACAATCCCTGATCCGGATCTGAAGTGGAACGAAGAGCGGGGGCATTACGACTTTACCGAACCCGACTGGTCGGAATTCTTTGACGTGATCAAAGGCAACGGCCCGTGCAACGTGGATCGGCTGGCCGCGCGCAACAAGGCATGGGACGACGGCAAGTGGGTCCGTGACGGGCTGCTGGCCCACGCCCGCAAGAAACAGGCCGGCAATCTGGCTGCTGAATAAGCTTACCCTGAGGAGGATACCCGATGAATACCGAATGGCCCCTGTGGGAAATCTTCATCCGCGGTCAGCATGGGATGAGCCACCGACATGTCGGTTCGCTACATGCCCCTGACGCGGAAATGGCAATCAAGAACGCGCGCGATGTCTACACCCGCCGCAACGAAGGCGTCTCGATCTGGGTGGTCGAAGCCAACAACATCTCGGCGTCGTCGCCCAGCGACAAAGGCCCGCTGTACGAACCGAGCCAAAGCAAAGTTTACCGCCACCCAACTTTCTTCGACATTCCCGATGAAGTGGGGGCAATGTGATGACCCGGGACGAGGCATTTCTGCAATTCCTGCTGCGGATGGGGGACAACACCCTGATCCTCGGCCATCGTGTCAGTGAGTGGTGCGGCCATGCGCCGGTTCTGGAAGAAGACATAGCGCTGGCCAACACTGCGCTGGACCTGATTGGCCAGACCCAGATGTGGCTGGGCCTTGCCGGAGAGGCGGATGGTGGCAAAAGCGCCGACGATCTGGCCTTCCTGCGCGACGCCTGGGATTTCCGCAACGTGTTGCTGGTCGAGGTGCCGAACGGCGATTTCGGCCGTACGCTGATGCGTCAATTCCTGTTCGATGCGTGGCACTCGATCATGCTGGGGCGCCTGATGGCTTCCTCGGACGAGCGGGTCGCGGCAATCGCCGCCAAGGCCAGCAAGGAAGTGACCTACCATCTGGAACGTTCGGGCGACACGGTTGTCGGGCTTGGTGATGGAACCGAGGAAAGTCATGCCCGGATGCAGGACGCACTAGATTACCTGTGGCCCTATGTGGGCGAGATGTTTGCCAGCGACGAGGTGGACGCCCAGATGGTCGCCGCAGGGATCGCGCCGAACCCGGCGGATTTGCGAGAGGAATACGACGCTCTGGTTGAGCGGGTCCTCAATCAGGCGACGCTGACCATTCCGGAAAGCCGTTTTGCCCATAAAGGTGGCCGCGACGGGCGCATGCATACCGAACATCTGGGCCATCTGCTGACTCAGATGCAATGGCTGCAACGCGCCTATCCCGGAGCAAAGTGGTAAAAGCGGATGCGGGTCTCGACTGACCAGATATGGAGCTGGCTGGATGCCGTGCCCGATCCAGAAATCCCGGTGATTTCCGTCGTGGATTTGGGCATTGTGCGCGATGTGCGCTGGGACGCTGACACGCTGGTCGTAACCGTCACGCCAACGTATTCCGGTTGCCCGGCGACATCCATCATCAGTATGGATATCGAAACCGCCTTGCGCGATCACGGCATCGGAGATCTGCGCATAGAAACCAGCATTTCACCCGCCTGGACCACCGATTGGCTCAGCGAAAAAGGCCGCGCCAAGCTGGAAGATTATGGCATTGCGCCGCCGCAACCCGCGGGCGGCCCGGATCGCTGCCCCCATTGCGGCAGCAAAGCAGTCGAAAAGGTCAGCCAGTTCGGCTCGACCCCGTGCAAGGCCCATTGGCGCTGCGCGGACTGTCTGGAACCCTTTGACTATTTCAAGTGCATCTGAGGAGGAGCACCGGATGGCACGTTTTCACGACCTGAAAGTCACCGACATCCACAAAACCATCCGCGATGCGGTTGTCGTTACGCTTGAACCCGTTAACGGCGCAGCGGAACAGTTCGACTTCGCCGCCGGCCAGTACCTGACTTTCCGGCGCAAATTCGACGGCGAAGAACTGCGCCGCTCCTACTCCATCTGTGCCGGCAAGGATGACGGTGTTCTTCAGGTTGGCATAAAACGTGTCGAGGGTGGCGCATTCTCAAGCTGGGCAAATGAGGACCTCAACATAGGTGACGTCGTGCAGGCGATGCCGCCTATGGGCAATTTTCACGTGCCCATCGATGCGGATGCGGAAAAACAATACGTTGGCTTCGCCGGCGGATCGGGGATCACGCCTGTTCTGTCGATCCTCAAAACTACGTTGGCCCGCGAACCCAAATCCCGATTTACGCTGATCTATGCCAACAAGGGCATCAACACGATCATGTTCCGTGAGGAACTGGAGGATCTGAAGAACCTCTATATGGGTCGGCTGAACGTCATCCACATTCTGGAAACCGACGCGCAGGAGATTGACCTGTTCACCGGTTTGGTAACGCAGGAAAAATGCCGCGAGCTGTTCAAGCACTGGATCGATGTCAAGAATGCAGACACCGCATTCATTTGCGGACCAGAGCCGATGATGCTGGGTATTGCCGCCGCTCTGCGGGAACACGGACTTGAAGACAGCCAGATCAAGTTCGAACTCTTCGCAAGCGCCCAGCCGGGTCGGGCCAGGCGCAAGACAGACGCCGCCGACGCCGGCACGCAGGCAAACCAGACCAGTGCTTCGATCACACTGGACGGCGCGACGCAGACCGTCACCTTGCCGAAGGATCAGTCCATTCTGGATGCCGCCCTGGAGAACGCCATGGACGCACCTTACGCCTGCAAGGCCGGGGTCTGTTCAACCTGCCGCTGCCGTGTTCTTGAGGGCGAAGTCGAGATGCTCGCCAATCACGCGCTGGAAGATTACGAGGTCGAAAAAGGTTACGTGCTGAGTTGTCAGGCTTACCCGGTGACCGACCGCGTGGTCGTGGACTACGACCAGTAAAGGGAGAGGATCAATGACCGACGCCATGACACTTGACAGCTATCTGGCCGCAGGCGGAGTGCTGACCAATCCGACCAACGTACCGCCGCGTTACCGCGCCGAGCTGATGAAACTGATGGCTACGTTTGTAGACAGCGAACTCGCAGGTGCCGCAGGGTTTGCTGATGTCATCAACAAGGGCCCCGGCATAAAGGAACGCATCGCGGCGGCGAAGATCGTGTTGGAAAAGACGGACCATGCGGACAGGGTTCTGAAAATCATGGGTGAGTTCGGCGCCGACACGGATCGTTATGCCACGCATCACCCGTGGACTGCCCGGTTGGATCGAAAAGCGGATATCGGCGCGACCCGCAGCGAACATGACATGCGGCTTGCGGTGTTCAATTATCCGATTTCCGGTTGGACTGATGCCGTCGTCATGAACCTGCTGATGAGCCGTGCCGTGGCAGAGCAACTGGCGGAGTTCTCGACCGTCTCTTACCAGCCACTGGCCGAGGCTTTCCGGCAGATCGCACCGATCGAGGCGCATCACGGCGAACTGGCGTTGGAAGGCGCTGTGAAGCTGGTTGAAAACGGAGCGTCGCAAGACATGCAAGATGCTGTGGACTATTGGTGGCCACGCGTAGCAGTGTCTTTCGGGAGGGATGACCCGAACCGATTTGAGCATCTGAGATCACTTGGTTTGCGCCATAGCACCAACGCTGCCCTTCGGGAACGTTGGGCTCGGTCAGCGGACGAAGCTCTGAAACAGCTGGGTTTGAAATCACCTTCATAGTGCCACGATGCATCCATTTTCACGGCACTTCAGGGTTCACGTCCTAGAAAACAGAGCGGTGACACGCGTGATCCTTTCTGGTTGACCGACGAGCAGGTGGCCAGGCTCGCCCCCTTCTTAGCGGAGTCGCGTGCCACGCCTCGGGCTGATGACAAACGGGTATTAAGCGGGACTATCTTCATCAATCGCAATGGTTCGCGGTGGCGCGACACTCCCAAAAAAACAGAGCGTACAACTCGCTTTACAGCCGGAGAAAGCGTTGGTGCGAGAAAGGTATCTTCGCCCGAATGTTGGCCGGCCTTGTTGCCGGGCAGGGCGAGAAGAAGAAGACTGTGATGATCCCTCTCGTGACATCATTGGCGTGCTACCCTGTTGGGCAATAGGCGCGACCTGTTCCAGGATCTTCCAATCAGCGATCGCACCCGCAGCAACCGTCGTTTACTGGTTAGGAATCGCGACCCCAGAGCCTGTTTTGAAGTTCATGGTTTTCTTTTCGTCGGTCGCTCCATTCTGATAGTTCTGTTTACATTTGCACATCACCTTGCATACGATCCGGTTGAATTCTTTCGATTGTTCTAACGCAAAGGTTTGATGCCATGGCAGAAACGCTGGACCTGCATAAGTTCGAGAACCTAAGTCCTTTCCAGATCAAAGACGAACTCATAAAGCTGGCGCAGAGTGAGTCGCGCCAAATGGCGCTGCCATATTTGAACGCAGGGCGCGGCAACCCAAATTGGATCGCTACCAAGGCGAGAGAGGCGTTCTTCCTTTTGGGTCAGTTCGCGATGACCGAAGCACAGCGACATCGCAATGAACCACAAGTTGGACTAGCCGGTATGCCACAAGGGCCGGGATGTTACGAACGGCTCAAGGCATACTGCGCCGACACGTCGGAAAAAAACGGTCCTCCAGGCGCAGATACTTTGGTGGCCGTGGTGGACTTTGCGATTGAAAAATTTGGTTTCACAGCAGACGATTTCGTACTCGAATTGACCGACGGTATCATTGGCGACCACTACCCGATGCCGGACAGGTGCTTGGAACACAATGAGGCGATCGTCCACGAATACGTGATGTGGGCAATGTGCGCAGGCCATCGGCCCGACGCAAAGTTCGATATCTACGCAGTAGAGGGCGGAACTGCTGCGATGTGCTATATTTTCAAGGCACTCAAGAACCAGCGGTTGCTTAATGCAGGCGACACAATTGCATTGGGCACGCCGATCTTCACGCCTTATCTGGAGATGCCAGTGCTTGAAGATTACGGGTTGAATACTGTGGATGTGTCTTCTGCTGAAGAAGATCATTTTCAACTTAACGACAACGATTTTGAACTGTTGGCCGATCCCAAAGTCAAAGCGCTGTTCTTGGTCAACCCAGGGAATCCATCCTCTGTCGCGATCAGCCCCGAAGTCATGACCCGACTTGTGGACTTCGTTAAAACCCGCCGTCCTGACCTGATCATATTGACAGATGATGTCTACGGCACCTTCGTACCTGACTTTCAATCGGTGATGGGGCATCTTCCTGAAAACACGATCGGGGTTTACTCCTACTCGAAGTATTTCGGTTGCACGGGCTGGCGTCTGGGCGCAATTCTGGTGGCCGAGAACAACATCTTCGACAAGATGATTGCTGAGGCACCGGACGAGACCAAAGCTGTGGTGAACGCCCGGTATGAATCGCTGACCCCCGACCCGTCCTCGTTCAAGTTCATTGATCGGATTGTCGCCGACAGCCGGGATGTCGCACTAAATCACACTGCGGGTCTGTCGGTGCCACAACAAGTGATGATGACATTATTCTCGCTTGTTGAATTGATGGACCAAGAGAAAGTTTATCAGAAATTCTGTTGGGGTATCTTGAAGCACCGTTTTGATGAACTGGTCGACGGATTGGGCGTTGAAGTCGCCGACAACCCGTTGTTTGACAAGTATTATGGCATCATAGATTTTGAGTTCTGGCTGCGGAAATACGTCGGCGAAGATGTGGTTGAATGGATCAAGGAAAACGTTCACCCGTTGGATATCTCGTTCAAACTGGCACAGGACCACGGGATCGTGCTGTTGAACGGGTCCGGTTTTGATGCGCCCAACTGGTCTGCACGCGTGTCTTTCGCCAATTTGGACGACAGCGCCTATCGCCAGATCGGTCGTGCTGTACGGGCTGTGGCCGTTGGATATGTGCAGGCTTATCGCGCGTCTAAAGGATTGCCGTTGCACGGTTAAAGACATGGCCGCTGAGGACGCAGGCGACCCAAACTATCAGCCTGTCTTCTCAGCGGGTCATGCCCTAGCCGCATGCCACATGGTCGCGTTCGAAAGTTGAGGTAATTCTGAAGCGACTTACGGTACAAACGCCACAACGAGCGGGCCCCAGAGCGTCAAAAAGATATTTGCAACCGCATAGGTCATAGTAAACGCTGGCGTAGGGGTGGAGTTCCCTGCCTTTTCAAGCAACGTTGCAAACCCCGGGTTCCCGGACCGGGACCCGGTAACAACCGCGCAGGCTTCGACCGGGTTTTTGATGCGCAAGACATAGTAGTTAATTGGGAATTGAACAATCATTGGCATCATTGTAACCAGGACTCCCAACAGAAGCAGGGTAACGCCGTACTGTTGAATTGCTTCCAGAGCAGGCTTACCGGCATTCAAACCAACAACCCCGACGAATACCGCCAATCCGAAACTCTGCAGAAAATTTGCGGCCCCATGGTTGATCCCGCCGATCTTGGGTCGGCGAATACGCAAATACCCGATTATCAACCCTGTCACGAGGCACCCAAGGCCCGAGCCGAGCGACACTTTGGTTCCAGCGATCACGAAGCTAATTTCGCCAATCAAATAGCCAATTGCCACACCAATCCCCAGCGCGATGAAATTTGTGGCCGACGCCAATGGCGGTACATATCCCGCCTCTTTTGCCGCACGGTTCAAGTCGTCTTTGTGGCCGACGATGCAGATCTCATCGCCTGCATGAATTTCTGTATTTTGCAGCACCGGCACTTCGTGACCCATTCGGGTAATTTTTGAGATGTGAACGCCGCGTCGTTGATCGGCTGTTAGGGCTTCGCGCAATTCGGCAAGAGTTTTACCTGTCAGTTTCCGATTAGTGACAACAACATTTCGACGTTCTTCCACCACCGTCAATTCAGGTGGGTACTCACCAATTTCTCCGCTTGCACTACCTTCGAACCGGGTCAGGGTTGTAACAAGCCCCGATACAACGATGACGTCTCCTGGGCTGATAATCATGTCCGGTTTTGGATCTAACGGCGCACCTTCATGCAGAAGTTTCTCGACGATCAGGTCGCCGTCGTAAGTGTTTTCGATGGATTTAACTGACTTTCCTGCGATCGAGGCGTCGGAACCTACCTGATAGGCACGGGCGTTAAAGCGGTTCATTGGGAGGAACTCGCCTTCTTCCAGTTTGCGGCCACCTCCGCTGAGTTTTTGGGCCAGCTTAATCGCCTCTTTACGCAGATCCACGCGCATTATAATTGGAATGACACTCACCGCCAAAATTGGCCCGATCGAGCCGAAGATGTAAGTGACTGAATATCCCACGGCGATGTTGGTTTTGAGCTTTTCCGCTTCGTCAGCGGCCAGCCCAAGCAGGTCGATGGCATTTCCAGCGGTACCAATGATTGCGGATTGCGTAAGCCCTCCTGCAGCCAGCCCAGCGGCCAACCCTTTGTCCAACCCAGCCAAACGGGCGACGACCACCACAAAGAAAAGTCCCCAGACAGTCATCATAAATGCAGCCAGTAACTTGGTAAGTGCGGTTCGGTTCAGAGCTGCAAAAAATTGAGGGCCACCATTATAGCCGACCATAAAAATGAAGAGAGAGAAGAAAATATTCTGGACATCGGTGCTTAGGTTAATGCCCCCGATTTGACCTACAAGAACGGCCACCAAAAGGGTTCCGGCGATGCCACCAAGTTCGAACTTGCCGACCCTGAACTTTCCAACGCCATAACCTAAGCCCAGACAAAGAAACAGCGCCATAATCGGGAAGGTACGAAGCTGCTCAGAAATCAATTCCATTTTGAAATCTCCTGCGTCTCTCTTCAGGGTCGTTCCGATCAAGATACAGTGACTAACTATATTGAAAACAAAAAAACAATGTGACTGACGTAGCGCGAGGATTTAAGAGCACAGCGCTTCGCATCTCTATTCCGGCGGAAAGGTTTCGAAAAAGAGCTAATGTACTTGGGCGAGGATTCCCAGTCAGTGGATGACGGTTTCTTTGAGTGCGGTCGCTGATTGGAAGACCCCGGATCAACGGTGATGGCGGTTTGCCGCACGCCTCCAATTCTTAAGCCCGCCAAACATAGTCTCGATGCAGTTGCGGCGCTTGTCTTCCTTGACTGGCATCACGGCCACGTTCCCCAAGCAGCCAATCCACATTTGGGATGCTACTGAGCAGAGCCCGGGCGTCGATGTAATCACTGTCGCTCCCGGCGGTCACGAACAGGTTGATCGGGCAATCCTGGCCATCGCAGGCGGGCATCAGCTTGGTATTCATGCCGCCCTTGGTGCGCCCGATCAGGCGGCCACGCCCCCCTTTTTTCGGCCATACTGGTCTCGGTGCCGTGTGCGATGAGATAAGTCGCGTCCATTGCCCGGCAGGGGATCGTGGTCTTCCTTTCGCCGTGCCCGGCAACCAGTTCGGCCAGCATCCGGGCGAAGATACCCTTCTTGCACCAACGCTTCCACCGGCTGTTAAGCGTCTTGTGAGTTCTGTATTCCTCGGGAGTATCGCGCCACCGCGAACCATTGCAGTTGATGAAGATAATCCTGCGTAACACCGGTTTGTCATCAACCCGAGGCCCGCCATGCGACTTCACGAAGAAGGGGGCATGCCTAGCCATCTGCGCGCCGGTCAACCAGAAAAAATGACGTGTGTCACCGCTTCGTTTTTCAAGCCGTGAACCGTGCCGCGCAGTGAATACGGATGCATCATGGCATTATATGTGAAGTAGCCGCCGAATTTTTCGGTCTGGGAGTTGATCCGCCCTGTTGAGCAGCCTCATCTGACTGGTCCAAATTGATTGTTAGTGCATTGTCGGCCTGCGATCCATTGGTATGATGGTTTCGGGCGCTGGCGGGCGA
>NZ_WQFL01000005.1:0-352483 GCF_013034175.1 Ruegeria sp. HKCCA5463
ATCAGTGGACGACTTTTGCTCCGCCCCATGGCAGGTTTTTACGCCGCCGTTGACACATGAGGCGTTGTGAGCGCCTCCAATGGATCGCATGGGTTATTCAAAACGCAGACACCTGCGATGAAATAGATGTTTGGAAAAACAAACGAAAAGGCCAAAGAAGCGTTCTCCTCTGGTATCAGGAAGATTTCCTCGTCGTCTTGAGGGTGAGAAACGGATACTACCTGCTAAAGTCAGGATACTGCATCGAGTATGAGAGCGCCCGGCGAAAAAAGCGCAAAGAGAGAGATGCCTATTTCCAGCGCATCACTTAAAACGGCAAAGGCCGTCGCACAAAGTGCAACGGCCCTCGTTTCTCTTTCCACACTTGGTAGATGAGATGACTGATATATGTGCTATAAGCGTGTGAATGTCAAGTTAAGGCTCCGCTCCAACCAGAAGTCGGTAAAGGCAAACGGTCTCTTCTTCTGACTTCGCCAGAACGCAGTCATGCACGACCCAACCGGCGATTCACAAGTGCTGAATGTTAGTCCATAATGATTTGCAGTCCCGGTGCAGTCCCGGGCAATCAACCAATGAGGTGCAGAAAGGGCTAAACCGTCAACGCATTGCTTTTCTTGAAGAAAAGTGGTGCCCGGGGGCGGAATCGAACCACCGACACGAGGATTTTCAATTTTCCTAAGTCTCTATTCAGGCTCTCTCAAGGTGGTTCAGGCCGTGTCAAAAAGCCTTTTCTTTGAGTGCCTTGCGGCTTTCAGACCTCGGCGAAGTCATTCAATCCATTTCATCCCAGCCCACCGTTATTTGCACCCATTGTGCACCCAAGCGCGCAGCTCGAGCTACCATTCTGGTCGGGAGACGCTTGCCCGTAACCTCGCGCGATTGGCAAAAGCACATCTACTTCGCAGTGGGCATTCTTCGCATTTCGGGTTCTTCGAACGACAAATCGAGGCAGCGAAATCCAGCGTTGCCCAGTTGGTTTCAACCGGATGTTCTCGAACTAGCCATCTCGCGGCTGACTGAAGCCAAGGATCGTGACGGATATCTGCTAGTTTTCTTGGTCTTAAAACACGTTCAATGACCCTCGCCATGTTAACGTCGACCAGTGGTCGCGCCTGACCATGCTGAAAGAGCAGTATCGCGTTTCCCACGTACTGCCCAACAGCTGGTACTTCCTTCAATTCTTCAGCGGTAGACGGAAAACGGCCAGCTCTTTCATCAGCATAGCTCGCAAGCGCTTTGAGTGATGCGGCTCTTCGCCTCCAGAGACCTAGTGGTTTCAAGAATTGTCCGAGGTCGTCTTCGGGGCAATTGGCGATGCTCTCCCACGATGGGTAACGGTTGAAGAATTTCTTGTAGATCGCAGAGACGGTTTGGCGGCGTGTTCGTTGCAGAAGCACCTCTACGCAAATGCGTTCATAGTCAGGTGCATCTTCGAGCCGCCATGCAAACCTCTCGCCGTCGATGGCGTACCACTCCAATAAGGTTTGCCTTAGCAGGGTCAGTTTTCGCTTCTCGCCGCCAGAGACCACAGAGGGTGGTTTGCAAGCTTGACCCTTTTGGATGTTCTTTTTTTGTTTCATTTTTCCTGTTGCCACGGAGCTTAACCGTAAATTAGGTATAACACGTCAAGTTCAGGCAGGTTTAGTCGTTCACAATCTGTCTCGAACTAGATATGCTACATCAACGCCCGAAACAGCTACATTTCCTGGATATGCTTGAAGCCGTGAACACAGTTGTCGATATCGACCCTCTTACCGATGAAAAAGCCGGCTCCAACCGTCGTCCTATGTACATGGTGGACATGTTCGCGGGCTGTGGCGGCTTGTCCATGGGCATGGAGAACGCGGACTTCGTTCCTGTCTTCGTAAACGAACTGAACCCCGACGCGATGGCGACGTACCTGAAGAACCGTCACCATTCCTTGGGAGGGCTGCATTTCTCGGCGAACGAGGACCTTCGGTGTAATGATGCCAACGACTTGCGCGGCCCGAGGCTTGAGCAACTGGTGTCTGATCTCAGGAACATTCCCGAGCTGGGACTGCAATTTGATTTGGGAGCGGGCGCCGAGTCAGGTGCTGGTTCCAATCTTGATGTTCTCGCGGGCGGTCCACCTTGCCAAGGTTATTCCGGCATCGGGATCAGACGCTCCTACGATGTGGACAAGGCCGACTTGCCGTCCAACCACTTGTTCGTTCGAATGGCGCACGTCATTCGCAAGCTTCGGCCACGAATATTCCTGTTCGAGAACGTGCAGGGCCTACTGAACGCGAAATGGACGCGAGGTGGTACCGACAGGATTTTCCCGGACGTGCTATCCGAGTTTCGTTCGATCCCCGGCTACACGGTTCGCTATTCTCTTGTGAAAGCTAAAGATTACGGTGTGCCACAGAACCGCCCTCGCGTTCTGCTTGTCGGCATACGCGACGACATCTTGGATTCTTGCGAATGGCTGGAGCCTCAGGCCCACAAGGAAGATGCCGTGAAATGTGGCTTCCTTCCCCAACCTACGGGGGGCTTTCCGGACCTTATCGACTTATTGGGTGACCTGATCGATGATAGCGTTGCCGATACCTTGCGCAGTGGTGAATTCGCTAAGGGGCCGTTCATTACGGACAGGTATCCTTCGAAGCCTAAGAACGAATTGCAGAGACGGCTTCGTACGGCCCCCCACTGGTTCCACAGCAAGACCGTGCCGTTGACCGAACAAGAATACAGTAAGCACAAGCCCAACATCGTCGCCAAGTTCCAGCACATGCTAGACAATAACGGTGAGATCCCTGACCAGTTCAAAACCAAGAAATTTTCGCAGCGCGTTCTTCGTGCACGTTGGGGCAACACCGAACCCAACATCACGGCGACTTCACTTGCCGATGACTACGTGCATTTCAGTCAGCCGCGCGCCCTGACGGTTCGCGAATGGGCACGTCTTCAGTTATTCCCAGACTGGTATCAATTCGCAGGTAAGCGAACCACGGGTGGTCTACGACGTGCCGGCAATCCGCGTGAGGGCTTGTTTGACCGCGAAGTCCCGAAATACACGCAGATCGGCAACGCGGTACCAGTTGGACTGGCCGAGGCCGTGGGTGAGCATTTCCGTAAGATTATCGGATCATACGAAGCAAACCCGCAATAGTTATCAAGCGAAACGTTTCTTAACGTGCTCTGCGAATTCCGATATAGTCCAAGTGTAATCCTCGAAGTAATTTAGGCGATCTAGAAGCTCGGTGCGTTTGTTCGCATTTCGAACCTCTTCTGCCGCACTGCGCAACCTTTCCTTTTCGCGTTCGATTTCACTGCGAAAACAAATCAAGTTCACCTTGTTGGATTTTTGACTTTCAACAATTTGAGCACCGATATCCTTTAATTTCTTCTTGCTTGCAGTCAGACCGTTCCCCGTAAAAACAAAAGGTTTGCCGCCTATCTTCAGTTCGCTCGAGGTTAGTCTAGTTCGGTCATTGCTGCTCATTTGAACCGCCATGAAAAGCTCGACCTTCTGATCCTGTTGATCAGGCACGCAAGGGAATACAAAATCGGTATCCGAACCAGATTTTGACTTGTACTGCTCCCGATAGTGTTCGTCTTTCATAAGTCCGGCAGCAGACAAAATCGCTCGAGCTATGTTTTCACCAGCTTCCCCCGCGTTGCTTTTGTTTGCTTGAGAAAGTGATTCATTGACGACCCTTGCAACCAAGGACTTGAGGCGATCTTTCGCGACGGGGGAAGCCTCTGAGCTCAACAAATGCTCAGCCACGGCTGCGATAGTTGGTTTACCAGCGTTCAACAGGCCATCATCAAGCTTGGCCAAATGGTCGTAATAGACAACACTCGAGTACTTGTTGTTAATCCTTAGAAAAGCTCTAGCCAGTTCGTCGATCTGGTCGTCCAAATCGGATAAGTCGTTCAATGATATGAACTTGTCCATCTCGAGTTGGATTTCGGACTTGCGTGCAGGTTCGCTTGACGCCTTGACACGTCGGACAAAGCCATCTGTTCCTTGCATCTCCTTCTTTAGTGATGGGTACAGCGCGTCTATGCAATCAACCCATTTGTCAGAAATTAGGTGGGAAAAATCAATCAAGTTAGCACCTTAGAAGCAAACGTTTCTTGATAGCTTCTGCCCTTGGAGAACGGATTGCAAGCTCTGTGCTGGATTGTTCTCAGCCACAGTCGGCGTACCGCTCCTTCCATCACTTCATTTCCTCCCCGTTTGCCCAAACGGGAAACAGTTGGGCGTTGATCAGAAGCCTTAATGTCTTTCCTCTTGATCAAGCATGTATTCCATTTCGAAATCATAGTCTGGCTCAGCAAGAGAGTGATCAATGTATCCGACGTCAACGGAACTTGGAGCGTCTAAGAGCTCTACATTGTCGATTTTATACACTACAGAGGCTTCGCCGTCTTCATCGTCCATGAAGTGACTGATCTCAAGCAGCAGGAAGGCGTCAAACTCAATTTCCTGCTCAACCGAGGTCGACCCCATAGGAACATAGTCCTTGTCGATGGAATCTCTGATCGAGAAACTAATTTCGGCGTAAACGTTGGCAGTAATGCATACTGGAACCCGGAAGGCAAAACCCTGTGTGCCGACACGAACAATGTCGATTTCGGTGCTGTCGTCATCCAATCCGGGAATCTCGAAATCGACAAGCGTTAGACTCGCGCCCTCATCCTCTCCCGGCATCGGCCCATCAAATTCTAGATAAGGGCATTCTGCGTCCACCGCGTATTCCACAAAAGACCTAAGTTTTGGTGCCAAATCAGGATCGCCTGCACCGACCAAGCTCAAAACGCTCTTGGCAAGAGGAATGGTTTCCTCTGCCAAATCATTCAGTATCTCAAGGGCTTCCCCAAGATCCTCAACAACATCAATATGCTCACTCTGTTCAGCGAAAGATTTCCAGTCCCCGTCATTGCTGACCGCAAGAATCCGTTTCTTCTTCTCAATCGCCCAGCGTTCCAACGTTAGAAGTGCGATGGCATCCGGGAACTCGCTCTTTTTGCCTTTGCTGGCAAATGGCGCATCATTCCTGAAGTATCGCTCTAACAGCGGCTTAACGTCTACCGTGTCCGCAGAAACAATCTCGGCACCTGTGTTTTTGGAAAAATCTGAGAGCTGATTTTTTGCGTGTTCTGAAGGCTTTGCCATGCCATCTCGGATGGCTTCCAGCGCGGCGCACTGTGGATCAGAGAGTTGGCCATTTGACCGACCTGCCCTGATCGCCTTGTTCAGAGCATCATGTGTCGCCTTTGCTTTTTCAGTTAGTGGTTTGTGGATTTCTCGAACAACGATTTCTGACAAAAGGAACTGGACGAGGCCGTCTTTAAATTGATCGAGTTGACCGAGCAGCCCAGTGTCTAATTCCAAATCGTTGGAATAGACCACCTGAGTATCAATCGTTAATGCATCGTATTTCATGGCCTACACCCAACCCGCTCTGAAGTCTTCATTGGCGTAGCAAGAAATCTTTGCCACGCGACCCCACCAAAGAGACCCATATGTAGGCAGCAACTAGCACTACCTCTCGCTCCCTTTCAAGTTGTACCCTGACACGCGGATTCTGGGTGTCTTACGATGTCTGCATGAAACAGATGCTGACAACCAAATCACTCGACGCGATGCCTCCGGCGACTACCAAACGGTACGAGGTTCGCGACCAGAAAGTAAACGGCCTGCATGTGCGTGTGTCGACCACAGGTGCCAAGGTGTTCTATACGATGGTGCGCCCGAACGGTTCACGCAGACGCCTCAAAATCGGCCCATATCCTGTGGTCTCCCTTGCCGACGCTAGACGTCGTGCAATGGAAATCGCCCGTGATGTCGAGTTGGGTGAGTTCGAGAAACCATCTGCGGTTTCCGAGGCACCCACCCCGACGCTGGGCGAGACAATCCCCAAGTTCATTGAGCTTCACGCCAGACCCAACACCAAGGACTGGAAACGCACCGAAAGCGTGCTGCACAAGTTCGACGATTTGAAGGATCGGCCCATCGACCAGATCAAGCGGCAGGATGTCAGCAAGGTGCTGGACAGCATCATCGCCAACGGGACGCCGACACGCGCAAATCGGGCGCTCTCAGCGATCAAAAAGCTCATGAACTGGTGCGTCATGCGTGGTGACATCGAAACATCGCCTGTGGCTCTCCTCAGGCCACCTACGCGCGAAATCCCTCGTGATCGTGTGCTGAGCGATCATGAAATTCGCACGATATGGCAGCACAGCGATGCCGAGGGATATCCTTTCGGTCCCTTCCTCAAATTGCTGATGATGACAGGGCAGCGACGAGCAGAAGTGTCTGACATGCGCTGGTCTGAACTCAATCTTGACGAGGGTATTTGGGAGCTTCCAGCGAGCCGGGTGAAAAACGCGCGCCTGCATATCGTGCCTCTGCCTGCACAGGCCGTGGAAATATTGCGTTCCCTTCACAGATTTCTTGATAGCGACTTCGTGTTCACAACGACTGGGCGTTCAGCGATATCTGGGTTCGGACGTCTCAAGGAACGTATCGAGGCTACGCTGCCCGAGAGCACACCTGATTGGCGCTTCCACGATTTCAGGCGCACAGCCTCCACAGGTATGGCAAAGATCGGCGTGGCACCCCACGTGATAGATGCTGTGACCAACCACAAATCAGGAGTCGTGTCCGGCGTCGGCGCAACCTACAATCGATATACGTACTTCAACGAGAAGCGTGAGGCATTGGAATTGTGGGCGAACGAGTTGACGAAAATCACGACGGAACTTTCGGAGACGAGTGCCGTGAGGAAGTCCGGGTAATTCTTGCACTTGAAGACGACCAAGTCTTTGCGACCTTTTGGAACAAGCTGCGCGACGAATGCCTCAAAGTTCGTAGAGGGATTGAGGCCTCCCCCAATGGTTTCCGTCTGGCTCCGTTCGACAAATCGCTGACACAACGAAAGTCATGGCTGCAACGCCAAGTGGTCAATCCAATTGAAACACTGCAAGCTGCATTGAGTGATGAGAATGCTCCTCATTTCGCGCATTGGGAGCGCTTTGGCGAAGATGCGCCGCACTCGGATGCAGCGCTTCTCGAAGCGCTCGCCATCTTGAAGGAAAGGGCAATTTCGCTTCAACGCGAATTTGAGGACGAAATCACGGGCGAAACTGCCGGGAAGATCACACACACACATGAAATCAGGCACTACGTGGTCTTCGTCTGTCTGTCGGAACTGCGTGAAAACTATCCAAACCTAAGGCTGTCACGGGGAAACTGGGACAAGGAGCTGGGCCAAAGCGTGGGTCCTGTCCCTGATTTCGTCAGGCGTGTTTTCTTTGAAACAACCGGCAATCACGAACAGCTTGATGGGCCTATACAAGCGAACGTTTAGCCCATCTGAAAACCAGAGTTCGAATTGAGTTGAGGGCTTCAGGAGCTTCGCTCGCAATACGATCCAACCTGATCCATCTTTTGTCTTGTCGGAGCGCTCCTTCGCAAATCGAAACATGCAGAAGGAAAGACAAAATGGATATCTCGAACGGACAAAAGGTCCTTGCTACACGCGCTGACTTGAGGCGCTTAGGCATCACCGTAAGCAACAGCACGCTTTTGCGTTGGGAAGCCCGTGGGCGTTTCCCTCGCCGGGCACGCCTCGCTGGCACCAGTGTGACGTGGTTCCTCCACGAGATCGAACAGTGGCTCGCTGAGCGCGCTGAAGAACGGTCCCGTCACCAATATGCTGAGTTCTAAGCATGGGGATCAATTTTCGCTGGGGCTACACCTACGAAGACCTCGTTCGCATGGGAATTTACTACGAATACCGTGAACTCATTGATCTTGGTGAACGTGGATTATTCCCGAAGCAACCCGTCCCGTTCGTGTGGGACGCGGACGAAATCGTAGACTGGCTGGCTCTCTATAGTTGGCGGTTACCTCCAAAGCCCAAAGAACACTGACATCAAAGGCTGGGCGATTAGCGCCCCGTCCTTCCCGTACAATTCGAAAGGAAACAACATGCGAAATCGCGTGAACCATACCGCTCGTCCTCGCAAAGGGCATCCCCATGCATTCAAGGATTATGATGATGATTGCGTCATCCACCAAAGCATGGTGGGCTTCTTGACCGACATCTGGAGAGGAGCGCCCAGCGACAGCTGCTTCTTCATCGCAACTTCGAACCCAGATGGTAACAAGTGGCGAGAGCATGTTGTCCATGGCGACAATGTGATCCCCGGCCTGAACAGGTTCTTTCACCAGCACTCCCGGTGGGACTATAACCTGTATTTCTGTCCCAACCCGTTTTTCAAAGACCGCAGGAAAAAGGAATTCGCACGCCCATCACGGCTCGGCTGGTGTGACATCGATGAAGCCGACCCTTATGCCTTTCAGCCAGAAGCCAGCCTTGTCTGGGAAACATCGCCGGGTCGTTTTCAGGGGGCTTGGCTATGGGACGGTTGGCACAGCCCCGAAGAAGCAGAAGGCTACTCTCGTTCCCTTGCTGATCGGCACGGTGGCGACAGCGGCTGGACGATCACCAAAATGCTTCGCATTCCCGGCTCTGTGAACCACAAGCCCCAGTATGACGAGCCTTTTGTCCGGTTGGTTCATCGCAACTGGAACAGGATCAGAGACCGTCCTCCGTTGCCGGAAATTGCCCGTGCGATGGCCTCTGGCGATTTCGTCAATCCAGATGCACACGATCCGAAAGAGGTATTCGAGAAGTACCGGAAACGGCTTCACGCGAAAGCTCGGACGCTGATCCGTCATACCCGCGCGACAGAAAAGGATCGCTCGTCCTGCATCCATCTGATCATTGCTTGCCTTCACGAAGTGGGTGCAACACCTGACGAGATTGGATGCATCCTTTGGCACAGCCCGTATTTCATCGAAAAGCACGGGTATCACCTTGACCGACTGGACGCCGAAGTAACGCGCGTGGTCTCGAAGCTGGAGGCCTCCCAATGAGTCGTAGGCAAGCAACGAAGTCACGGGTCGCGCGGTTCCCCAAGAAGAGGACGGATCGGCCCAAAGCGTCCAACAAGTTGACAACGTTCACAGCGAGCGACCTACAGGCCATGGAATTCCCACCCCTCGAATTTGTAGTCGAGGGACTGATAACCGAAGGCCTGACGTTGTTGGCTGGCAAGCCCAAGATGGGCAAGTCATGGATGGCGTTGGATTTGGCGATGTCCGTCGCCATTGGCTGTGAGGCGCTTTGTGACAGAGCCTGCAAGAAGGGTGCTACGCTCTATTGCGCCCTTGAAGACAATCCAAGACGCCTACGAAGGCGAATGATCCAAAACTACGGCGATCAGACCTCTTGGCCGGAGAATTTCCATTTTTCGGTTCAACTCAAGAAGCTGGACGATGGGGGCCTCGATCAGCTTGAGGATTTCATCGAAGAGCATCGCCCGAGCTTGATCATCATCGATACGTTGGTCTGCGTTCGGCCAAAGGTGAAAGGCAAAAATGAGTACGAGGCCGATTATGCAGCCCTGTCACCTCTTCAGAAACTCGCGGGCGAGCACGGCATCGCGATCATCGTTATCCACCATTTACGCAAGATGAGTGGCGAAGACCCCTTGGACATGGTGTCGGGAACCACAGGATTGACCGGGGCCGTCGATAACGTTCTCGTCCTTGATAGGAAAAGCGATGGCGTCACCCTGTATGGGCGAGGTCGGGAGATGGAAAATATCGACGTCGCCGTGGAACTCGACGATGGCCTATGGCGAGTTCTGGGCGATACTGACTCCGTGAGGATTTCGAGCGAGCGTAGGTCAATTATTGACGTGTTGCAAAATGCCGGTAAGCCGATGGGGCCGAAAGACATCGCCGATGCGTTGAAGTGGCCACAGGAGAATGTGCGCCAGCTACTTTTGAGCATGGCGACCAACGGCGAAGTCAAAAAGCCAAGGCGCGGTAAGTACGAATTGCCGTGAACCGAGCGAGCGCGATCACTTTGATCACGAAATCACTTCGGCGACCCTGATGTGATGATGTGATCGAAGTGATCAACCTTCAGCAAAAGCGCTAAACGGCTAGGGGCCGAAAATCTCAGAAGTATGCATGACCCCTTGTTTGCCCAAAGAGCGAACGCCATCAAAAAAAACGCCTCCTCCCATCCTCCTGTGGACACCTTTCGCCAATGCCTCAACAGACGCGGTCAGATGCGCCCAAGACCGACACGCGGACTATTGATCAGGCTGTTAGAGGTAAGGCGGACCTAAATATCCGAGTCTTTTCAATTGGTCCGCAAACGGGCTGGTCCGCAAAGCTACATTCGGGTGCCGAATGGGTGGGTTTACTCATTGGCTGGAGTGTCCGTGGTGCGATTTGCACAGCCTTTGCCTCAATTGAAAGCTTAACCCTGCACTGGCGCTCATCTTCGGCATGCGACCACGGCATGTTGGGTGCTGCTGGGGTGGCCCGACAGTTTAGGTTGAGTACTGGTCGCGTCAGTTTTGAACCCAACCCTTACGATGGAAATGACGCAAAACGATGCTGCGGTTGAACAGAGGAAAGCCGATCCACAGGCCGTTCAGGGTGAAAAAGGATAAGATCGCCCACCACCACATCCCTTTGAAGGCATAGTAAAATGGGCCGAACAGCAGGCACCACAGGCGATGCAAATTGCCGAGGATGACTTTCTCCTGTCCGTTGAAGCTCCAAGTTGCACGAATGACCATCGCGATCTCCTTTCACTAATTGCAGTCGCAACAGCGCAATAAGATTGGGCGGCACCAGTCGTCAGGGTATTTCCCAGTGGGTAACCTGTCTGAGCAGCGTACAGGGGCCAGCGTTAGGCTCGATGTGGCACCGGGCTGGATATGTCGCGAATGCCGGTTAAGCATCCTGCTGGCTCAATACAACGCGGCCACGCGCGCCTATCGCTTCATATGCCGGGGCTTGGTAAGGGTTGTCCCTGACATACCTGCTGACCTCGTCTTATCGATCTGCATCAGAAACCTAGGAGATCGACATGCCCGACATCATCACGCTGAAAGCCCTTTGCGAAGAACTTAAGATCGACCCACGCGAGGCGCGTGAAAAGCTACGCGCTGCTGCTGGCGACGCAAAAGCAAACCCTGAACTGGCGAAGGCCCGCAAACCACGCACACCGTGGCAATGGGTAATGGGGTCGGCAGCTGAGAAGGCTGCGAGAAGCATTCTCTCATAACAACCAACGGAGTGCTTTGTTGCCGCTACTCTCCGGCAACCAAGTGCTCCACATCAAAACCAAGAAGCCGTATCCCCCGAATTGAGCGATTGTTAAATGGTGGCCGCGTTGGGTCACCCCAACCGAGCAGCTCCATCACACAGGCTTCGCCAAAGCCATTTAGCTTATAGTTGCCATACACACAGTCGTAGGCACGATCGATTGCGTCGCCGGGGCCAGACAACAAATACTTCACCGTTCTCACAACTGCCTCACGCGTGTTGTTTGCTTGAAAATCGAGGCGCAAACGTTCGAGGCCGGTTAGGTCTTCACCCAGATCTTTTGATGCGAAGCGCAACCGTTCAAGAAAGGCGTGACACCCTGTCAAATAGTGGAACAGGTCATCATAGATGAGTTGCTCAAGTTCGGAGGGGTCACAAAGATAGGTTCGAATGTTCTCGATGTTCTCAATTTCCGATGACGCGTGATAGGCGTCACCTTTCACGGTGTCGTCAGTCGACTGCCAAACATCCACGTAATGCGCTATACGATTTGCCCGTTCTTCGGGATCACTTAACAAAGTGGTCTCACGCCATCCTTTTCCGCCACCCTGTGTGAGCCTCAACCAACCCAGAAAACGCCCCATTTCGATTTGAGGGTCCTGACCTGAATATTCTGGGCGCCCAAACCCGTGTTCTTTCGCGACGGCAAGAATCTCATTGTGAGCTGGAACCAGAAGCTCGTCATACTTGCGACGAAAGGTTTGGATGAACGAGCGCTCCTTCGACTTTTTCTCGCTGCCTACGACCACACTTGTTGGGGCCGCAGGTTTGACAAATTTGTGAATGAATTTTTCAAACGCATCCTCCCCCTGTGGCTTTTCTTTCGATTTGAACGCCTTGGTATACTCGCGTAGCACTCCCTCATTGAGGACGTCTGCATCATTCCATAAGTCATCGAAAATTTGAGGTAGGTCGTAGAATGCTTCATCACGGTCCTGTCTCAACAGAATGGACAGTTCTCGGTTCGCCTGTAGGCCACTTGTCGTGAGATTGGCTGATCCAACAAGGGCCACGTCATCGACGATGTATAGTTTGGTGTGGAACTTCGCATCGGTGAAGTATCTCACTTTCACCATCGGGTTTTGGAACGCAGTGTGTAGTGCGTCCGGTGTGGTGACTGGGGAAAACCTCACGATCAACCGAACCTCGCATCCTCTATTGGTCAAGGCTTCTATGGGGTCGGTCGTTGTGAAGAAGGGGGCAGCCAGCAGGCCGACACGCGGATTAGTTCCAGCCTCCAAAAAGAAATTGATTGTGAAACCAGAGGCGGACGTATTCCCGTACAGATTTCTTAGCGACAAAACCGGATTTCCACATAAGTTTTCTTTGTGCAGCTAGGCATTGCGGAATCCTTCGGGCGCACGAGCACTCAGCAAAGTGATCTCCTCGAGACGGTTCTGGCAAGCTTTCGTAGCTACAGGATCCCGCACTATTGTCTGGTCACTCATCTTCAATTCCAGACAACGTTTTTCGACTTGCAGATCATAGTAATCCTTTCTCGAAATGTTCGACAAATACTCCTCAGCATCAGCCCATCTACCCTCGACCACTGCATAGCGAGCCTGCATCTGAAATGCATCTGATTGCCTGTTAACAGCGTTGGCCATTTCAACAGTGGCAGGCAGCAACGAAGCGTCGCCATCCTCCAATCGAATGGCGCACTCCAGCAACTGACAACTAAGTTGATTGACCCTAGGTGCTTGGCGAGCAAGGGAAATTTGTTCCTTTGCCTTCACCAAGTTCATTTCTCGCAGAAACTTCCCTGCCTTAAACAGCGGAACTTCGCCGTATAAGTCATTTTCAGGCTTCAAAGTCGCCTCGAGTTGCTCAGCTTCCTTAAACAAGCGAAGGCCTCTCAAAGCTCTAATCTTCATAACCACTAGGCCAGATTCCCGGTTTATCTGATATTCCGGAAGCCGATTTAGGACTTCTAATGCATCCGAAAACTGCTGATTTCGAATAAGGGCACGGGTCAATAATCTGCTGGTTCGCAATCGGAAGTGCTTTAGTCTCAGCGCCTGACGAAGTTGAGTGATACTTGTATCCCAATCTCTTTTGACATGGAACGCATAGCTGCCTCTCAGATAATAAACGGCTGGCAACGCATTCCTTTCCATAATTTCGATGATGTCTTGAGGAAAAACGCCGGCTCGTATGGCGCTGTCTCCACCTGAGAAAAGGATCTGTTCTACAGCATCATCTGAAACATTCATTCCGAATGCCAATCTCGACAATTTGTAAACTGCTTCGAACATCTCCTTACTGTTCCCCTTGTGTGATTGAGCTCGATCGAACTGGCTTCTCACGATTTCGAGCAGAGACGAGCTTGTGAGCAGCAGCGACAATTCTTCAGGTATGTTGCCTGAAGTTTCGACAGCAGCGATGAGAAGAGCGCTGATCAATTGCGAGTCGACTACACCGCCCTCAATGTCAGCCTCAATGCTCGCTTTTATCTCGCCAAGCAACGGGGTGCTCAACCCTGCAAGATTGCGTCTGGCATACGAGGCCACCATGTCAGGGCAGCTATAATACTCATTGTCGACAGATTGTAGCAGTGAATAGTCAACTAAGTCCCAAATCTCTTCAGTCAAAACTCGTCGTTCAATTTCTAGGGTTCTAGCAATCATCTTGAAGGACAGCTTCGGAAAAACTCCCAGTAGCGCAACAATCTTTTTTTGGTCTTCGCTGAGGAAATCCCCATCTATCAGTTCGGAGAGAGACCGCTGCTGAAATGACGTTATTGGTTCGGGGTTGACCTCTAAGGTTGCGATATTCCGGCCACCATTTATCAAGACTGAAGCATGATGTGCCGTAGCTGGGTGACCGCCGACCAATTTGGCTATTGTTTCTGATTTTGCAGCATCGAACAGGCGTGGTTCCACAAGCTCACTTAGCAATACCTGAATGTCTGTGCTCGACAATCCGTCCACTGAAAACTGACGCAAATTCGCTCTCGTTGCCACTTCTTCATCAGGCAATCGACGTTCCGAGATGTAAATCATCCTAAGATTTGGATGCTCTAGTGAAGCTTGGACGAACTCATCAAACCATTCTTTGAGGTTGCGTGTTCTGTCCCTTAGTCCCCAACGAGACCTAACCAAAATTGGTTGATTTAGCTCTGCCCAGTGTAAGACCTGACGCAAGATCGTCTGTGCTTGTTCTTTTGGCCCGAGTTCCGAAAACACAGCAATTTGCTCCTGCATTTGCTCCTTTGTCATCAACCCGTCTAAGTCTTCCTTGAACGCCAAATAGAAATCCACCGCTTCGGCCATATCCGGCAAGTCGAATACCGGGCCAGCCTTTCTCAACGTCGGGAAGGATTTATTCAGTGAGCGCTTCGCTAAGGTAGTCCTTCCCATGCCCACCATTCCGGTGATAACCAAGTGCTGAACCGGTTGCCCGCGTTTCGGTACCGCTTGAAGCACTTCAAGGTGAATTTTGTTCAATAATTCTTCGCGGCCAACAAACGCGGGTTCCTTGCCAAGGCTAGAACTGATGACCTGTCGCTGCTGATACAGAATCGCCCTAACAATGTCCGAAACAGTGTAATCCTCAGACGTTGTCATTCGGCCTTTCATCCAATCAGGCAATGAACGGTAGGTCTCTCCTCCGATTGGGCAAACCAAGATAGCACTTTGCCTCGAGGCAACGGCCACTTCAGCTAGTTGTATTTCGTACTCTACCCAAGTGCCCTTTGTGTTGGGTGAGTGGAACAGGACAAATACGACGCCGTCGGCAACCCCTCGTTTCATCTCTTCGATGAACTGGGCTCCCGGAGCTATTGTTTTGACATCGTAAAAAGTGGCAGCGGCATCGAGTTGTTTGTAAACCCCATCGACAAAACTCTTGTCCAAACTGGAATGGGATAAAAAAATTGTACCTTGTGGATGCTGCATTTTGTTCTTTCAAATTTTGTGGTGCCTAACACGCTCAGATTGTGCCAGCAAAACCAGGGAGTAAAGTCGGAAACACGAATGATGTCCCAACAAAGCACACAGTATCGCCGACTTAAGCGATTTCGCAGTTGGACTAATGAGTTCTTGACGAGTGGAGCGAAACCAGAGCGTCAACGTGGCAAACATATGTGAAACATCTTTGAAATGTTGTCACAGGTTGCAAGGCGAGCGGGTTTAGATTCTGCTTGTGGCACCCATAGTGCACCCGTGGCACCAATACAGTCTTGGCCTGTTCGCTTGTTGGCGCCTTAAGTATCTGTATTTTCTCGGTAAACGTGGTGCCCGGGGGCGGAATCGAACCACCGACACGAGGATTTTCAATCCACTGCTCTACCCCTGAGCTACCCGGGCACGGGAACGACGTTCGTCGTTGGGTGGGGGCCTTCTATGACTTGCTACCAGCGGTGTCCAGAGGCTTTTTCACATTTTTTCAATGTGGTCGCTTTGGTGTAAAGTCCTGCGTGTCATCCTCGGCTTCAAGGTCCTCTTCGCGCTGCGACGGAACCGAGTAGGACCCGTTCAGCCACTTGGCCAAATCAATGTCCGCACACCGCCTGGAACAAAACGGACGAAACTTTTGTTCGGTCTCCGCACCGCAAATCGGGCAGCTCATTTCAGGATCTCCATCACGGGAACACGACCACGTTTTCGCTGCAACTCAAAATGGCCCAGCGGGGTCCAGCCTGCAAGAATCGTCTCGTCCGGGTCTGATCTGAACGCGGCACGCAAAGCGGATTCAAACCCGCGGCGATCCTTCTTTGGCATTGGAGCCAGGTCCAGCGTAATCTGCCCGGCCAGCCCACGTACGCGCAAAGCACGGGGCAGCATCTTGGCGCAGGCGAAATTGGCCTTGGTGCCCGCCGCGAGCGAGGTGTCCGCTCCGGTGTTCACATCCACGGCGACCAATGCGCGTGTGGGTTCGATGTAAAGATACCCTCCGCCCGGTAAAGGCTCGGACGCTCCACGCATCGTATCCAGCGCATCCAGAACGCCGTGGGTTTCGAACCCGCCCGCCTGGGTCACGACTTCGGCCGGGTCGGTCCAGTCGCGCCAGGCAAGGATATGGGGGCTGTCACCCTCGCTGAGAAGTTCAGGCTCGGTCCCGTCGTCATTCATCACCTGCTCGGCCTGCGTCAACATGGCCGAGATGTCTTCCGAGATCTCTTCGGCATCCGCACCCGCGCAGCAGGAGCGCAGGATCAATCCATAGGCGCTGTCACCCATCTGCTCGTGCGCGATTTCAAGCAGTTGATCTCGTGTGTCCTCGTCCTTGATACTGCGCGAAATGTTCAGGCCCGGAGCGTCCGGCGTAACAATCGCATAGCGGCTTTTGAAAAGGATGCGATTGCTCACCGGGATGGCTTTGCCGGGCTCGGCAAACCCGCTGACCTGTACCAACAACAGGGCGCCGGGACCCAAGCCCTTGACTTGTCGCAAGAACGCAGGGCCATCTGGCGTGTTCAGGAACATTCCGCCCTGCCCCTTGACCGGGCGGTCAGCGCGGGCGCGGTAGATGGTGCCGGGCGCGGGGGCGTCCGCGGCGATCAGGAAGTCATCCAGCTTGCCGTCGACCATCAGCGCAGCCGCTTCGCGGCCTTGGATGTGGTCCAGAACAATGGTGCGACCTTTCATGATGCCTCACGATACAGTGGATAGCCGATGCCTTGCAGCAAGGCTGCGGTCTCGGACAGGGGCAGGCCGACGATGCCGGTAAACGACCCAGAAATCCATGGAATGAAAGCCCCTGCGGGACCCTGAATCGCATAGGCGCCTGCCTTGCCGCGCCAGTCTCCGGTCGCCAGATAGGCGTTGATCTCGACGTCCGACAGGCGTTTGACCTTGACCTGCGAGACAACATCACGTTGCAGCACACGATCTCCGCGCCGGACCGCAACCGAGGTGATCACGCGGTGACGGCGACCGGACAGAGCGTGCAGAAATTCCGCTGCCTGCCCCGCATCCTCGGGCTTTCCCAGAATCCGGCGCCCCAAGGCCACGGTGGTATCTGCGCAGAGGGTAACGTCGTCTCTATCCGATTGAACCGCCTGCACTTTTTGGCGCGTGATGCGGTGACAATACGGAACCGGAAGCTCGCCCTTCAAGGGCGTTTCATCAATGTCAGGAGGGCAAATGGCATCGGGCTGCACGCCAAGCTGGGCCAGCAGGTCCAGCCGTCTTGGGCTGCCCGATCCGAGAATGAACGCCATTGCGGCAGGCGTTACTTGAAGCGGTAGTTGATCCGACCCTTGGTCAGATCATATGGGGTCATCTCGACCTGAACCTTGTCGCCGGCCAGAACACGGATGCGGTTCTTGCGCATCTTGCCTGCCGTATGTGCGATGATCTCATGGCCGTTTTCCAGCTCGACCCGAAACGTCGCATTAGGCAGGAGTTCCTTCACGACACCGGGAAATTCGAGCGTATCTTCCTTGGCCATGTTGTCTCCATCATTACGTTGCACCCGCAGAATCTGCGGGGGTGTGCGCTTAAATGAGCCTATTTCGGCCTTATTTCAAGGGCGGAATCACCTAAAGAGCGGATATTGTGACCGATTCGACTCGGGCGGCCTGTTCCTCCCAATGGGTTCGGTTCAGCACGTGACCGTCTGCGCGGACCTCGGCGATGGCTGACAGGTCGACATCCGCATAGGTCCAGCCCGGCTGATTCAAAGTGCCTTCGGCCAGCACACCGGTGGCCGGAAACCCCTTGTCGGGCGGGCCAAAGACGCCTCCGGTCCCGGTGTTCATATCCACCGCCTCGGACCATTCGTTGTTCCCGACCAGCGAGGCCATGACTGTAACGCATTGATTTTCCAAAGCTCTTGACATTGCGCCAATCCGCACGCGCCAGTAACCCGAAAGCGCTTCGGTACAGGATGGCGCAAGAATCAGGTCTGCCTCGCTCAGCGCGCGGCCCAGCAACGGAAACTCGCTGTCATAACAGATCAACACACCGATCTTGCCCAGCGCGGTGTCGAAAAGCTTGAGCGGACCACCGGGGGCGATGTCCCAATCCTCGCGTTCGAACCGGGTCATAATCTGTTTGTCCTGATGGTCGAAACTGCCATCCGGCGCGTAGAAGGCGGCACGGTTCACCGGACGCCCGGTTCCATCAACAACCGGCGCGGACGCACCCAGAATGTAGGTTTTGTACGTCTTGGCGAGGCGGGTGTGCAGGTTTTGTACATCCACCATCCGGTCGGACACGGCCCGGATCGACCGCTCCAGATCGCCCGCCACGTCGGCCCCGTCCAGGGTCGACAGCTCCATCGCGCCGTATTCGGGAAAGACCAACAATTCGGCCCCCTGCCTTGCGGCCTGGGACACCCACCCCTCAAGCTTGTCTTCGTATTGTGCCCAGCTATCCAACCAGTCGAGATCATAGGCGGCAGTTGCGACTTTCATGGCAGCGTCCCCGTGCGGTCAAATTCGCATGACCTTAGTCGCGGACGCAGACCGGAGTACAGCCCAATTACCCTGCGGTCGTCGGATCGATGATCGTGGTCACTTCGGTGATCGTGTTGGCCGGGAACCCGCTGAGTTCCGCATGCTTGTGGATCGCGTCCTCGCTCTCGGCCAGATAGATGCAAAAGGTCTTGTCACCAGCAACATAGGAATGCTCCCACTGCACGCCGGGTATTTGCGCCAGCGCTTCGTTCGACTTCGCAGACGCGCCGCACAGTTCGTCACCGGACATGGAACCGACACCCGGAAGATCGCGTTCGATAACATAGCGTTTCATGGCAATTCCCCCACAGAAAACCCAACACTACCATGATTCGGGAGTTTTTTCTGCGTTTGGCGTTCAGAGATCCCGGATCCAGAACTGAAGGGGTTTTTTCGATTCGCCTTCTTCGCCAATATCTTTCCACGAAAACTGTGCGATCGCACCGGGCAAAGGCGTGTATCCCCGCGCGCGCCAGAAGGCATCCAGCGGGCGGTAATTGTCGGGCCGCATCGGATGATCTGCCGGGCGTTGCACGCCGCAGAACGCGCATTTGGTGAAACCCAGGCTGCGGGCGTGGGCTTCGCGGGCGTCGAAGAACCTGTGGCCGACACCCTGCCCGCGATAGTCGGGCAACAGCACCGATTCGGCGCAATAGAAGATGTCATGCAGGTCAAGCCCGGTGCCCTCGAAGGCCGCCGCGAAATCTTCGGCGTGGTCGATCAGAGGGGCGCCGGTTGACGCTCCGATCAGGCTGTCGTTGTCGAATGCGCCCACCACGATGGCCTTGTCGCTGTCGCGGTAGGATTGCAGGTATTTCCGTTCATATTCCAGGTCGCCATCGTAAAGATACGGCCAGGCGTGAAACACCTTGATGCGCAGCCGGGCGACGTCATCAAGGGCGGCTTCCAGTGCCGCTCCGGTCAGGGGGCGGACGGCGGTGACCTCAGCCATTCGAAACCTGCTTGGTCCAGTCCGCCAGGTTGTAGAAAGTGGTGACGCGGGTGATCTTGCCATCCTTCAGGTCGAAGAACGAGCCCGCAGGCAGGCGGTACGTCTGGCCATGCGCATCCGGCAGGCCGTCATCGGTTTCCAGATAGGTTCCGTTGACGATGAATTCGGCTGCTGCGCGGGTGCCGCCTTCGGCTTCGAACACGACGATGTCGGTCAGGTTTTCTTTGTAGCAGCGGTTCATATGCGCGCAGAACGCGGCGAATTTGTCCTTGCCAATGCGGATCTGGCCTTCGTTCACGTGATGGGCCACGTCATCGGACAGGCAAGCCAGCATGGCATCCACGTCACCGGCATTGAAGGCTTCGAAATAGGTTTTGACGGTCTGGTTCATGGTCACTCCGTAGGTTCGCCCCAGCGGTCTTTCAGATGTTTGATGATCTGATCGCGGGTCTGTCGGTAGTGATGTAGCTTTTCTTCGCGGGTCTCGCCCAACCCGGTAGGGTCCATTATTGGCCAATAATCGACATCGAGGTGAAAAACCCGGGTCAGTTCCAGCGCCCGGCGCTGACTGGCGGGCGAAAGCGCCACCACCAGATCGAACGAGCTGAGATCGTCGCCCCATTCCTGCATCTCGTCAAAGGACCGCGAGCGATGACGGGACAGTTCCACACCCACCTCGTGGCAGGCCGCGATGCAGAACCCGTCAATTTCCAGATCATTGTGCACGCCAGCGGACTGCACATAGGTGCCCGTGCCGTAAAACTTCTTCATCAGCCCCTCGGCCATCGGAGATCGAACCGAGTTGTGGTCGCAACAGAACAGGACCGACTGCGGCAGAGGCTTCACCCGTCAGCCCCCGAAATGCAGCACGCAGATCAGCGTGAACAGGCGCCGGGCCGTATCGGTATCCACTTCTGCCTTTCCCTCCAGCCGTTCCTGCAGCACGCGGCTGCCTTCGTTGTGGATGCCGCGGCGGGCCATGTCTATGGTCTCGATCTGGCTGGGAGGCAGCGATTTGACCGCGTCGAAATAGCTTTCGCAGATCTGGAAGTAATCCTTGACCACCTGCCGGAACGGGCCAAGCGACAGGTGAAATTCGGCGGCTTTTTCATTCTCTTCCGTCGCGATATCAAAGACCAGCCGTTTGTCGCGGATCGACAGTTGCACGTGGTAAGGCCCATCAGGAATGACGCGGTCATCCCGATTGGGCAGCGAAAAGCTGTTGTCTTCCAGCAGATCATAGATGGCAACCTTGCGTTCCTGCTCGATCTCGGGGGTCGGCGGCGGCAGGTTTCGGTCATCCAGTTCGATATGCGAAATGCGGGTCATCTTTACGGCTACAATCCTTTTGTCAGCACAGACCTATATCAACGGATTCCAGTCGGCAACGCAGAGAAGCGCCATATGTGTCCGGTCTTTGCGTCATTTCAGCCATTCAGGCGGTTCAGACGCGCCGTGACTGACAGGCCGTGCGCCTCGAGGCTTTCTGATTGCGCCAGCTGTTCAGCGGCGGGCCCGATGGCGCGCAGGGCCTCGGGGGTCATCTGGCTGAGCGTGGTGCGTTTGAGAAAATCCATCACGCTGAGCCCGGACGAGAACCGCGCGGACCGGGCCGTTGGAAGCACGTGGTTGGGGCCGCCGACATAATCGCCGATGGCTTCGGGCGTGTACTGGCCCAGAAAGATGGCCCCGGCGTGGATGGTTTTTTCGCTCAGCGCCACCGGGTCTGCGACGCAAAGCTCCAGATGTTCCGGGGCGATACGGTTCGACAGGATTGCAGCCTGGTTCAGATCACGGACGGTGATGATGGCGCCGAAGTCGCGCCAGCTGGCCCCGGCGATGGCGCGGCGCTGCAAGGTTTCGAGGCGTTTTTCGACCGCCTTCGCGACGCTTTGGCCAAAAGCGGCATCATCCGTGATCAGAATCGACTGCGCGCTTTCGTCGTGTTCGGCCTGGCTGAGCAGGTCCAGCGCGATCCAGTCGGGATCGTTGTCCTTGTCGGCGATGACCAGGATTTCCGATGGGCCCGCAATCATGTCGATGCCGACCTTGCCAAAGACACGGCGTTTGGCCGCCGCGACAAAGGCGTTGCCCGGGCCCGTGATCTTGTCGACCGGCGCGATGGTGTCGGTGCCGTAGGCCAGCGCCGCCACGGCCTGCGCGCCGCCGATGCGATAAACCTCGTCGACGCCCGACAGTTGCGCGGCCAGCAGAACCAGTGGATTCAACTGCCCGTCCGGCGTGGGCACAACGATGGCCAGCCGTTCAACCCCCGCCACCTTGGCCGGGATGGCATTCATCAGAACCGAAGACGGGTATGAAGCCAGCCCGCCCGGCACATAAAGCCCGGCGGCCGAGACCGCCGACCAGCGCCAGCCCAGTGTGGCCCCGGCCTCATCCGTCCAGCTTTGATCGCTGGGCATCTGACGTTCGTGATAGGCCCGGATGCGGGCGGCGGCCAGTTCCAGCGCCGCGCGGTCTTCGGCCACGACTTGCGCCACCGCGTCTGCGATCTCCTGCGCGCTGAAGGCCAGCGTTTCGGGTGTCAGCTCCAGCCGGTCGAATTTCGCGGTCAGTTCGATGACCGCCGCGTCGCCCCGGTTGCGGACATCGTCGATGATCTGCGCCACGACCGCGTCCACATCCGGACTGTCCTCGCGCTTGGCGGACAGCAGGGTTTGGAAGGCGGCTTCGAAATCGGGCGATGTGGCGTCGAGGAAAACGGGCATGGTCTGGCACTCCGGGCGTTGCGCCACGGGACATATCGCCCACGGGGCGCGGCCTCAACCCTCAGCCCTGGGGGTGCAGCGATTTGCGCATGGCAAAGCAGGACAGGTCCTGACGGTCACTGCATTGCCCGGTGACCTGCCAGCCGTGGCGCAGATAGAATTCCCGTGCGGTCTTCGTGCCGTCCAGATGCACCTCGGTACAGCCGCACGCGGCCAGCTGCCGTTCCAGCCGGTTGAGCAACGCGGCCCCCACCCCGCTGCCGACGTGATCCGGGTCAACATAGAGCAAGGTGATCTTGCCGGTTTCGAACAACCCACCGACCGCGGCCACCTGCCCTTCACGCTCGGCCAGCCAGATCTGTGATCCCGGCTTGAACCAGCCCCGGATGGTCGCCGGGTCTTTGTTCGCGGTCCATTGTTCCAGATGGTCGGGATCGTTGTTGTGATCGGCCACACAAAGCTGCGTGATCGACCGGATCAGCACGCGGCTGATGTCGAACACATCGAACACCGTCGCCGGACGCAGGGCAATACCCTCGGGCACATTTGAAAACGCCTGAGAAATGCCGCGCTTGTTCTGCATCTATTCGGGGTGCTGCGGCGCCCGGCCGGATGGGGCCCGATACGGGCGCGTGACGTCCTTGAGCGCGGCATCCAACGCCTCGACCTTCAGGCGGATCGCGCCGTCACCCGCCAGGGTCAGCAAGACCTGGCCCGCGCCATCCTCGCCGGGTTCGAACTCGACGGACAGCAGCGACATGACCATGTCCTTCTCGCTGCGATCAATGCCTTGGCTGGCCACGGACAGAACGGAATCGAAGACCAGCACCGACTGCACCCGTTCAAACGGGCGGTCACGGCGGGCGGCGGCATCCTTGTCTTCCCAGCGAAAGCGGTTCAGCAACAGGCCAAAGCGGCGGTGCGACGGTTGCCATTTCATCTCGGTCACGGGAAAAACCGCATCCTGCACGAGGGTCGAGATCACCTTCAGATCTTCTGCATCCTCAGCCCCCAAATTCAGCGGGGCTTCGCGCCCGTCTTCAAAACTTGCGTCCGTCATTCGCCTTTGATCCGTTCGATTTTTGCGCCCACGCCTTCCAGCTTGCGAACCACATGTTCATATCCGCGGTCCAAATGATAGACCCGGCTTACCGTTGTCTCACCTTCTGCCGCCAATCCGGCAAGGATCAGCGACACCGAAGCCCGCAGATCCGTCGCCATCACCGGGGCGCCTTTCAGGGTTTCGACACCCGTGACGGTGGCGGTGCCGCCGTGCACCTCGATATTTGCACCCATGCGCACAAGTTCCGGGGCATGCATAAAGCGGTTTTCGAAGATACGCTCTTCCAAAACCGAGGTGCCTTCGGCGGTGCACATCAGCGCCATCATCTGCGCCTGAAGGTCGGTCGGGAAGCCCGGGAAGGGTTCGGTCACCACATCCACAGCCTGCACACGGCCGTTCTTGCGCGCCACTTTCATGCCGTTTTGGGTTTCGGTGACACTGACCCCCGCCGCGTCAAGCTTGGCCGCGAAGGATTCAACCAGCGCCATGCGCCCGCCCAGCAGTTCGACCTCGCCGCCGCAAATCGCCGGGGCCAGCATATAGGTGCCCAGTTCGATCCGGTCGGTGACAACCTGATGGGTGGCACCGTGCAGCCGGTCGACACCCTGAATTTCTATGGTCGAGCTGCCCTCGCCCGAAATCTGCGCACCCATCTTGCGCAGGCATTCGACCAGATCGACGATCTCGGGCTCGCGCGCGGCGTTCTTGAGCACCGTGGTGCCCTTTGCCAGCGTCGCCGCCATGACGATGTTTTCGGTGGCTCCGACCGAGGCAAAGCGCATCTCGTGCACCGCCCCTTTCAGGCCGCCCGGAGCCTTGGCGTGCAGATAGCCGTCCTTCAGCTCGATCTCGGCGCCCAGCGCCTCGAGCCCTTCCACATGCAAGTCCATTGGACGGGCACCAATCGCGCAGCCACCGGGCAGAGAAACAACCGCCTGCCCGAACCGCGCCAGCAAGGGACCCAGCACCAGATTCGAGGCACGCATCTTGCGCACGATGTCATAATCCGCCGTTTGGCTGGTCAGACTGTGGCTCGACATCGCGATCACCTGACCATCTTGCAGCGACGACACCTCGGCCCCCAGCGATTGCAGCAAAGCGGTCATGGTCTTGATGTCGCTTAGGCGTGGTGCGTTGGTCAGCGTCAGCGGTTCTTCGCTCAGCAAGGTCGCAGGCATCAGCGTCAGACACGCGTTTTTGGCCCCCGCAATCGGTATCTGACCATTCAGCGGGCCGTTGCCCGTCACCAGAATCGAATCCATCTGCTCTTATCCCTTGTCCTTGTCGGCCTTGTCCCCAGAGGTCGCCCGCGCCTTGGCCTGCGCCTTGCGCCGGGCCATATTGGCCTTCAGCGCCGCTTTCAGCCGCTCTTCGCGCGCATCCCCGGATTTGCCTTGTTTTTTGGGTGAATTTTTATTCGTCATGATCTTTCTCTACAGGAGGTGAAAAAAACCGTCCAGACGCCCTTGCGCCGCGTTTCGTTTGAGTCTAATCACCCGCCCACAGCGCTGCTGTAGCTCAGAGGTAGAGCACTCCCTTGGTAAGGGAGAGGTCGAGAGTTCAATTCTCTCCAGCAGCACCATGATTTCCTCATATTCATCAAAAACTTACGCCAAACCAACGGCTTGCACTTGCAGACTCCTACACAGGAGCCCTACACAGTGACCCTTGCCATGCCTACACCAGTCAAAGACAAAAAAAGCGGAATCTACTACGTGAGGGTGCGCGTTCCGGCGGACCTGAAAGGAATCGTTGGCCGTGCCGAGGTGTCAAAGTCACTACGCACCAGAGACCCATCAGAGGCCAAAGAGAGATTTGCGGCTGAATACAGGAAAATTCAAAAGCGATGGGCGTCCTTTAGGGCAAAGCCTGAACCTCTCCCTTTGAAAAAGATCGTTGCTCTGTCTGGTCGCGTGTATTTCCACCTGATGGAAATGCTAGAAAATGAACCGGGTGAACCTGCGATATGGGAACAGGTTTTGCGCCTGAGCCAACAGGCGGAAGCTGTCGAAGGCGGTATGGAAAAATGGTACGGTGTGGTCGCTGACGAGATACTGGCGGAAGAAGGTATTGCTATAGACGAACCGACGCGTGCGCGATTGCTACGTGAAGTTCACCGGTCTTGGACGCAGGCGGCTAGCCAGCAGTTGAAGAGAGCGGAAGGCGATTTCACCCCAGACCCTCAGGCTACGCGCTTCCCTGAGTGGGAACCCACAGCCTCGCCAAAAGTGGCAATCGGATGCAATGGTTTTCGGGCATGGCACAGTCAGACCCGGAGCGCATCTTGTTGAATACATGCCGATCGGCAGTCACAACACTTGGTACGGGCTTTTATTCGTCAAAGGGCTGACGGGATTTACAGCGTTCCTTGTGCCTTTGTCAGTTCATTTCTGGGTCGTCACGCTGGACGCAATAAAGTGTGAACGTGGCAAGCTTCCGCTGGGACTACTACTTACCATTGTCCTCCTTACTTTTGGAGAAAACGTTGAGATTCAGACCTATTTGCTCTGGCCAAGCCTCCTAATGCTCGGATGCCATCTCAGAGAGGTCAAATCGGTAAATCGGGGAAACTGACATGTAGGCTGGTTTGTTGAAACGCAAGCGCGGTGTTTGCCGTTGCTTTTCAAGGGCGGATCCTTCGCCGCTTTTTTGGGGGCATTGTGACTCTGAACGGTGCGCGCTTCCGAACCCTGGAACCAGTGACCTGACCGTGCAACGCCCTTCACTCCGGCCTTGAGCGGCGCTAGTCTCTGCCCTGAACAACGCTGAAAGGAGCCACCCGATGTCCCTCTTCTCAAAACTCTTCGGCGGCGTTGAGAAGTCCAAGCCGGATCCGGTTTCTTACAAAGGGTTCGAGATATTCCCCGACCTGATGGCCGAGGGCAGCAAATTTCGCCTGATGGCCCGTATCGAAAAGACCATCGACGGAGATCGAAAGACTCATACGGTGATCAGGGCGGATGTCTTCGACAGTCGGGAACAGGCCGAAAGCTATAGTATAGCAAAGGCGAAACAGGTCATTGATGAGCAAGGCGACAGCATTTTCAGCTAGGGAGGTCCTAGCTTGAAGCCTGATCTACGAGCGGAACCGATGAGCATGCTTATGCGTATAATTCTGAATGCATTCCATAGGTTATCATTTGTCAAACTTTGTTCGGCGAAGAAGTCGTCGTGCAGCAGTTTATCTGCCCTGTTGTTGTGTTAGCTGCCGTCGCAAAGCGCATAAAGCGGGCAATCGCGTAAAACATTGGATTGCAGGTTTGTCCCCAGAGCGGGTGATTGGTCATATTTGTCAGGCTTTAGCTTCGAACCCATAGCCGATGCGTTGGGTGTCACTTTCCAGGAAAAATCGCTTTGCCGGAAATCCGCGCGGCACTTATTCGGGCAAGCCGGCCAGACGCAGAGACGCGCAGTCTTTCTCCAATCGTTCTGCATCAGAGAAAAGCTGAGTTTTTGCCCAGTCCGATATGGAAAACTGAGGACGGTATTTCATCACATTCCGCGCCTCATCGCGAGCGGCCTCAACGTTATCCGTTTCCATATGTACGATAACGAGGTCGAGATGCCCAAAGCCTTCAACTCTTTGACCATATTCGGTGAATGCCTTCTTGGCTTCCTCGTATTGACCGTCGAGCCGAAGTGCCAAACCCAATACGCCAGCATACCAGCCCGGATAGTGAGGGTTGAGAGTAATGGCTTGCCGCGCCACGCGGATCGCTTCTTTTGCCTGCCCATTGAATGCCAATGTAATCGACAGCCTTGCAGCCACATCAGCGTGGTTTGGATTTAGCTGCAGTGCCTTGTTGAACTTCCCGATAGCAGATTCCAGTTTACCGTCGATTGCATCCGCGAAACCCGCAATTGCGTGAGCCTCTGGGTTGTAGCTGTCTATCTCCAGAGCACGTCGAGTGCAGTCGCGGGCCTCTGCCAGCGCCGCATTTCGGTCTGCTACAAAACCGTGCCTTGCTTCGACAGTACAAATGAACCCCAAAGTACAATATGGCGCGGAGTAGCCTGGATCCAGGGAAATTGCCTGTTGAGCAAACCGACGAGCGTCAGCCTGTGCTTCCTTAGTTATTCTGCGCGAGGCTTCCACAGCTTGCAGCTGAGCAGTCCAGGCATCCAGATGTTTAGTACCCGAACCTCTGAAACGGGCCATCTCGCCCGCCAGTAATTCGACTTGAAGTTCAGTCGCAATTCTCAGGGCAATTTCATCCTGAACCTCGAATACGTCTTCTATCAGGCGATCAAACCGGTCTGCCCAAATGTGCATTCCGGACTTCGCATCGATGAGCTGCGCGGTAATTCGCACACGACTACCGCTTTGGCGGACACTTCCCTCGAGAACAAGATCGACGCCCTGCTCCAGTCCAACTTGTTTTACGTCTACCGAACGCCCCTTGTAGACGAACGTAGAGTTGCGCGCGACGACCAGTAAGTTCGGGAGTTTTGACAGAGTGGTAATTATCTCTTCGGTAATGCCATCTGCAAAGAATTCCTGATCGGGGTCAGAAGAAAGATTGTCAAAGGGTAGAACGCCGATCAGCAATGACTTCGAGTGACTGGCTGGCGTCACTCGCGGTGGGGCGGAGCCAGGTGGCGACCATTGGAATACTTCGACAGGTGACAGGGCATTCTTGAACTGCCGTTCGCCAGCGCGTTGAAATTGCTCGGCGAGCCTCTCATCAAGGCTGCGATGGACGACATCGGAAATCAACACAGCCTCTTCGTCGGAAGCCTCTTGTAGCCGCGAGGCTATATTGATCCCATCGCCGAAGATGTCATCTTCGTCAAATACGACATCTCCCAGATGAACGCCCACGCGCAGTTTAAGCGAGGACTGGGCTGACACTTGGCTTTGAAGATCGAGGGCGCACCGCACTGCATCCGAGACCGAACTAAACTCGACGATCCATCCATCGCCCATCCTCTTTACAATATTGCCGCGATGATCACTGACCAATGGATCGAATATCTTTCGACGCAGGACACGGAGTTCACTGAGAGTTCTGTTCTCATCCGCCTTTATTTGGCCCGAGTAGTTTACTACATCGGCCGAGAGTACTGCGGAAAGTCTGCGGTCTCCGTTCATGTCTATTCGTAACGCATAACGCGTTGCATGGAAAAGACATCTTGTTTTTAGAGACTCTGCACAAACGCCAACCGGCCACTTTGTGGGCAAACCTGTTCCAATCTATAATTTTCTGAACGGCCGCTGTTTGGAATAGTTTGTCGTAGTTGACTGAGCCTACCCAACTGATCTGGTCCATGGTTGCATTGAGGAATCTGGGGCATGGCATGTCCCGTCTTGATGCAATCAGGCAGATTGTCGGCGCTTAACAGCCCCACCACCGCTGAATCAACAAGAACAGTGGAATGGGTGTTGATCAATAGAAAGAACCGGAGCCGCTTAAGAATGAAATCGAACGGCTGAAACGCGCAGTTTCAAATCAGACCTTGGACAAACTGATCCTGACGGTGACGGCCATCCGTTGCTCGACGAGCGAAGAGAGAGGCTCCTGCAAAAACAATGGGAAGGTTTGCATCGACAAGATCGGGCGCGCCCTGCCAGGGGAACGAGGAAAAGAGTTGTCAAAGCCAACCTGCATCGATGGGTTCATCCGCGCCTGCAATCGAGAACGTCGCGAACTCAACGCATTTGGCAAGCCGGTCGGGAAGGAGTTTGAATTCGCAGCAGCAGAAGCCACCAAGCTGTTCAAGCGGCGTAGTGGAGGACTCATCAATCATTTTTTAGGTGTTTGAAGGACATTCAAATCTGGAGTTAAACGGATTTTCGTTTCTCTGGCTCGAAAAACCGCAAACAGTTTGAAACCGCAGCAAAAGCCTGCCTCTAATGCCTGCTCCTTGGATCCGGATCGTACAGAAAATACCCCTGTCACGCTCCACGCGTTGTGCCTGCTACAAAGGCCTGTCTTTCGGGAAGTTTTCGTTTTGGCTTATTTTTCATTGCGTTAAACTTGCCAAACAAACGAATTATACCTGCAAGTACATTTCTCGACCAACCAGATTCGTCTCTTTTTTGGTTTTCGTGCTAGAGTAATTTTCTGAACAAGTTCTACTCAACACTAACCTCCTCAGGTGGCCGCATGTCTGCGCATTGTCAAAGTATTCGGGATGAAATTGAGACGCTTGAGCAAAGTATTGAACTTCTCGATATTCAGATTCAAAACACTGTTGACCCAATACAAAAGTCTGCGCTTTTTCGATTTAGAAAGCAGTCGCTGTCACTGCTTCAGCGAAAAAGGGGGGCTCTTAAGGCGTGTGAAGAGAGCGGGCCCCCATTGCCGCAAGTTCCGGCGGATATGTCAGATTTCGGTTCTGAGGTGACTCAAGGTATCCCCGGTTACGAGCTTGTCGCGGGTAAAGATACTCTTGCAAGAATATTTGTTGGTCGCCGCCCACCCGTAGTTGTTATGGCATCAGAACTTTTGGATGACGCGGATTCTGACTATTCGTCTAAAGCCCTCGGATTTGATCTGAATTCCCTTCCAATCCATTCGTTGCCCTTCAATCCAGCCCGGATTGATTATGCCGAACTTGAGATTTCCGGCCCATCTGGGACAACAGTTATTCCAGGTGATATTGGTGATGGCGTATTCTCAAATGATACCAAGAGTTTCTCCGAAGACGACAATATCAACTTCTATATCCGCGGTCGGGAAATCTCAAAGCCTGGACGGTATCGTTTTACTGCACGGCTTTATCGCAACGGTACTCTTGTCGGCGAAAAGTCTCTTGGGCAACCACAGTTTCATCCGACGAAGGATCTGCGAATTCTTGTTGTCGTTGAGATCTTTCCCTTTCCTGCAGAGAAATGGGAAATTCTATTTCAGGCTCTGGAGGACTTGTCTCGAATTTTTCCTATTCGATCAGGTTTGGCGCCTCTGGATGGGGATCAGGAAGCCGGGCTGCGCTACCGAATTGAGCCGATACCAATTGATTTCGCGTGGCCTGATCGGACTCCCGTTGCGCAGCGCCTCGCCGCATTTAACCAGGAGCAGTCTGCTGCTGGCAGGCCGGATCGGGCCGAGCATGTCCTGACAATACGCACTCAACAACCCGGAGAAATGCCGCTTGGCGGAAGTGCCCAATCTGGACCAAACGGGAGCATCGCGGGTGTTACTCTGAATGTGGACCCTCCAATGGACAATTCGTTCGGCACCTTAGTTTCCCACGAAATTGCGCACAACTTCTTGACAGTGCCTCACGTTGGTGACGAGGGCGTAGCGCTCAATGAACCAGCTGCATTCGATTTAGTCGCTCGCAAATCAGTAGGGAATCCCAGGGCGTTAATGTACCGGATTTACAATTTAACTCCCAACGGAACTGCGTTTCTTGTTCCAGACTCTTGGCGCACCATCCGAGAACGCCTGCTTACTAGGTCCAGCACAGGCAATGACGAGTGATTTGACTTCGGGTATTTGGCGACCGTGAGTTTGATGTGATTTCCTTGTGTGCTGGTGGTTTGCCAAAGGATGAACTGCGTAGTTCTGCTATTCAAAACTGGGGTCTTTCGCTTTGAACCGAAAACCGGCCAAGAGATTTGGAGACTGCTTAACCGAAATCGAGAAAATCTGGGTCACGCCGGAGGCATACCGGACCCAGAGAGTTTGGGCGATAAAGACCTTGGTGATTAATGGAGAGGGCCTAAGCGACAGGCTGGCTGTCTAAACAATTCAATACTTCAAGTTCACATCACGCCTGAAATAGACCCGCGCTGCAAGCAAGCTAGAGGGGACAAGAGCAACGCGGGCCCCCCGAAGGGTGGTAGTAAAACGGATGTAGCGTTGTGGCCTGAACCGGCCCCGTGTCGTAGCGCCGCAGGCAAGAAAAAACCCGCGCTGCTGAGGGATAGGAGCAAGCGCGGGGCAAGTGTTCGGGGTGACAGGTTTACGCCGCTGCTGGCCGATCGGATCAATCTTGCAAACACTTTGCGCAGCACGACAGACCGGATCATTGGCATAGTACTTCCGTTTGCAAAGAATTGGAGCGACTTAGATGCAGGATTTTCTTGATGTTTTTTGGGTGGCCGCGTTTGTTTGTCTGCTCGCATTCGCCTTCATCGCGGTTTTTTTGTTCGGCTGTCCCTGAAACGCACAGGTTGCGAGCAATTGGTTGTGTTGGGTATTGTTGGCCTATGCTGCTGCACCGGTTCTTTCGAAAAGACTAACGGAGCGGAACGGCTTGAGATTCATGGTTGAAACAGGTCGCAGCTGTTAACGTTGTTTGGATTCACGGTAACGTTGATAGCGGCAGGTAGAGCGGCTTATTCGCTGTACATGCAGCGGCCCAAGCGACCGAAGACAACGCAGATAGATTAGTGTCGAACGATAAGGCGGACTGGAAAACCCTAGGAAGGCACAATACGACGTCCAGGAGTTTGCAACAGCGATGGATGGATTGCCTTGGTTGCAGTTGGCACCTTTCCTTAGGCTATCCCTACAGCGTTAGCGCTGCTTTAATAGGTTCATAATAAGGAGCAAAACATGATCGAGTTTAGCGTTATTGCGTTGTCGGGACTTTGCCTTCTTTTTGCGGCTCGTCAACTTGGTCTCGCAGAAGGCAAATGTGAAGCCGCACGCCGCCTTCGCTATACTTTAGTTGTCTTAATACTCTGGCCACCCGCGGCCACCCTGGCCCAATCACAGGAAGAAATCAGCGTAGCGAAAGCGACACTGTCTAGCCTACAGGGTATTTCTTTCAACAATAACACAGAGTATTGCGGCTACCTTGCATATGACCCAGCCGGGAAACTTGTTGCTACTCCTGCTCAACGTGGCGACAACAAAAGCTGCGTTTGGGATCAAGCAGAAAATGGTTTGGTGCTTGTTTTATCTTACCACACGCACGGGAGGTTCGACCCGGAATATAGTTCGGAAGTTCCAAGCGTTGCAGACATTGAGGCCGATGAAGACGAGGGCATCGACGGCTTTGTGTCAACTCCGGGTGGACGTTTGTGGTACGTCGATACGGAGCGAATGGAAGTGAGACAAATCTGCGATATCGGATGTCTGCCAAAAGACCCTGGTTTCGTTCCGGGTTTGGAAGGGGAAATCTCATCGGTTTACTCTTATGAAGATCTTCTCGAATACGAGAGTGACTAGTTTCGCGCAAAGACCCTGCCAGACCGTTACCTTGCTACGATACAGAAGACTACAAGTAAGAGGATCCGAGGAAGAGAGCGGTTGACACTCGCGTGAACGGTTCTTTTCCCCTCGGATTTTCCTGCGCTAATAACACTGGGTCTTCTTGCTCTTGCGAAGACTGAAGGCCAATCACCATCGTTGTGGAAACTGAAGCTATGTTGGCGTCCCACCCATCCGAAGTGCTGTGTGCAAGGCGGGATGAGCCACTAGCTGCCTTTACGACATTTTCTTCCATCCTCGCGCAGCAAGTCGCAGACGGCGCAGTTCGGACGTTCAGTTCCGCTGGATGAAAAGGGAAAACGCCGACAAAGTGAAATTTCGCAGCGGCTGGGTCAATCTCAGCAATGGTAATCTTCACAAAGTCTTGCCGCATGGATAATGGGCCGACAAAACTTGTGCTCATTCATAGATCGCCGCGAGTTATCCTTGGCTCTGTCCCGGCTCTTTCTTCTATCCGTTCTTCACCAGTTGTGGACGTTCACCAGTTGTCATTGTCCAATAGATTGCCAGATCGAGAGATCAGATCTGGTCGAGGAGCACGTCCGTGGATCTGTACAACGCTTTTTCTATACCGTCCGAGGCCTCTAAAGCTTGGAGGTGTACGTCTTGTAGCTTGCAGTTGTCGAGGAAAATCGCGTTGTCCAGCGCTACAGCCAAACCAGCAGCTTGATAATCCACACCGAGCACTACGCTACTGGATTCCTTAAGTGATCCATTTTGAATCATTTTTCCTTCCAATTGGTTTTGAAAACCCAAGTGGTGGTAATGATGGCAGGGCAACCTAAAGACAGAACATGAATTGCTTCTGAAATCAGATGTTGGACTTGAGAGATTTGGTAGCGGAGGAGGGACTTGAACCCCCGACACGCGGATTATGATTCCGCTGCTCTAACCAACTGAGCTACTCCGCCTTGAGTGAGAGGCGATTTAAGCGAGGGGCCCGGGAGGGTCAAGAGGGAAATCAACCAACCTCAAGATTTCTTTCACGCCTGCTCTGATGGCTTGTCCTGCAAGGAAGTCAGGGGGGATGTGGCCGCTTCGGTCATCCTGCGGATGAAGGCGGCGCAGATTTCGGGCTCTGTGATCGGAATCATGTGGCCGAACCCGTCCAGCTCTTCGTAACTCAGCCCGAATTCGGTCATTGTCGGCCCGTGCAGCGGCGGCGACAGTATCGCGTCCTGGCGGCCATACAAGATGCCCCCTGGGACGGTCAGATTCGGATAGCGCGCGACCTGCGCGTTGATACTGGCATCGACGCCGGCGACGTCCTGAGAGGCCGTGACAAAGGCGGAGGGCCGCAGGCCAAGCGCGCCACCTGCCCGGTCCAGAAAGTCATCAGGCGGGGTTTCCGGGTCAAACGCGGCACTTAACGTGTGCGGCGCGGTTTTGGACGCAAGGGGAACGGCGAGCGTGTTGCCGATCAGGCTGCGCATCCATTCGGAGCGGATCTCGAGCGGTTTGAAGATCGCCGGGGTTTCGGGCAGTTTATGCGTCAGCGGCGCCAGTAGCGCCAGACCGGCGACCCGGGCCGGGTGGTCCAGTGCCATCGCCAGTGAAACAGCGCCCCCCAGTGAATGGCCGACCAGAACGGCGCGGTCCACGCCTTTTTTGTCCAGAAACTCGGCAATCATGCCTGCCTGGTGGGGCAATTGCGCCAGCTCGGCCATATCGCGCGTTGAATACCCGCATCCCGGCCGGTCCAGCGCGATAACGTGGTAATCGTCGGCCAGAAGATCCACCAGCGCATAGGTAAAGTGCTGCAACTGCCCAGCCAGGCCGTGGATCATGACGATTGTCTGCGCCTCGGGGTTTCCCTTTTCCACATAGTGGATGCTGCCGCCATGAACGGGTGTGATCTGACCCAGCTGCGGCACGGTTTCAAGACCGCGGCGGGTAATCTTCCGTGTCCACAGGTTCATGACAAACAGGAAGGCGACAAAAACGGCGATTACGATCAGAACGGTTGTCATTCAGTTTTCTCCATTGCCAAGGGCGGCGGGTCTGTATTGCTCCAACCCTGATTGTGCCATGCGTTTCTGAAACTCGGCAACGGTGCCGGGCCACAAGGTCGTGTTTCGGCCTTCCGCATCCATATACCAGGATGTACAACCCCCGGCCTGCCAGACGCCGTCCGCGTGGCGGCTGTGCATTTCCCGCGTGAACGCCGCCTGTTTTGCGGCGTCAGGAGTGATTGCGGACAACCCTTCGCGCTGCATCTCGCTCAGGACCCGGCCGATATGGCCAACCTGGGCCTCGATCATCAGCACGACCGAGTTGTGCCCCAGCCCGGTATGCGGCCCCAGAAGCAGGAAGAAATTTGGAAAACCCGCAACTGCGGTACCCAGATGCGCGCACATGCCATCCGACCAGGCAGAGCGCAGCGTCAGCCCGTCCGTACCGGTAATGTCGAGACGCTCGACAACGTCGGTTACGTGAAACCCGGTGCCCCAGATCAAAACATCCGCCTTGGTCCGGGTGCCATCCGCCGCGATGACCGTGTCACCTTCGATTCGAGCGACGCCCTTCGGAACAACGCTGACATTGTCGCGGGCCAGGGTCGGGTACCAATCGTTCGAACTCAGGATACGTTTGCAGCCGATCCGATAGTCGGGGGTCAGAATCCGCCGTTCGGCCGGATCGGTGATGGCGCGCTCCAATGCCTTTCGCCACATGTTCAAGGCAAAATTCACCGCGCGTTCCTCACCACGAAACACGCGGTGGCGAAATTCGAAGATCATGAATATCAGCTTGCGCCGAATGCGGGGCAAAATGGGAAGCCAAGCGTAAAGGCTGCGCACCCAGGGCGCAATCGGACCGTCCGGGCGCGGCATCACGTAAGGCGCACTGCGCTGAAAGATCGTGACGTGGCCTGCAATCTTGGCGATCTCGGGTACAAACTGAACGGCGGATGCGCCGGTTCCAACGACCGCCACGCGCTTGCCGGTCAGATCGACATCGTGATTCCATTCGGCCGAGTGGAAACTGGGCCCCGAAAAACTGTCGGCGCCGGGGATATCCGGGATGCTGGGATAATGAAGTGCCCCAATGGCCGAAACCAGAAACCGCGCCGACCAGTACTGGCCATCCATCGTTTCAACTTGCCAGCGCGTTCCATCCCACCTGGCCGATTTCAGCTCCTGCCCGAAATGGCACAGGTCATACAACCCTTCCTGACGCGCGACATTTTGCAGATAAGCCTGAATTTCCGCGCCACCGGCATAGGCGCGGCTCCAATGCGGGTTGAGATGGGTCGCCATGGAATACAGATGCGACGGCACATCACAGGCGACACCGGGATAGGTATTTTCGCGCCATGTCCCCCCGATATCATCGGCCTTTTCCAAAATCGCGATATCCTTGATGCCGCGCTTGCGTGCCTCAAGCGCCATCGTCAGCCCGGCAAACCCGGCGCCGACGATCAGCATCTCTATTTTGTGGTGCATGAGTGAGTGCCTTCTGAAACAACCCTGCGTTTATCTGTTGCAGATGTATGCACTTGCCTGGCTGTGAAGTAGGTCACACAGGTAACAATGACCCGGCGTCTTTTCGTTACGCAGGGACAAAATTATTTGGAATGACCCGTGTCGCTTATTGCAAGCACATATCGCAATCAGAGAGGTGGTTGCGCCGCGAATCCGTCAGTTTGTTTCAAAATTGGAGGATTGCCCCTTGACCACTCGCACTGCCACGCGTTCCGGCGGACGTTCTGCCCGCCGAGCCCAACGCACCGCTCCAAATTTCGACATGCTGCCGGGCCTGACCCGAGGCATTCCCGTTTGCGAAGTCATGGACGCAACCCAGGTCGAACGCATCGACAATGCGGCGATGGACATTCTGGAAAACGTCGGCGTTCAGTTCCGCGACCCCATCGCGCTGGAAGACTGGAAAAAAGCCGGAGCCAAGGTTGACGGCGAACTGGTCTATCTGGACCGCAATATGGTGCGCGAGCTGATCTCGACCATTCCGGCGCAGTTCACCTATCATGCGCGCGATCCGAAAAAGAACCTTGCACTGGGCGGCAAGCACGCGATCTTCGTGCCGATGACCGGCGCGCCATTCCTGCGCGATCTGGACGATGTACGCCGAAACCCGACGCTGGATGATCTGGCGATGTTCCACAAGCTGTCGCACATGATGCCGGCGCTGCACAGCTCGGCCCATCACATTGTCGAGCCCTACGACCACCCGATCAGCCAGCGGCACCTGCGCATCACCTATTCGTCGATGAAATACTCGGACAAGACCTTCATGGGCATGACCACTTCGCCCAGGAATGCCGAGGATGTGATGGATATGTGCGATATCCTGTTCGGCGAAGGGTTCATTGACGATCATCCGGTCACCACCGGCAACTGCAACGGCAACAGCCCTCTGGTGTGGGACGAAACCATGCTGGGTGCGATGCGGGCCTTCTGCCGCCGCAATCAGCCGGTTCTGTGCTCGCCCTTTGTGCTGGGTGGCGCAAACACCCCGGCATCGGTGCCCGCGACCGTGGCGCAGCTGACCGCCGAGGCGCTTTCGGCGCTGGCCTATACGCAGGTGATCCGCAAGGGCTGTCCTGCGATCTGGGGGCATTACCTGTCGACCGTTTCGATGAAATCCGGCGCGCCGATGGCCGGCACGCCCGAGATCAGCCTTATGAACTTCATGATCGGCCAGATGGCGCGCTTTTACGACGTACCGTGGCGCACTTCGAACACTCTGGGTGGGGCCAAGACCTTTGATGCACAGGCCGGGTACGAATCCGCCACGACGCTCAGCGCGGTCATTCACGCCGGGGCCAATTACATCTGGCATTCGGCAGGCTGGAACGAGGCGGGCATGCATTGTTCGGTCGCCAAGTTCATCGTCGACGCCGAACAATGCGCGATGGCTTACCGGATGGCGGAAGGTCCAAAGTGGCACGATTTCGATCAGGCCCTGGCAGCGGTTCCGGATGTGGGGCCCGGCGGGCATTATCTGGGTCATCCGCACACGCAGGACAACTTTCAAACCGCGTTCTTTATGCCGGAGCTGTTCGACAACAACTCGATCGAACAATGGGTCGCCGAAGGCGAAGTTGAGATCACCGAACGCGCCCTGAAACATGCACAGAAACTATTGGCCGAATATGAAGAACCAAAGCTGGACGAGGCCAGGAACGAGGCCCTTCTTGACTATATCGCCCGCCGCGAAAGGGAAATCCCGGCGGCGGACGAGTTGAACCAAACATACTGATCCACACTCCCCGTACTTGCCCACCCGTCATCCGGGTGGGCCCTTTTTTCCGGTCAAGACACGTAAGCCAAGATGAAGATCGCCGAACTGCATATCTACAGCCACGACCTGCCGGTCAAAAACGGACCCTATACTATGGCCAACGCTCAGGTCTGGGCGCTGGATACCACGCTGGTCAAAATCGTGTCGGACAACGGTCTGATCGGCTGGGGCGAGACCTGCCCGGTTGGCCCGACCTATGCCGAGGCGCACGCCGCCGGGGCGCGCGCCGCTCTGGTCGAAATGGCCCCGGGCCTGATCGGAACAGAGGTCCTGCCTCTGGCCTTGCATCGCCGGATGGATGGGCTGTTGAACGGTCATGGCTATGCCAAGGCCGCCATCGACATTGCGGTGCACGACCTGCTTGGCAAACATTTGGGCGTTCCGGTTTCCGATTTGCTGGGCGGAGCGGTTTCGGGCAAGGTGCCGTCCTATTATGCCACGGGCGTCGGTGCACCCGACGACATCGCGAAACTGGCTGCCGAGAAAATGGCCGAAGGCTACCCGCGTCTGCAAATCAAGGTCGGAGGCCGCCCGGTCGAGATCGACATCGAAACCATTCGAAAGGTTTGGGACGTGGTCAAAGGATCGGGTATGCGTCTGGCCATCGACGGCAACCGGGGCTGGACAACACGAGACGCCCTGCGGGTCAGCCGCGAATGCCCCGAAATCCCCTTCATCATGGAACAGCCTTGCAACACAATCGAAGATCTCAGGAAGATCCGGCCTCAGGTCACGCATGGCATCTATATGGATGAAAACAGCACCAGCCTGAACACCGTGATCTCGGCTGCGGGCACCGGACTGGTCGACGGGTTCGGCATGAAGGTCACCCGCATCGGCGGCCTGCATCCGATGCGCGCCTTCCGCGACATCTGCGAGGCGAGCAACCTGCCCCATACCTGCGATGACAGCTGGGGCGGGGATATCATCGCCGCTGCATGTACCCATATCGGTGCAACCGTTCGGCCCGACCTGCTGGAAGGCGTCTGGCTGGCTGCGCCATATATCGAAGGCAACTACGATCCTGAAAACGGCATCCGGATCGAGGGCGGGCATATCGCGCTGCCAACCGGGCCGGGGCTGGGCGTGGTTCCTGATGAAAGCCTGCTCGGCACACCTGTCGCATCGTTCTGAAAAATGGATGACGTTATGGACCTGAAAGGAAAATCGGCTCTGGTCACTGGCGCGGCTGGCGGCATCGGGGCGTCAATCGTTCAACGCCTGCGCAACGCCGGGGCGCGGGTCGCCGTCGCCGACCGGGCTGTCGATGCCATCGAGGCCGAGGCACATCTGCCCGGTGATCTGCTTGTTCCCGAATATGCAGACCAGCTGCCCGGCGCAGCGGCGTCCGCATTGGGCGGGCTTGATATCGTGATCAACAATGCGGGCGTCATCACGCGCGGGTCGGTCACGGATACGACTGATGCGGATTGGTCTCTGTCATTGGGTGTCAATGTCGAAGCCCCGTTCCGCATTTGTCGTGCGGCAATTCCGATCATGGCGGACGCTGGCGGCGGGGCCATCGTCAACACCGCGTCCTGCTGGGGGCTGCGCCCCGGCCCCAATCATGCGGTCTATTGCATGACCAAGGCGGCCATCGCGTCCCTGACCCAGTGCATGGGCATGGATCACGCCCATCAGGGTATCCGCATCAACGCCGTTTGCCCGAACGAGGTGAATACCCCGATGCTGCGATCAGGCTTTGAAAAGCGCGGCTTTGACCCCGATACAGCCGTGGCCGAACTGGGCCGGACCGTGCCGCTGGGCCGGATCGCCGAGCCCGATGACATCGCCGATGTCATCATGTTCCTTGTCTCGGACGCGTCGCGTTATGTTTGCGGCACGCTCGTCGAGGTCAACGGAGGAAAACCGGTATCATGAAACGGTTCGACGGAAAGGTGGCACTGATCACTGGCGGGCGCAGCGGCATCGGCAAGGCCATTGCCCGGCGTTTGCACGACGAAGGCGCACGGGTCTTTACCGCCCAACGTGGTGAGGACACCGAATTTCACGGCATCGCTGCAGATTTCACCCTTCCCGACAGCCCGGCACAGGTGGTCGGCGAAGTGATCGCGAAAGCCGGGCGTCTGGACGTGCTGGTCAACAACGCGGGCATGATGCAGGAAGCCTCGGTCGAGGGAATGAGCCTTAAGGACTGGCATCTCAACCTGACGGTGAACCTGACCGCCCCGTTCCTGATGATCAAAGCCGCGCTGCCGCATCTGCGCGACACAAAGGGCGCAATCGTCAACACCGGATCCATCGAAGGCCTGGGCAGCAATCCCGGTCACGCCGCCTATTGCGCATCAAAGGCAGGGTTGCACGGCCTGACCCGCGCCGTAGCCGTGGATCACGGGGGCGAAGGTATCCGCTGCAACGCCGTAGCGCCCGGTTGGATCGATACCGAATTGAACGAGGATTTCATCGAGTCGATGCCCGACCCGTCCGCATTCCGTCGCGACATTGCCAAGATCCACCCGGTTGCCCGAACGGGACGGCCCGAAGAAGTTGCCGCGCTCGTCGCGTTTCTGGCGTCCGGGGATGCGGGTTTCATCACCGGGCAGGTCTATACGGTGGACGGTGGGCGCATGGCCAAGCTGAGCTTGCCCTGACGCCCACACGTCATTCCTTGCCGGACCGCCATTCTTTCCAGATCAGATAGCTGTTCGCCCCAAGCGAGGCGAAAGGCTCGGGCGGCAATCGCGGAAGGTCCGGCTGCGCCAGAAAGTGATCCGCGATCTCTGATCCGCCTTGCAGCGCCAGCTCTGCGATGCCCATGCCTTGCAGGGTGCCTCGGGCGATGCCCAGGCCGTTCTGACAGCAGGCCGAGAACACACCGTCTTCCAATTCGCCGAACGCTGCGGATCCGTTGCGGCTGAGGCATAGCATCCCGGCCCAGCGATGCTCCATCCGGACATCCGACAGATGCGGAAAGCGTTCCCGGAACTTCCGGTCATGCACCCAGCCGGCATTGCGCAATCGCATCCGGCTGGTTTCGATCGTCGGGTGAAAACTGGATCCGGTGCGGATCAAAATGCGATCCCCGTAGCTGCCCGAAATACGCCGGACCGAGGTGCCCATCGGATCCGCCGGGGTGACCGACCAGCGCGGTTGCCCGCCCAGTGTCTTGATCTGTGCCTCGGTCAGCGAGGTCGTGATCGAGGCGTAGAGGCAGATATGCATCAATTGCCGTTGGTAAAATCCGAAGCTTTCCAGATGGCCATTGTTGGCCAGAACGATCCGCCCGGTGCTGACTTTGGCCTTGGCGGTGTTGACCACCCAGCCCGCGCCCTGCTTTTCAAAGCTGACGACTGGTGAGTTCTCGAATACGTTAACTTGGCCAGCCAGTTGGCCCGACAACGCCCGTACATAGGCTGCGGGCTGGATCATCACCGTCCCCGGCGCAAACAGCCCCGAAACATAATGCGGGCTGCCCGTGATCTCTTGCATCTGCTTTTGGTCATACAGCGTGTGCGGCTCACCCAGTTTGGTCAGATGCTCAGCGAAGGCGCGGTTATGGGCGTCTCCTGCCCGTGTGGCGGCAGCATTGTATTTTCCGCAAGGGTCGAACATTTCCTGCGGCAGGTCGCAATCGGCGGCGACCTCGGTCGCGAAAGCGATGGCCTTGCGGTTCAGGGCAATGGCGGCGCGATCCGCTTCCAGCCCATCGCCTGCGTAATTGTCCGAGGCCAGATCATGCGGCAGGTCGATCATGAACCCCGAGTTCCGCCCCGCCGAGCCATCGGCAAATCGGCCCGCTTCCAGCACGGCGATCTTCAGCGAAGGGTCCAGTTGGTGCAATCGCCGCGCCACCGTCAGCCCGGCAAACCCTCCGCCGACAATGGTGATGTCGGCGGTCAGGTCCTGTTCGAGCACCGGCAGAGGCTCCTGGGGCGGCAGGATGGCATTCCACCCTGCCGGACCGGTCTGCCGCGGTAGTCTTTTGGCCTCGTATCGTGTCAATCCACGGCCTCGTCGGCATCGTCTGCAAGATCGATCCAGATAGTTTTCAGCTGGGTGTACTGATCATGCGCATGGATCGAGTTGTCGCGCCCGCCAAAGCCCGATTGCTTGAACCCGCCAAACGGCGTGGTGATGTCGCCTTCGCCAAAGCTGTTTACGGTCACGGTGCCCGCCCGGATGGCCCGCGCGCCGCGAATGGCCCGTTTGGCGTTGGCGGTGAAGATCGAGGCACACAAGCCATAGTCGGTGTCATTGGCTATCTTGATGGCCTCGTCAAAGCCCGACACTTCGATTACCGACAGGACCGGGCCGAAGATCTCCTCGCGCGCCAAAGTCGAGTCGTTGCCAGGCACTTCAACGACGGTGGCCTCGACAAAGCCTTTATCGGCCTTGCCACCGATCACCACCTTTTCAGCCTGATCGAGATATCCGCAGACCTTGTTATAATGCCCTTCGCTGACCAGCGCGCCCATGCGGGTTTCAGGATCCAGCGGGTCGCCGATGTTCCACTGTTTGGCGTGATGCGCGATGCGGTCCAGCAGTTCGGCTTTCACGTCTTTGTGCACGATCAGGCGCGACGAGGCCGAGCAGTTCTCGCCCATGTTCCAGAACGCACCGTTCACCACATGCGCCGCCACCCGGTCGAGGTTTTCGGCGTCGTCCATGACGATGGCAGGGTTCTTACCTCCCATCTCAAGCACCACTTCCTTGGCGTTGCTTTCCGCCGAATAGGTCAGGAACCGTTTGCCCGTCACCGTCGAGCCGGTGAAGGACACCATGTCGATATCCATGTGCCGCCCGATGGGTTCGCCCACATCGGCACCTCCACCCGGTACGATGTTCAGCACGCCACGGGGAAGACCAGCCTCCATCGCCAGTTCGGCCAGGCGCAGCGCGGTCAGCGAGGTTTCAGCCGCGGGCTTTACAACCACTGCACATCCCGCCGCCAAGGCAGGCCCGATCTTCCACGCCAGCATCAGCAGGGGGAAGTTCCACGGCAGAACCAGCCCCACTACGCCGATGGGCTCTCGCACGACCATGGCGATATGGTCGTCGCTGGCGGGTGAGACCTGATCGTAGATCTTGTCGATCGCTTCGGCATGCCATTTCAGACAATGGATGGTCTCGGGCACGTCCACGGTTTCGCAGTCATAGATGGTCTTGCCACTGTCGAGGCTTTCCATCACAGCCAGTTCGCGGGCATTGCGGGTCATCAGCTTGGCCAGCCGGATCAGCACGTCCTTGCGCTCGGACGGGTGCAGTTTCGACCAGCGGCCATCGTCGAAGGCCTCACGCGCCTTTTCGACCGCAAAATCCACATCCGCTGCGCCGCAGGATGCGATATCGGCAAGCTTGTCGCCGGTGGCCGGATTCACGCTTGCAAACGTCTCACCCGAGATCGCCGGGCGGAATGCCCCGTCGATGAACGCCCCGGTCGGCAGGGTCAGGCCTGCGGCGATGGATTTGTATTCGTCCTGTGTCAGCAGATCCATGTCTCTTACCCTTCCGCCACGATGTCGGCGATTGTCTTTTTCAGCACGCGCGTGACCTGTTCCAGCGCGCGTTTGTCGTCCTTGTTCAGGCCCTTCAGCGGAGGCCGCATAGCGCCGGCATCAATTCCGTTCATGGTGACGCCATGCTTGATGGTCTGGATGAACTTGCCACCCTGTTCCAGCACCCGCATCAGCGGCATCATCGCGGACATGATCCGGCGGCCTTTGGTGAAATTCCCTTCGACCACGCAGGCCTGATACAGAGCCACGTGTTCGGCAGGCAGGAAGTTCGACCCGCCGCACACCCAGAACGGCGCACCCCAGGCAAAGAATTCGAGCGCCTGATCGTCCATTCCGCAACCAAGCTGGATATGCGGATAGTCGCGGGCCAGCAAATGCACCCGGTTGATATCGCCCGAGCTTTCCTTGATGCCGCAGAAGTTGCGGCTGCGGCCCACACGGTCAAGGAACTCTTCGCCCATCATCGTACCGGTGCGGTGCGGGTAGTTGTACAGCATAACAGGCAGATCAGCGGCCTTGTCGATGGCCAGCGCATTCAGCGCGTTTTCCCGATCAGTCGGCACCGAATACGGCGGGCTGGCCAGCAGGATCGCATCGGCGCCGATTTCACGCGCGCCGGCGGCAAGGGCAATCGAATCCGGCGTCAGCATCGCGCCTGTGCCAACCACCAATGGCAACCGGCCCTTCAACTGCTCATGCGTGAACCGGGCCAGTTCCACACGTTCGTGGACGGTCTGGGCATAGTTCTCACCGGTCGAACCACCCGAGATCAGGCCATGCACGCCGTTTTCGATCAGGTATTCGATCACGTCGGACAAGGCGTCCCAATTCACGCTGCCATCGTCGTGATAAGGCGTGACCACAGGGGTATAGATCCCCTCAAACTTGAAAATCGGGTTCATTCCGTCCTCATGCAGGTTTCGAAAGGGGCGGGATTCCCATCGGGACATCCAGCGCGTCAGGCATCACGAACATCTCGATCTGATCGCGTGACAGGTTCCAGTGATCTTCGGCCAGCCTGGCCGCCGTCGCTTCATCGCGCGCCTCGATGGCTGCGATGATCGCATCATGCTGTTGGCTGGCCAGCGACAGGTTTTCCGACATTTCACCGGTCTGTGGCCGATAGAACGTCATGCCGATCCGAGCGTGATCGATCAGCAACCGGTTGAACGACGGCAGCAGGTAGACATTGCCGGACATTTCGCCGGTCACGTCATGAAAGCGGTTGTTGGCCAAGGCTCGGTCCTCGCCGGACCCAGACCGAAGGGCCGCCTTGAACGCCTGCTGGGCCTCTTTCAAATCATTGATCTGGGCGTTCGACGCATTCAAAGCCGCCAAACGCAGGATCGCTCCGTATACCATGGGCGCGGCAAGGAAGAAGTCGCGCAAGGTGGTGTAGGACATCTCGGAAACCCGGGCGCTGCGGTTTGTCCGCAGATCCAGATAGCCTTCGCCAGCCAACTGTCGAAACACTTCGCGCAGCGGCGTGCGCGACAAGCCGAATTCCTCTGACAAATGCGCCTCGTCCAGATCGGCGCCCGGGCGCAGGCGCAGCGTAAGGATGGACACTCTCAGGTGCTCTCTCAGCGCGCTTTTTCGAGACTTGGCTTCGTCTTTCATGCTTTGGCCTCATCCTTCTGTTCGGCGAACGCGGTCGAATCGCGTGCGGTCACGGTTTTGTATTCCATAAAAATACAACTTGTATACAATAAAAATTCGTGCAGCATAGAAGCCTGCGAAATAGACTCATGTTCTGGACTTTGTCCCAGCTTGCAAACGGTACTGCTCATGCCTCAAACGCGGCACATCACTTTCATCCTTGTCGAGGAGTTCTCGCACCTTGCGTTTTCATGCGCGGTCGAACCCTTGCGGATCGCCAATCTTGTGAGCGGCGAAGAACTGTACCGCTGGTCCTTTGTGTCCGAACATGGCGAGCAGGCCGTGTGCTCGAACGGATCCATCACGCTGGTGCATTCCGGCCTTCAGGGTCTGGCCAAATGTGATCAGCTGTTTGTCCTGTCGGGCATTCACATGCGTGACCACGTCACCCGCCCCCTGCTTGCAACCCTGCGCCGCGAACGCGCGCGCGGCACGAAAATCGGCGCCCTGTGCTCGGGGGCATGGGTGCTGGCCGAGGCTGGCTTTCTCGACGGAATGCAAGCGGCAATCCACTGGGAATATCACGACGCGTTCATGGAAGCCTTTCCCGAGGTCAACCTGGTACGCAGCGTGTTCGTCGCCGATGAAAAGCACATTACCGCATCTGGCGGAACGGCAACGGCGGATCTGATGCTGCACCTGATCGAACGCGATCACGGTGAAGAACTGGCCATCGATGTGGCGGATCAGATGGTCTACAATGCGGTACGCAATGCCACGGCCAAACAACGGGTTTCCCTGCAATCACGCAACGGAATGCGCAATGCGCACCTCGCCAAGGCGATCACCATCATGCAGGACAGTATCGAAACCCCGGTTTCCCCTTCGTTCATTGCAGACGAGCTTGGCATTTCCACCCGACAGCTTGAGCGGTTGTTTGGAAAATACCTCAACACGTCGCCCAAGAAATACTTCATGGAAATGCGGCTAGAACGCGCCCAGAAACTGTTGCTGCAGACCGAAGCATCCGTCACCGAGGTTGCCGTGGCCTGCGGCTTTGAAAACCCGGGCCATTTTTCGCGCGTCTACCGGTCAAGCTTTGGCGTCACCCCGCACGCGCAACGCAACAAGATCGACTGACAGTATCGGGTAGTGGACTTGTCGAAAACGATACGGCAGGGGATGCCGCGCTTTGTCGGCCCATGACGGGCCTGAACGGGCATCCCCCTAACCCTGCCGAGATACCCCCTCATTAAAACCGGACTAGTCAACAGATCGGCAGGATGATGTACCAATAGATTTGGATATTGGCATAAGTTTTGCGAGAACTTGTCATACATGCGATTCTTGTGCCCTTATTCGTTAATCTTTGCCTCAATTGGAGACTTTTGATTCAGCGAAGTCCGGCAACCTCAAAGGCCATAACCACTTGTAAAAATAAATAATTTGTGAGTTTCGCTCATTGCTGCATTCAAGGACCGCACTGAGGAGCAGTTTTCCGCCTTCAATCCAGCGTGTTCGTTTTCTGCGCAGCCCCAGGCATGGGCAAGGCAATCTTGGCTCAACTGCTTCGGTTGCGCGCTTCAATACGTCAAACGGGCGTTCAAGCACCATCTCTACGAAATTGCGTCATATCGAGACTGGGCGCGGCGCGCGTGATTTCATGGGTGCTGGTCGCCGCGCCTGACCCGACGCGAACGTTCAGCTTCTCTGTCCCGCTGAACCGCTGGAAATACGCAAATTCCATCGTGGTCAGCGCATCCATATCCTGACATTGAACAACGTAGTCAGCTTGGAATTCCGAATGTTCGCCCGTTGCAAATGACGTGCCCCCCTCGCCCGCGTTATCCTGCTGCCCCGGAATATCATGCGTCAGGATCACGTTTGCAGATGCGGTAAAGCACACGGCGTCGGGCGGGACGACAAACAGATCCAGTGGTTTGGACAGTTCGGAAATCGCGATGGCGACACGCGTACGATCGTCATCATTTGCCACCGGGGTCTCGAACCCGATTATGTCAATGCTTGGAACCCTGAGCGACAGCGCAAATTCCGTGTCCGTAAACACGATTTCCAATTGACCGGACCCATGTTGATGGGTGGGCGTGATCTGCGTCGCCTGAGCGGCAAGAGCTGCCGGAAAAAGAGACAACGCCAGAACAGAGCACTTCATTAACCAACAACCGCCTTAAACAGAATCACATTCGTGATTTTAGCGCGAATCACCCGCCACGCAATGTTAACCCTCGGATCGGAGCCCGCCAGATATGGGGAGCGCGTGGGCTTCAACAGCCTCTGCCTATATCCGACAATAAAACTCAGGTTGACATTGCTGACCAAATCACTCAGTTATTTCTTCGCGAAACCCGCGGGGCATCCCCGCGCGATCCGACAGTTCTGACAGGAAAGCACCGAAATCCTATGACCAAGTTATTCACCACTGCCAGCGCCCTGACATTTTGCATGGCAACCGCCGCAATCTCGGGTGATGCCCCCACCAAGGCAGATGTACTGAACACCTATGCCGATATTGCGGAAGCCAAATTTGAGGACAGCCTGATTTCAGCCAAGAAATTGCAGGATGCGGTCAACGCACTGATCGCCGATCCCTCGGACGCAACGTTGAACGCGGCGCGCGCGGCCTGGGTTGCTGCGCGTGTCCCCTATCAGCAGACGGAAGTCTATCGCTTCGGCAACGCCATCGTTGATGACTGGGAAGGCAAGGTGAACGCCTGGCCTTTGGACGAAGGTCTGATCGACTATGTCGACGCGGCCTATGGCGGCGCGACGGACGAAAACGAATTTGCCGTGCTGAACGTCATCGCCAACCCCAGCTTCCAACTGTCGGGCGAGACCATTGATGCCAGCGAAATCACCCCCGAACTGCTGAGCGACACCCTGCACGAAGCCGATGGTATCGAGGCGAATGTGGCAACCGGCTATCACGCCATCGAGTTCCTTCTGTGGGGTCAGGACATGAACGGCCATGGCGCCGGCGCCGGCAACCGCCCAGCGACCGATTATGCGCAGGGCGAGGACTGTACCGGCGGCCATTGCGACCGTCGCGCGCAATATCTGAGCGCTGCGACCGAACTGCTGGTCAGCGATCTGGCCTGGATGGCGGATCAGTGGAAAGACGGCGGAGCGGCGCGCGCAGCCCTTATGGAGAACGAAGCAGCAGGCATCAGCGCGATCCTGACCGGCATGGGCTCTCTCTCGTATGGTGAGCAAGCCGGCGAACGGATGCGCCTTGGCCTGATGCTGAACGATCCTGAAGAAGAACATGACTGCTTTTCTGACAACACCCACAACAGCCATTACTATGACGGGTTGGGCATCCAGAACGTCTATCTGGGCAGCTATACCCGCATTGATGGCACCCCGGTTTCGGGCGCATCTCTGGCCGATCTGGTCATCGCCACGGATCCGGCGCTGGATACCGAGATGAAAGCGAAACTGGCCGCCACCATGCAGGCCCTGGGCAAGATCAAGACAACGGCCGAGGCGGGATTTGCCTATGACCAGATGCTTGAGCGCGGCAACGAAGGCGGTGAGGCCCTGATCATGGGCGGCGTCAACGGCCTGATCGATCAGACCAAAACGATCGAACGCATCGTAACTGCGCTGGAACTGGACGGGGTTGCGTTTGAAGGGTCAGACAGCCTGGATAACCCGGACGCCGTCTTCCATTAATCTTCAAGCGGGCCGGAGAGGGTTTCTTTCCGGCCCCTGCAAACCTTACTGATCGTCTGACAAGGCGGCGAAACGAGCCAAGACCAATGATTGTCTGCCACTGCACCAACATATCCGATCACGACATCCGTGCCACCATCGACTGGATGCGCACGGCGGATCCGCGGACCATCATCACCCCCGGCAAAATCTACCATGCCCTTGGCAAATCGGCGGATTGTGGCGGGTGCATGCCGTTGTTCCTAGACACGATGCGGGCCAGCGGTAATCTGGAAGTCCCCATGCAACTCCGCACTTTGCGTGCCGGAGCAACACAGGAGAAGGCTGATGAAAGGCGATCCGAAGGTCATCGAATATCTGAACAGGTCTCTGCGGCATGAGCTGACTGCCGTCAGTCAATACTGGCTGCATTACCGCCTGCAAGAAGACTGGGGCCTTGGCCATATGGCCAAGAAAAGCCGCGAGGAAAGCATCGAAGAGATGGGCCACGCGGACAAGCTGATCGAACGGATCATCTTTTTGGAAGGTCACCCCAACCTTCAGAAACTGGACCCGTTGCGGATCGGTCAGACGCCGAAGGAAACGCTGGAATGCGACCTGGCGGCCGAGATCGACGCCAGGGCACTTTACAAGGAAGCGCGCGAATATTGTCGGGAGGCCGGCGACTTTGTCTCCATGTCGCTGTTCGAAGAGTTGATGTCCGATGAAGAGGGACATATCGACTTCCTCGAAACGCAGCTCGACCTGTATGAAAGGATCGGCGAAGCCAATTATGCGCAACTCAACGCATCGAAAATGGACGAAGGCGAATAGCCTTCTTGCCTTGTCGGGGGTCGCCCTGGCTGCCACCCCCTCCCTGTCAGCCGAGCTGCGGGACCTGCATCTGAAATTCACCCCCCGCACCGACGAGGAACGCGCCCGCATTGCGGCCGTGACCGCGCCCCCGCAGGATTATGGCGTGTCGCAGCCGTTCGAAGAGCTCTCTGCCGGGGCGGCGACTGTCCGGGTCCGCAACGACGCGGATGCGTTCTCGCAACCCTCGGGCAATCTGAGCTTCGAGCAGGAGCTGGATTTCAAGGTCGGCAACGGGTTGTTCAAGAAAATCTGGGTTTCATCACCATCATCCACCTTGGCCTCTGACGGGTTGGGGCCGCTGTACAACGCGCGATCCTGCCAGCGTTGCCATATCAAGGATGGGCGGGGGCACACACCCAACGGCCCTGATGACAACGCGGTCTCGATGTTCCTTCGGGTCTCGATCCCCGGTGCGCCGGAAGACGGGTATGCCGGGATCGAAGACTACATCGCCACCCGGCCCGAACCCAACTATGGCGGGCAGATGCAGGATTTCGCGCTTGCCGGACATCCGGCGGAATATCGGCTGGATATCTCTTACGAAGAAGTCCCCGTTGAACTTTCTGACGGCGAGACCGCGTCACTGCGCCGCCCGTCTTACAGGGCCGCTGACCTGGGCTATGGCCCGTTGCACCCGGATGCGATGCTGAGCCCGCGGGTCGCATCGCAGATGATCGGGCTTGGCCTGCTCGAGGCGATCCCGGTCGAAGACCTGCTGGCCCGGGCTGATCCCGACGACGTGGATGGGGATGGCATCTCGGGCCGTCCAAACATCGTCTGGTCTGTTGAATACGGCGCCCCGATGATGGGCCGGTTCGGGCACAAGGCAGGTATGCCGACGGTCATGGAGCAATCCGCCGCAGCCTTTGCCGGGGATATCGGTATTTCAAGCCCGCTTTACCCAGCACCTCAGGGGGACTGCACGGATTTGCAGGTGAACTGCGTCGAGGCCCCGCATGGCGACACCGATACCCGCGCGTTCGAGATCGATCAGCAGGGCATGGACCTGGTGGATTTCTACAGCCGCAATCTGGGCGTGCCCGGCCGCCGTGATGTCGACGACCCCGAGGTGTTGCGCGGCAAAGAGGTGTTTCACACGATCGGCTGCGCGTCCTGTCATACTCCGGCCCATGTCACCCACCGGCTGGAAGATCGGCCCGAGCACAGCTTTCAGCTGATCTGGCCCTATACCGACCTGCTGCTGCATGACATGGGCGAAGGTCTGGCGGATCACCGCCCCGAGGCCCGCGCGACGGGGCGCGAATGGCGGACGCCGCCTTTGTGGGGCATAGGTCTGACCGAACGCGTCTCGGGCCACACGCAGTTTCTGCATGACGGGCGGGCGCGCAATCTGCTCGAGGCGATCCTGTGGCACGGCGGCGAAGCCCAGGCCGCGCGCGATGCGGTTGTGTCGATGCCGAAAACTGACCGCGACGCCCTGATCCGTTTTCTGGAGAGCCTCTGACCCATGCGTATTCTTACCTTTGTTGCCGCGTTGATGATGCCGCTTGCCGCACAGGCGCAGGACCGCGCACCCATCCTGATGGACGTTGCCGAGACACATATCTTGCCCAGGTTCGACAAGCTGCCGGAAACGACCGGGGCTCTGGTCAGTGCTTCGCGGGTGGATTGCGATCCGACCTCACCTGCGTTGCGCGCGGCTTATGATGCGGCCTTCGACAGCTGGATTTCCGCCAATCACCTGCGGTTCGGTCCGACCGAGGTTGATGATCGTGCGTTTGCCATGGCGTTCTGGCCCGACACGAAAGGGTTCACCACCAAAGCCCTGTCCCAGCATATCGCAACCGAGGATGACGCCGTGCAAGACCCGGAAGCCTATGCCGAGACATCCATAGCCGGGCGCGGGTTCTTTGCGCTCGAACGGATGCTGTTCGATCCCGCCTTTGCAGAGCAGGGCAATGCAGATTACCGCTGCGCGCTGATTCAGGCGATCGCGGCGGATATTGATGCCAACGCGCGGGCGATGGCCGATGACTGGCAAAGCTATGCCCCCGGCCTGACCCGGCCCGGTGAAAACGGCCGCTACCGAACGCAGGACGAAGCGATGCAGGAACTGTTCAAGGCTTTGTCCACGGGTCTTGAATTCACGGCCGACACTCGGCTTGGTCGCCCGTTGGGCACGTTCGACCGCCCGCGCCCGAACCGCGCCGAAGCGTGGCGGTCGAAGCGATCCTTGCGCCATGTCGAACTTTCACTGGTGGCCCTTCGTGATCTTGCATCGCGGTTGGCCTTTGATCATCCCGATATCGCCGCGGATCTAGATGCTGCCTTTGCGCGCGCCATCGAGAATGCCCAGGCCATTGACGACCCGGCGCTGGCGGGCGTTTCGGATCCGCAGGCCCGGTTCCGTATCGAGGCCCTGCGACAGTCCATCCACGATATTCGCGCCATTGCGTCGATTGAACTTGGCCCGACCCTGGGCATCAGCGCAGGCTTCAATTCTCTGGACGGGGACTGACCCATGACATCGCGCCGCCGTTTTCTTGCAGGGCTGGCTGCAACCTCTCTGCCTCCGATCCATGGATGGGCCTCGGTGGGCAGGCCGGAGTTTCTGGCCGCAGCGCTGTTTCCGGATGGTTCGTATCGACTGGCCGGGCTGGATGCACAGGGAACCCTTCTGTTTTCCGTGCCCCTGCCCGCGCGCGGGCATGCGGCGGCGGCACATCCGGTCAAACCACAGGCCGTTGCCTTTGCGCGCCGTCCGGGCACCTTTGCCGTGGTGATTGATTGCGTGACGGGATCACCGATCGCGCGGCTGACGGCGCCGGAAGGTCGGCATTTCTATGGTCACGGTACTTTTTCAGCCGATGGCGCGATTTTCTTTGCCACCGAAAACGATTACGAGGCCGGAGAAGGTATCATAGGCGTCTGGGACGCCGAAACCTTTGCGCGCTCGGGTGAATTCCCGTCCGGCGGCGTCGGGCCGCATGACATGCGGTTGATGCCGGGTGGGAAAACGCTTGTGATTGCCAATGGCGGGATCGAAACCCATCCCGAAACCGGGCGCACGAAGCTGAACCTGCCGACGATGAAGCCCAACCTGACCTACCTTTCCATGTCGGGCCTGGTTCAGGAACAGGTGTCGCTGGCGCCTGCGCTCCATAAGAACTCGATCCGCCATCTGGCGGTCCGTCGCGACGGGCTGGTGGGCTTTGCGATGCAGTGGCAGGGCAGCAAGGCCGAACATCCGCCCTTGCTGGGCCTGCACCGTCAGGGGGAAACCCCGCACCTTCTGTCCGCCCCGGAGCAGGACCAAAGCACGCTACAGGGTTATGCGGGCAGCATCGCGTTCTCGGCGGATGGCGCAACCATTGCCATCACCTGTCCGCGCGGCAACGCGCTGCATCGGTTCGACGTGGCCAGTGGCACATTCAGGGATGCGTTCGAGCTTGAGGATGTCTGCGGGCTTGGATCCGGCCCGAACGGCTTGGTTTTCACCACCGGAACCGGTGTGTTCGGCGCGTTGACCACTGCGCACCCCAAGATCCGGACCCGCGCGAAGTGCCAGTGGGACAATCATCTGGTCCCGATCAACCCACCGGCATGAAATTCGGATTTTTCCGTCACATAGTTTACACTTGGAAGAATCAAACAGCTGCCGTATTGGCGGTCGCGAAACTGGCACCCCTACGTTAAGGACCGACTTGATTGAAACAGACGCCGGACGCACCGCATTCCATCTACGGGGTTGAGAAATGGGGCAAAGGCCTCATCGAGGTGACGGAGCAGGGCGAAATCGGTCTGCGCAATCCCTTGGCTCCCGAGGTTGGCGCGATCAGCCTGCCCGGTATTCTCAGCGATCTGGACGACCGCGGCATCAAGGCCCCGATGGTTCTGCGCGTGTCTTCCTATCTGGAACACGAGATCGCGCATCTGAACGAAAGCTTCCGCGAAGCTATCGCCCGCGTCGGTTACAGGGGCAGCTATCGCGGCGTGTTCCCGATCAAGGTGAACCAGCAAGCCCAGGTCGTCGACCGGATCGTCGAATTCGGCAAGAAGTACAACTATGGGCTCGAGGCCGGGTCCAAACCCGAACTGGTGATCGCGCTGGCACATCGGCTGGCCAGCGAAGCGCTGATCGTCTGCAACGGCGTCAAGGATGCCGAGTTCATCCAGCTGGCCATCCTGTCCCGCAAGATCGGGTTCAACACGGTGATCGTTCTGGAAAGCCCGAAAGAGGCTGACACGGTGATCGAGGTCTACAGGGAATTGGAGGTCGAACCGCTTATTGGCGTGCGGGTCAAACTCACCAACCAGATCAGCGGCAAATGGGAAGAAAGCTCGGGCGACCGTTCGGCTTTCGGTATGAACACCGATCAACTGGTGGCCACGGTGGACAAGCTGCGCGACGCGGGCCTTCTGCATTGCCTGAAGTTGCAGCACTCGCATCTGGGCTCTCAGGTGCAGGACGTCAACGACGTGCGCCGCGCGGTGGGCGAGGCCTGTCGCTATTACACCGAACTGACGCGCGAGGGCGTGCCGCTGACCCATCTGGACCTCGGTGGTGGCATGGGAGTGGACTATACCGGTGAAAAGAAGGCGGCTGAGAACTCGATCAACTACACGGTCGAGGAATACTGCGCCAACGTGGTGGAAACCGTGGCCTACGCGATGGACGAAGCCGAAATCGACCACCCGACGCTGGTCACCGAAAGCGGCCGTGCGGTGGTGGCGACGTCGTCGATGCTGGTGTTCAACGTGCTGGAAAGCACGCTCTATGATGCGCCCAACGGCCCCGAGGTTGAAGCCGACGATCACCACATGGTTTCAGACCTTGCCGCGGTGCACGGCTATCTCAGCAAAGACCGTCTTCAGGAATGCTGGAACGACGCCACCTTCTATCGCAACGAATTGCGCGCCCTGTTCCGCCGTGGATATGTAGACCTGCGCCAGATGGCCCGGGCCGAACGCATCTACCTGTCGCTGATGGCCCGCCTCAAGGCGCTGGCGGCCAGTGACGATCTGGAAACCGACGTGGACGACCAGCTTGAGAAAGTGGCCGATATCTACCACTGCAACTTTTCTCTGTTCCAGTCCTTGCCAGACGTCTGGGCCATTGACCAACTGCATCCGATCGTGCCCTTGCAGGGCCTGAACCAGACACCCGACCGCCGCGCAGTCCTGTCCGACATCACTTGCGACAGCGACGGCAAGATCGACCGGTTCATCCTGGCCGACGGTGTTTCACCCAGTCTGCCGGTGCATACCCTGCCCGAAGATGATGAATATTTCATGGGCGTCTTTTTCGTCGGCGCCTATCAGGAAACGCTGGGCGATCTGCATAACCTGTTCGGCGACACCAACGTCGTCACTATCGACCTGCGCGCTGACGGAGGGTTCGACCTGCTGCACGAACAAGAGGGCGACACGATCAGCCAGGTGCTGTCCTATGTCGAATTCGACCCCACCGACTGCGTCGCCGCCTTCCGCAAAATGGTGGACGAGGCGATCTCGACCGGTACTCTGAAAGCCAAGGACCGCAAAACCCTGATGAGCGCCTATCGCGACTCGATCAACGGCTACACCTATTACGAATAACCCCCTGTGAGAGGAGATTACCCCCATGGGTTCACTTAGTGGCAAAACACTGGTTGTCGGCGCGGGCGGCGTATCCCACGCCGCCGTGCACAAGATGGCGATGAATTCGGACATCTTTACTGAAATCACACTGGCCAGCCGGACCAAGTCAAAATGCGACACCATCGCCAAATCGGTGAAAGAGCGCGTAGGCGTTGACATCGCCACCGCCGAGCTTAACGCCTACAAGGTCGAAGACACGGTCAAGCTGATCAAGGAAACAGGCGCGGAAATCCTCGTGAACCTGGCCCTGCCCTATCAGGACCTGGTGCTGATGGACGCCTGCCTCGAGGCCGGGTGCCACTATCTCGACACTGCAAACTACGAGCCCGAGGACGAGGCCAAGTTCGAATACCACTGGCAATGGGCCTATCAGGGCAGGTTCAAACAGGCCGGCCTGACCGCGATCCTCGGCTCGGGCTTCGATCCGGGTGTTACATCCGTCTTCGCCAAGTGGCTCAAGAAACACAAGCTGGACACGATCCGCCAGATCGACGTTCTGGACGCCAATGGCGGCCAGAACGATCAGGAATTCGCCACCAATTTCAACCCGGAAATCAACCTGCGCGAAGTCCTGGCCGAAGTGCGCCACTGGGAGAACGGCGAATGGAAGCACTCTCCCGCCATGACCCACAAGGTCGAGTTCGACTTCCCCGCCATCGGCCCCAAGAACATGTACTTGATGTATCACGAGGAACTGGAATCGCTCAGCACCCATTTCCCCGAGATCGAGCGCGCCCGCTTCTGGATGACATTCGGCGATGCCTACATCACCCATGCCAAAGTGCTGGAAAACGTCGGCATGACCCGCATCGACCCGGTGATGCATGACGGCAAGGAAATCATCCCGATTCAGTTTTTGAAAACCCTGCTGCCCGATCCCGGCGATCTGGGCGCCGAAACCAAGGGCAAGGCCTGCATCGGCGACATCGCCACGGGTCAGGCCAAGGACGGCTCGGGCGAGAAGACCTACTACATCTACAACATCTGCGACCACGAGGAATGCTATGCCGAGGTCGGCAGCCAGGCCGTCAGCTACACCACCGGCGTCCCCGCCATGATCGGCGCGGCACAGGTGCTGAAAGGCAACTGGCGCGAACCGGGCGTGTGGAACATGGAACAGCTCGACCCGGATGATTTCATGGACATGCTGAACACCCACGGCCTGCCGTGGCAGGTCCACGAACTCGACGGGCCCGTCGAGTTCTGATCCCTCGGGGCGGTCCGCGCGACCGCCCTGCTTCATCTGGCTAAAAATATCCCGGGGGGTCCGGGGGCCAGGCCCCCCGGGGCTTTTCACAATCGGAGACGCCCGAAATGTCCGACATGATGACCACACAGGCCGGAGACGCCGGCGCCTTCCGCCACTTCGACCTGACACGCGTCCCCTCCCCCTGCTTCGTCGTCGACGAAAAGGCGGTGGAGCGAAATCTGGCGGTTCTGGCCGATATCGGTGAGCGCTCTGGCGCGCATGTCCTGTCGGCGCTCAAGGCCTTCTCGATGTTCGCTCTGGCCCCTCTAGTGCGACAGTATCTCGGCGGCACTTGCGCAAGCGGCATCTACGAGGCCCGGCTGGGCCGCGAGGAATATGGCGGCGAGGTCGCGACCTACTGCGCGGGCTACAAGGACGCCGACATCGACGAAATCCTTGCGCTGTCGGATCACATCATCTTCAACAGCCCCGGGCAGAAAGACCGCTTTCTTGCCAAGGCACAAGCCGCGGGGCGGCAGGTCGGGCTGCGCATCAACCCCGAGCATTCAGAAGGCGAGGTCGCGAAATACGACCCCTGCGCACCGTGTTCACGCCTCGGCACCCCGGTCAGCCAGCTGGACGCTAAGGCGCTGGAGGGCGTGGATGGCCTCCACATGCACACGCTCTGCGAACAGGGGTTCGAGCCTCTGGCGCGCACCTGGGCCGCTGTCGAACCGAAACTCGCCCCCTTCCTGAACGGCCTGAAATGGCTCAATTTCGGCGGCGGCCACCACATCACCCGCAGCGACTATGACCGCGACGGGCTGGTGGACTTCATCAAACACATCCGCGCCAAATACGGCGTCGAGGTCTATCTGGAACCCGGCGAGGCCGTGGCGTTGGATGCGGGCATCCTGGTGGGCGAAATCCTCGACCTGCCGCACAACGGCATGGATCTGGCGATCACCGATATCTCGGCCACCTGCCACATGCCCGACGTGATCGAGGCCCCCTATCGCCCCGCCCTGATGGACGAGGCCGAATCCGGCCACACCTATCGCCTGGGCGGCCCTTCTTGCCTGGCGGGCGACGTGATCGGCGACTACACTTGGGCCGAACCGCTGCGGATCGGGCAGCGCTTTGCCTTCCTCGATCAGGCGCATTACTCGATGGTCAAAACCAACACGTTCAACGGCGTGCCCCTGCCCACCATCGCCCTGTGGAACAGCAAAACCGATGAGCTGAAAATCATCAGGCAATTCGGCTACAGCGACTTCAAAGAGAGGCTTTCATGAGCATTTTCCTCGACAGCGAACTGACCGAGACCGAACGCAGCGAAGACGCCCGGTTTCGTGTGATCCCGGTGCCGCTGGAACGCACGGTCTCATACGGGTCTGGCACCGCCAAAGGCCCCGAAGCGATCATCGCGGCCAGCAATGAACTCGAACGCATCACGGGCCACGCCGAACCCTGCGTCGAAGGCATCTTTACCGAGCCCCCGCTGGATTGCGACGGCCCGCTGCCGGACGTTATGGAGCGCCTCGCCCAGCGCACCGAGGCCGCCATCCGCGCCGGCAAGGTGCCGGTCACGCTGGGTGGTGAACACTCGCTCAGCTATGGCGCGGTCATGGGTGTGACTCGCTCGCTAGGCCAGCCCCTCGGCGTCGTGCAGATCGACGCCCATGCCGATCTGCGCAACGCCTATCAGGGCGAAAAACACTCGCACGCCTCGGTGATGCATCTGCTGGCCGAGGAGGGTATCCCACTGGCCCAGTTCGGCGCGCGCGCCTTTTCCACCGAGGAAGCAAAAAGCCGCCTGAGGAACCGCGTCTTCCACGTGGATGCCGAAGAGTTGGTCACCGGCAACATCCATGCCGTCGACCTGCCCGAGGATTTCCCCGAACTGGTCTATGTCAGCTTTGACGTTGATGGGCTGGACCCGGCGCAGATGCCCGCGACCGGCACGCCCGTTCCGGGCGGGCTGGGATACTATCAGGCGCTTCGCCTCGTCGAACACGCCCTGAAGGGCCGCCGCTGCGTCGGCTTCGACGTGGTCGAACTGGCCCCCGACGGCAATGCCGCCTGGGATTTCACTGCGGCGCAGATCGTCTATCGCCTGATGGCGAGCTGCTAAACAGGCAGGCGGGCCGGGCTGGCCCGCCTGATCCGGTTCCTAGCCGGTTTTGCCGTCATCGGCGGTTTCGTTCAGCTCCATATGGCCTTCGCCCCTGTTCAGGACGCGGCGCAACATGGGTTCGAAGAACTCCAGCGGCTTGGTCGGATAATTCGGGTCGAACGCCTTCTGATCGTATTCATGGCAGAAATAGCGACAATCTTCCCAATAAGGACTGTCGCGATATTTGTCGCGCGCGTTGCGGTCGCCGCCCAGATGGTGGTTGTAGTAATATCCCTGAAACACGCAATGATGCTTGAGAATCCAATACGTCTTTTCGCTGACGTAAGGCTTCATCATCGCCGCTGACAGCTCTCCGTGATTGTAGGGTGACAGGATATCGCCGGTATCGTGGATCAGCGCCGCCACCACCAGTTCCTCATCCGCACCGTCCTCGTAAGCACGTGTCGCGGCTTGCAGGCTGTGCTGGTAGCGGTTCACCGGATAGGGCGTCCATTCTTCGTCCAACGAGCGGATGGCATCGAGGATGCGGTCTGGCAGGGCCGCATTATACGCCTCTTCGTACTCCATCACGGCGTCCCAGTCGGCCTTGGTGGCTGTCTCGAAACTGGTCCAGGTGGGTTTGTGGCTTTTGTCCAGCATGGCTGATCCTTTAGCATATGTCCTGAGCGAAAGCGTAGTTCGAAACCAAGCTCCAAAAAAATGAATTGATTTTATCACAATGATCAAAAAATACTTTCGACATGCAATTCAAAGCTTTGGAAACTTTTCTCTGCGTGGCCGAAGCCGGTGGCTTTCATGCCGCCGCTCGCAAGTTGAATGTGACGCAGACCGCTGTCAGCGCGCGTATTCGCCTGATCGAGGAGGAAACCGGCAGGGCGCTGTTCACGCGCGGTGCCGGCGGAACGGCGCTGACCGAGTTCGGCCAGCAGTTCAAACCCTATGCGGAACAGATGTTGTCCCTTTGGGGCTTTGCATCGCGCGACCTGCCGGTACAGGCACAGAACCGCCCGGCGCTGCGGTTGGGCGGCCAACTCAGCATCTGGGATCCGTTGCTGGTGGACCTGGCGGTTCGGTTTGAACAGCGCTTTGGCAAGTTGCTGTTGACGCTGAACTATGACCACGACCTGAACATGGTCGAAGCGGTGGCAACCCATGTGCTGGACGCGGCAATCACACATGAAAAGCCGGCGGACCGGCGTGTCACGTGGTACGCGCTTGAACCCGAGCTTTTGTCCCTGGTCCGGACGCCAAAGACTGACGGCACGGACGATGACATGATCTTCGTCAACCTTGAACTGGGCGAGGTCTATCAGGACCATGTCAGATCGGCTGCGCGACGGGCGTCGGGTCAGACAGTGTTTCTTGGCAATTGCATGATGGCGCTGCGATATGTTCTGCACCGAGGCGGAAACGGCTATTTCCCCGATTACGTCATTTCCGAACATCTGGCCTCGGGTGCTCTGGAGCGGGTCGAGGACAGTATCAGCTTGCCGCTGCCAATGTATCTGGTCACCCGCGGTGATCGCGAGGAATTTGACGACATTCACAGCTGTTTGGTGGATCTTCGCGGCTAGAACTCAGGCCGGCGTCGGCATGATCTGCGGCGCGCGCTGCCGTTTTCGCATCAGCGGCCGACCAGCAACAAGCAGGAAGAGGCCCGAGATCAGCACCCCTATGATTGCGGGAAGGTAAAGCAGAAACCATAGCTCCGGGTCATCGATCACCATCGGGGAAACAAACCCGCGCACACCTTCAAGCAGCACAAGGATGGTGAAGGCGCCCAATATCTGCGGCCACAATCCAAACCGGGAAAAACTGCCCAGCATCAGGGTGGAATACCCGGCCAGGGCCACGGCGATGCATATCGCGATCCACGAGAACCGCTGGTGCAGCTCTTCGATCAGCTTGCCTTGGCTGAACCCTTCCGTGGCTGAAACCTCATCCCGGTTGCGGATCAGGTCCGCCGTTGGAATAGCTTCGAGGCTGCGCCGGGCCATCGGATTTGTATTCGTCAGTTCCGAGATGTCGTAGGACGCGTCCTGGAACAGGGTCGATGACAACACTTTGCCTTCCTTGTTCAGGCGCAATGCAACCCCATCAACCATCACAAGGTGGATGCCGACATCATTGTTGACCAGATAGGCGGTTACGCTTGAATAGCTGACCGCGTTTTCAGGATCGCGGCGGTCAGACACGAACACTTCGTGGAGTGTGCCGTCCAGATCAATGCTGCCTATGTAAACCGTGACACCTTCGGCGGGGTGCAGAAACTCGCCTTCGTTCAGCAGTTGAGCCGTCACATCTCCGGCCACTTCGGCTTGCCGGATTTCCAGCTGTTCCACCGAGGCCGGGCGCAGGAACACGCTGATGATCGCCATCATCACCCCGGTAATCACACCGAACAGCAGCACCGCCCGGGCAAGCCGCCAAGGGCTGGATCCGGTGGCCAGCATAACCGTCAGCTCACTTTCGCGGCTCAGGCGATTTGTGGCATAGACGGCGGCGGCAAACACGGCCATGGGCATGACCGTGCGGATCAGGGTCGGCAAAGTCAGCGCGGTGAATTCCAGAAAGACCATTGCCGACTGCCCACCGCTGATGACCCTGTCAAACAGGCTGACAGACCGGGTGATCCAGAACACACCGACAAGCACCAAGGTGAAAAAGCCAAACAGAATCAGCAATTGCCGCAGGAAATATCCATCAAAACGCGACATGGGGCCTCGTGCGTGTGTTCGTTTGCAGCGGACACTAGGGCATTAAGCCGGCAGAGGAAACAGGCATTGGACGTCAGGATGCCCCTGTATGCAACCTTGGCGCATACCGGCTTCATCGCACATCCCCGTTTTGGCACCAGAAGGGCCGGGAGATTACGCTTTGTGAAAACGGCGGCTCATGGCACATTTTACGGATTGATTAGAATGGAGTTTGAATAATGGCACTGTTTTTTTCCCGCCGCACCTATAACGCGCAGAAGAAAAAGTTCACGTTTAAGCCGGCGGCAAAGACCAGATATGTTCACATCACCCAGCAAAGCCCCGGTGGAAAAATTCGTAAGGGAAGTATTGTCAAAAAAGCCAAATGGCTGGATCTCGTGCGACAGGAGGGCGGGGATTCGGCCGTCCTGATCTATGTTCACGGGTTCAACACCAGCCAGAAGGACATGCTGGACCGGCTGGGAAAAATAGAAACCAATCTCAGGGGCAACGGGTATCAGGGCGCGGTCGTTGCCTTTGACTGGCCCAGCGACGGATCGGTGCACACCTATGACTCGGACCGCTCCGATGCCAAGGCGGTGGCACCGCATCTGGTGGGGGACGGAATCTTGCCGCTGTTGGGAATGTCGCCGCGCCCCAAGGTGCATCTGATCGCTCATTCCATGGGAGCGTTGGTGGTACTGCGCGCATTCTCTGACTTCGGGGATTCGGCCGGGCCCGGCAACAAGATATGGTCGGCGGATCAGGTCATGTTCGCGTCAGCGGACATCGATTCAGAATGGCTGGAAAAGGGCGCATGGGGCGATCTGGTCCTGAAAAAACGGTGCAAGCGATTCACCAATTACTACAGCCGGAAAGACAAGGTGCTGGCCCTGGCCGGCGGGATTGTTCACGGCGGTCGGCGTCGCGCCGGTCGTGTCGGGATGCCGAAGCTGACCTCGAAAGGTCATTGGGATATTTTCTGTGACCACCAATATCAACGAGACGTCCCCAAAGGACAGCGCAAGATGATGAAGTCGCATCGCTGGTGGTTCGACAGCGGCGGGTTTTATGAGGACCTCGCCCTGACGATCGACGGCCATTCGGTAAAAACGATGCCGACCCGGCACAAGACAAATATCGGGGATCTGGCGCTGCTGGCCTGACCGTCCGGCCGCCACACGACTTTCTCTGGTGCAAAGCCCGATTTTGCGGGTTTTGCTCAAGCACCGGCTTTGGGCAGAATCTCTGCACGTTCTGATATCGTCAGTATGCGTTGCTGACCAGAAACGGAAAGGGCGCGCTCGACCTCAAGCGCGCCCCAGTCACAAGGGAGAAACTGAAAACCTGCGTTCTGTGCAGAACCTGAACGCCAACTCTTTGACATTCTCAGACAACCAGACTTTCCAACATCCGTCAGTGACGCTGTTCACACTCTGGGCCGGAATTTTTTGATGGCGTATAGGGTTTGGTTGCACTGCGGCTCACAAAGCCTGCGCGCGTTCTGATTTCCGGTTCGCCCCGGCCATAGCCGAAAGCCGCGGACGCTGTAAACGCGCCAAGCACGATTGCCGATTGGTGTTTTGATGCGGATGGCAGGGGCAGCAGGGTTCGAACCCGCGACCTACGGTTTTGGAGAACGCACGGAACACCATATTTCGTGCGTTCTGTACGTTCTGAACACTAAATCTGTTCGTTCTGTTCGTTGTGTCAGCACCGTTTGCGGACTAATTGCGGACTCGTTTGCAGACAAAACGCCCGTAGCGGGAGCGGATGACCGGTTGACACGATTCGGAACAAAAACAGAACATCTTGTCATGAAAAAGTGGCTTCACACGATTCCTCACGACCTAAAATGCAAGCTGGAAAGTTTGCGCGAGTATCGCAGCAAACCTTCGTTACAAGACGATTGGGCCGCCATCTTTGAATGGCTCAATGCGCACAATGTCCAGCCACCAGATCATGCGTTACCGACCGAACCAGAATTAAAAGGTCCGGTCGGCCACTGGTCACAGAAAACTCGTTACCCCCTCATCCCCAAAAATCCCGCATTGTTCGGAGGGAAACCAGTTGAACAACGCGGGTTGCAGTTTGGGGTACTTTAGTTACGACAGGGATCATGGGCTGGATCAAAGTTCCCCGCGTCACCTTAATCTGGGATGATAGGCAACGCGGGGATTTAGTCTGACCATGGGACTGCCCAGACTAAATGGGGCATGAGTGTTACGGGTCGTTTCGCTAGTTGGATCAATAGCCGGTACCCCGCCTCAGTTCAGCGGGTGTTTTTTTCTCTGGGCGCACCGAACATCAAAGCCAGTATCCATGACTTGGTTGATTACCTTGGGTGTTGATGAACCACGGTACGAACCTCAATTCGGATTAAAACCTCCGAGAGTAGCTAAGTAATTGATCTGTATATAATTAATTTGGCGGAAATTAAAAAACTATTGGCCGTGAATCGAAAGCAATTCGACCCCAAAACACCCTATTTGAACAACATACATCATCCGCTTCGTGGAAGGGTTTTGGGAACAATGGAACTAGTTGTCTTGGCCGTTGTTTTTGGCGGACTTTTGATTAAGGTCACTGGCTCAAGCCGCTCTATAGGTCGCTCCATAGGCCGTGCGGTAGGTCGCTCTCGTCGGAGAAGAACCTCCCTAAAGCCGGTAGTTCGACCTAACAATCGGCGATCAACGCTGAAGCCAGTTGTTCGACCCAACAATAGACGCCGCATCCACAAGCCAGAATACCCAATACCAGCAATGCCAAAGAGCATGATGCTGCAAGGGCGTGCTTATGTGATAGATGGAGACACTGTCCGAATAAATGGAACAAAAATTCGTTTGGCTGGAATCGATGCTCCGGAATTGGACATGCCTTACGGCCAAAAGTCCAAATGGGCGATGGTCGAAATTTGTAAGGGGCAGACCATTACCGCAGAACTTGATGGTGAAAGGTCTTACGACCGACTTGTGGGAACATGCTATCTACCAGACGGTCGAGACATTGGTGCAGAGTTAATTAAACAAGGGCTGGCTTTAGATTTGCCGGAGTTTTCTCGTGGTAAGTATCGCCATCTAGAGCCACCGGGAGTGCGGCGAAGGCTCGCTAACGGGCAGTTTGGGCATGCTTCTATCCGCATTCGACAGAGGACGACAATAAAGGTGAGCCGGAGCTGAGACTATTAGGCTCTGGACCTATTAACAGGTCGGAGCGTAAACGGCTGCTTTGATCCAAGAGCAGACATTGGTAGAAAACACGGCTATGACCGGGTTGCGGACGAAGCCGACATTCACTTTTCGAACTTCGCTGATGCAGCATCGGTTCGCACACGCGGTGCGTATTTCGCTGCATCGCAGCCGAAATCTTCATACCGGTCGTTCCGGAGTGCCCAATGAACCTGAACCGGGACCGTACATTTGCGGCAATCGGGATTTACGAACGCGGCGAAAGACTTTCCTAGCATTCAAGTCTCGGGCTTAGGTCATCGTTTTTGGAAACCTTGAAACAGGAACCCCACGCAGATCACGTATCCTTGACGGTCTGCAAAGCACCGACTTAACTGATGCTGTGTAGCTTCGTAGGTCTTCTGGAACTTTTGGTACTTGGGAATTAACAATGGACAATCAGGATTTTCCTGCGGTCTATCGGGCGGCGGATCAAGAAGCGGGTCGGACCCAATCGCTCTATTTTCTTATGCTCTGGGCCCAGTATCTGTGCTTGTTTTTGGCAAGCGCGCTGACATTGTTTGCAGGTTATCTTGATCAAACTCTGTTGTTGGTGGGGTACTTCTTTCTATTAGTCAGCGGGGCAGCAGCGGCTTTGGTCCTTGGTGCTGCAAAGCCAAATCAGAACTGGTATCGGTTTCGCGCTCTCGCCGAATCCTGCAAGACACTTTCTTGGCGCTATATGATGGGGGCGGCACCTTTTGCCCCTAACTTCCAAACCTCCGAAACGAGTGCGCTTTTTGCCAAGCGCCTGCATGAGCTGGTGACATTTCAGCCGCTCGACTCGGCGCGGTTGATCCGGATTGAGGATGCTGACGAACAGGCAACGCCCAGAATGCAGAAAATTCAAATCGAACCCTTTGAGAAGCGGAAAGCAATCTATCTAGAGCATAGAATCGAGAACCAGTTGAAATGGTACAAAGAGAAAGCAAAGGCGAACCAGCGGGCCTTTAAGAAGAGTCTGTTCGTGATTGTCTTCGTATACCTTACGGCGATGGGGGCAACAGCTCTCCAGTTCTATCAGCCGCTCGCAGAAGGTAAGGTGCTTTGGGTAGCCGAGCCCCTGCTTGTTCTTGTTGCATCTCTGCTTGGGTATGCACAGGCGAAACGATATTCTGAATTGTCAGCGTCCTATGCGTTGACGGCACTAGAAATCCAAAAACTGCGCACCGAGTTTTTGCCGATCAACGACGATGCAACTTTTAGATCTTACGTCAATATTGCCGAAGATGCTTTCTCACGCGAACATACCCAATGGATTGCAAGAGCTATCTAGCATTTGCCTTCTTCGGATATCTTCAAAACCGAATGAGCTGGCGGCATCTTCCCGACGGGTCCTTTGACACGGAAAGTGGCTATTGTAGCGTCATGACCTTGATCTGCTGATGCCCCTTCCCGAAAGCCGCGAAACTCCTTCCGTCCGGTGACCATGGGCTTCCATTCAACCGCTGCATATAACTCATTTCCAAATTACCTTCCGTCGAAAGAACCGGTTTTTCGGGCTTGAGAGAATTCCAGATAAAAAGACTATGATCGTGCGCCGTGGACAACAGGCGTTTCCCATCATGACTAAAATGGACGGAATCAATTACACCATGATGTCCCAACATCTGAACCGCGCTACCAGTTTCAAAATCCCAGAGAAAAATAGCCTGATCAGCGCCACCCATCGCAAGAAAACGGCCATCGGGGCTCCAATCTATGGCCGTTGCTGTGGTTTTTCGGGTCAATTCGGTTTTTTGTAGGCATTCTCGGGTCGCGGCATCAACGATCACAAAGCCATGCGGCTCCTCCGATCGCCAGCCATAGACGCAGGCATAGATGTCTCGCGTGGGATGCCAGGCCAACAACCTACCGTGGTCTTCGTCGCCAAGCTGAGGTCGCCAATCTTGCAGCGTGTATTGGTCTTGTTCATCCGAAGTTGGAATAGCCGACACAAAGGTGACATCTGAGAATGCTAGATATTTTCCAGAAGGTGAAAATTCCATCCGCGCTCTGTGATCCAATAGTTCTCCGGAAACCTTATAGCGCGAAACCGGAACACCCCCTTTCTTGCAAACAGTAACCTCATAGCGGTCGCTCGTTGTGTCCGGGATAGCCAAAAAGCGCTTGAGAAAATTCTTGCTCCGCGTCCCCGTGACCAACCCGGAATGGGCCCAATGATCGCCCGTCTTAGACACGGTTACACGCCCCCAATCTGGGTTGTGGTAAGTGTCTGTCTTGGTCGCCCAACTGTAGTTCTCTTTATTGCGGTCCAATCCTCTGCTCGTTCTCCGAAAGGTATTGCCCACAATCATCGTGTCACCGCCCGGATAGGATGCAAAATCAAATAGATAGCGCTCTCGCCATCGTGGAACGTTAAATCTCTCGGACACCCAACCATTGTCGAGATGAACGGAGAACAAACGCTGAGATCCACCTAAAAAGAGAGTGCGTTGATTGTGCCAGGTGAGGATTAGCGGAACCGACCATTCTCGACCGTTTTCGCCAATTTTCGCTTCTTCGATTTTCTTTGCATGCCCGGAACTAATCTGATCTTCCCAAGCTTCTCCCGCTATCGGGTCAGGCAGAATGGGCCCCGTCCACTTGACCTCCGTGGTGTAAGGATTCTCGACCTTTTTCAGCCTTGGGGCAGATGACCAGTTCTCGCCGTCGACCATGGCTTGTGCCAACAATTTGGCCTGCGCGGCAGCAAGACCGTCAACGGCATCGATCCAATGATGAACGGAGATGAAGTACTCAAGCCGCGTTGACGGCGCGACATCCTCTATCCGGACAGGATAGATTGCTTTGCCTTTGCTCGACGCCCGTTCCACCTCACGCAAAACGTTGTCCGAAAGGTTCGCCGCATCGCTCAACAAAAGGACAAAACAGCGGGACGCTTCGATACCGCGCATGATCTCTTCCGACCAGGCTGCACCGGGCTGCACGTCGCGCGGCGCTATCCAACAGGTCAGTCCAACCTGTTCAAGCTCAGCGACTAGGCTTTGTGCCCTAGCAGCGTCTTTGGAAGAATGGCTGACAAAACACGAAAACAATAGATGCCCCCCAATGAACCGCCTCAAATTACGCGTGTTATAAATCAAGACACCAAGACGATTATTCGACATCTATTGTCTTGCGACAAGTCGTTGTGGTTTTAAATTGAAAAATTGGCCGCCCAAAAGCGTTTGCCCTGTCTTGCGCCTTTTTGCTCGCTAAGACACTATTTTGCTGCGCATTGCATCTATGGCAGTTTCTCACGCCGTCACGCATCTAGGCATATTGCACAAGTGTAGCGGTTCTCTGTCAGCGTGCGCGTGCAGCGAAGTTTTTTGAATTCCGGTATGGGCTCGAAGTAGACATTCGCTGCACTCGGCCTGAACGACTGCTATGCGGACATAGCTGCCGTCCACTTGGCACAAGGCAATAACCGCTCGCAGTCCACAGAGGGCACCAAGATTTATTGCGCTAAGTAGGCTCGCGCACAAAACGCAAAGCTGGCCTCAGGCAATTTCTTTGAAATCACAATTGATTTTGCAGCGAATGGCTCGGCTAAAACACAAAAGATCCAGTGTCAAATTTTGATTCAGCTGCTTTTCTCAATAGTGTTGGAAAGCAGAAAATTATTGATCGCAAGTCGCCAATCATAAGGGTCAAGGTTGCAGAATGAAACTCTCGTATCTCCTTCACGGTCACGTAACCCATCAACTTTACTGGCGATCACATTGCGCTTCGCGGCAAGCGCTTCGTCCAGCACAAGTCCGTAGGCCTCCCAACGCGACGGAATCGCAACGATATCGACGGCTTGATAGGCCTCTGCAGGGTCCTCGGCGTGGCCCCGAAATTCTATGCGCGGGTCACCCTCTGCCAGTGTCTCAAGGTATAAACGCTGACTGCCTTCGCCAAAGATCAACAAACGCGCGCCCGGCGTTCGGGTTAACCGAAAGCCTTGGATCAGGATGTCGAAGCCTTTCTGCTGTTCGAGCCGCCCGATGGCACCAATTGTGGTCTTTGACTTGGGAGGCATCGTGTTGCGCGACAACTGCTCAAGATCAACGGTCGGAGGAATGACGGTCAGCTTTTCCGAGGCGGCCAGGCGTCTTTCCTTCATCCAGCCCGACTGCGAATGGCTGACCGCGACCACCTGATCGAAGAAGGAATAGATCACCCTCAGCATTGCAAAGAACCGACGTTTGTGTGGGACATTCAGAGTGGTGAATGCCCGGGTGTAACTGTGCTCGACATGGACCAGTCGAGCGTCCAGATGCATTGCGCGAAGCGCCGAGAACGCGGGTAAGCTTCTCCAACTTGGTACGACGTGGGACACGATGACATCCGCATTCAGTTTGCCCCAAGAAAATGCAGTCCGTTTGACCTTCAACACCTTTTGATCGACCGTTTCGGACAGATCTGATTGCGCCAAAAGATGGTCGAGCATCCGCATCACGCCGCCCGCTGTCGTGTCGTCCACCAGGTGGAGTATCTTTTTCTGTTCCATGATGACGCCTCTCTCAGATCGATTGCAGTTTGGATTTCATTTGTCCCAGCCGGGTGATCGGGCCGGGTCCAAACGTTTTCAACACAAGGGCTGCGGCGAAAGTGCTGAACGTTTTCATAGGTTCCTCAAACACCGGGCGGAGGCTTTCCTGGACGCAGCGTGCAAACAACTCCCAAGCTTTGTCCCGATCGAGGTTGGTGATAGCCCGCCGCGCCAGATAGCGCAGCTGATAAGCACGGGACGAGGGTTCGTGCTGGGCAAAGAATTCAGGGTTCAGCGGGCGCAGCTTCGCGACCATCCTCTCCCACGCCTCTAACTGGCGATCTAAAGCCGCCGAAAGCCCGCCTGCATTGATCCGGTAGTGGGTCAGCAGCGCCGGAACACCTTCGATCTGCCAATCGGTCTTCAACATCAGCCGCATCCAGCATTCGATATCTTCGGACTGCCGGAAGGTCTCATCGAAGACCCAATCCCGCTCGGTTTCAAAGCTCGGGCGGTAGGCCAAAGCCTCCAGCACTGTCTTTCGAATAACGGCCGCCGATCCGTTGCCGATCGGGTTGCGGTTCAGAACATGTGCTGCGGTCACATTCTTCAGGCGGGGTGCTTGTTTGATCCCCATCATGCACCCCGCTTCGTCGATCAAGGCACTGCCGGAGTAACTAACCCCCACGTCCGGTTCGGCCTTGAGATGGTGAACATGAGCCGCCAGCTTCTCGGGCATCCACAGATCGTCGGCGTCGCAAAAGCCGATTAATGTACCCCGCGCGGCAGCGATGCCAGTATTTCTTGCCCCCGCCAGCCCACGATTGGCTTGCCCGACAAGTCGTACGCGTGTGTCGCCTTGGTGCGCGCGAGCAATCTCGGAGGTCGCGTCCTGCGATCCATCGTCGACGATGATGATTTCGAAATCGTCATAGGTCTGCGCCTGCAGTGAGGCGAGCGTTTCGGCCAAGGTTGCTTCGGCATTGTAGGCGGGTACGACGATGGATGCCGTGGGCATGGTGATCTCCTTCGGAATTCTCATGAAAACAACGCGCGTTTGATTGCTTGCGGCAGGATTGGGGCCAGCGTGGCCCCTGCGGCGGTGGGCAGACCTCGGCGTAGGGGCAGCAGGAAACTGCGCGTATGCAGGCTCAAGCCTTTGCGTGTGTAAGACAGCGCCTGACCCTGATGCCCTAACCGCAGCGCCCGGCGTGCGAGATAGCGCAGGTAGACGGCCTCGGACGATCGGGACGGGAACACGCCATATGATGCGGCTGTTTTGACCGCGTAGGCCCGCCCAGCGCGCATTGCGTGCAAGTCCGACGACAAGCCCCTGACGCTGGTGCGATACCAGACCTGAAACTGATCGACCCCTTTGATGGTGAACCCTTCACCTGCGAGGCGGATCAGCAGTTCCAAGTCTTCGTTATGCACGGTTCTCGTGTCCAACCCGCCGACGGCGTTGAAGACCTCACGGCGGATCGAAAGATTGGACATGGTGCAGACCGGGTTCTCAGCCAACAGCTCCGGAATGGCCAGGGGTGCGTTAGGAACGGTCGAGCATGTCTGAGAATCTCCGGGTTGATGGGCGAAGAACCGGATCTGCCCAAAGACCGCATCCGTCGAGGCGGGTTGGAAGGCTTCGTCTAGCTGCGCCAGCTTATCCTTGTGCCACAGATCGTCCGCATCACAAAACGCCAGTATGTCCCCTTTGGCCAGCTCGGCCCCATAGTTGCGGGCGGCACTTGGGCCATCCAAGGGGCTGCTCGCGACCCGGATACGTTGGTCTTGCGCGATGTGATCCAGCACGACGGACAGGCACGCGTTTGAGGGACGGTCGCCGACGCAGATCGCCTCCCATTCTGTGAAGCTTTGTGCGCGAATGCTGCTCAGCGTGTCGGCAATTGTATCCACATCGGCGTGAAACGGCACAATGATGGTAAAGCGGGTCATTGGAAGCCGAACCTTTCTGTTGTTTTGTGATCCCGAGGCAGCAGCACCCAAGATGCCGTTAGCATCAGGACAGCACTGGTCAGCAGGTATCCGATCGCCACTGGCATAAGCCCGAATGGGGCCATGATCGCGGTGTTGAGGATCAGTGCGAAAGCCAAGACCGCGCTGACCCGCAACTCGGTAATCGCGCGGTTTTCGGACCGCAGCCAACCGGCCATGGCCGACCAGATGACGCTTGGCAATGCGGCAAGGCACAAGATCGAGACCACCGGCGAAATCTGCTGCCACTCGGCCCCCAGCAGCAGCGGCACATAGACCGGCGCAAGCGCAGCTTGCAGTAAAACCAGCGGGCTCAGCACCAGGAGGGACGTGCCGAGCCCTTGATGCAGCGCCTTGGTTTTGTTTGGGGCTGCGCAAAGATGTGGGAAAAGAACAACTGAAAAGGCCTGCGTGAACGATGTCGCCAAGCCGAGCCCAGCGTTGAACGCCATGAAGTAGATGCCAAGGCTCTCAGCCCCCAGCATCGCGCCGACGACAAGCTTGTCGGCCTGCAGGCGCAGAACTTTGACGATCTCGACCCCCAGAACGGCCCAACCGAAGCCAACAAAGGGGCGAAGGGCGGCAAACCCTTGTTTGGTGTCAGATGTCCAGGGACGCAGGCGGCGCATCAGGACCAACCAGATCGGAGCAGCCAGCAATCGGGGCAGCACCAAGGCCAGCGGAGAGGCCCAGAGCAGCGCCAGTAGCGCCGCCATGACATTCGCTCCAACCACCTGCCCTCCGGCAATGGCGGCGGTCTGTTGCAGCTTGCCCTCACGCATCGCAAGCGCGGCCTGTACCAGACCGGCAGGCATGAACAGGTACTCTCCGGCCAGAATGGCAAGAAGCAGCGCCAACGTCTCGTGCCCCATCGCGTAGAGAAACGCAGCGATAGCCAGTTGCAGCACAAACAGCGCCCCGCACCAGACCCAGAAAATACGATGCGCGGTGTTGCAGCGCTGTTGCAGCTCGGCCTGCGGGGCTAGGATAATCCTCTGCCCCACGCCGTTCTCGGTCAGCGCCTTTAAGATATCCCCGGCCGCTAGTGCAGCAGCAGCCAGACCGATCGCCTCGGGGCTGAGGTTGCGGGCCACGACGACAACGACCACAAGACGCGACGCCTTTGCAACCACTTCGGACGCAGCATAGGCCAGCAGATGCCGCAAGAAACTGGTATGTGCCAATCGCTGAGTCATGTCGCCAAATGTCCAAAACAGTGTCGGGATCAGTTCTAATTGGTGGCGGCATCCCTGTCCCAGACGCGGGAGGACAGCTGGGCGGACCATCGGGCGAGCGACCTATCCGAATGGGATAAACGGCAATCCCGATGCCGGTCTGACGCACATCAAGACACTGCTGTAGCTGTGGACGCAGTTCAGGAGAGTTCAAAATGACACGACATTTCAAAGTTTTGGTTTTAGGGGCCGTCAGCGCGATTGCTCTATCGGGTTGCAGCAGCATGAAGACCCCGCGCAACATCGAACCCGTCGCAAAAGGCGAAAGCTATCAGGCCCAGTACCGTGCCCCATCACGGCGCCGGGCAATTGCGCCCTTGCTGCAAGCGGAACACTTGAACGGGCGCGCCTGTATGCCTCCGACCGGGGATCAGGGCACAGACGCCTTTGCCAAATGGTCTAAACCCGCGCTTAGCCCTTTGCTGGGCGAGAAACTTTCGCGCAATGATATGGTGCAGATCACCATCGACGGGGATGAGCTTCTCAGCGACACCTATGTTGTGTCCCGCGATGGCGACCTGAAGCTGCCGTACCTGCCGCCGGTGCGCGCGCAGGGCAGAACGACCGAGCAGGTCGAGCGGGACGTGGCCCGGGTTCTGGTAGCCGCACAGTTCTACGACAGTACCCCGCGCGTCACGGCGCGCATCAGCGATTTCGCCTCGGTCACTGTCGGCGTGAAAGGCGCGGTGTTTGAACCCCATTCGGTCGAGATCGGAGGCATCCCCGGCGACGCACTGGATCGAGGGCGTCAGGGCGTGCTGGGTGCCTCGACCGAGGCGCGCAACCTCTCGGTCGCCATTCGCGCTTCCGGAGGTGTGCGCCCGGATGCGGATCTGTCAGCAGTTGAGCTGCACCGGCAGGGCACGATCTACCGGATGGACCTGCGCGGGGTGTTCGAAGGCTCGGATCCGACCGACATCATGCTGCTGACCGGGGATCAGATCGTGATCAACAGCCGAGGGTGTTTCCAGGATGATTTGATGCGTCCCAGCCCGATCAGCCCGCCCGGCGTAACGCTTTATATGTCCAACCTCACGCAACCTGCCACCGGCAACGCAGAGTCGGCCATTGGAAGAGACGTGCGTGAGGTACCCTATGGCACGCGCTACCTGCAGGCCGTAGTCGATACCAATTGCGTCGGTGGGGCCAAGACCACCAATGCCAATCGCAGCGCGGTCCTGTTCACCCGCAACCCGATGACCGGGAACTCGATCGTTATTGAACGCAATATCGAAAAGCTGCTGCGACGTGGGGATCGCGATGACTATGACCCCTATGTTCTGCCAGGAGATGCGATTGCGTGCTACGACAGTAAGGTTACCGGCCTGACCGAGGTCGCCCGCGCGGTTGGCATCGTCGGCGCAGCGGCGCTGCTGGCGCCCTAAGTCAATCCCAAGCGGGCGATGATTTCGCCCGCTCCCAAGCAGTGGAGACTGCAGCGAGTTTGTTCGTGATGTCTTTGTGTTCTTTGGCTGCAGTCTCTACCGCAACCAACGCCTCTCGAAACTCTTCCATGCCGAAGGTTGCTGCACTCCCAGCCAGTTTGTGACAGGCCTGAGCTATTTGATTTAAATCTGTCTGGTCAAATGCCCCGGTTTCTAGCTGTTCAACCAATTCATCCCCTTCGGCAATGAACTTGGCATGCAGGCGGGCAAAGACTTCAGGGCCGAGGCTGCCTTTCAACTCCGCTAACGGATCTGGCTGCGCATGCTCCGAAATCTGCCCGTCGGTGCGCGTGACCACCGAAAGCGCCCTGCGCAGGGCATTCAGCGAAATCGGTTTTCCAATGAAAGCCGTCATACCGGCGGCGCGAATGGTCTCAACCGCATCTGGCAGGACATTGGCCGACACAGCGATAATCGGCACATCGGTCGACTGCCCCTGACCTCCACGAATATGGCGTGCAGCGGTTGGTCCATCCATCACCGGCATGCTGATATCCATCAGGATCGCGTCGAACCGCTGACTGCTGGCCTTGTCGACGCCGACCTGCCCATTTTCCGCTGTCGTTACACAATGACCGTCCAGCGCCAGCATGTTGCAGATGACCTCGAGGTTGATCTCGTTGTCTTCGACCACCAACAAGTTCAGAGGGCGAACGGTCTCGGTATTGATCTGAGCAGCTTCTAGCAGTTGGTCGCGCGCCGACGGCTGCAACGGTATCCGCAGCCAGAAAACACTGCCTTCGCCCAATGTGCTTTCCGCCCCGACCTCACCGCCCATGGTCAGCGCGAACCTACGGGCAATTCCCAAGCCAAGCCCGGTTCCTCCGACCGTGCGACCGATAGAGGGATCGCTGGTGTAGAAGTCATCAAAAATGGCGTCGATCTCATCATCGGCGATGCCAGCCCCGGTATCGATCACACGCACTTCGTATACATGTGCCTTACCCTGATCTTCAGGTTCACATCTTTCGACCTCAATAGAAACACGGCCATTTTCGGTAAACTTGATCGCATTACCCACGAGGTTCAGCAGAATTTGCCGCAACCTTTGCGCATCAGTCGCGACATGCGGATAGGCTCCACCCACCCATTGCCAAGAGATTGAGTTGCCGCGCGAGGCCGCATTGCCGCTTTGACCATCCACTAGGTCCTGCAGCATCGCGTTCAGGTCGGTTGGCTCGTGCGCGACTGACAGCTTGCCGGCCTCGAACCGAGCAATATCCAGCACCGCATCCACATGGCTTTGCAGAACCTGGCCCGAGATCTCCATGTTGCGGACAAACTGAGACTGCTGTTTGGTCGTGCGCGTATTCTTGAGAAGGGTGAGGTTGCCCAGCAGCCCGTTCAACGGGGTTCTGATCTCATGGCTCATAACAGTCAGAAAATCCGACTTGGCCTTTTCCCCGGCAAGGGCACGGTCGCGGGCCGAGACAAGCTCTTTTTGATCCGCAACGCTTTGTGAGATATCGCGGACGAAACCGATGACGATTTCCTCATCCCCGGCCTGGGCGGATTGCAACGCGAGTTCAACGGGAAAGACATCCCCATTCTTGCGCATAGCCTCAAGTTGGACGCGACCCTTGCCAACGACGTGACGGTCGCCTCCGCTCTGCATCCGCTCCATGCCTTGGTTGTGGGCCTCGCGTAGATGCGAAGGCACAATCAATTCACCGATCGAATGCCCTTTGGCCTCTGCCTCGGAATACCCGAAAATCGATTGTGCAGCCGCGTTGAACTCCAGCACTGTGCCGGCGGCGTTCACCACGATCACGGCATCCAATGAGGTCGACAGGATTGTATTCATGCGTTGGTTTGCCTGCTGAATCGCCTGCCCCCGCCGATCAGCTTTGCGGTTGACCACCAAGAGGTAGGCGCTGACCGCAGTCAGCGTCAAAAACAACCCACCGGACAAAACGGCCAGTTGAAACAGGCTGAGCGCGGTTTCCTCACGGCGATGATCCGACTGGCTTGCAAAGTACGAGATCGCCGAGACCGAAAGCTCTCGCACCTTTGGAGCGATCCCCTGCGCGCCGTCATAGAGATCCGGCAGCCCCGCAATGAGCCCAGGATCCCTAGCGTCGATTGTAGGCACCGAGGCCTCCAGATAGGCGGAGACGTCACTCAGAGGTTCAGTGAATTTCGGGTCACTTCGCAGCGTTTCAAACAGACGCGAGGTGTCCAGAATATCGATACGGCTGTAAAAAAGATCGAAACGGCGGCGGATAAGGTCCAGGTTTTCGGTGCTTGCCTCTGCATCCGATACACCAGCCTCTAGCGCGTTGAGGTAGAACAGGAACTCGACCTCGACCTGCGTCAGCGTCCATTGCACGTTGTCTGTCCGGGCTGACTGCCGGTCGCGCAGATCGGATATCACCTTGACGGACAGCAACACGACCAAAGCTAGGGCACCCAGAACGGCGATGCCGATGAGCCCGAAAGCCCACCGGCGACGCGAGTGGTTTTGGAAATTTCTTGTCAATGTTTGGCCCGCATCGCCCACTTCATACTGTATAGTAACCCCACGCTATTTAACGATTTCCAACCTGTCGAGTTGCCAAATGCTGCGAGAGTAAATCACCTCGGTCTGGTACTTGGTGTCACTGTCGTATGGATATACGATCCATAGCGGACCTTTCTGCCGCCGTGACATCGCCGCACCGTCCATCTCATAGGCGACAATTGGGTCCTGTTCCGAGATCGAATCCACAGGGATCTCAACCGCGTAGTCGTTGATCGCCGTTGCCCGGATCGTCTCACCTTCTGCTCCGATCCGTTCCAGCAATACAGACAGGGGAACGCCGACAAAGCTGGTCTCGCCTTCAGTCCAGATCGTCGAGGTTTCAAAGCTGCGTTGCGGCAGCGCCTGCAACATTTCCATATCGAACTGCGCCGCCCCGTCGGGCCTGGTCTGCGCGATGTTGCCTGAAATGGTCAGAATTACCTCTCCTGACGGAGCCGCCAAGTCTTCGGCGTGCGCAGACGTCAGGCAAAAGGTGAACGCCGCTGTGAGGATCGCAAAAAACAGACGCATCTTAGTCTCCATTTCTTTGACCGTAAGAAACCAGAAAGAGGTCCACAGCGACAGATGGGCATGGGGATACGCACCTATCCGAACGGATAGGTGCCTCGGTCTCATGCAGCAGCAGACAGGAGGTTCATGCGCTGACGCAACATGGATTTGAACCCGTCCCGCAGCTCGGCACGTTCCAACGCAAAAACGGTGGTTGCCTCAAGGTATCCGGCGACCGATCCACAATCGAAACGCTCTCCCTGAAAGGCGAAGCCGTGGCATCCGGTCCTTTTGATATCGGCCGCGATCGCATCGGTCAGTTGGATTTCGTTGCCTGCGCCAGGTGCCAAACCTTCCAGCTGATCGAAGATCGACGGGTGAAGAAGATACCGCCCGACAATGCCAAACTCGGACGGTGCCTCATCGGCGGATGGCTTTTCAACCAACCCTTTGAGATGTTGCACCTGCCCTTTGCTATGCTCGATATCGACCACGCCGTAGGCACTGATCCGGTCGAATGGAACCTCTTCGGTCGCGATCATGTGGCTGCCTTCAAAGTTCTGGACCATTTGCACCAGGACCAGGCGCTGCGCGTGGATCACATCATCCGGCAGGATCACCGCGAAGGGTTCATCACCGACATAGTCTCGCGCCAGAGAGACTGCGTGGCCCAGACCACGCGGGCTCTCTTGTTGGATAAAGCTGTATGTCTCATCCTCAAGGTTCGTGCTGCGCAGACGGTTCAGCAGGGTGGTTTTGCCGCCATCCTTCAGTTTGCGCTCAAGCCCCGAGTTCCGCCCGAAATACGTCTCCAGCGCGGATTGGCCGGTTGAGGTGATGAAGATGAATTCATCAATCCCGGCGGCACGGGCCTCGTCCACTGCATATTGGATCAAAGGGCGGTCGATCAGCGGCAACATCTCCTTAGTCACCGATTTGGTGGCGGGCAGAAACCTTGTGCCCAGACCTGCGACCGGGAAAACAGCTTTGCGAATACGTGTCATATTAATGCTCCTAGGGTTGATTAGTAAGCGCCGCGCCCCGACACGACGGCACGTGCGGTCAATGCGATGAGGAAGAGGTTCAGAAGGGGCGAGCGGGAGCGAACATAGGCTGTATCCAGTTCGATCATGCGGTCGAAGCCGATGCCCGCGCGGCCCGAAACCTGCCACAGGCCAGTGATACCGGGACGAACCTGCAGGCGCTCCAGCGCTTGGTCAGGATATGCGGCAACCTCTTCGGGCAAAGCCGGGCGCGGTCCGACCAGCGACATATCCCCTTTCAGCACGTTGAAGATTTGCGGCAGTTCATCCAGAGAGAACCGACGCAGAACCTTCCCAACGCGAGTGATGCGTGGATCATTTTTGACTTTGAAGCACACGCCCTCACGATCCGAATGGTTGAGCAGATCCGCACGCCGCGCTTCTGCGTCTTGCGTCATCGAGCGGAACTTGTACATCGCGAAGGGCACCCCGTTTCGGCCGATACGTGTCTGCCGAAAAAAGGCGGGGCCGCGACTGTCCAATCGCACCAATGCGGCGATTGCGGCCATGGGCAGGGCCAGAAGAGACAGCGCGACCACCGCCAAAGTGAGGTCCAGCAGGCGACATGCTGAGACCTTAGGGACAGAATTCTGCGCGGCACGCCCGAGGAATTCGAAATTGCCCATTAGATATCTGCGGGCCATGCGGCGGGGCTCCATCGCCAACCGCCATGCCCACTCCATTCGGGCGTGCCGAACGATGCGCGGTGCCCGACGTACATTGCCGGCCAGGAAGTCGAACAAAGCCCCCACGCCCAGCACGATGCGAGGGTCAAGCCGGTGGCGGTTCCGCGTTATCCACAGCTCCTGCAGTGGGACGCCCATTGCGACCATCAGAATGTCTGCGCCAGATTGGTTGATATCGTCGATCGCCTCATCAACCCGCGCGGCCTCTTCAAATCCATCGCGCGTGCCAGCCACGGCCAAATCGGGGATCATGTGCTGCAACCGCGCCGCCGCTGCCTGAGCTGTTCCGGGACGTCCCCCCAACAGGTAGACCGACTGCCCAAGACGCGCGGCCCGTTTCAGCAGCTTGGGCACAAAATCAGTGCCGTTCAGATTCTCAGCCAGCTGGACACCTTGCAACTTTGCCGCGACCTCCACCCCAATTCCGTCAGGTAGGACCATATCTGCCCGGGCCAAAGCTGCTCGATATGTATGGTTGCGGGCCCTTATATTTGCGCAATGTGCATTCAGGAAAAACACAGTCCGGCGGGTCCCATCCAGCAGTTTTGAGATCACCTGTCCGGATCGGGCGTTCACAACTGGCAGACCCAAAATCTCAGGCTTTTCCAAAGTTGGTATGGGTGTTGGCTGCGCGCCTTTATGCATATCTTGGACTGACAGGAACTGCATGGAACTCTCCGATCAACGATGACAATCTGTGGCTTCAGACTGCCAATGAGACCCTGCAACCGATAGGCGAGCATCCGGAGAGGGATCGGAGAATAGGTCTATTCAAACGACCCCGCAGCACATAGCGTGGTGAAAACGGCCCGCTGAACTATCCGATTGGATATTCACCTGTCCGTCAGGAAGGCTTCATGCCATGGGTTCAATGTTTTACTAACGCATTTGGGTGTGTTTGGGGGCAGACGGAGATTTGAGATGAAAGTTCTTATTGCTGACGACCACGACCTTATTTTGGATACGCTCGTTGCCTTCATAGATGCAGCAGGCGGGATCGAGGTGGAGACCGCGCCGGATTTCCCAGCCGCGAAAACTTTGATTGAGAACGACGGAGCCTTTGATCTGGTTCTTCTGGACCTGAACATGCCCGGCATGAACGGGTTGGCCGGACTTGAAACCTGCATCGCTTTGGACGGTGCCCAGCATGTGGCCCTGTTTACCGGCGACACCTCGCGTGATCTGGCGCAACGCGCGCTAGAGCTTGGTGCAGCCGGTTTCGTCCCAAAAACTTTACCGGCTAAATCTCTGGTCAACGCGATCCGCTTTATGGCGATGGGGGAACAATACCTTCCTGCGGGTTTCATGAACGCAGAGCAGCCGGAAGACTCCCACCCCATGGCTCAAAAACTGACAGAGCGTGAGCGGCAAGTTCTGAAAGGGCTGACTGAGGGCAAATCCAACAAGGAAATCGCTCGTGATCTGGATCTGTCAGAGCCGACGATCAAACTGCATATGAAGACTTTGTACCGAAAAGTTGGTGTCAGCAATCGAACGCAGGCCGCACTGGCCGCGCGCGAGGCTGGGTTGTTCTAGGCCTAACTATCCGAAGGGATAGGGGACGCTCCCAATCCCCTCGGCCCCTAGCCTGCTGAGCGAATGATCAGCAATCAGATGCGGTGTATCACCCTTGTAAGAAAGGGTTTTTCCATGCCGCAACAGATTTCGAACTCCTCTGAGTCCACGCGCGACATGCAATTTCTGCATTGGGTGCGCATTTCCCGATCCAATTTCAGAACGCTCGGGTGGCGCCGCATCTTAAAGGGCGGGCACCTTAGCGACGTAGGCCGCCTGCCTCGTTACGTGGCATTATACCTTCTTGGGGCGAGTTGCATCTGGGCCCCGATCAGCGGCTATTTGGCGACCGCGCCTGTAAAATACACCTCTCACGCATCATTAATCCTGCCAGGATCTGGCGCTTCGGCATCGGTCAATCTGGCCAATATCGGTCAGGCATCATCATACGCGAATTCCGCCTTTGCCAACGGGTCAATCAGCCCGACCGAGACGTATAAACGTTTGTTGTCGGCCGACCGTATACTCGACGCGGCAGCCAAGACGGTAGAGGCTGACCGGGACGCGTTTGGAAAGCCGCGGGTGCAACTGGTCGATCAAACCAGCCTGATCCATATCGAGCTTCAAGCGGCCTCTCCGGCAGACGCTCAACAATATGGAGACGCCTTGGTGGCCGCCTTTTTCGCTGAGATTGACGCCCTGCGCGCCGATGAAATTGCCACCCGTGAGGCCAGCAATACCGGCGCGATCGAAGACTACACGAGCGCAATTCAGGCCACGCGGGCCGAGATCAAACAGCTGCAATCGCAAAGCGGTCTGATATCAGTCGCGCAATACCAAGAGCAGGTCGCCGCTAATGACCGTGCAAAGCAGGAGCTGCGAACGCAGGAGAGCGAGCTGGCACGCCAATCGGAACGTGTCGCCGCGCTTCAAGTCGCGTTGAATCTGCCCTCTGACGCAGCGGCGGCAACGCTGAAACTCTATGCTGATGCGCAGTACCTATCGTTGCTTGCGGATGTGTCGGTGGGGGCTGCAAAGCTGGCGCAAGCCGACGCGACCTACGGATCGCGCCACCCAATCTATGTGAATGCCCAAAACGAATATGAAGGGGCGCGTTCGGTTGCTTTAAAACGCGCGGCGCAGGTGACTGGTCTTGAGGTCGAGCAGCTCGGTGGACTGGATCGCGCGCCGGAAGGGCAACGGGCGCAGTTGCTCAGCGAGTTGGTGCGCGAAGATGCCTTGCGCGCCGGATTGGAAGAGCATGTCGCGACACAGCGCGCGCAAGTTCGTTTGGAAACCCTGCGCCTGTCAGACCTCGCCCCCATCGCCGCTGAATTGGAGGACCGGCAGAGAGATTTCGCCGTGGCAGAAGCCGTGTTCGCCTCTGCCATCGCGCGGTCCGAGTCGAAAAAGACCGATGTCTATGCCTCCTATCCCTTGATCCAAGTTCTGGAGAACCCGTCTCTGCCGACTCGCCCGTCTTCGCCGAACAAGAAGATCTCGATTGCCGCCGGGATCGTTGCAAGCCTTATGCTGCTGATGGGTTTGGTTCTGGCATGGATCCGAAACCCGCTGATCTCAAAGCTGCTGAAAGACCAGAAAGAGGCCGCAGTTTGACGCGTGTTGCCCCTCAAACGCCAGCCGAAAAGATCGTCTGGTGTACGCTGATCTGGACATGGCCGTTCTACGGGCTTGGCGCGCTGTATGTTGTCGGTCCAGTGCTAGGTTGGATGTTGGCTACGATAGCCGGGGTGTCACTTTATCTCGGCCCGGTGATCCGTTTGGATATGCGTGCAACGGGCCCTGTACCTGCTCTGGTCTGGATCTGGAGCGTTGGCATGCTGGTGATGCTGGCCTCACTTTGGGCAGGCCACGCGGACTGGAACCTTGGCACCACCAAAACGATCAAATCGAGTATCGGATGGGCAAAGGGTTGGGCGCTGATCCCGTTGTTTATCCTAGCAGGGGCGGTTTTGCCAATACGGCGCGAGGTTTTGGTTAGAGGGCAATGTGTAGTGGGCCTTTGGACCTTGTGCCTTCTGCCGTTGCTCATTGCCGCCCCCTATGCCGGTCTGCCGCATCTGCTGTTTACATCTCCCCTTAAAGCAGTGGGCGGCCCGGGACCTGAATATTTCTCGGTCTACCTGTATACAATCGACCCCGCCAGCGGCACGCCGCGGTGGCAGTTCTTTGCGCCCTGGTCGCCATTCGCAGCCTTGTTGGGTGTCTGCATGGTCCTATTTGCCCTGGAAGAAAAGCACGGCAGCTGGAAGGTCATCGGCTTGGCTGCCGGAGTTCTGATGATCCTTATGTCCAAGTCCCGAATGGGTATGGTCGGATTGGTGATCTGCTCGCTGTCACCCCGCCTCTTGCCAATTGTCGCCCGCAGCTTGGGGTGGATTCTATTGTCTGCAGTCACCACCACCGTAGCCGTTTGGGGCGCAGTCTTTGTCGAATTCGGCAACCGAGCCCTTTACAGGTTCAAATCCGCGCGCGCCGATAGTACCCGCGTACGCGAAACTCTGCAGCGTATAGCGTATGAGCGCTGGCAATCGGATGCGATGGTTTTCGGGCACGGCACAGTCAGACCCGGTGCGCATCTTGTTGAGTACATGCCGATCGGCAGCCATCACACCTGGTACGGATTGCTATTCGTGAAAGGGCTGACCGGATTTGCCGCGTTTCTCGTTCCCTTCCTCGGTCATTTAGCAATCGTCACCCTGGACGCCATAAAGTCGGAACGCGGGAGGCTGCCGCTCGGGCTGTTGCTCACAGTTCTCCTGCTGACCTTTGGAGAGAACGTTGAAATCCAAACCTATCTACTCTGGCCGACCTTACTGATGCTCGGATTGCATTTGCGAGAGGTCAAATCAGTGTGTCTGGGAAGCTGATACGCCGCTAGGATTGTTGCGACACCAGCGTAGTGTCAGACGTCGCTCTTTTGGGTTGGTTCTTCACTGCTGATAGGGACATTTTGACCTTATAAAGTGAGTACTTTCACATCGGGCAACCAACGAATTGACCGTGAAATGCTCTTCAGCCCGGCATTTAGTGGCACTAGTCGCCGACTAGAGCCGGCTGAAAGGAGCCGCCCGTTGTCTCTCTACTCAAAACTCTTCGGCGGCGTTGAGAAGTCCAAGCCGGACCCGCTCTCTTACAAAGGGTTCGAGATCTTCCCCGACCTGATGGCGGAAGGCAGCAAATACCGTCTGTTGGTCCGTTTGGAGAAGACCATCGACGGAGATCGAAAGACCCATACTTTGATCAGAGCGGATGTTTTTGAGACCCGGGATCAGGGCGAAAGCTTCAGCATCGCAAAGGCGAAACAGGTGATCGACGAGCAGGGCGAACGCATTTTCGATTAAGCAAACAGACAGCCTAATGTATGCGATGCAATCGACGGATGGTTCCGCAAAGTAGACATCCGCCCCGATCTGGCGAAAGAACGCTAAGCAGTCATTGGATGTCTTAGATACCCGATACATGCAGCTGCAATCTGGGTCCCAATTTCGTCTATTTTACAGCCTGTGCTACCCTGTTGCATTTATCGTATGCAATTGGGGGCTGAAGATATGTGGAACATGGAACAGTTTGTAGCGGACTGCCGGACCGCAGTAGATCAGGACGATTCTCACAAATCGGTGGCTGAGGTGGTGGACCGGGCGATGCGCGATCCCGCGGGCGTGACGCAAGCCTTGGGAGAGCCGACCGAAAGCGGTATTTTTCCCATTTACAAGTCAGGTGATCTGACAATCGTCAACGTCGTATGGAAGCCAGAAATGACCATAATGCCCCACAATCACGAAATGTGGGCCGTGATCGGTATTTATGGTGGTAGAGAAGATAACATTTTTTGGCGGCGCGTAGCAGATGACCCTAACGGGCGCATTGAAGCGGCGGGGGCTCGGGCATTGTCGACGGGTGAATATGCTCCGCTTGGTAAGGACCTCATTCACTCGGTTACAAACCCTATCCCTAAGTTGACCGGAGCAATCCATGTATACGGCGGGGATTTTTTTGAAGCTGAGCGAAGCGAATGGGATCCTGAAAACCTGACGGAACATGCCTATGACATATCGAAGGTTCGCGCGTTATTCGAGGACTAGTTTGCAGTTTGACAATCTACGCTGGCAATGCCTGAGGCATGTTCCGTCTATACGGCAGGCTTCGCCGATTGCCGATTTCTATCTCGTTGAATTGACACGGGGTGATGATCTCGGATTATGGACAGATGAGCAAATTACAACGCCCCCCGAAGCCTCGGCCACGCCCATTTCTTCCCAATCCGGACCGCTACGAGCAAATGGTCTATCGCCGTTGTGGGCAGTCTGGCATAAAGCTACCCGCGATAAGCCTTGGGCTATGGCACAACTTCGGTGGAGATACGCCACACCAGACAAAGCGCGATCTCTGCCGCACTGCTTTTGACTTGGGCATAACGCACTTTGATTTAGCAAATAACTATGGCCCACCGCCGGGATCGGCGGAAGAAGCATTCGGTGAAATTTTAAAAACTGATTTCGCAGGCTATCGGGACGAACTCATCATATCTACCAAGGCAGGGTACGATATGTGGCCGGGCCCCTATGGGGAGTGGGGATCACGAAAGTACCTTGTGGCCTCTTGTGATCAGTCGCTCAAGCGGATGGGGTTAGAATACGCAGATATCTTTTATTCCCACCGCTATGATCCAGATACCCCTCTGGAAGAAACTATGGGAGCTTTAGACTATATAGTGCGCTCTGGGCGCGCACTTTACGTCGGAATTTCAAGCTACAACTCGCAACGAACGCGCGAAGCGCTGGCCATCTTGAAAGACCTTGGCACGCCGTGCCTGATTCATCAGCCGTCGTATAACCTACTCAACCGTTGGGTTGAGCGGGACGGGCTGTTGGATACGCTTGACGAATTGAACGTGGGATCGATTGCGTTCACGCCACTTGCCCAGGGTATTTTGACATCGAAGTATCTGAACGGCATTCCCGAAGACAGTCGTGCGACCCAAGGCAAGTCTCTATTGGACGGCATGATCAATGAACGTTCATTGACGAGTGTCAGGGCTCTAAACGACATAGCGGCGTCACGCGGTCAATCATTAGCTCAGATGGCGCTTGCTTGGGTGCTGAGAGGGGACCGGATTACGACAGCCCTTATTGGCGCTTCGCGACCTGAGCAGATCGTGGATTGCGTAGGTGCGGTCCAGAATTTGGAATTTTCCGAAGCGGAACTCGCTAAGATTGATGAGGTCAGTTCGGAAGAGGAAATCAATCTCTGGGCGCGATCCTCGGAAATTGAGTAAGATTGTTGACCACTGATTTCTGGTGCTAGCAGGTCTTTCTGCTTAATCGCATGGCGTTTCTGCTTTGGGCTCACTGCCGTCATCTGAGGCTTTTCGTCGGATGACCGGTTCGCCGCTCTGAGCGGCCATCCGCGCTGATGTGGTTTAGGTGATGTCTTCGCATTGGCTTGTCTCTCACTTTTGCGCTTGGTCATCAGATCAACCCGTACTGTTTGGGCGTTGCGGGCCATTCATCTGGGTCCGTCTTGATCAGTTTGATGATGCCTTCCAGACCGGTCGGCCAGTTGTGGTATCGGTGATAGCCGTTGATCTTGGCCAGCGTGCGCAGTGCAGTGTGAACCTTATGGGCGGAATCGGGGTTGCCGTGACTGCCGATCATGAACGCTTGGTTCAGCCGGTCCTGATCAACGAAGGCTTTCAGGTTGTTCCTTAGCCAAAGTGTGTACGCGATCCGGTGAAGCGGGTCGTTCGGCCATTCGAGCGGCTTGCCCCCATTAGCGCGAACCATTTCTGTTTCGGTAATGTCCGATGGTAAATGAACCACATTACCCCCTGTTGATTGCGTCGTTCAGGAACGCTTCATAGCTGGTGACGTTTTCACCCCCTGGCTCTGGTTCTGCGGTCGATGGTGCTTTGGTCGCAGATGCCGCCAAGGCGATGCCATCCTTGGTGCGCAATCCCAGATCGCGGGCCAGTGCTTGCATCTGTCGGCTTAGTTCCTGCTGATGTGCATGGATCGGGCTTCGACCTGACGATCCGTTCACGTGCGTGACGATGGCGGGTGTCATCATGCACAAGATGCGGTTGTCGGCCATCTGCTGCGTCACGAACGCCAGTTCCATGATCATATTCAGATCGGCTGTCGTCCATTTGTCCGGTGCGGATCGGTACAGGTCGGCAAAGGTCTGTTTGCCCAGATCGTTCAACACTTCCAATCCGGCCACATCCGGCACGGCCACGCTGGCGGGTTCATCGGCCTGTGCGGCCTGTCGTAAGCCGGTCAGGCTGTCATTGCGTGTTTTGTGCTGTTTACGGGGCATTCGTGCAAATCCTGTCTGATTGCGCGCAAATCATCCTGAATCGCTGTATTTAGACGGTAGTATTGTGGCGTCAAATTGCCATTCGTTGCAAGATATTTGCGTGAACCCCGGTCAAATCTGAAATTAGCATGGAAAGTTTTGGACCCACGCCGGTGACGCACTCCCTAACTTTGTTTCCGACTACCCCGCCCCAGCTTGATCACGCGACCGACCATCAGCGATCCGTCATTGATCCGTTGACGATCAGTGATCAGTCATCATCGTTGCGTTGTGTGAAGATGGTGATGGGGATGGATGTTGGTGGTGGGGTGAGCACGGATGTGCTCAAGATCACAATCAATCAAAGAACGATCTTCACGTGTCGTTGTCTTCATCATCGTTGCCGTTGCAGACCGTTGACCATTCACTACCAACAGGAAATCCATCAGGTCCGATCTGTGGCGTATCCCGACGCCTACCCTTTTCCCGGTGCCGTGCGTTGTCACATGACCGGCACAGTGTCCGAAGGTTAGGTAGCCACAGGGCAAGGTCAGGGAACTGGTCGCGTGGTTTGACGTGATCCACTATTGCAGCACCAGAACGCCGAACGTCGGCACCGCAGTTCGTGCATCTGTAATTGTCACGACGTTTCGCCAACGTCCGTAGCTTCTTCCACTTTGGTGATGAATAGAACGGGTGCGTCTTCTTCTGTGCCATTGCTTATAGATTTCCAGCTAGATGATTTGGTGATTGATCGGCAGGACACCTAGGACACGTTTCGGAAACTTATTGGTCACCGGGGTATATAAGGGACTCTTTTTTCCTTACGCGTAGTAATTTCAGAAAGGTGTCCTAGGTGTCCTATTCAGGACGGTATCGGCAGTATTTTTAATTTTACGCCGCGAAAACCGCGCTGTGTTTGGGTTTTATTTTTACCAGAGGTAATTTTCAGCGGTTTGGTTTTCAGTGTTTTTAAAAAACCGTCCTGTGTCCAATCACCAACATCCCGCCCATCGATGTACGCTTTGAACACACCGAACAACATTTCACTGCTCATGAAGTCTTCCTGATCACCGGTCACGACCAATCGTTCTTCAACGAATTGACCAACTGGGTTCATCCTCATTTCCGCGTCGGCCTGCATCTGAGCGTTGATTTCTGTCACGGTGAAACGCTTCTGGCTACGAACACGCTACCAGCCTTCTACAGCCCAACGCAGGATCGCGGACCGTTCGGCCAGTAACGCGTCGAATAGTTCCGGGTCTTCCCGCCCATAGAACGAATTGGGGAAGGTCAGATAGATGAACCGGCTGGCCAGCACACCGTCAGGATCGCGCAGCAACGGAATGCTGTTGGACATAAGGATCAGGCGCACGGTCGTCTTGCCGGTCCACACGGGCTTGTTCTTGCGCTGCACGTCCACATCGTCTTCACCGGTCACGGTCAGGATCAATTCACCAATGGCACTGAAGTCCGAGTCCTTGCTCAAGCGCACGTCGGGTACCACCATCAGGCTTTTGCCCACCGCGCCTTCCATGACGAACTGATTGGCCAACAAGCTGGACCGGATCGAATAGACCAGATTGCCTTCCAGTGCCTTCAGCAACTTGATGTTGGTACCTTTGCCGGTTCGTTCGTTTCTCGCCAACGAACATGAACCCCTTCTGAAGCCACGTCGCACCGGACAGCAAGTATCCGTAAATCTCCTGCATCGACCCGATCTGATCGGGCGTGTCCAACGCTTCGTTAAAGAACGCTTCGGCCCGTGTCCCGGTCCAGACCGCATCGGCCTGCCAGTCAGCTTCGATCCATGTGTGATTGAAGAAGTCAGGCGTGTGCGCCACCAGCTTGCCGGTGTCCAGATCAAGGATGCCATTCTGAACGGATCGCCATGTTCCTGGCTCCGGTTTGTTCCATCCCGGTTCAATGGCTGCGGATCGCTTCGTGACCGCCCGCAGTGCCGCGACATAGTTCGACACCAGCACTTTGGTCGGGCTGACTTTGTGGCGTGTGATCCCGTCCTGCGTCTCTTTCTCGTAACAAACGATCTTGCTGAAGAAGTGGAATAGCACGTCTTTAATATCATCTTCGGCCATCACTTCCCAATGCGTGCCGATCCACCGATAGAAGTCGCCCCGCCAGTGGGTCAATGCGCGCCGGTCATTGTCCGTGAAGTACCCGGCAACGATCAGACGCGCTGTGTGTTCCAGATCATGGGGGTTGATGACAGTGCGGCAAGCCATGTCCACCTGACCGCCCGAAATCAGTTCGGCCACCTTGTCCACGACCGGGTCGATTTCGACCGGGACGACGCCCGGTGGCATCTGTCCAAATTCCGGCCCGCCTGCGGCCTGCATCATGGAACCGATCACGTCAGGCGGTGGTGTCATTTTGTAGACTGCACCACCATGGGCGTAAGAGTTGATCAAACCGGAATTGAAAACCATCGCCTTACCGCGACCGTCATCCGGGTCCATCGGATCGGCCAGTGACTTTTCGTGATAAAAAATCAGATCACGCATCACTTCACCGACCGTCTTTAGCCCAATCTCAGGATCATCGAACTTCAGAACGTGATCGACAGCCAAGACACCCTTGTCAGCCATGGCCAATTCGTTGCGGATCGTCTCAATCGACTTGCCGGTACGTTGCGCTTCATCTTGTGCAAAGGTGTTGCGAACGGCTTGCGCTTCATCGCTCACTTCCGCCTTCGATTGTCGGACCAGATTGTCGAATTGCGCTTGTTCTTCCGGTGTCAGGTCGGGCAACGCGATCCGTGTATCCAGCACCCCCACCCCCGGTGAAACGACAGCAGCACGGCTGGCTGCGTCCTGCACCAAGGGTTCAGCCACAAATGGCGCACCTTCAAAGATCGGGCGTTCCGGTGTTCCGACGGAACGGTCCACCAAAGACCGTTCCATCAACGCACCCCGACTGGCGACCCAATGCCAACCGAACCCAGCCAGGAACATGTGCTGGTGAAGGACTTTCAACGCTCTGTCTATGTCTGCGCTGTCCGCAACGGGCAGATACAAATGAAAGCCCCCATTGTGCGGGTAGGTTTCGCCGGTCTGGATGTTGCGCAATCCTGACGACGTGCTGTTGCGGAACACGTGACCGACTTGGGACGCGCCCGGAATATGGCCTAAAATTGCATCAACCGCCCGCACTGATTGCAGCTTTTGGCGCACTCGGTCCGGCATTCCTTTCTGGTCGAAGTCGATCAGCATCAAACCCGGCAAACCTTCGCGGTATCCTATGTGATCTTGTGACCGGGTGATGTGCGTGCCGGGTGGCATGGTCCGTGCAACCGCTTTGGTCACAAGTGGCCATAGCGTGTCGCCTGACGGGTCATTCGAGATAATCCCCAAGGTGATGCACTGGTTGGATGGCATCGTGTTTAATAGGTCTGCCAGATGGGTCAGTGTCGGCAATTGAATGGTCTGTGCTGTGCCGGTTTCCAAGGCGCATTGTTTGCTGTCGTTGTGCGGCTTCCCGCTGCCGTTCAAATAGATCGACTTCGACATGATGCCTTCGTCTTTGGTGACTAGGGTCAGGGCGAATCCTGTGGTATCGTTGGGCATCTTTAGTTGTCCTTCATCGAAGGGTTTCAGTTGGCCCGGTCCTGCCCCATGCGGTGACCGGGTCGTTTTATTTGAACGTTTGCCGCAGAACTTCAGCCGCCAGTTTACCGCCACCGAAATGGTCGCGGATCGTTGCGGCCAGCATCAGTAGCTTGGGGTCCATCGGGATTGATTGGGTCGATGGTGGCCGTGGTGGCACGGGCTCTGGTTCCGGCATCGGCTTGGCGTACTCATAGAAGCCGCCATAAGCCGGTCGATCCGTCTTGCGCACCACCGTGAAGCCAAGGTCTTTCAAAATGCGGGTCAGGCTCTGACTGACCGACATGTTCCATTCATCAGCCGGGCAGCCCATCTGGTCATACAGTTCCCGTGCGCAAACGACCGTCTTGCCGAGTGTGCGTTCGCGGACTTGGTACCGGTCAAACTCAATCATCAGCACATCCCCCGGTTCGTCATGGCCTGCGCGACCACATAGGGACACATCAACCAGCCCTGATGCACGGCAAATCCGCAGTGGAAATCATCCCACATGTGGCAGAACACAGACGCCTTCTTCATCATCTGGAACGACTGATAAGTGCGCATACCGGGCGCGACATTCTGGACAACGACCACCCAGACATTCCCCTCGGCCGGTTTCGGGGCGTCATCGTCCAACACGACGGCCATTTCGTCCTGGCTCATACGACGCAGGCGGAATTGTCGATCCGGGTGGCGTTGGAAGAACTTGCGATCCCCGGCTTGGAAATCTTGCTGGCGGCGGCGGGTTTGTGTATTACTCATTTCATACTCATGATGATGGTGGGTTGCCCGTCGGCAAAAACTGACAACCCGGTTTCAATCAGCACCCGGCCCATGTGGTCGGGTGTTCGCTTTAGTGGGTTTCGCCTTCGACCAGATCGGTAAGTGCGCTTTGGATCGGTCCAATGATTTCATCGATCATTTCCAGATGCAGGATCAATCGCGGGTAGCCGGTTTCGTCGGCAACCTTCTTCGCGCCTTCAATCGCGTCGTGAAGTTGTTGGCCGATGGCATCGATCTGTTCAGGGCTCATGCTGCCACCCGGTCAGCAAAGGTCCGAACCCACGGCCCATCACCCCATCCCATTCGGTAAGCCGTCGGCTCGTTCTCGGAACAGAAAGACCAGCGATACGGTCCGGCTTCCCAGATGACGCCCCATGCGGTCGGATCGTCCAACATGTCGTGCGTACCCGGCACGCAAAATGACAATTCAGTCGCCGGGTCTTGGCCGAACCAAGAGTCTTCCGGCTTGGCGTCATTGATGAATTTGAGCAAAGCGGCGTAAAAACCGATAGCGGCCTGCATAGCATCTGTGTACGCGTTCGGGTCAAAGTCGAACGGGCGTTCGATCAGAACGTCTTGCGGGCATCCGCCCTTCATAACGCAGTCGTAATAACGAATTTTCATGTGTCAGTTTCCTTCTGCTTCACGCGGCCAGTTCGCCGTTGGCCATCGCCGTAATGTCCCGGCCTTTCAGGCGGTACGTGCGCTGACCGGGCTGGCGAAAAGCGGGCAGGTATCCGTCACGGATCAGACGCCGGATCGAATGCGTAGCTTCGCCGGTCACTTCAGCCGCCACGCCGATGCTGTACGTCTTGTCAGGGTGAATATCGCTCAACTGCATTGCTTCAGTTCCTTTCCATCAGTGTCGATGGATCAACCGTCATTCAGCTATACTGTAACTGTCAATTACATTCTGTACGGTAACTAATTACGACCTACGGTCTTGCGACTCGTGTATCGTTACTGTACGTAGAATTAACTGATGGAACTGACATGACACACCCAGAAACATGGGCGGATCAGGCAATACCGGGGCTGTTTGCGCGAATCGCAACCGGTCAGATGGACCCTGATTCCGCGTTCGGCCCGCCCGGTCGGAACTTGGATGAACCGCTGAAAGACGCGCCGTTCATTCCCCAATTCAACGATTGGCCCGAAGTGACGAAGACCTGTCAGATGGTCGCCGCTTCGTTTCCAGAACTGGCCGCTGACGGTGGCGTGACCGATGCCGACCAGATTGTCCGGTACCGGGAATATGCAGACCGGATCACGCCAACCCTGATGAATGCCGTTATCCAAAGCCAGGAATTGCACCTGTCGGTCGATCCCAAAGACATGCTGTTTATCGCCACGCCTCTGACCGTGCGGGCGCATCTGGCCAATGAAATGCTGTCAGCCGTGCGTGACGGGTGGAAGTTCATGCAATGCGACCACTGTGGCGCGTGGCACCGCATCCGTCGCACCCGCCCCGTCAGCATGTGCAGCAACCGCTGCAAGACCGCTGCGCACCGCGCACGGCAAGCTGAGGAGGCAAACTGATGGCACTATTCAAAAAGAAGCCGACCCGACCTGATTACGTTTTTGTAGTAACGGGCCGCGAGTATGGTGAAGACGGGACGGTACATCATTGGGTTGCACAGGTCACAGATAATGAGAAGGCAGCAATTGAGTCCGGGAGACAGGTCGCGTGCATAATTGCCGACACAAAAGTGGTTGATATGCGACAGAACCCAGAATGGCCTGAAACTGTCGCCGTGTTTCTGCACAACGGTAAACACTATTCGTTTGTTGACAAAAAACCTTTGCAGGACTGGCCCATAAACGGTTGGGACTGGGTGTGGGAAAGGACCGACTAATGGCATCGATTAAGCAGAAGTCACCGGGCGTCTGGAAAGCCCGCTACCGTGCGCCCGACCCGGCCAAGGGTGGCGCAATGGTCGAACGGTCCTTCACCGTCAAGGCGGACAGCAAGCGCGAAGCGCAGGCCATCGCGGACGAAAGGGAACTGGACGAACGCCGGGTGCAAATCTCGGCAGATGCCACCAGCAGCGTGGCCGACTTTCTGGTGCATTGGGCAAACAACCGGCCCGACACCTACAAAGGCAAGCGGCCAGCACCCAAAACCATCGCGCGGGACAAACAGCATGTGGAAGTGATCAACCGCCATGTCGGGTCTGTGCGGATGCGTGAAGTATCGGCCAAGACCTTCGACAAGCTGGTGCAGGGTCTTCGGGCGGATGGTCTGGCACCGCGCACGATCAAAAACACAAGGGCTGTTCTGAAGAAGGCACTGCGGCAGGCATGGCGCGATGATGTGATCCGCGACGATCCATCTGCCAAGGCCATCGCGCCCCATGTGCCGCGCACTGAAGCGGCCTTCGCCACCTTCGAAGATGTGGATGCCATCACCGACCATCTGGAAGGCTGCATGGATCGTTTTGATCTGGCGGTCTATGTGCGCCTGCTGTTCTTCACCGGGTGCCGACCGGGTGAAGTGATCGCGATCACTTGGGATGACATTGACCTGAACGCCGGGACACTGAACATCAACAAAGTCGCGTCTGGAGCGGGTGACGATTACCTTGTCCGTCACGAAACCAAAACCGAAGGATCGACTGCGGTCCTGGCTCTGCCCGACCCGGCCATTGCCGATCTGGAAAGGCTGCGCAAAGCGTATCTGGCCGCGAAGGGTGACAAGGGTCTGGGGTGGAACCCGGAAGGCTATGTGTGGCCGGGTGCCGATGGTCTGTTGCCCATCAGGCCAACCAGCCTAGCCCGCAAGGTCCGAGTCGCAATTCGGGCCGTTGGCCTGTCTCTGACGCTCTATTCGTTCCGTCACGGTTCTGGCACTTACATGCTGGAACAGGGTGCTTCGATCAAAGAAGTTCAGGACCATCTTCGGCACTCAACTGCCCAGCTGACGACCGATACTTACCTGCATGTCACCGACCGACTCAAAGAACGTAAGGTGTCCATGTTCAACAAATTACGTTGATTTAATACTGTCGCTGTGGACCGATCTGCGGACTCGGCACCCACAGACAACGGCCCGAAAGTCGCTTAAACGTCTGTAATGTATGGAAGTTTAATGGCAGGGGCAGCAGGGTTCGAACCCGCGACCTACGGTTTTGGAGACCGTCGCTCTACCAACTGAGCTATACCCCTGTGGTGAGCCCCAGATATGACAGCCGCGCGGCGGACTCAAGAGGCTTTTTCGAATTCCACGCCACTATCTGGGCCGACAAACAAGTTGCGCAAAATGTGCAGTGCGCTAAGACAAGGTCCGGTCAGCAAAAGGAACCCCGTGTGAACCTCCGCAAGAAGATCGCAGACAGCGAAGCCGTGCTGAACTGGGTGGCCCGCCGGATTGCCACTTACATTCGATTGGTCAACCGAAACACACGCTGGCAGCGCATCGGATACGAAGAACTGGATCAGCTGGTCGAACAAGGTGAACCTGTCATCGTTGTGCTTTGGCACCAACGGTTGGCGCAGTCGCCCTATTTCTTCCCGCTGGACAAGGGGCGCATCTGTTCGATCACCTCCTCTGCCCGGGCGGGCAGCATGGTGGGCCGGGTACAAAAGCTGTTTGGCATGGACACGATCGCCATGGCCAGCAAGACACGCCACGTCGCCTTGTCACGTCAGGTTCTGGGCAAGATGAAGCAGGGTATCTCTATTGGTATCGCGGCAGACGGACCGCGCGGGCCGGAACGGGTTCTGTCGACGGTTCCGCTGGTATGGGCGCGCACCTCGGGCAAGCGCGTATTCGGTATCACCTTCTCCACGAAACATGGTCGCGAAGCGGGAACCTGGGATCACCTTCTGATGCCCCGCCCCTGGCGAAATGAAGGCGTGTTTCTGTGCCGGGAATGGACTGAAACGGTGCCCCGCAAGGCCAGCGAAGAGGAAATCGAGACCCTGCGCCTGAGCCTGGAGCAGCACATGAACGACATCACGGCAGAAGCTGACCGGATGGTCGGGCGCGAGCCCTGGTCACCTGACGCCTAACCGCCCCTGAGACGTTGCATCAGATAGACTTCGCTGCCTTCGGGAATCGGCTCGGTAAGCCCTGTGGCAATGACACGCCCGTCGATCGCGATGGAGACCCCCGCGTCAATGGGGGCCTGCAACTGCGGGTGGGCCCGGACCAGAGCCCGCAAAAGCTCTCCGGTGGTTTTGGCCTCGACCTCAACCACTTGCTGGCCCCCGGTCAGTGACCGGAGGCCGGACCAGAGGTGGACCTCAACCATTTTCCTTCAGGGCCGCCAGAATGCGCGGCGGAGACATCGGCAGTTGCTTCATCCGAACACCCGCCGCATTGGACACCGCATTGGCGATGGCGGCCAGGGGCGGCACGATGCCCGTCTCGCCCACGCCGCGCACCCCGAACGGGTGGCCCGGGTTGGGCACTTCGACGATCACCGTGTCAATCATCGGCAGGTCACTGGCAACGGGAATCCGGTAGTCAAGAAAGATCGAGTTCTGCAACCGGCCATCTTCGCCATAGATGTATTCCTCGTTCAGTGCCCAGCCGATGCCCTGCGCGGCGCCACCCTGATATTGCCCTTCCACATAGGTCGGGTGGATCGCCTTGCCGGCATCCTGAATGACCGTGTAGCGGGTGATCGATGTCTTGCCGGTTTCCGGATCGACCTCGGCATCGACGATATGGGTGCCAAAGGATACGCCCGCGCCTTCAGGGGTGGCTTCGAAATGGCCCGAAATCGGGCCTCCGGTCGATCCCATATCCGCCGTGATATCGGCCAGAGGCAGCGGGTCGAAATCCCCTGCATTGGGCCCCGAGGGCACCGCGCAGCCGTCTTCCCATTTCACCGCATCGACCGGGATGCCCCACTTGGCCGCCGCACGTTCGCACAGTTTCTCGACCGCGTGTCTTGCGGCCTTGATCGTCGCGAGGCCCGACGCGTAGGTCACGCGCGAACCATGGCTCACGTCGTTGTAACCCAGCGTCGCCGTGTCGGCGATGGTCACGCGGATGTTTTCATACGGAATGCCCAGAACCTCGGCCGCCATCAGAGCCATGGATGCGCGCGACCCGCCGATGTCGGGTGTTCCGACCATCAACTGCGCCGAACCATCCTCGGACAGTGCCAGTGAAACGCTGGTCTCGCCCCCGTGGTTGAACCAGAAACCGCAGGAAACCCCGCGCCCCTGCCCCGGCTTCAGCGGTGCCGAGTAATGGGGATGCGCTTTGGCAGCCTCAAGGGTTTCGACCAGACCGATGCGTTCGTAGGTCGGGCCATAGCTGGCCTTCGTGCCTTCATGCGCGGCATTTTTCAGACGCACATCAATAGGATCGAGGCCCAGCTTGTTGCAGAGCTCATCAATGACGGATTCAACGGCGAAGGCGCCCATGGGTGCACCCGGCGCGCGGTAGGCGGCCTGTTTCGGACGGTTCGACATCACGTCGTAACCGATCTGCTTGACGTTGGTCAGGTTGTAGGGCGCAAAGGCGCACATGGCCGTCATGTCGCCCGGGGCGCCGGGGAAGGCCCCGCCTTGCAGGCGGAAGACACCCTGCGCCGCCGTGATCGTGCCGTCTTTCTTCATGCCGATCTTCACGTCCATCGACGCAGAAGAGGTCGGCCCGGTGGCACGGAAAACCTCGGACCTGGTCATCACGATCTTGACCGGACGGTTGGCCTTGCGGCTGAGCGCCAGCGCGACGGGTTCGATGAAGACCGTGGTCTTTCCGCCAAAACCGCCGCCGATTTCAGACGCCGTGACGCGCAGCTGAGAGGTTTCGATTCCTAGCAGCGCCGCACAGGTCTTTTGCGCGATCCAGTGACCTTGGGTTGTACACCACAACTCGCCCTTGCCGTCATTGCCCAGCATGCCCAGGCAGGCATGCGGTTCGATATAGCCCTGATGGGTCGCCTCGGTGACAAAGCTGTCTTCGATAACCAGATCAGCCTCGGCAAAGCCCGCTTCGACGTCACCGTGACCGCTTTCGTGATAGCGCACGACGTTCGGGTGCATCCCTTCCGGCACCGAATAATCCGCAGCACCTTCCCGGATCACCGGCGCATCCGGGGCCATCGCTTTGTCCACATCGGTGACGTGCGGCAGCACCTCGTATTCGACCTCGATCAGTTTCAGCGCATCACGGGCCGCCAAGGCAGATGTAGCCGCCACCGCAGCAACCGCGTGCCCGTCATAGAGCACCTTTTCCCCCGCCATGACGTTTTCCAGCACATTCCAGAATTCGCCTTCGAGCCCGGACTTGAATGGGACATCGGCGAAATCGGCACGGGTCACGACGGCTTTGACATCTTTCGATGCCTCGGCTTTCGAGGTATCAATCCTGACGATCCGGGCATGGGCATGGGGTGAACGCAGAATCGCGCCGTGCAACATGCCCGGGGCCGAGATATCCGCACCGAACTTGGCCCGGCCCGTCACCTTGTCCAGACCGTCGGGGCGATCGGGGCGGGTGCCAACGAAGGTGAAATCAGTTTTGCGATCGTCCAGAGCCATTATGACGCCTCCCGCATCTCAGCGGCCGTGTCCATCACGGCGCGAATGATCTTGTCGTAGCCGGTGCAGCGGCACAGGTTGCCCGCCAGCCAATAGCGCGTTTCTTCCTCGGTCGGATTGGGGTTCTTCTCCAACAGCGACTTCGCCGCCACCAGAATGCCCGGGGTACAGATGCCGCATTGAAGCGCGGCATATTCGATCATCTTCTTCTGCAACGGGTGCAGGATGTCACCATCCGCAATCCCTTCGACGGTCTCGATCTGCTTGCCTTCGGCTTCGACACCCAGCATCAGGCACGAGCACACAAGGCGGCCATCGACGGTGACCGAACACGCGCCGCAATCACCAGTGCCGCAGCCCTCTTTGGCGCCGGTCAGGTTCAGCTTGTCGCGCAGACAGTCCAGCAGGGTTTCGCGCGGGTCGCACAGGTATTCGACTGCGTCCCCGTTCACGGTGGTGGATACGTGGAGCTTGCTCATGCGTTTTCTCCCTTCGCGCGGGCATAGGCGATCTTTGCGGCACGCTTGGCCAGAACGCCAGCGACTTCGGTACGGAACGCGATCGTACCTCGTTTGTCATCGATCGGATTGCAGGCGGCCGACGCGGCCGCGGCCAGTGCGTCAAGGGCGGCATCGTCCAAAGTGCTGCCGATGATCGCTTTGGCACAGTCTTCAACCAACAGAACGGTCGGTGCCACGGCACCCAGCGACACGCGCGCCTCGGTGATGACGTCACCATCCAGGCGGAGGTTCACACCAACGCCCACCACCGCAATGTCCATTTCGGTACGGGGGATGAAACGCAGATAGGCGTCGCCCCCATTATCGCCGCGTGCAGGGATGTTGATGGCCGAGATCAACTCGCCCTTCGCCAGCGAGGTCCTGCCGGGCCCGGTCGGGATGTCCTCAACCGCAACGTCACGCGTGCCATCGGGGCCGGTTACGGTGACGGTCACGCCTGCGGCCACCATGGCGGGCACGGAATCAGCCGCAGGTGAGCCATTGCACAGATTGCCCGTCAGCGTCGCGCGGCCCTGAACCTGAGTTGAACCGATCAGGTCCATCGCCTCGACCACACCGGGCCAGTCGCGGCCAAGCTCGGGGTGCTCGCTCATCTCGGCGCCGGTGACGGCCACGCCGATCGTCCAACTGCCGTCGGCATTGCGGGTGATGTCACGCACGCCGTCGATCTTCTTGATGTCGATCAGCGTATCGGGCGTCACCAGTTCCGAGCGCAGTTGTACCAATACATCCGTACCGCCCGCCAGAAAACGTGTGATGCCCGTCGCGTTCGCGGCCAGAGCCGAAGCTTCGGCAAAGCTGGCGGGGCTGTGATAATCCATGAAGCTACCTCGTACCTGTTGGTCAGGAATATCTGGGTTCGCGGCGACGTTAATTCACCCCTCGTCCGGCGTCCATGGGCCGAGCGACCAAAATTCAACTTCCAAATGTCGCTTTTGGACAGGGTTCAGAGATCGATCTCGATCACCCCATCAGGTTCCGCCGCGCGGCTTTGGCACAGGATCATGGCGCCTTCGCGCTGTTTGCGGGACAAAACGAAATCCCGATGCTCGACCTCGCCCGAAATGACACCGCATTTACAGACGCCGCAGATGCCGTCTGCGCATTTCACATCCACATGAAAACCGGCTTCGTTCAGAACTTGCGCCGCGTCCTTGTCTGCGGGCACGGGCAGTGTCCGGCCCGAACGCGCAAGCTTGAGTTCAAACGCGTGGTTTTCATATTCAGGCGTTTCAGGAACCGAGAAATATTCCAGATGACGTGCCACTTCGGGAAAGCCCTGCTGCTCGGCCGCCTGAATCACGCCGTTCATGTAACGATCCGGCCCGCAGGTATAGACATGCCATCCATCCCGGTAGCCGGACAGAATCACATTCAGGTCGGCGCGGGTGCCTTCATCCGAGAAATGGTAATGAACGCGATCCGCCCAGGGCATGGCGGCCAGATCATCCAGATACCCCGCCCCGCCCCGTGTGCTGGCCGAATAGTGCAATTCGAACTTGCGGCCCAGCGCATGCAGGCGATGGGCAAATGCGATCATCGGGGTGATTCCGATGCCGCCGCCCATGAGGAATGTTCTGGTTGCCGTTTCATCCAATTCAAAGTGGTTGATCGGTTTGGACACGAAAACCTTTCGGCCCTCGGTGAAGATGCGATGCAACAGCGCTGACCCGCCACGCCCGTCATCCTCGCGCAGCACGCCGATCTGATATTTCGTACGATCCGACGGGTCGCCCGACATGGAATATTGCCGCAGAAATTCCGGCGCGACCAGGACGTCCAGATGTGCGCCCGCTGTCCATCCCGGCAGGGGCGCACCGTCCAGCGATGCAAATTCGTATTTCGTGACATCCGTCGTCATCTTTTCAACCTTGGTCACGGCGACCCGCATCACAGGTGCATCACCGGCGATCTGATAGCGATGGATGATCGACATGTCCCCGCTTGCCTTGCGGGCCTTGTACTCGTCGGCCGTCACCATGGCCTCATAGGCTGCAATCCCGGCTTCTCGGTCCATTGCAAAGGGATAGGGCCAGGGGTGCGGAGCCAGATAAGCGGGATAGACGGCCAGGGTCTGATCCTCGTATTTCAGGTCCAGATCCTTTTGCAGATCGCGCCGGTTCAACGGGTGCGTCGTGGGGCGATAGGCGCCGTCGGGCTGCAACTCGATATCCCACCACCATTTCTTGATGTCGTTCAGCCCGCCATTGCCGACCGCATCGTCCAGCCTGGCCAGCGCGGGCGCGGCGGCGGGGATGTTCATCGCAGCCCACCGGAAGGGGCGCTCGGCGAAGATGCCTTCGAGGTTCCACGGGCAGGTCTTCATGCAGCGCCCGCACATCGCACCGCCCGGGGTCGTCACACGGTACGTGGCGCATTTCTGACTGTCGGATTTCCAGATTTCATAACCGTTGAACATCAGCTTCGGTCCCGCGGTGATTGCGCCCGAGGGACATTCGCGGGCGCATTTGTTGCAGGACTCGCAAAAGGTTTGCAGGCCGAAATCGATGGGTTTGTCATGCGTGATCGGCATGTCGGTCGTCACCACGCCTGATTTCAGGCGCGGGCCCAGATAGGGGTTCAGGATAACTTCTCCGATCCGGCTGACCTCGCCCAGACCGGACAGCAACAAAAGCGGCGGTTGCAGCACCTCGCCATCCATCACCGTATGCGCCTTGGCCTTGTAACCGAGGTTGCGGATCTGCTGGGCGATCACTCCGCCCAGCAGCGAAAAGCGCAGGTAGGCGCGCATGGATTGGGCGACACTGATCCAGTCGTCACCACTGGCACCTTCCATCGTTTCATAGCCCTGATCGATGATCATGCTGATGGCCTGATCATGAGGCGGCACGATTTCTTCGCCGGTGGCGTCATGAGAATACCACGCCCATTCTGGGCAGCGGCTGAGGCCCACTGCATCGACCCCAAGGAAATAGGTCGCCGCCTTGATGTTTGCCGCATTGCGTCGGGCATCGGTTGACTTGCGCAGGTCAGCGCTTTCACCGTCCTGCAACAGAACGAATGCACCCAGCGCGCGACGCTGGGCAAAACTGGGCGCGGCTTTGCGCACGTAGTACCCGCCTTTCGCGGCGTCCTGCAATGACTTGCCCATGTCGCCGAACTGGGCGCGGGCGAACATGTCGGCGCGCTTGGGAACGCGGGCAACATTCTCTTCGTCGATATAGGTTGTCGGGGTCTCGACCCGTTTGAGTTTTTCGAACGGATGGGCCCCGTCCACATAGCGTCGTTTGGCATATGGGTCACGGTTGAGGGCGTTCTTGGCAAATCCCGTGCCCAGCCACCATGCCGGGCCTTGGGTCCGAAACCACGGCTGTTGCGCCATGGGCCTGAGCGGCCGGTCATGCGCGACGGGCATCTCGGTCGTCACGGCTGCAAGGCCAAACCTGGTGCCCAGCCACGGCGCAACCAGCTTGCCGCCCTCGACCGAGGCCAGACCGGCGGCCACGGCCAGCTTGCCCAGATCGACTTCGGACGACATCACGCTGTGCGCGCGGGCGTCCAAACCCAGCAGTCGGATATAGTTGGCGATGACCACGGCATTTTCGGTTGCCAGCAGGCAGGCGCGATGATCCTGCGCGTCGATGATCCAGTCCGTACCGGGTTCGGAAGGGTCCGGATCGCGGTTATGTTCGTACAGAAAGACGATGGCGTGACGGTGGCCGCCAATCGGCTTGGGCGCGGCCTCCATACTGTCTTTCAGATCCGCCATGATGAGATCGATCCCAGAGGCCAGCGTCTTGGTCTGGCGCGTGCGCAGCGCATGGGCAAGCCGGTCGATATCGGGGTTGCGGCGTGGTTCGTCCAACAGCGCATCTGACGGCAACGGCCCGCAGCCCATCATCGACGCATCGTTGAAATACCCAAATGCCTTCAGATGGTTGGCGCGTTCCTGCGGATCTGATGGGATCTCAGATGCAATCGGGTTCACCAACCCGTCGCGAATTGCGTCCAGCATCGCCTGAAACTCGCCCATGGCGTTGACGATGCTGTCGGGCCGTTCCGGCCGGTGGAAACTCAGTTCGCCCATGGCGGGCACGGGCGACAAATCCGGCATGGTTTCTTGTCGGGTCAAACGCTCCAACGGGTATCGCCCCATGTGAACGGGCCGGTTCTTGTCCGAGAAAAAGCGGATTCCCATTATGCGCCTCCTGTTGCCACCCATCCCCTACCCCGTCATGGACAGCGAAACCATTCATGCATAATCATAAGCGATATGAAGAAAATCGATTTTACTGATCTAGACGGCAAGGTTCTGCGCACCTTTCTGACCATACTCGAGGAAAGCTCGGTCTCGAAAGCTGCGGATCGGCTGGGCGTTACGCAATCGGCCATCAGCCATACGCTGGCCAAGCTCCGGCTGGTGCTGGGCGATCCGTTGTTTGTCCGGTCCGGTCAGGGCCTGACCCCGACCGAGCGCGCCTTGTCCCTGAAGGAGCCCGCGCAAAAGGTGCTGGACGGAATGCGGACGCTGACCGAAGGGCGGCCGTTCGACCCACAGTCTGAACAGATCAGGATCCGCATCGCCACCAATGATATGCCGCGCGAGTTGATCTTTCCGCAGCTGCTTCGCGAAACACGTGCCGAAGGCGCAGGTCTGCGGCTGGAATTCATTCCTTCAGGCGTGCCCGACCCCGAGCTGCTGCGCAGTGACAGATGCCAGTTGATGCTGACCCCGTTGCCGCCGGACGGGCCGGACATCTTTCAAAAACGCCTGATGACCAGCCCGCTGATGCTGTTCTATGACGCCACGCAGCGCACGCCCCCGGACAGTTGGGACGCCTATTGCAACTGCGATCATGTCGAGGTGCGTTTTGCCGATGGTCGCAACGCCCGCGCCGTCATGCGTGGCGTTGATCAAAGCCAGATCAGGCCAGCGGTGGTGACCCTGCCGCATTTCAACGCCATCCCGGCCTTCATACAGGGCAGCGACCTGATCTCGACCGACACGGCGCTGATGAAACAGGGCCCGCTGGCCATGCTGGATTGCGCGCCACTGCCGTTCGAATGCGCGCCAGTGTCGATCTACATGGTCTGGCACCAGAGGTCGGCCAATGACCCGGCACATCGCTGGTTGCGGGCCCGGATCGAGGCAATCGCCGCATCCCTTCAAACCTGAGACAACAGCCAGTCTCGCATGATCTCGACCAGTTTCGGCTGGCGTGGCTTGCGGGGTGCAACCACATAGAAGCCCAGATCTTCAACCAGGACATCCGCAAGCGGCTGAACAAGACGGCCCGAGGTCACCTCGGGCGCGACGAGAGGCGCATTGGCCAGTGCTATACCCTGCCCCGAAACTGCCGCGTCGATCGCAAGACTGGTCTGGCTGAAGCTCATCATTCTGGGCTTTCCGCTTACCCCCACCCGTTCAAGAAACAAGGGCCACAATCCGTGGGTATCGTTCAGCAATACCTGCTTCATCAAGTCAGAAGGGGTGCTGACTTCCCTCGCCATGGCAGGGCTGCATACCGGGATGAATTCGGTCGAGAACAAGGGCACCGCTTCCAGTTCCGCCGCAAACGGCGCTCGACCCTGCCTGACAGCCAGATCGACGCCATCCGAACTGAAATCCGCCAGACGCTCGCGCGCATCCACCTGAACCGAGATGTCCGGATACAGGTCCGTGAAGCCCGACAAACGCGGCACCAACCATTTCGAGGCAAAGCTGGGCGTGACCGACAACGTGACCCGGCGGTCCGGAGACAGGTCTTCGACGGCCTCTTCGATCAACCTGAAGGCACGACGCAGCGGCGCGTGAAACCGCCGCCCGGATTCGGTCAGTCGCAACCCACGCGGCAGGCGATCGAACAGAACCTCGTCCAATCGTGCTTCAAGCCCGCGCACCTGCTGCGCGACGGCACCTTGTGTAACGCCGAGTTCCTCGGCGGCCAGTCGAAAGTTCAAGTGACGGCCAGAAGCCTCGAAAGCGCGCAAGGCGTTTAGGGGTGGAAGGGCGGTCATGCTGTTATCCTGTAGATTTTCTACAGAATAGAGGCAGCAGAACTGATTGGTCAAACCACTGTCCGACGGCCATCTTGGGATCAATTGAAAACGGAGATGTCAAATGGAAAAAGTAGCACTTATCACGGCGGGCGGCAGCGGCATGGGGGCGGATTCCGCCCGGAGGCTGGCGGCGGACGGGTTCAAGGTCGGCATTCTGTCCTCCTCGGGCAAAGGGGAAGCTTTGGCAAAGGAGCTGGGCGGCGTCGGCATTACCGGCTCGAACCAGTCCACCGAGGATTTGCAGAAACTTGTCGATGCCGCCATGGCCCATTGGGGGCGTATTGACGTTCTGGTCAATTCTGCCGGTCACGGTCCCCGCGCCCCGATCCTCGAGCTGACGGATGAGGATTGGCACACCGGCATGGATGTCTATTTCCTGAACGCGGTGCGCCCAACCCGGCTTGTGACCCCGATCATGCAGGCGCAGGGGGGAGGCTCGATCATCAACATCTCGACCTTTGCCGCGTTCGAGCCGGATCCGGTTTTCCCGACCTCGGGCGTGTTCCGCGCCGGGCTGGCCGCCTTCACCAAGCTGTACTCGGACAAATTTGCCGCCGCGAATATCCGCATGAACAACATTCTTCCGGGCTTCATTGACAGCCTGCCCGAGAAAGAAGAATTCCGCAGCCGCATTCCGATGGGTCGTTATGGGCGCAGCTACGACGAGATCGCCTCGGTCGTCGCTCTGCTCGCCTCGGAGGGCGGCGGTTACATCACCGGACAGAATATCCGGGTGGACGGCGGTATCACCCGGTCTGTCTGAGCTTAGAACCGCGCCTTTACAAGATGCGTCAGCGCCGCGCCGGATTCAAAAAAGGCGCGGCGCACGCGCGTCCAGTTTTCGCGGTGTTCCGACACGGCGGGAACCGGCAGAAGCGAGGGATCACCGGCCAGAAGGCTTTCGGCCATCATGCGGCCGAACACCGTGCCCGGGCCGATACCGCGACCGGAATACCCGTGTGCGGCCAAAGCGTTGGGGCCGATCTGCGTGATCTTTGGAATATGATCGGATGTCATTGCGATCCGCCCGTGCCACCCGTGTTCCAACGGCTGGTCGGCCAAGTGCGGATAGAGCTCGGCCAGCTTGCGCCGGACCCAACCGGAATGTGCAACCCGGCCGGCATGTCCCAGATCCCCCATGCCGCCAATGATCATCCGACCCGCCTGATCCAGCCGGAATGACGTCATGATCAGCCCGGTATCCCAGCACCCTTCTTTCCTTGGCAGGATACTGGCGCGCAAATTGTCGGTCAGCGGGGCCGTGGCGTACTGGAAATAGTAGACCGGCACATAGGCAGGCGCGGTATCCGGCAACGCAAGATGATAGGCATTCGTCGCCTGAATGACCGATCTTGCCCGAACCGTCCCGCCCGGTGTCACCAGAACCCAGTGCCCGCCCTCATATGTCATGGTCTGCACGGGGCTTTGCGTATGTATCCGCGCCCCGGCCTGTGACGCCGCGCGCGCCAAACCCACCGCATAGGCCAAAGGCTGAATGGTTCCTGCCCGTGGATCGAACAAGGCACCTTGAAAGGCCTGGCTGCCGGTGCGTTCACCGGCCTGATCCGCCGACAACAGCTCAACCGGCGCTCCGGTTTCGCTCAACTGCGCATGACGCGTTTTCAGGTCCTTCAAACCCGACGCGGAATGAGCGCAATGCAGGGTTCCGTTGCGCACGGGCTCACACGCAATGCCATATTCATCGATCCAGGCAAACACATCCGACGGCGCCTTGGCCAGCAAGTCGATCAAACGGTTCCCCGGTTCAGTACCGAGATGCGTGCGGATGTCGTCCGGCGGCAGCCACAGCCCCGCATTGACCAGACCGACATTGCGCCCCGAACCGCCAAACCCGATCTCCTGCGCCTCGAGCAGGCAGACCGACGCGCCGGCGCGGGCTGCGCTCAAAGCCGCTGAACAGCCGGTGTAGCCACCTCCGATGACAGCCAGATCAACCGCTGCGTCAGCAGTCAGGGGCGGTGCGGTGACTGTCTCGGTGCAAGTGGTCTGCCAAAGTGATAGTTCGGGATCGTTCACGTCGGGCCTCTGAGTCTTGTCGGCGGATCATCATACCGATACCCCCCCTTTGCAAGCCGCCTTTTGACCCGTGCTGCGACAACGAAACAGGCCCGGCAGGAACGGGCTTTGCCCGGGCCTGCCGGGCCCAACCGGAGGAGTCATTCCGTCAGGAATGATGACGACGGGCGGGAGAGCCCGCGTGGTGGGCTCAGACGTCGAGCGATCGCGCGATCAGTTCTTTCATGACCTCGTTGGTGCCGCCATAGATCATCTGTACCCTGGCATCCGCGTAAAGGCGCGCAATCGGGTATTCCATCATGAACCCGTAGCCGCCGAACAGTTGCAGGCATTCATGCATGATCTCATTCTGCACCTCAGAGCCCCAGTATTTGGCCATCGAGGCCGTGGCCGCGTCCAGTTCGCCTGCTTCCAGTTTCCCGATACAATCATTGATGAAACTGCGCAGAACCTCGGCCTTGGTCTTGCATTCCGCCAGTTTGAACCGGGTATTCTGAAAATCCATCACCCGCTGCCCAAAGGCTTTGCGTTCCTGCACGTATTTCACTGTTTCGGCGATGGCGAAATCGATCGCGCCCAGCGCCATGATCGCGATATTCAGCCGTTCCCACGGCAGCTGTTTCATCAGTTGATAGAAACCCTGCCCTTCCTCGGGTCCCAACAGGTTTGTCATCGGCACTTTGACATCTTCGAAAAACAACTCGGCAGTGTCATTGCCCTTCATGCCCAGTTTCTTGAGGTTCCGCCCCCGGCGAAAACCTTCACACCCGTCGGTTTCCACCACGATCAACGAAACGCCGCGTGCACCAGCGGTCTTGTCGGTCTTGGCGGCCACGATGATCAGATCCGCAGTCTGTCCGTTCGTGATGAAGATTTTAGACCCGTTCAACCGGTAGGAGTTGCCGTCCTTCTCGGCCGTCGTCCGCACCGCCTGCACGTCCGAACCGGTACTGGGTTCGGTCATTGCCAACGCGCCGACCAATTCACCCGACGCCAGTTTGGGCAACCACTTCTTCTTCTGATCTTCGCTGCCATAAGCGGTGAGATAGTGGGTCACGATCGACTGAATGCCATAGCCCCAACCCGCATCACCCCGCGCGCCCTGTTCGTAGGCCGTGATGGCGTCAAAGCCCATGCCGCCGCCGACGCCGCCATATTCTTCAGGGATCGCACCCGCCATCAGCCCGGTTTCGCCGGCCTTTCGCCAGAAATCGCGATCCACAACGCCGTTTTCAACCCAGGTTTCGATATTGGGCGACAGTTCGTCATCCATGAACCGACCCGCCATATCCGCGAACATGCGGTGTTCATCAGTGACCCATGCCGCAGTCGAAGTGAAAAGTGACATTGAACGCCCTCCAATCGGTCTTTCCGAGAAGGCTAGCGCCGTGTTCGGTTCACGCCAATCCTTGTGACGCCGCGTCCCTTTGAGGAACAACGCAACGTCTCGGCCTGCGATGTCAGAGAATACCTTTTGACTGGCGGGGTTAAGCCAGTGCTTTGGCCAAAAGGTGCTTGGCCGCATCCTTGGCGTCTTCCGCCGGATCGCAGTTCTTGAGCAGGACGGCGGAAACGATGGCTCCTTCCTGCAACAACACGATCTGACTCGCGAGCTTCCGAGGATCATGCGCGCCGGCCTGTTGGGCTATGGCCGCGAAGTGTTCCAGCAAAAGCTGTTTGTGTTCGGCGGCCTGTTCATGGATCGGGTGATCCTTGTCCTGATACTCGGCCCCGGCCTTGATGAACATGCAGCCCCGGAACCCGTCCTCTTCGAACCACTCTTTCAGGGCATCAAAACTGACGATGATCTGATCGGCCGGTGTCTCCGCCATCTCGTCGATGCGCTGAAAGAACCAGTTGCGAAAGTTCTCATCCCGCAAGCGCAGCGCGGCGATGATCAGGTCTTCCTTGGTGCGGAAATGTTTGTACATCGACGTCTTGGACACGCCCGTTTCCACAACCAGCTTGTCCATGCCGGTTGCGTGAAACCCGTCGCGGTAAAAGACCTTCAGGGCCTTGCTGACCAACTCATCCCGTTTGTTTGGGCGCATGATTCGGCTCCATGGTGTACCGTTCTGTACATATTATCATGGAACGTGAAGTACAATGACCTCAGTCCAAAGCATTGTTTTGAAATAGTTTTACCAGCCGCCTTGTCTCACCATGAAATTTCCACTTGCAAAAGTTTACAGATCGGTACACTTTGCCTGTAAGTTAACCGATCTGTACACCCGAGGATTTGACCGATGAAACGTCGCGCCAGCATTTTTCCACCTCAGTACGTCCCCTTCCTTCTGACCATGGCTCTTCTTGCCGCCTCCCTCACCTGAAAGCCTTTTGCGAAATGTCCAGACCCCCCTTGCCCCCCTTCACGTTGGAAACTGCCGCTCAAAAAGTGCGCGCGGCGGAAGATGCCTGGAACAGTCGCGATCCCGACCGCGTGACGCCCGCCTATACGGATGACAGTCAATGGCGGAATCGGGCTGAATTCCTGTCCGGCCACGCCGACATCCACGCCTTTCTGACCCGCAAATGGCGGAAGGAACTGGATTATCGTCTGATCAAGGAACTGTGGGCCTTTGCCGGAAATCGCATTGCCGTACGCTATGCCTATGAATGGCGCGACGACAGCGGTCAGTGGTTCCGATCCTATGGCAATGAAAACTGGGAATTCGCCGATGACGGGCGCATGTCACATCGCTATGCCTCGCTCAACGATCTTCCGATAGCCGAAGATGACAGGCTGTTCCATTGGCCCTTGGGCGAACGCCCTCATGACCTCCCCGGGTTGTCCGAACTGGGTCTTTGAAAGGATTTTCCAATGCCCCGCGCTTTTTCCGAACTGACCTTCACACCCGCTGTCCGCGCCCATCAAGAAAGGATGGGATCGGCCAGAACCTATGCCAAGTTCATTGCAGGTGGCCCGCGGCAAGGCCATCTGATCGGAGACCCCGAGAAAGAGTTCATTCAGGCGCGGGACGGGTTCTATCAATCCACCGTGTCCGAGACCGGCTGGCCCTATGTGCAGTATCGGGGCGGGCCGACAGGGTTTCTGAAGGTACTTGGCCCTCAGACCATCGGATATGCGGATTTTTCGGGCAATAAACAGTATATCTCGCGCGGGAATCTGGACGGCAATGATCGCATTGCAATGATCCTGATGGATTACGCCAACCGACGCCGTCTCAAGATCCTTGGGCGCGTAGAGTTCACGGAAGGCGAAACAGCGGCCGCCACCCTTTACCCGGAAGAGGCCGAGGGACCGGCCGAACGGGCCGTGATCATCCGCGTCGAGGCATTGGACTGGAACTGCCCAAGCCACATCACGCCGCGCTTCACCGAAGCAGAGTTGCGCCCTCATCTGAACAGGCTGGGGCAGCAGTTGGCAGAGTTGCAGGCGGAAAACCAAAGACTGAAACAACAATTGGCAAAGTCAGGTTGACGTTTCAGCCCTCACAGAATTTCCGGATATCAAGAATAGGGAGTGTCGCAATGGTTCGCTCGGTCTTTCACCTCTCGGCGGCTTGCCTTGCCGGTACTGCCCTGATCATTCTGATCATCATGTTCGGTTTTTTCGTCTCGCCCAGCGCCGTACGAACATCGCCGCCATCGGTATTCAGCAAGATTTTGTTCGAACATTTGCAGCAAGAGTGATGCCCGGGCGGCATTGCGACAGGTGCCCGGCAAGCGCAAATCTTTTCAAGCCAAAGCCATCAACTCGGCCCCACGGCGCGCATACGCTGAAAGACTGAACATCCTGGCCCAAACGCGACCCGGTTCCAGGTCTGCTCTCACCACACGAATGGTGAGAGCACGAAAAGTCAGGTCAGGCCGTGCTGCGCTTTTTCCGGCGGCCCATTACGAACAAGCCACTGATGCCGCCAAGAAGCAGCCAGCCAGCGGCGGGCAATGGCACAGGGGCAATCGTGTATTGGCCGTACAGGGTCGCGACGTTTTGCATGTTTTCCGTTGTGCTGAAGCCGTTTGAAATGGTGCCGCCACCGTTCTGAGAGAAACCGAGGACCGAGAACACGTAATTCTGCCCACCAAAGCTGAAGCTCTGTGAGCCCAGAGTATTGGTAATGGTCACGATGTCATCGCAAGGGGTGGAATCCGCCGGACAGTTGCTTGGACGATTCAATGTTTCGTTGTGCGTCAGCGCAAACGACGAAGACACCAGAGGGCCACCGCTGATCAGTATGTCGACAAGAAGGTCGACCGAGCTCAGCGTTGTTCCCGTGATCGGGAAATTCAGATGCGAGAACTGACCCAGAGCAAAAGCAGTTCCAGGCATCAGACCTGAAATTGGCGTGCCAGTTGGCGTGAAATCGTAACCACTCGAGCTGCTGCCACTTCCCCAGCGAAGAGAAATCGTAGAACCAGAGGTGCTTTCAGTAACGCCGGAACTTGGATTTACGTTTTGCCAAGAGGGCGAGATGCTGGAAATGGTCAGCGCCGACGCACCGCTTGCGGTCATCACACCTGCAACAGCGATCGCAGCTATGTTTCGTATGAATGTCATGTGCCCACCTTACGTATGAATACTCGTTACAAACCACTCTGGGAAAGAGTAGCACAACAGGATCATATTCCCAGCTCACGCGCCACATTGACGCCACGTTTTCACCTTAATCAAGGCGAATGACGCCCCAAAGAGCGTCAAAAAGGACACAATCATCTAGCCTGCGCCAATTGTCCAACTTTTGGAAACAGATACTTAGGATACAAGGCGCCAGCTCAACGATTGAACACACAAGTGGGCGCCGCGTGATGGTTCATCAACGGTCGGATCGTACCATTGCTTCGATACCGGCGGCGCAAAAGTCCACCAGACGGTCCATGCCTGATACGTCACCGCCCTGCGACAGGGCTTTGACCCGCCATCCACTGTTGAGATGGGCCAGCATCGCCGAGACCGAATAAACCTGGCCACTTGCCAAAACCGCAGGATCGACATCCGGGTAAAGCGTGGCGATCTCGGTGATGAACAGCTGGGCGGTAGGGTCGAAACATTCCGCTGCGATATCGCGCCACCTGGGGTCAACCGATACGTGGGCCACCAACCGCCCATATGCCATCCATCCGGGCCCACCCGTTTCTGCCAGGTCCACATAGGGTCGGATAAAGCTGTCCAGAATGCTGTGAAGCGTCAGCGGAGCGACGGCCTTGGCCCTGTTCAACGCGTCGATCCGAAGCTGCGCCAACGCGTCCGCGCGCCGCGCCACGGTTTTGTAAAACAACTCCTCCTTGCCACCACCATGATGGTGCACAAGACCAATCTGAACCCCCGCCAAGGCCGCGATATCCCGGATCGACGCACCCTCGAATCCCCGTTCGGCAAAGACGGTTTCAGCCGCATCCATGATCCGCGCCTTGGTTTCAAGCGATCGCTTGGACGGTGCTCTTTGCCTTGGTTTTTCTATGTTTTTTGGACTCATGAATATTATCTTGCCTTATTTTGGTCGTTCGTTCAAGTTAAGCATCACGAACTTCGGGAGGGTTCATGACACAGACGCGCAACGCATTCGCCTTGATCGGGGCGGGGCCGATGGGTTTGGCGGCAGCCAAGGTGCTCAAGGAACAGGGCATCGCCTTTCAGGGCTTCGAATTGCATTCGGATGTGGGCGGTCTGTGGGATATCGATGCCCCCAGATCAACCATGTATGAATCGGCGCATCTGATCTCTTCAAAGCGCATGACCGAATTCGAGGATTTCCCGATGGATGAGGCTGTGGCCGAGTACCCCTCGCATCGGGCGATGCGCGACTATTTCCGGTCCTTTGCCGATCGTTTCGGCCTGCGTGAAAGCTACTGGTTCAATGCAGAAGTCACCCGGATCACTCCGCTGGGCAAATCCGGTGACGGTTGGCGTGTTGGCTGGCGGGACGCCGAAGGTGAGCATCAGGCTGAATTCGCAGGGGTACTGATTGCAAACGGCACCTTGTCGGAACCGAATATGCCCAGCTTTCCTGGCACGTTTGACGGCGAGTTGATCCACGCCTCGCAATATCGGTACCCCAGTCAGTTCGACGGCAAGCGCGTGTTGGTCGTGGGCGCGGGCAATTCCGGCTGTGACATTGCGGTTGACGCAATCCATCACGCAGAACGCTGCGATCTGTCCATGCGGCGCGGCTATTACTTCGTGCCGAAATACGTTTTCGGCAAACCGGCCGACACGATGGGCGGCAAGATCCGCCTGCCGATGTGGTTGAAGCGCAAGCTGGACAGCCTCATCCTCAGTTGGTTTGTCGGTGATCCGCAGAAATACGGCTTTCCCAAGCCCGATTACCAGCTGTACGAAAGCCACCCGGTGGTCAATTCGCTGGTCCTGTATCACGCGGGCCATGGCGACCTGCGCATTCGCCCCGATATCGACCGCCTGGAAGGCAAAACCGTGCATTTCAAGGACGGCACGCGCGAAGAATATGACATGATTCTCGCCGCGACCGGATACAAGCTGCACTATCCGTTCATCGACCGGGCCCTGCTGAACTGGCAGGGCGATGCCCCACATCTGTACCTGAACGCGATGCACCCCGAACGGGACGATCTTTTTGTGCTGGGTATGGTCGAGGCCACGGGTCTGGGCTGGCAGGGCAGGCACGAGCAGGCCGAAATGGTGGCGCGCTATATCAAAGGCCTTCAAAAGGGCTGCCCGGTGGCGACCGATCTGAAGGCTGCAAAACAAAAAGACTATAAGCGCGCCACCGGAGGCATGAGCTATATCGATCTGCCGCGAATGGCTTACTACGTCGACAAGGCCACCTACAGAAAGGCTGTCACCGGGTGGATCGAACGGCTGCGGAAAGCCACGGTATGAGTGGTATCGACGAAATTACGCTGAATTTCAGCCCGGCCTCTCTGACGCTGTTGAATGCGATACTGGCGATCGTGATGTTCTCGATTGCGATCGATCTGACACCAAGGGATTTTGATCGCCTCAGACGCGCGCCGAAACCAGTGATCGTCGGGCTGGTATCCCAATTTCTGGTCCTGCCGGCGCTGACTTTTGCGCTTGTGTGGGTGACGGCCCCGCGACCGTCAATTGCGCTTGGGCTGATCCTTGTCGCAGCCTGTCCGGGGGGCAATATCTCGAACTTCATTACGCACCGCGCCGGTGGCAATGCGGCGCTGTCGGTGTCGATGACCGCCTTTGCCACCATTGGCGCGATTTTCATGACGCCCTTCAACATTGCGCTTTGGGGCGGGTTGTATCCGCCGACACGCGCGATCCTGCAACAGACCCAGATTGACCCGGTGCAAATCGCAATCCTTGTCGGGTTGATGCTGATCCTGCCTCTGGTCCTGGGCATCGCTCTGAACCAGCGCCGCCCGGCCCTGACCGCACGGATGCGTGCGCCGCTGCAATACCTGTCGATGGGTATTTTTGCGGCTTTCATCTTACTTGCCCTGGGCGCGAACTGGGGGTTCTTCCTCAGCTTTGCCGGGGCTGTTGCCGGGCTTGTGATCCTTCACAACGCCCTGGCGCTGGGGGGCGGTTGGGTTGTGGCCACTCTGACCCGGCTGTCCCCTTTCGATCGCCGTGCCATCACCATCGAAACCGGCATTCAGAATTCCGGCCTTGGGCTGGTGCTGATCTTTGCCTTTTTCCACGGGCTGGGCGGCATGGCCGTCGTGGCCGCATTCTGGGGCATCTGGCACGCGATCTCGGGGATTGCCCTGGCGTCGGTCATGGCCCGAACCGAGGCCGCGCGATGAGCCGTATCCTGATCACAGGCGCCGCCGGCATGGTCGGGCAGGCACTGTTGCCCGAACTTAAGGGGCACGATGTTTTTGCAACGGATATCAAACGCCCCGACAGCATGCCGGAAAACGTCCACTATCTGCCCTTGGATGTAACGACCGACGCGCCCGCGCGCGTGATCTCCAACGTGAAGCCTGAAGTCATAGTGCATCTGGCCTCCATCGTGACGCCTCCGCCAAAAATGGAACGGGCAGCGGCATATGCGGTTGATGTCGAGGGCACCCGCAAGGTGGTGAACGCGGCCCTTGCAAACGGAGTGCGAAGATTGGTGGTCACATCCTCGGGTGCGGCCTACGGCTATCACCCGGACAACCCCGTGCCCCTGCGCGAGGATGATCCGTTGCGCGGCAACCCAGAGTTCCCGTATTCCGATCACAAAAGGCAGGTCGAAGAGATGCTGGCCGAGGTTCGCAAAGCCGCCCCCGATCTGGAACAGGTCGTGCTGCGCGTGGGCACGGTTCTGGGGGCCGGGTCCGAAAACCAGATCACCGCCCTGTTTCACAAACCCCGCCTGCTGGCCGTGGTCGGCAGCGAAAGCCCGTTTGTGTTCATTTGGACGCATGATCTGGCACGCATCCTGAAGCGCGCGGCAACCGACGGGCCGGACGGCGTTTACAACGTCGCCGGGGACGGCGCGATGGGCGTGACCGATCTGGCGCGTGCGATGGGAAAACCGGTTCTGCGCCTGCCCGCTTGGGCGCTGAAATCGGCTTTGGCCGCTGCACGTCCGCTAGGTCTGTCCCGCTATGGGCCGGAACAGGTGCGATTTCTGCAATATCGACCGGTTCTGGACAACACCGCCCTGAAATCCGACTTCGGTTACACGCCGGAAAAAACCAGCGCCCAGGTATTCGCGCTCTGGCAAAAGCAGGCGGGGCTATGAAGACGGCTGTCATATCCGGCGGGGCGGGCGGTTTGGGGCGGGCCCTCAGCCATGCTCTGCAAAGTCGCGGGTGGCGGGTAGTGCTGCTGGATCTCGATGTTTCAGGTCTGGTCACCGGGCCGAACCAGTTGCCTGTTGGCTGCGATCTGACGGATCCCGACCAGCTTGCCATGGCAACTCAAAAGGTGATCGCGACCAGCGACAGTATCGATCTGGTCATCTACAACGCCGGCGTCACGCAAATCCGCGGCTTTGAAAAATCCGACGCGGCCAGCCACCGAACTCTGTTTGACATCAACTATTTTGCGGCCGTTGAAATGGCCCGCGCGTTCTTGCACCCGGTTCGGGCATCAAAGGGGACACATCTGGCCATCTCATCGGTGGCCGGGTTTGCACCGCTTTACCATCGGACGGCCTATGCTGCCTCGAAACACGCGCTGGAGGGGTTCTTCAAATCGCTGCGCTCGGAAGAAGCCCCTCATGGCGTTGAGGTTCTGATCGCTGCCCCGTCCTTTGTGGCCACCAACCCCGGCAACGCACAAGAGCAGGCGGATGGCACAGCGCGGCCCGGATCGGCGAAGGACGGGATGGACGAGATGAGCCCCGAGGCCGCCGCCGAAACGATCCTGCGCGGGTTGGACAAATCGCAGCCCATGATCCCGGTTGGCCGCGTGGCGCGCCTGTCCTGGTGGCTCGAGCGTCTGTCACCGCGCCTCTATCAGCGCATGATGGAACGAAACATGCGCGGCTCGGGGCATTAAAAAACTGCCCCAGGCCCTTGACCTTCCTGTCACTGGAACCCCCATCTGGTGAGTAAGGAAACTTCATGGGCGAGTCGCATGGCGCAAAAAGCACTGACAGAGCTGAAAATCACGGGCATGGGATGCGCATCCTGCGTGGGACGCGTTGAAGAGGCGCTGCGTGATGTGCCCGGGGTTGAAACGGCCTCGGTCAACTTTGCAACCAAGTCCGCACAGGTGGCTTTTGACGGGCCGGTTTCGGCGCTGACCAAGGCATTGGACGCGGCAGGGTATCCGGCCGAGACCAGCCGGGCGGATCTGATCATTGAAGGTATGAACTGCGCCTCGTGCGTGGCCAAGATCGAGCGCGCGCTGAAGGCCAGCCCCGGTGTGATCGAAGCGCAGGTCAATCTGGCGACACAAACTGCCGCGGTGACTTACGCTGCTGGGACAACGACGCCACAGGCGCTGGCACAGGTGGTCACCGACACCGGATACCCGGCGCGGCTTCAAGCCGCTTCGACACCCGAAGACCGCGCAGACACTGAAACAGCAGGGCTGACCCGGGCCACTCTGCTGGCGGCCGCTCTTGCCCTGCCCGTGTTCATACTTGAGATGGGCGGGCACATGATCCCCGCCTTCCACCATTGGGTACACGCCACCATCGGTACGCAGACCAGCCAGTTGATTCAGTTCGCCCTGACAACGGCCCTGCTGCTGGGACCCGGTCGTGTGTTCTATCGCAAGGGCATCCCGTCGTTGCTGAGGGGCACGCCGGATATGAACGCGCTGGTCGCGCTGGGAACCGGTGCGGCCTATCTGTATTCGGTCGTAGCCACATTTGCCCCCGGCGCGTTACCGGTCGGAACTGCCAACGTCTATTACGAGGCGGCGGCTGTGATTGTCGTTCTGATCCTTCTGGGCCGGCTGATGGAGGCGCGCGCCAAGGGCAAAACCGGGGCCGCGATTCGTAAACTGGCGGGCCTTCAGCCCAAAAGCGCGCGGGTCGAAATCGATGGCCGGATAGAAGACCGCCCTATCGCCGAGATTGCTGTGGGCGACATCCTGCACATCCGCCCGGGCGAACGTGTGCCGGTGGATGCCGAAGTGCTCGAGGGCACCTCTTACGTCGATGAAAGCATGATCACGGGCGAGCCGATACCCGTTGGAAAATCAGCTGGCGCGACTGTTGTCGGTGGCACCGTGAATGGCACCGGCGCCTTGCGGGTTCGGGCGACGCGCGTGGGGGGCGACACGGTGCTGGCTCAGGTCGTTCGCATGGTGCAGCAGGCGCAGGGGGCCAAGCTGCCGATCCAGGGTCTGGTCGATCGGATCACATATCGCTTTGTCCCGGCGGTCATCCTGGTCGCCGTGATCACCGTCGCGGCCTGGCTGATCTTCGGCCCAAGCCCCGCCCTGCCGCTGGCGCTTGTCGCCGGGGTTTCCGTGCTGATCATAGCCTGCCCCTGCGCCATGGGTCTGGCCACTCCTACCTCGATCATGGTCGGCACCGGGCGCGCGGCCGAACTGGGGGTGCTGTTCCGCAAGGGCGATGCCTTGCAGCAGCTTCAGCAGGCACGCGTCATCGCGCTGGACAAGACCGGGACCCTGACACTGGGCCGCCCGGAACTGGACAATGTTCTGACGGCGAACGGGTTTGACAGGGATGAGGTCGTGCGGCTGGCCGCCGCCCTCGAGGCGCGGTCGGAGCACCCGATAGCTTCGGCGATCACCCGGGCCGGGCCTGCGGCGCTGCCACAGGCGACGGACGTCCTGTCGCTTACCGGGCTTGGCATGCAGGGGCTGGTTGAAGGCCGCAACGTGTTGATCGGGTCGCACCGGCTTATGCAACAACGCGGGATCGACCTTGGCCCCCTGGCAAGCGAGGCAGAGGCCCGCGCCGCCGAAGGGGCTACACCATTGTTCGTCGCGTTGGATGGGCAGGCCGCAGCCACGTTGTCTGTGTCCGACCCGGTCAAACCCGGCACAGAAGAGGCGCTGGAGCGGCTCCACCAAATGGGTCTGACCGTGGCCATGGTCACCGGAGACAACGCGCGCACCGCGCAGGCCTTGGCTGATCGGCTGGGGATTGATCACGTCACCGCCGAAGTGCTGCCCGACGGCAAGGTGGATGCGATCACCGCCTTGCGGGACCAGTTCGGAACGCTGGCTTTCGTCGGCGACGGCATAAATGACGCCCCGGCGCTGGCAACGGCTGAAATCGGCATCGCCATCGGGACGGGCACCGATGTGGCCATCGAAACGGCTGATGTCGTTCTGATGTCCGGCGATCTGCGCGGGGTTGCAAATGCAACCGAGATCAGCCGCAGAACGATGCGGAACATACGCCAGAACCTGGGATGGGCATTCGGTTACAATGTCCTGCTGATCCCGGTCGCCGCTGGTGCGCTGTACCCGTTCGGAGGCCATCTGTTGTCTCCGGCACTGGCGGCGGGCGCAATGGCGCTTTCGAGCGTATTTGTCGTCTCGAACGCGCTGCGTCTGCGTCGCGTTCAAGCCAGCGTGCCGGAAACCCCGATCCCGCCCGCCAAGGAGGTGCACGCATGAATATCGGAGATGTGTCCGCCCGCACCGGCCTGCCTGCAAAGACGATCCGGTACTATGAAGACATCGACCTGATCAAACCGCTGCGCGACGACAACGGCTATCGCCGATTTCGCGATCAGGATGTGCACAAGCTGAACTTTCTGGGCCGGGCCCGGGCTCTGGGATTCACCATCGGGGATTGCCGGACATTGCTGGCGCTTTACGAGGATGAAACCCGCGCCAGTGCAGATGTGAAACAGGTCGCGCGGGATCATCTGGCGCAGATCGAAGCCAAGATCGCCGACCTGAACGCGATGCGCGAGACGCTGAGCCACCTGATCGACGCCTGCGCCGGGGATGACAGGCCGGATTGCCCGATCCTGCAGGATCTGGGCGGGAAGGGCTGACTTGGGGTTGCCCTTTGGGCGCAGCTTTGCTTTGTCTTCGCCAAACATTTCGGCCAGGCACGCACCGCTGAAGCCGACCGAACAGCGGAGAGGATCACAAAATGGCAAAAGTCGCGTTCCTTGGCTTGGGCGTCATGGGCTATCCCATGGCTGGGCATCTTCAGGCCTCAGGTCATGACGTCACCGTCTACAACCGCACGGCCGCCAAGGCCGAAGCCTGGGTAAAGCAGCATGGCGGATCGATGGCGGCCACCCCGAAAGACGCGGCTGAAGGCGCCGAATTTGTGATGGCCTGCGTCGGCAATGACGACGATCTGCGCATGGTTTGCACGGGCGAGGACGGCGCATTTCGCGGCATGTCCAACGGGGCTGTTTTCGTCGACCACACCACGGTTTCTGCAAAGGTCACACGGGAATTGTACGCTGCCGGCCAATCACAGGGTATCGCCTTCGTGGACGCGCCGATCTCGGGCGGCCAGGCAGGCGCCGAAAACGGTGTTCTGTCAATCATGTGCGGCGGAGATCAGGCGGCGTATGATGCGGCTGAACCGGTGATGCAGGTCTATGCTAAGATCTGCCGCCGGATCGGGGACAGCGGCGCGGGCCAGATGACCAAGATGTGCAACCAGATTGCCATCGCAGGGTTGGTTCAGGGCCTGAGCGAAGCATTGCACTTCGCCGAAAAGGCCGGGCTGGACGGAAGGGCCGTGGTCGAGGTGATCAGCCAGGGCGCGGCGGGCAGCTGGCAGATGGCAAACCGGTATGAGACCATGCTGGATGATCAGTTCGAACATGGCTTTGCCGTCGACTGGATGCGCAAGGATCTGGGTATCTGTCTGGATACCGCCAATGAAACCGGTGCGTCCCTGCCCGTCACCGCTCTGGTCGATCAGTTTTACAAGGATGTGCAGAAACTGGGCGGTGGCCGCTGGGACACCTCGTCTTTGATCAAGCGCCTGCGGGCCATGGGGTAACGCGGGGGGCTGTCTGCCCCCCCATCGCGCGAAGGCGCGATTCCCTCAGAGGATATTTTGGCCAGATGAAGAGGGCTCCGGCGCGTTCGGAGCGGAGACGGGAATGGACGATTTGAGTGCTTTTTGGACGGCCGCGCTGCGGCAGCTCTGGGGGCTGGACGCCCGTTTGACGCGGTTGGATGGTGAATATGATCTGAACTTTCGGGTGCACGCCACCAATGGTCAGGATTATGTGCTGAAGGCCATGCGGGCCGGATGCGATGCGGATCTGGTTGATCTGCAAATCAAGGCGCTGGCGCATATCGCTTCTGAGGCACCGGGATTGCCGTTTCCCAAGGTATTCCCTGATCTGACCGGCGAAATGTTGCCCGAGATTGCCGATTCTGAAGGACAGCGCAGGCTGGTTTGGCTGTTGGGGTGCCTGCCGGGCCAATGTTACGCGAAGGCCGCCCCAAAATCCGAAGAGCTGATCCTGAAACTGGGCCGCGTATTGGGGGCAACCGACCGGGCCCTGGAAGGGTTTGAGCATGAAGGGTTGCACCGGACCGGTTTCAAATGGGACCTGATGCAGGCGGGCTGGATTGCTGACAAGTTAAACGCGATCTCTGACCCCGCGCGGCGGGCGCTGCTGACGGAAATCTGTGAGGGGTTCGCAGCAATCGCGGATGTCCTTGCGGATCTTCCGAAACAGGCCATCCACAATGACGCCAATGACTACAACATTCTGGTCGAAGGGGAACTGAGCGAGCGGCGGCGGATCTCGGGCCTGATCGATCTGGGCGACATGTGCGCCGCGCCGCGCATCTGCGATCTGGCGATTGCCGGCGCGTATGTCGTGCTGGATCACCCCAAACCGGAACGGGCACTGGCTGCGTTGGTAAAGGGCTATCACGCGGCCAATCGGCTGCGGGCGGATGAGGTTGACCTGATCTGGCCGTTGCTGAGGATGCGGCTTGCCGTGTCGGTCGTCAACTCGACCCTGATGGCGGCCGAGAATCCGGATGATCCCTATGTGACGATCTCTCAGGCGCCCGCTTGGCGGTTCCTTGAGAACACGTCCATCAATGGCGGGCTGATGTCGGCGCGGTTGCGGACGGCTTGCGGCTTGCCCGTGGTTGATGGGGCTGAACGCATCCACGCCTATCTTCAGGAACACCGGGGACATTTTGCCGACATGTTCGGCCAGGACCTGGGCGATGTGCCCATGGGCTCGCTTTCGGTCGAAAACTGCGTCTGGCCGCAAGACCCATTCCACATGCCTTTGGCCGAGGCCGCGCGCGTTGGCGAGGAATACGGGCAGGACCTGTGGCTGGGTTACTATAACGAGCCCCGCCTGATCTATGCCGAGCCGGGGTTTCGCAAGGGCCCGTGGAAAGCCTCGGACCGGCGGACGGTTCATCTGGCCGTGGATGTGTTTGCGCCTGCCGGGACGGTTCTGCATGCACCGATAAGCGGCCGGGTCGAAGTGGTCGAAAACCGCGACCAGCACCTTGATTACGGCGGGGTGATCATCCTGCATCACGAAACGCCTGAAGGCGACCCGTTCTATACGCTCTATGGCCATCTGGATCCGGAATGCTGTGACCGGCTGAAACCCGGCGACCCGGTGGCACAGGGGGCCGCGTTTGCGCGGTTGGGCGATGCCGGCCAGAATGGCGGATGGGCCCCGCATGTGCATTTCCAGTTGGCCCTGACCACCGATGGCATGGAAGCGGACTGGCCCGGTGTGGGAGACCCGGACGAACTGGAGCTGTGGCACGCGGTCTGCCCGAACCCGGCGGCGTTGCTGAACCTACCGGATGACAAGGTGTTCTATCACCCCACTGACAAAGCGGAAATCCTGAACAAACGGCGGGCGCATTTCGGGGGCAACCTGTCCCTGACCTATGACGATCCGGTCATGCTGGTGCGCGGCTGGAAGCATCACCTGTTCGACGAATGGGGACGCCCCTATCTGGACGCCTACAACAACGTCCCGCATGTGGGACATGCCCATCCGCGCATTCAGGCCGTGGCTGCGGATCAGCTAAGGCGCATGAACTCGAACACCCGCTATCTGCATCCGGCACAGGTGGAATTTGCCGACAAGATCCTGTCGAAGATGCCGGATCACCTACAGGTCTGCTTTTTCGTCAACTCGGGAACCGAGGCCAACGAACTGGCCCTGCGACTGGCCCGCGCCCATACCGGCGCGAAGGGGATCGTGACGCCGGATCACGGCTATCACGGCAACACGAACGCTGCGGTGGCGATCTCGGCCTACAAGTTCAACAAACCGGGCGGCATCGGGAAAGCCGACTGGGTTGAACTGGTCGAGGTTGCCGATGACTATCGCGGGTCATTCAAGCGTGATGATGCGGACCGGGCGCAAAGATTTGCTGATCTTGTCGATCCGGCGATTGCCGCCCTCCGGGATCGGGGACAGGGCGTGGCCGGGTTCATCGCGGAAACCTTCCCGTCGGTCGGCGGCCAGATCATTCCACCCAAAGGCTATCTGCCTGCGGTTTACGAAAAAATACGTGCTGCGGGGGGTGTTTGCATCGCCGATGAGGTGCAGACAGGTCTGGGACGGCTGGGTGAGTATTACTTTGGCTTCGAACACCAGGGCGCGGTTCCGGATATCGTGGTGATGGGCAAGCCAATCGGAAACGGGCACCCGCTGGGCGTGTTGGTGACAACCACAGAGATCGCGGACAGCTTCAACAACGGGATCGAGTTCTTTTCGACCTTTGGCGGTTCAACCCTGTCCTGCCGGATCGGCAAAGAGGTGCTGGATATCGTCGATGACGAAGGGTTGCAGGACAATGCCCGCCGGATGGGGGATCGTCTGATGGCGGGGCTGCGCCAGATCGAAGCCGACTTTGGTTGCGTTGGCGACGTGCGGGGTATGGGGCTGTTTCTCGGCGTGGAACTGATCAACCCCGATGGAAGCGAAGGCACCGAGATTTGCAGCTATGTCAAAAACCGGATGCGCGATCACCGCATCCTGATCGGCAGCGAAGGGCCCAGGGACAACACCCTGAAAATCCGCCCGCCCCTGACCATCGAGGCCGAGGATGTTGACATGATCCTGTGGGCGCTGCGGGATGTGTTGTCCGAGGTGGGCGACTTTACCCCCGCCCCTGTTTGCGATCATGACCATCACCATGCCGGATGCGGGTGCTGCTGAACGAAAAAACCCCGGCGCATCGCCGGGGTTCAACCGTTTCACACACAGGGTCAGTGGAGCACGGCCGAGGGGGTCTGGTGGCCGGTGGTCGGCATTTTGAAACCTGCGGTCATACGTCTGAGAGTCAGCCCCAGTTCTTCCGACAGGGATGCCAGCGCGGGGGCAAAATCCGGACGTACGATCAAAGACGCCAGCATCATCGCATCTTCACGCGCCCCTTCGGACGCTGCCGCGATCATCTGTGCAAAGCAATTCTCATCCGCGCCAAGGCATGCACATCCAAGACCATGCCGGATCAGGGGGCGACGGCCATGGGCGGCGCATAGCGAGCACAAGCGATCCAAAGTCAGCATTGCCGCACGCCCGCAATCCGCGCCCAGCGCGACTTGGAAATCGCTGGCAGCGTCGGCACGACCGCCCTCGCCTTCGCTCCACATCCGCAGGTACATCACGGCACCCGCTTCGATGGGATCGAGATCGGCAAGGCGGCCAACCGCTGCGCCGCCGCGCTTTAAAGGCGCGCTCATTTCGTCAGGATCAGTTTGCCTGCACGGGTGATGCGCAGGGTATAGAGTTGATCGCCAAGTTCTATATGGGCCAGGTTGCCGCCCTTGGTCAGATCCTCGGCCTTGTGCGCGGGAAGCATCGAGACAGCGTAACCTTGGGTTGGGGTCGGGTTCTGTACGTTCATCGGGACATCTCCAGAGCGTTTCGGCATGGTGCCATATCTATCGCGTTTCAATTGATTTGGCTGACCCCGAAAGGGCTGGCTTTCTGTTCCTGTCGCTTAATCTGATTATTTTAGTAAGGATTGTCAAGCATCGTTTTGAAACAGGCGATTGCCCCCCGGTACAGGGCGGGTTAGGTCTTGGGTCGGGCGATGAAGGGCAAGCAAACATGACCGCAGCAGTTGTATTCGATCTTGACGGAACGCTGGTGGACAGCCTGGGCGATCTGGCGGCGGCGGCCAACCGCACGCTGAACGACGTTGGGCATGATCCATTGGCGACGGATATCATCAAAGGATTCGTTGGCAACGGTTTACCCAAGCTGGTCGAACGCATGATCCGGCATTGCGAGCTGCCGCTGGATCGCCACGCGGAACTGACCCAACTGACCCTCAAACACTACAATTCCGCGGCCAGCGAAACGACTGTTCCCTACCCCGGCATCCCAGAGGCATTGGCCAAATTGCAGCAAATGGGATGCGTTCTGGGCGTCTGCACCAACAAACCCGAAACACCGGCGCGGCATGTGCTGGAAGCACTGAACCTGTCCCGGTATTTCGACGCGGTTCTGGGTGGCGACAGCCTTTCGACGCGAAAACCGGACCCCAACCATCTGTTCGCAAGCTTCGATGCGCTTAGGGCGTCCGGCCCGCGTCTGTTCGTCGGCGACAGCGAAGTTGACGCGGAAACGGCTGCGCGTGCGAAGATCCCGTTTTTGCTGTTTACAGAAGGATACCGGAAAACACCGGTCGCCGAAATTCCACACACCGTGGCCTATGGCGCATCACAAGATTTGCCCGCCCTCGTCGCCGAATTGATCAAAAGCTGACGCCGGGCGCAAAGATCATCGCGCCCTTCGACGCCCGTAACGATCAGCATGGCCACTGACCCCGACTGCCATGCCCCCCAAAAGTTAAGAGGGGCCGGCCGAGGGGGTGTGGCCAGCCCCTCATCGGGGAAAGTTAATACCGTGTGTGTTTGTGTGGTAAGTACGGTAAGTTATGTTTACCCCTGTTTGTCGCGGCGCGAAATTGGGGGTTTCCCGTAGTTCCCCAAAAAACGCGATAAATAAGGGATAAATGGCGTTTTTCCGGCCCCGGTCATCTGCAAATTTTCGCATGCAAGACGGGCTTCTGGCCCGCAGCTTCGCAGGGATGATCTGCAAGCCGATTGCAAGCCAAGGGTAACCCTAGGAAAACCTGTCAGAAATCACGCGACCCTGAAATTACCTGAACAGAAAGGTGCTCTGTCAATTGACCGCATGAACCCGTCGGTTCAAATCCCGGACAGCCTGACAAATGCGTGTTTGTGATACTCAAAACCAAACGATCTGCGCCAAACGCGGCTGAATTCCGCGCCTCAACGCGAGATTCCTTGCCGACTCCGTCGACCCCGACTGCGCTTTCCGAATCTTCCCTACACCTGGCACGCGACGTTCAATCGGTTCTAGCAGCCTTCTGCGCGGCAGATGCGTGCGGGGTTGCGCTTAGGATATCAGGCTGTCGGGCACCAACACCCTGTTCATCACAACCCGACGAATCTGTCGGCCGTTTTCACAGCACCCTGCCGCGCCGGAAACCCGGTTATTGGTAATTCTTCGCCTTGGACATTTTGCCGATACCCGGATTGAACGCGTTGGTCGGGTCACAGCATTTGTAATGTGCCGCCAGGTCCGGCTTGGCCTTGTAAAGGTGCCCCACGTTATGTTCAGCAGGGTATTCCGCGCCGCGTTCGTCAAACAGTTTCAACATTGCGGCCTTCAGAGCTTTTGGGTCAGCCCCTTTTTTGACTATGTAGTCCTGATGCATCACGTGGCACATGAAGTGCCCGTAATAGAGTTTGTGAACCAACTGGTCTTCGATCTCAGGCGGCAGCTTCTCCAGCCAGTCCTGGTCGTTGCGGCGCAGTGCGACGTCAAGTGCGATGATATCTTCGACGTCGTCCGAATGGATCGCCATGTAACGTACCGCCGCGCCTGCCGCCGCAAAACGATGAAGGCCTGCGATCCTGGCCTCGCGCGCATCACATTCGAAAAATCCGCCATCCCGCCCACTCAGAAATCGCGGCAACCACTCAGCGGCCTCGGACACACCTTCATCCTTCATTTTCAGGATCAGGTGATGTTCGTACTTGTCGCGGAAGTCCGTCATCCGTTTGGGCAGGACACGGGGCCACAAAGCTATTGCTGCCTGCATGAAACGATCAGTGAAATTTCGCAAAAACGGAATGCGCCGCAGGCGTGCATCCACGGCGCCTTTCATCGCAAAGAACATCGGCAGACGGTCCGTGCCAAGCTTGTCGATCATCACGACCGTGTCCTTGCCATAGCGTGCTGCAATATCGAACGCTTCGCGATGCATGTATTCGGCCGAAACCGGCAGCGATTTGAACTCTGACAATATGTGGCGCCGCAGGTCCGCCAGATCGTCGGGATTGTTGGTGCCCACATAGAACACCTTCTCGACCTCGTTCTTGGGAAAGGTGTCAAGGCGCACGGCAAAAACGGCCAGCTTCCCGGCCGAGCCCGAAGATTCGAAAAGCTTGGCCTTGTCCGCATTGAACCGCGCAGGCGTTTCCGCATTCACGTCCCGCACGATCTGTGCGTAGTCGCTGGCCGACGCGCGTTTGTTGGTTGCCCCGGGATTGCGTTCGAACCTGCCTGCATCGAGGTTTGCAAGGATCTCTTCCGGCGTGCTGCCCAGATCGATGCCCAGATGGTTGACCAGTTCCAATTCACCCTGTTCGGTGATTTGGGCATAGACGGAAAGTTCCGTGTAAACCGGACCGCGCTCTACCAGAGAACCGCCGGAATTGTTGCATACCCCACCCACGATCGACGCGCCGATGCAGGACGAACCGATCACCGAATGCGGCTCGCGTCCGAACGGGGCCAACAGTTTTTCCAACGCAAAAAGCGTGGCGCCCGGAAAGCTGACGATCTGCTCTGCGTCGTTCAAGGGCACCAGAGTATCCATCCTACGCGTGTTGATCAGAACTACGTCACGGTCATAGGTGCCGGACGGCGTAGACCCTTCGGTCAGGCCAGTATTGGCCGCCTGCATGATGACGATCTTGTCGGCTGCAACGCAGGCTTGCAGGATCTTCCATTGCTCCAGCAGGGTCCCCGGCTGAACGACGCACAGCGCCTCACCCTCGCCCGAGCGGAAACCGCGCCGAAAGCGCTCTGTCGCGCGCTCTCCAATCAGCACGTGACGCGTACCGACGATAGAGCGGAAATGTTTGATCAACGCGTCATTGGTCATATCGGCCCCCGTTTCGGGTTAGGGATTGCGGAAACGAATATTTTCGCGGCTGAGCTGGCCAACACTGGTGACACCCATCAGCTTCATGTCGCGCTCGATCTCGGCACGCATCAGCCCAAGGGCCCGTTCGACCCCAGCCTGCCCCGCGGCAGCCAGAGGATACAGGTAGTGCCGCCCGATACCCACGGCTTTGGCCCCGATCGACAGCGCCTTAAGCACATGGGTGCCACGCTGAATGCCGCTGTCCATCATCACGTCCAGCTTGTCGCCGACGGCATCGACAATCTCGGCCAGTTGATCGAACGGCGTGCGCGATCCGTCCAGTTGGCGGCCACCGTGGTTCGACAGGATGATGCCGGTGCAACCGATCTCAGCCGCTCGTTTGGCATCCTCGACGGTCATGATCCCCTTCAGGCAGAACTGACCATCCCAGTCGCGCACCATCTGCGCCACGTCATCCCAGTTCATCGACGGATCGAGCATATCGGTGAAATACCCGCCGATCGAGCTGGCCCCACCGCCCATATCCACATGTTCTTCAAGCTGAGGCAGCCGGAACTTTTCATGGGTGACATAGTTGATGCCCCACATCGGCTTGATCGCAAACTGTATCATGCCGCCCAGCGTCAAGCGGAACGGGATCGAGAACCCCGTGCGCAGATCACGCTCGCGGTTGCCGCCGGTGATGCTGTCGACGGTCAGCATCATGACCTCGACACCGGCCTCTTTGGCACGCTGCATCATGGCGGCGTTCAACCCGCGATCCTTGTGAAAGTAGAATTGATAGACCTGCGGGTTCTTGTGTTTTTGGCGCAGCTCCTCCAGCGAGACGGTTCCCAGAGAGGAAACTCCGAACATGGTGCCGTATTTCTCGGCCGCCGCCGCGACGGCGCGCTCGCCCTGATGGTGGAACAGGCGTTGCAACGCGGTGGGTGAGCAATAGACCGGCATGTCCAGTTTCTGCCCCATCACAGTGACGGACATGTCCACGTCCGAAACCCCACGCAGGACCGAAGGCAACAGATCGCAGCGGTCGAACGCCTTGGTGTTTTCCCGGTACGTCACCTCATCATCCGCGCCACCGTCGATGTAATTGAAGATCGGCCCCGGCAGTCGTTGCTTGGCCAGCCGCCGGAAGTCGTGGAAGTTATGACATTGGCTCAGGCGCATCCGATAAGCTCCTTAGTAGGCGACCGACGGCAACCAGGTGGCAAGGGTCGGCCACAGAAACACTAGCGCCAATCCGGTCAATTGCAGCAGGACAAATGGGATGATGCCCTTGTAGATATGCGTCAGCTTGATCTCTGGTGGGCAAACACCTTTGAGATAGAACAAGGCAAAGCCAACGGGCGGCGTCAGGAAGCTGGTTTGCAGCGTCACCGCAACCAGGATCACGAACCACACCAGCGCCGGTTCATCCAGAACGCCAAAGCCGGGGATGTCGATGCCCAGACCGTTCACGATGGGGCGCATCAGGGGCAGCACGATCAGCGTGATCTCGATCCAGTCCAGTACGAAGCCCAGCAGGAAGACGATGAACAGGATGAACAGAATTGTCCCGTTGGCTCCAAAGCCGGTGGATTGCACCACGTGTTCGATCAGCTCATCCCCGCCCAACTCGCGCAGCACGTATGAGAACACGGTCGCACCGAGGAAGATCGCAAAAATGTAGGCGGTGGTGTTGAAGGTCGACACCAGCACGTTCCACAGCTTGGCAAAGGTCAGCTTGCGATAGCCCAGCGCCAGCAGGGTCGCACCCAAGGCACCGATGCCGGACGCTTCGGTTGGCGTGGTCAGACCGGCAAAGATCGACCCCAGCACGGCAAGGATCAGCATCAGCGTCGGGATGACGGCGATCAGCACGTCCTTCACGGCTGCCCAGTCGGGGGCTTTCGCGCCTTCGGGCACGGGGGCCGCGTCGCGTTTCACCAGAGCCAGAATAAAGATGTAGGTCAGATACAAGGCGCCGATGATCACGCCTGGGAAAACCGCGGCCATGAACAGGTCACCGACTGACAGGGCCATCTGGTCGGCCATGATCACCAACATGATTGAGGGTGGGATCAGAATGCCCAATGTCCCCGAGGCCGAAACCACGCCCGCCGCCAGTGTCGGCTGGTACTTCTGCTGCATCATCGACGGCAGCGACAGCACGCCCAGCAGTACAACCGAGGCACCAATGATGCCGGTCGAGGCCGCCAGAATGATCCCGATCAGGGTCACGGTGATGGCCAGTCCTCCGCGCACCGTCCCGAACAGGCGCTGCATCGAGGACATCAGACGCTCGGCCACTCCGGATTCGTCCAGCATCAGCCCCATGAAGATGAACATCGGCAGGGCAACCAGAACCGCGTTGGACATGGTCGCGTAGACCCGGTTCACCACCGCGCCCAAGGTCAGGTAATCAAGCCCGGTAAAGGTGCTTTCCAGCCCTGTCCACAGCATCAGATCGTTGTCGAACAGATAAGCCAGACCGCAATAGGCGACGCCGACACCGGCCAGCACCCACGCCACCGGGTAACCGGTGAACAAAAGCGCGATGAATGTCAGGAACATCGCGATGACCAGCTTTTCCTCGGTCGTTTCGACAAGGAAGGTCAAGCCCACGCAAACAGCGGCGAACACGGCCAGAACCAGCAGAATACGGCGCAGCGGCGCGCCTTCACGTTCCGAGGCCGGCCCGTAGAGCAGCGCGTGCCCGTCGTGGATCAGCCGCGCCAACGCCGCCAGAGCCAACAGCACAAAGCTGATCGGGATAACCGCCTTGAAAGCCCAGCGTGCAGGCAGGCCAGTTGGGCTGTCCGAGCGTTCGTTGACGCGGAAGCTTTCGTAGAAATAATCATAGCCCTGATCGACCATCAGATAGATGAACGGGGTCAGCAGGGTCAGGATGCCGATCACCTCGATGATCCGCTGCGCGCGGCGCGAAAGCTGCATATGCAGGACGTCCACACGCACATGGCTGTCGGTGATCAAGGCATACGAGATGCCGATCATCGTGACGATTCCATAGAAATGCCACTGGATCTCATCCAGTTTCGGGTAGTTCTGGCTGAACAGGTAGCGCAACGAGACCTGTGCGAAGATCGCGCCCATCAGCAGGACATTGGCCCACATGACGACATGACCCACAGCCTTGACCCCGGCGTCGATCGCGACGGCGATTTTCTGGCGGTCGGAATCGGGGTGTTCCAGGATGCCTTCATAGGCTTCGACCGGATCGTTGAGGTTCTTTTGGGTGGTCATGGTCATTCCTCGCTCAGCAACCCGGAATACGGGTAGTGAAAGGTTAGAAAGTCCGAAGATCGAAAAGCAGGAACCGGAGCGGCGGATCGGGCCGCCCCGGCAACGTCAGTGAGGGAGAGATTACTGACGTGGGAGGAAGGCGTTCGTCTTCCAGAGGTTATAGCCGTCACGGAATTCGTTCATGTCGGCCAGAACCTTAGCAAAGAAGGCATCATTGGCGGCTTCTTCTGCGGCAACCTCTTCCCAGGTCGCGCGGAAGGTATCCAGCATCTCGGGCGACCACTGCTTGATGGTGACGCCGTTGTTTTCAACGTTGTCGATCAGGGCCGCGTGCTGGATGGCTTCGCCTTCGGCAAAGCTGTCCGCCATCGAAGCCTTGCAGGCGCTTTCGATGATTGCCTTGTGCTGATCGCTGGTTTCGTTCCAGACGTCCTTGTTGATCAGCAGTTCAAACACGGTCGCCTGCTGATGCCAGCCAGGGAAATAGTTGAACTTGACCAGCTTGTGGAAGCCCAGGCGCGCGTCGATGGCAGGCATTGAAAACTCGGTCGCGTCAATCGCGCCTTTTTCCAATGCGGGGAATATCTCGCCACCTGGCAGCAGCGAGGTCGCCACACCCAGTTTCTGCATCACCTTGCCGCCCAGACCAAAGAAACGCATCTTCAGCCCGTTCAGGTCTTCGGGCGAATTGATCTCGGACGCGAACCAGCCCGAGGTTTCCGGCGCGATAATGGCGCAGGGCAGTACTTTGACGTTGTAACCGGCCTGATCATACATCTCCTGATACAGGGTCATGCCGTTGCCATAATACAGCCAAGCCATGTATTCGCCCGCCTCGGGGCCGAACGGAACGGCCGAGAACAGCGGCGCAGCCGGGATTTTACCGGCCCAGTAACCAGCCGTGGTGTAACCCGAGTTGATCTTGCCGGCGGACACAGCGTCCAGAATTTCAAAGGGCGGCACCAGTTTTCCCGGCTCGTACACCTTCATCTTCAACGTGCCACCGGACATCAGTTCCAGCTGATCAGCCACACGTGGAATAGGCGAACCCAGGCCCGGCAGTTCGGTCGAAAAGGCAATCGGTGTTTTCAGCAGCAGCTTGTCCGCCGCAACTGCGGGTGCCGCCAGCAGGCTGGCGGCCACGGCCAGGCTTGTCAGGGTCTTCTTCATGAAATCTCCTCCAGGGTTGGTCGGGTTTTCTCCGATCAGTGGCGCAGGCTCTTCCAGCGCCGCTCCGGTGGTAAACTAACTTTACCAGCTTAAACCAGTCAATAACTTTGTTTACCACTGGCGCTAACCGAAACTGGAATCTCGCCTTCTACAAGCCCTGCAAAATCCCGATATGACTGCATCAAAAACTAACAGATTCTCCAAAAATCATTCAGAAACAGACACGTAATTCACGTTCGGGAAGAACAGCCTCGCGCTTGAAATCTGAACGGATATGGTTATCTTTGTTTACCAGTTATTCTGGTTATTTCAGCGTCACACGGGGCAATATCTCATGAACACCACGGCGATTTTTGAACCGGTTGGACACGAATCGCTGGCTGATGCGGTGGTTTCACAGGTCGAGGACCTGATCGCTTCGGGCATCCTGAAGCAGGGCCGAAAACTGCCTTCCGAGCGCGATCTGGCCGAGATGTTGCGCGTGTCGCGCCCGAAGCTGCGCGAGGCCCTTCAGGTGCTGGAAGAACGCGGGCTGGTCACAACGCAACACGGTGAGGGAACATTCGTCGCGGCCCTGACCGGACAAGCCATGATGCCCGCGCTTCTTGCTTTGTACGAACGTCACGAGCCGGCTTTCTTCGACTATCTGGAGTATCGCCGCGAGCAGGAAGGTTTCGCGGCCCGGCTTGCCGCACGTCGCGCCACCAAGGCAGACAAGGAACGGATTTCCGAGATCCTTGATGAAAACGAGCGTGCCTGGCAGGAGCAGGACGCCAAGGCTTCGCAAGAGGCGGACTTTGCGCTGCATTCCGCGATTGTGGATGCCAGCCAGAACGCGACCCTGATCCACATGATGGCGTCGATCTACGAACTCACCCGCAAGGGCGTTTTCTACAATCGCGACTTCCTGCGCACGATTGACGGGACCGGCGAAAAGTTGCTGCAACAACATCTCGAACTTGGACGCGCGGTGATCGAAGGGGATGAGAAGCGGGCCGAAAAAGCGGCAAAGGACCACATCGACTTTGTTGAAGAATCTTTCAAACTCGGGATCGAGCAGCGGCGACGCGAAGCCATGGCCGAAAAGCGCCGGATACTGTCACGCTGACGGCTTTGCCTCCCATTTGCCCTTCTGATTACGGGGCCAAAGTCCCCGAGGTGGCCGCGAAAGGCACCTGTTTGGCGATTTGCGACCGGCGTCCAAACTTGCCCGATCCGGCTGTCAGATATCTTCTCCGGGCGGCTCCAGAAGGCCGCCTGGCTCCAACAAGGCCCGCTCGGACAGCCACGGGTTGAGCTCAAGCGCCTCGGACAGTGCTGCGCGCGCGTCTTCCAGGCGTCTCAACCCCAACAGGGACAAAGCCCGCCCACTCAGCGCACCGATATGGTTTGGCGACATTTCGATCGTGACATTCAGGTCGCGCAATGCCGCGTCAAAATCCTGCCTCAGATAGTTTACGAAAGCACGCTGATTGTAGCCTTCGGCGTAATCCGGGCAATATTCGACAAGTTGGTTGAAATCGTCCAATGCGCCCGACAAATCCCACGCCTCTCGTCGCGCCATTCCCCGATCCAGCAGGGTCTGCGATCGGGCATCCGGCGCGTCTGTCCAAAGTTCCCACATTTTATTCGAGATGACCCGGGCGTCGCTTTGCGATTGCGCCTTTTGGACCTGCTTGATCAGCGCATCCACCCCTTCGATATGATCCGGAGCCGTGGGGCATGTCTCGGCCATGGCCGAGCATGAACACGCGATCAAAAAAAACGTTGCGGCATAGGTTCGCATCACGAAACAAGGGTGGGCCATAATTCCACCGCGTCAAGGCTGATGTTCAAAACCGCCCAGCATACCGGTTTCCTTCACGGCCTCCATCGCAACAAAAGTTGAGGTATTGGCGACATGCGGCAGAGACGAGATCTTCTCGGCCAATACACGGCGGTATTCCGACATCGTGGCCGTGCGCACTTTCAGAAGATAGTCAAAATTGGACGCGATCATATGCGCCTGCTCGACCTCGGCGGTTTTGCGGACGGCTGCGTTGAACTCGGCCAGCGCCTTTTCGCGGGTATCGGTCAAACGCACCTCGACAAACGCGACGTGATCCAGGCCCAGCCGGATCGGATCCAGCATCGCCCGATAGCCCGTGATCACTCCGCTCGCCTCCAGCCGTTTGAGCCGCGCTTGCGTCGGAGATTTTGACAGCCCGATCTCGCGCGCAAGATCGGCCACCGAGATACGGCCGTCCTCGGCCAGAATCCTTAGAATCGACCGGTCAAACCGATCAAGATCAGGAAAACTCATTTGAACTGTCCGTTGCCAAAAATTCAGATCATTCTCCTTCAATAATATCAAACTCAGTCCGTTGTCCTGATTTTTTCGCATTATATTATCACAAAGACCGGAGGACATATGTCACACAGCCTGCGCACCCTCATCGATACTTCCACCTATGCCGATCAGTCGGCAGTTCTTGAGACACTGATCTCTCAGGCCAGCCTGACGGACACGGATCGCAGCGCCATCAGCGCCGCGGCTGCGCAGCTTGTGCGCGATATCCGGTCCAGCACTTCTCCGGGGCTGATGGAGGTGTTTCTGGCCGAATATGGCCTGTCCACCGACGAAGGCATCGCCCTGATGTGCCTGGCCGAGGCGTTGCTGCGTGTGCCGGATGCCGACACAATTGATGCGCTGATCGAAGACAAGATCGCGCCCTCCGATTGGGGCAAGCATCTGGGGCAATCCTCGTCCTCGCTGGTGAACGCCTCGACATGGGCGCTGATGTTGACCGGAAAGGTGCTGGACGAGGGCAAGGCGTCTCCGGTCGGGGCGCTGCGCGGTGCGATCAAGCGGTTGGGCGAGCCGGTGATCCGCACTGCCGTGGCACGCGCGATGAAAGAGATGGGCCGGCAGTTCGTTCTGGGGGAAACCATTCAGTCCGCCATGGACCGCGCACGCGGGATGGAGGAGAAAGGCTATACCTATTCCTACGACATGCTGGGCGAAGCGGCCCGAACCGAAGCGGACGCGGCGCGCTATCACCTGTCCTATTCCCGCGCCATCTCGGCCATTGCCGAGGCCTGCACCCATGACGACATCCGCGCCAACCCAGGCATTTCGGTAAAACTGTCCGCCCTGCACCCCCGTTATGAGCTGGCACAGGAACAGCGTGTGATGGACGAGCTGGTGCCGCGACTGCGGGCGCTGGCCCTGCTGGCCAAGGCGGCCGGAATGGGCCTGAACGTCGATGCAGAAGAGGCGGATCGCCTGTCGCTGTCGTTGCAGGTGATAGAGGCGGTGATGTCCGACCCGGCCCTTGCCGGCTGGCACGGGTTTGGCATCGTGGTTCAGGCCTATGGCCCGCGCGCAGGCCTGGTACTGGATACGCTGTATGGCATGGCCGAACGCCACGATCGCCAGATTATGGTGCGATTGGTCAAAGGCGCCTATTGGGATACCGAGATCAAACGCGCGCAGGTCGAGGGGGTGGATGGCTTTCCCGTCTTCACGCACAAGGCGGCAACCGACGTCTCCTATATCGCCAATGCACGCAAACTGCTGGGCATGACCGATCGGATCTATCCGCAATTTGCCACGCACAACGCGCACACGGTCAGCGCCATTCTTCACATGGCCAAGGATCAACCGTTCGAATTTCAGCGCCTGCACGGCATGGGCGAGACCTTGCATCAGATCGTGATGGACAAGCAGAACACCCGGTGCCGCATCTATGCACCGGTGGGGGCGCATCGCGACTTGCTGGCTTATCTGGTTCGGCGCTTGTTGGAGAACGGTGCGAATTCATCCTTCGTCAACCAGATTGTGGACGAGGATGTGCCACCGGAAGTGGTCGCCGCCGATCCGTTTGTTGCGATCCGGACCCCTCCGCCCGCACTGCCGACCGGGCCGGAATTGTTCCAGCCTGAAAGACCGAACTCCAAGGGTTTTGACCTGCATCACACACCAACCCTGGATCAGATTGATGCGGCACGGGATCAGTTCCGCGCCCATCACTGGTATGCGCAACCCTTGCTGGCCGATGCGGCCAAACCCGATGCGGATGAGCCGGTGATCAATCCGGCACGGCCGCAGGACAGGCCCGGCGCGGTGGCCCCAGCCAGCGCGGCGGATGTGGAAATGGCATTGGCCTCGGCCAACCCCTGGGATGCCCCCGCTGCCGAACGCGCCCGCATCCTCAATGCCGCAGCCGATCTTTACGAAGCCCATTATGGCGAGTTGTTTGCCCTGCTGGCGCGTGAGGCTGGGAAGTCGCTGCCCGATGCGGTGGCCGAACTGCGCGAGGCGGTGGATTTCCTGCGTTACTATGCAGCCAACATCCCCGATGCCGAACCCGCGGGGATTTTCACCTGCATCAGCCCGTGGAACTTCCCGCTGGCGATTTTCTCTGGGCAGATCTCTGCTGCGCTGGCAACCGGAAACGCGGTTCTGGCCAAGCCTGCGCCCCAGACGCCCCTGATCGCACATCGTGCCATTCAGCTTATGCACGAGGCGGGGGTGCCGCGCGACGTGCTGCAACTGTTGCCAGGCGGGCCTGCCGTGGGTGCGGCGCTGACGTCGGATCCACGCATCTCGGGCGTGGCCTTCACAGGGTCAACAGCCACCGCGCTGAAAATCCGCGCGGCGATGGCCGGATCCATGCGCCCCGGTACGCCGCTGATCGCGGAAACCGGCGGTCTGAATGCGATGATCGTCGACAGCACCGCCCTTCCCGAACAAGCCGTGCAATCGATCATCGAAAGCGCCTTTCAGTCGGCGGGCCAGCGCTGTTCCGCCCTGCGCTGCCTATATTTGCAGGAAGACATCGCCGATGACGTTCTGACCATGCTCAAAGGGGCGATGGATGCGCTGTCGGTCGGCGACCCCTGGCTTTTGTCGACGGATTGCGGACCGGTGATCGACGAACAGGCCCGTCAGGGCATCGCCGAGCATGTGACCAAGGCGCGCCACGAAGGGCGGGTGCTGAAAGAGCTTCCGTTGCCGCCCGAAGGTATCTTTGTTGCGCCGACACTGATCGAGATCCCTGGGATCGCCGCGCTGGAACGCGAGGTGTTCGGCCCGGTGCTGCACATCGCCCGGTTCAAGTCGCAAGAGATCGACAAGATCATCGCCGATATCAACGCCACCGGATACGGCCTGACCTTCGGCCTGCACACCCGCATCGACGACCGCGTGCAGCATGTGACCGAGGCGATCCATGCGGGCAACATCTATGTCAACCGCAACCAGATCGGCGCCATCGTCGGGTCTCAGCCCTTTGGTGGCGAAGGATTGTCAGGCACGGGCCCCAAGGCGGGCGGGCCGAACTACATGATCCGGTTCTGTGCACCCGACCGTCAAAGCACGGCGGATACATGGGGCGCCGTGGCTGATCTGCCTGCGGCGCAAGGTCAACCTGCGCCGGTCAAAACCCGGTCCCTGCCCGGCCCGACCGGTGAATCGAACCGCCTGAGCGAGTATCCCCGTCCGCCTCTTTTGTGCTTGGGACCCGGAGAGGCCGCAGCGCGTGCGCAGGCCGATGCTGTATATGCGCTGGGTGGCACCGCCATTCAGGCGACCGGGATGCTTGACCTGCACCGGTTGGAAAACCTGACCGGCATTTCGGGCGTGTTGTGGTGGGGAGATGACGAAACAGCGCGGCAGATCGAACACCATCTGGCGCGCCGCGACGGCCCGATTCTGCCGCTTTTACCCGGCAAGCCCGACCGCGCGCGTGTTCTGGGTGAACGCCATGTCTGCGTCGACACGACCGCGGCGGGCGGAAACGCCGCGTTGTTGGGAGGTGCGGCATAAGCTTGCCTTGACGCTGGGCGCACAAAAGCCCAGCGTCACGGCATGTTTCCGATCCGCGACCATAACCCCTCGGGGCGCACACCTTATGTTGTCTATGCCTTGCTGGCGGCCAATATCCTGATCTTCCTCAGCTATGTTGGGATCATGGATGATGGGCCGCGGATCGGCAGGCTGTTTTTCGACTACGCCATTATTCCGGCGCGGGTCAGCGACGGGTTCGGGCTGGAAACCCTCGTGACATCCATGTTCCTGCACGGGGGCTGGATGCACTTGGCGGGCAACATGCTGTTTCTGTGGATCTTCGGTGACAATCTGGAAGACGAGATGGGCCATCTGCCCTTCCTGCTGTTTTACATGGCGGCAGGAATCGGCGCGGGCCTGTTTCACGTCATCACCGGGCCCGAGTCCCAAGTTCCCACTGTTGGGGCCTCGGGCGCGATTGCGGGCGTGATGGGCGGGTATCTGTTGCTGTTCCCGAAAGCACGGGTGGATATCCTGCTGATCCTGATCGTCTATTTCAGGGTCTTTACCATTCCCGCCTTCATCATGCTGGGCGTCTGGCTGGCGATACAGTTCTTTGGCAGCGTCACCAGCAATCCGGACGAAGGCGGCATCGCCTATTGGGCCCATACCGGGGGGTTTGCCGTTGGCCTGATCCTGTGCATACCGCTGTGGCTGAGACGCGGCGGAATTCAGTTCTGGGATCGCACCCATGGACATCCGCCCCACCCGGAGGCGAAGTACAAGCTGTCACAATCCCGCATTCCGCGCGTTCCGCGCCGCTAAAGCTGGTTCAAAGGGCGCCTAGCCCCGGATCACCTTGGCGAACTGATCGAAGATCGGTTCGTTCGAACAGATCACTTCACCATCTTCCAGCACGTTGCCTTCAGGGTTCAGCGCCTGCACGAAACCGCCAGCCTCTTTGACGATGATCACACCGGCGGCCAGATCCCAAGCATTCAGGCGGCGTTCCCAAAAGCCTTCGTATCGGCCTGCGGCCACGTATGCCATATCCAGCGCGGCGGCGCCCCAACGACGCACACCGGCGCAGGCGGGCATCAGACGCGCCAGATCCTGCAAAGTCGCAGGCAGATCCGAGCGGCCACCAAAGGGCAAACCGGTCGCGAAGACCGATTCAATCATGCGATGACGGCCCGACACGCGAATACGGGTGTCGTTCATCCAGGCGCCCTCACCCTTTTCAGCAAAGAACATCTCGTCCTTGGCGGCGTCATAGATCACGCCGGCCACGATCTTGCCCTTGTGTTCCAGTGCTATGGAAATCGCCCAATGCGGCAGGCCGTGCAGGAAATTGGTGGTGCCGTCCAGCGGATCGACGATCCAGCGGCGGGTCGGATCCTCACCATCGATGGATCCGCCCTCTTCGGCCAGCCAGCCATAGGTCGGCCGTGCGCCCAGCAGCTCTTCTTTCAGGATGGCTTCGGCGGCGATGTCGGCCTTCGAGACGAAATCACCGGCACCTTTCATCGACACCTGCAGATTCTCGACTTCACGGAAATCCTTGACCAAAGAACGCCCCGCCTTGCGCGCGGCCTTGATCATGATGTTGAGATTTGCGCTGCCAACCATTGTCAAAAGGCTCCTGTCCGGTCAAACCGCGCGTATACTGCCGCAATGCGCCCTTGCCAAGAGGAATGATGCGCATAACAGACCCGCAGGAAACGCCGTTACTGGGATTGCAGCTTGCGCGCTTCTTCCCGGGCCAGTTTCACCAGTTCCTGCACAAAGGGTTTCTCCAGATCTTCCGACCGGACCGCGGCATAGAGACGCCGTGTAATGCCCTCTTTCGTCAAGGGTCGGGTGACGTAGTCCGAGTTGTATTTGACCTCGCGCACGACCCAATCCGGCAGCACTGAAATGCCCCGGTTCGATGCGACCAGCAGCAGAATGACGGCGGTCAGTTCCACCTGCCGGATCGTTGCAGGCTCAACCCGCGCCGGGATCAACAGCTGGCTGAACACATCCAGACGCGTGCGCTCCACCGGATAGGTGATCAGGGTCTGGCCGCGAAAATCCTCGGCCTCGACAAAGCCTTTCTTGGCCAGGGGATGGGTCGAAGCGGCCACAAACACCGCGTTATAATCGAAAAGTTCGACAAATTCGACGCCCGGCAGGTCTTCGGGATCGGACGAGACCACCAGATCGACCTCTTCTTTCTGCAAGGCCGGAAGCGCGTCGAAGGCCAGACCGGGGCGGATATCGACATCAACGTCGCCCCAGGACTTCCTGAAGGATTCGAGCACCGGGAACAGCCATTCGAAACAGGCGTGGCATTCGATGGCTATGTGCATCCGCCCTGTGCGCCCGTCCCGCAGCGAAGAAAATTCATTCTGGGCGGCTTCGACCTGCGGCAGGATCTGCTCGGCCAATCGCAACAGGCGCAAACCGGCAGCCGACAGTTTCATGGGTTTGGAGCGGCGCAGAAACAGCTCGACCCCGGCCTGATCCTCCAACCCTTTGATTTGATGGCTCAATGCGGACTGGGTGATGTTCAACTGATCCGCAGCGCGGGCCAGCCCGCCGCATTCATGGATCGCCTTGATGGTGCGCAGGTGCCGGAATTCAATATGCATTTCAAACAGCATTCATGTTGTTGTTGAGTAATATGAGTTTGTTTCACAATGCTCGCCATGGCACAAGAGGCACAGTTGATCCAGTGAGGCCACGATGTCCAAACCTGAAATTTCCTTCGAGTTCTTTCCGCCCAAAACTCTGGAAGCCTCATTCCGCCTTTGGGACACGGTCCAGACATTGGCCCCTTTGGATCCCCGCTTTGTTTCCGTCACCTACGGCGCTGGTGGCACGACGCGTGAACTGACACGCGACGCGGTTTCGACCCTGCACAAGTCATCGGGCCTGAACGTGGCCGCTCATCTGACCTGTGTCGATGCTTCGCGGCAGGAAACGCTGGAGATCGCAGACACCTTTGCCCGCGCCGGCGTGCAGGACATCGTCGCCCTGCGCGGCGACCCGCCGAAGGGTCAGGACAAGTTTGTGCCGCACCCCGACGGGTTTTCCAGTTCAGTCGAACTGATCGAGGCACTGGCCGAAACCGAAATGTTCAGCATTCGTGTCGGGGCCTATCCCGACACCCACCCCGAGGCCGCAAACATGGCTGCGGATGTGGACTGGCTGAAGGCCAAGCTGGACGCAGGCGCAGACGAAGCGCTGACGCAGTTCTTTTTCGAAGCCGAAACCTTTTTCCGGTTCCGCGATGCTTGCGTCAAGGCCGGCATCGACAAACCGATCGTGCCGGGCATCTTGCCGATCGAGAACTGGGCAGGTGCTCGCAACTTCGCCAAGCGCTGTGGCACGCATATTCCCCAGTGGGTCGAACAGGCGTTTGAAAAGGCGGTGCGCGATGGGCGTGAGGATCTGTTGGCCACGGCAATCTGCACAGAGCTGTGTTCAGACCTGATCGAAGGCGGCGTGGACAAGCTGCACTTCTATACCCTGAACCGTCCCGAACTGACGCGCGATGTCTGCTTTGCACTGGGCATTACACCGAGCGTTGAGTTGGAAAACGTCGCCTGACTTTCAAAAAACCCAATGATTCGCCCGGGTTACGTTTACACCCGGGCGTTTGTCGTTTCAGAACATGTGTACTGTTTCACAACCCCGCCCCTAAAACGGTGCCTTTGAGGGACAATTGAATCTCAGCATCGCGATTGTTGTCCCCAGCCCGGCAAATCATCCCTGAAATTTGACAAAACTATGACTGTGACCACACTGGTTCTGTGTAGTTTGTAAAGAGTGTTTTGAGTATGGAACCTGTCGATAAAGTGCGGGCGCGCGCGGATGCGTTGGCGGATCTGGGGTTGAGTCCCTGCGCCGGTTCCCAAGAGATCAGGGACGCCTGGAGGCAGATCGCATTCCATTCACATCCCGATCATACGGATGGGGACAGTTCCGGTTTTTCGCGCGCCAAAGCGGCTTATGATTTTCTGCGCAAGGAAGGGTTGGTTACAAAAGGTGGTGCCAGTTCCGGCCCTCCGCAACCGCGCCGCCCCCGTTTGAAAAAGCGCATCATCGAACTTCCGCTGGAAGATATCGCCGCCTGCAAGGCGATTCTGAATCCCGACCAGAGGTTGCCGCAAATGCACGATGAAGCCGATACTCAGGACACATCTGATGCATGTGTCTCGGATCACGTTCCCGACGCGGTCGGGTGTTACGGGCGGCATCTGACCTATTTTGTCACCACGCCCGTGCATCATGGGGCAAATCGCGTGGCCTTGCCAACGACCGTCCTGACCAACGCGCGTCACACCGAGGCTGAAATTCTGAGCTTCCAGTCAAAAGATACCGGCGCCGGAGAAGTCATCATCCCCGATACGATCCGCGAACGGAAGTTTCCGGGGGCCAAAAGTGTACGGATCAGGTTTGATGCCGATCAGGATATTCGGGATCAATTCTGGCTTGCGGGGTAACGGCCTCAGCCCGGCTTGACCAGCCGGGCTTGGTTCTTTTGATGCCGGATCAGTTTGAAACCGGGCCTTCCGACGTGAATTTCGGGATCACATTGGTCGAGGCGTCGCTTGGTTCGATACCGGGCCAGTTGCCTTCGGCAAGATTGATATTGCCTGGAATGTCTTCCTCGAAAAATCCGACAACCACGTCGGTGATGTTGAGATACAGCTTGTCATCCACGATCCGCCACAGGTTTGGATTTGCAGGAACCTTGCCACCACGCGACACGCCGTAAGCGCAGTGCCCATCATATTGCGGCGCGTAGTATGCTGGGTTTTCAAGGAATTTGTCGCGGTTTTCCTCGGTCGCAAATGCCCAGGTCGCACCGTTGTACTCGGCGGTGATGTTGGTATTTCCACGCACACCTTCGGGCTGCGACTGGCCAACTGGCATCTGATCCAGGCTGCGATAGGCAACGACATCATAACCCGAAACAGCAAAACCTGTGCCGTCGATATATTGAGGGCCGGCAAAAGCCGGAACCGCCAGAGCTATGGCCGTAGCGAGTGTCAATGCAAAGCGTTTCATGTCGTCTATCCTTTTCGGGTCAACTAAATCCGTGATGCCTTGCGGCAGGTCTGACAGGACAATATGCGATTCCCAAGCGGTGCGTAGTCCCCCTAACGCCGCTGTGACCCGACACGAGAAAACGTGAGAGTTTGGCGGCGGATTGTTACAGAATACGCCAGTTGAGTAGGGTTGGACTCGGCGGTTTGCAATATTAGCTGTATGGCAGCCCTGACATAGGCAAGAAAGGCAAGAGATGAGCGACCAACCCTCGTATACCCCTCCAACGGTCTGGACCTGGGACAGTAAAAGTGGCGGACAATTCGCCAACATCAACCGGCCGATCGCCGGCGCGACCCATGACAAGGACCTGCCGGTCGGACGGCATCCTCTTCAGCTGTACTCGCTCGCGACACCTAATGGCGTGAAAGTCACGGTGATGCTGGAAGAGCTGTTGGCACTTGGTCATGAAGGCGCTGAATACAACGCCTGGCTGATCAACATCGGAGAAGGCGACCAATTCAGCTCGGGCTTTGTCGAGGCCAACCCGAACTCGAAAATCCCCGCGCTTTGGGATCGGTCGGGCGACAAACCTGTTCGTGTTTTTGAAAGCGCCTCGATCCTGTTCCATCTGGCTGAAAAGTTCGGCGCGTTTCTGCCCGCATCCGGCCCGGAGCGGACCGAGGTGATGAACTGGGTGTTCTGGCAGATGGGCAGCGCGCCGTATCTGGGCGGTGGGTTCGGGCATTTCTACGCCTATGCACCCGAGAAATGGGAATACCCGATCAACCGTTTCGCCATGGAGACCAAGCGCCAACTGGATGTTTTGGATCGTGAACTGGCGGAAAAAACCTTCATCGCGGGCGAAAACTATTCCATCGCGGACATGGCGATTTGGCCCTGGTATGGCCAGTTGGTTCTGGGCCGCCTTTACAGCGCGGCAGAGTTCTTGGACGTGGAATCCTACAAGAACGTCATGCGATGGGCCAAGGCAATCGACGCGCGCCCTGCGGTTCAGCGTGGCCGCATGGTCAACCGCGCCTTTGGCGAGCCGCACACGCAGCTTCACGAACGCCACGACGCCAGCGATTTCGAAACCCGCACGCAGGACAAGCTGGAAGCGGCGGCGGAATAAACATATCCTAGGCGCAACGACACGCGGTGCAGCTTGTGCCGCGTGTTTGCGTTTGGATGGTTATTTCAGAATGGGTGGGTTGTCCGGATTGCTGCCGGGGGCTTCGCGGACCGCTCCGGCAATTTGCGGCTGGGGCAGATCAAACCGAAGGCCCACCTTGGCCAGAAGCGCGGCGGCGGCCTCGCTTGCGGTGAAAAACCCGACATCCATCGCGCCTGCCTCAATCCCGGAAAAGGTCAGCGCCTCGGACGCGGCCTTGGCCAAAGCGGGCTCGGCCCCTTCAATCGCATCGACAAATCCCAACAGATGGCCCTGCGCGCCCGATTTGGACTTGGTGGCAACCAAATAGGCTGCGCTGGCAAGTCCGCCCGCCGTCGCCAGTTTCGCATCCAGCGCGGTCAGCAGGTTCTGCGGCAGACCGGCAGGGGGCAAAAACTCGGCAAGCTCTTCCTCGACCTCTTGCGGGCTGTGTTGCAACGTTTCAGCCAACCATTCCAGGGCTTCCGCCGGGACCAGCATGGAAGATGGCGCAGTCTCCAGGTTCAGACCAAGCCCGATGCCCTGCCCCGACAGCATCCCCGAAAGCACCCGCCCCGACAGCGCCACATAAGGCACGGGCCGCTCGGCAAACTGCGCCAGCCGGTCCTCACGATCAAAGGCCAGAACAAAGCGCCCGTCAGCCACATCGAACAATTCGGGCGAGATATTCTCGTACCGCGCTTCTTCGGTCAGCATCAGAAACAGCTCGCTATCCGCAAGCCGTTCAAAGAAACGCAGACGGGCGGCATCACTTGTCGGGTCCGCCTGCATCGCGGCATGCGCAGTGTCCAACGCCGTGGATTCAGTCATTCAGCACCTCTTGGACCCGTGTACGCAAAACAGGCAGCAGTTCAGCCTCGAACCACGGGTTTTTCTTCAACCATGCCGTATTGCGCCAGGACGGGTGAGGCAAGGCAAAGACCCGCGGCGCATGGTCCCGCCAGTTGCGAACGGTGTCCGTCACCGACCCGCGCGCGCCAAGATGAAACTTGTGTGCATGACCTCCAACCAACACGGTCAGCGGCACACGCCCCAGGTCCTGCATCACCCGGTCGTGCCAGGTCTTGCGGCAAATCGCAGGTGGCGGAAGATCAGCATTGCGCGCATCATACCCAGGAAAGCAGAACGCCATCGGTACGATCGAAACACGGTCGCGATCGTAAAAAACCGACTCACCAATCCCCAGCCAGTGCCGCAGCCTGTCGCCGGACGGGTCGGTGAAGGGCCGCCCCGACTCGTGCACACGGGCGCCCGGTGCCTGCCCCGCGACAAGGATCGGTGTTCCGGGGCGGAACCAGACCACCGGGCGCGGCTCGTGTGCGGTTTCTGTTTGCGCGAACCTGTCGGCACACAAGCGGCAGGCGCGGATTTCCTGACGTAACGCGTTCATCTGATCCTGAAGGCCCCTGCCCATCCGGTCTGTTGTTGGCTGCCAAAACAGATAATAACGACCTGACGCGGCACCAAGTGACCGATAACCTTTTCTGCACCCAATCAGACATTCATGCGCGCAACCGGACCGCATTGATCATTTGTTTCATAATTCGACATAATGTAGCCAACATGGGACGGTAAAAAATACCCTTTCTGGCCGCCCGCAAGTGCGACAACACGAACGAAACGAGCAGCAGACCCCGAATGCTAGAATTCGACAACGTCAGCAAATCCTTCTGGACCGGAACGCGCCGCAAGGTGATTCTGGATCGGGTCTCGTTTCGGGTCGAACTGGGTACCTCACTGGGCGTTCTGGCCCCGAACGGAACCGGAAAAACCACGTTGATCAACATGATGGCCGGCCTGGAGAAACCCGACGAAGGCGTGGTCCGTCGCGAATGCCGGGTTTCTTTCCCCATGGGGTTCACCGGTGGCGTGTCGGGAAAACTGTCAGCGCTTGAGAACGCGCGCTACATCGCCAAGATCTACGGTATGGACCCCGACTATATCGAGGCCTACTGCAAATGGCTCTGCGGTCTGGGCGAATATTTCGACCAGCCCCTTGCCACTTACTCCTCTGGGATGAGGGCGCGTTTCACCTTTTCTTTGATGCTGGCGCTGGACTTTGACATGTATCTCATCGACGAAGGGATGCCGGCAACAACAGATGTCGAATTCAACGAAAAGGCAGGGGCGATCCTGAAGGAAAGGTTGCGCACGACGACTTTGGTGATCGTCTCGCACAGCCCGTCCGTGTTGGAGAAATTCGCCCAGAAAGCGGCCGTACTTCTGGACGGGCAATTGTATATGTTTGACTCCTTGGAAGAGGCAAAGCAGCTGTATGACTACGAAACCCAAGGTTAGAAAATACAACTGGCGCCGCAGACGCCAGGCGGAAAGCTCGGCCGAGGCGCGATCGGACGCCATCTCGCGTATTCGCAACGCGACGCAAGGCCCCGAGGCCGCCGGCGAAGCACAGCCCGGGACGCAGCTGGATGACATCAAGCGCGAAGGCCTGACGGGCCGTCAATTGCGTATCGCACGACGTCTGGCGCAGAAACATGGTCTGGCCGCGACGTCGGACTATGACGCGGTGCGATTGCTGCGCAAAAAGGGCATCGACCCCTTCCAGCGCACCAATCTTCTGGACCTTGCCGCCGCAAGGCCATCGGACGAGGGTGACAAACCCAAGGACAGGATCAACGTTCAACTGCCGCAGGCCATGGGTGCCGAGAAAACAAACCTGCCCGGGCCCGAGCTCAGCCCGGCTGAGCGGCGCAATTTTGAAATTGGCCAAATCCAAAAAGACATCGCCCGTCGTCGCAAGCGTAAATTGTTTGGACTGTTTGCGCGTCTGGCGGCCTTTGTGTTCCTGCCGACCTTCATTGTCGGCTTCTATTTCTACCGCATCGCCACGCCGATGTATGCCAGCGATTCCGAATTCCTGATCCTGCAAGCGGATGGCGGACCGGGCAATATCGGCGGTCTTCTTGCCGGTACGCAATTCGCCACCACGCAGGATTCGATCTCGGTTCAGTCCTTTCTGGAATCGAAAGAAGCTTTGCTGTTGCTGGACCGCGATGCCGGGTTTTCTGATGTCTTCAAGCAGGAATGGATCGACCCTATTCAAAGACTGGCACCGGACGCCTCGCTTGAAGACGCCTATAAGCTGTTCAAACGCATGATCACCATCGGCTATGACCCGACCGAAGGGGTCATTCGGATGGAGGTTGCCGCCCCCGACGCGCAGACATCGACCGAATTTTCCGAGCGCCTGATCTCTTATGCCGAAGACAGGGTGAATGCCTTGTCCGGAAAAAAACGTGAAGACCAGATGCGCGACGCGCTGCAAAGTTTCGAAGCGGCGCAGGAAGCGCGCAGGCAGGCTCAGGAAGAGTTGATCGAGCTTCAGCTTCAGGGCGCGGTTCTTGACCCCGAAAACGTCATTGCCAGCCTGCGAGCCCGCATCAACGAAATCGAAATACTGGTTCAGGACAAAGAGCTTGAGCTCGCCGCGCTTCAGGACAACCTGCGCCCGAACAAGGCAAAGGTTGATGGCGTCAAGGCAGATATCGCCCGCCTGGAAAAGGTTCTGAGAGAACTGAATGCCGAGATGCAGGATGCCTCGGACGGCGAAAACTCGCTGGCGCGGCTGAGCGTGCGTATCCAGATCGCGCAGGCGGACCTGGCGGCGCGTGACATGATGCTGCAAACGGCAATGCAGCAAATGGAAGCGACCCGGTCCGAAGCCAACCGGCAGGTGCGCTATCTGACCGTCTCGGTCAACCCCGTTCCCAGTCAGGAACCCAGTTATCCGCGCAAGTTCGAAAATACGATTTTGGCATTCCTGTTGTTTGCTGGTATCTACCTGATGATCTCGCTTACCGCGTCGGTCCTTCGTGAACAGGTATCCTCATAAAACTCATGAAACATGTTAAAATCTCCGACCTGACAGTCGGCAACGACCTTCCGCTGACCATCATAGCTGGGCCATGTCAGCTTGAAACGGCAGACCATGCGCAGATGATTGCGGGCAAGATGAAAGAAGCCTGCGACGCAGCCGGGGCGCAATACGTCTTCAAGGCGTCTTATGACAAGGCGAACCGAACATCCCTGTCGGGCAAGCGTGGCATGGGCATCGATGCGGGGCTGAACGTACTGGATGACATCCGCAAAACGATGGGTATCCCGGTTCTGACCGATGTTCATACCGAAGCGCAATGCGCCATCGCCGCCGAGGCGGTGGACGTTCTGCAAATTCCGGCATTCCTGTGCCGTCAGACCGACATGCTGCTGGCGGCCGGGAACACCGGCAAAGCGGTCAATGTGAAAAAGGGGCAATTCCTTGCACCTTGGGAAATGACCAACATCGTCGACAAAATCGAAAGCACCGGAAATCAGAATATCCTGCTGACCGAACGTGGCACCTCATTTGGCTACAACACGCTGGTTGCCGATATGCGTGCGCTGCCCCAAATGGCGAAGACCGGGTATCCGGTGGTGATGGACGCCACCCATTCCGTGCAGCAACCCGGAGGCAAGGGCGGGTCTTCGGGCGGACAACGCGAATTTGCACCCGTGATGGCCCGCGCCGCGGTTTCTCTGGGTGTTGGGGCCGTGTTCATTGAAACCCATCAGGATCCGGACTCGGCCCCATCGGACGGGCCAAATATGATCCCGCTCGACCAGATGCCCCTACTTGTTGACACATTGATGCGATTTGATGCGCTTGCTAAAGCGAATCCGATACAGATTTAAAGATTGAGATTTCTTATGATCAAACCCCTCACCGAGGTAACACCCAACAGCTGGAACTTTCTGCGCGACGCGATGATCACGCCCACCGGGTTCCGTGAATACGATGCCCGTTGGAAATATCCTGAAGAGATCAACCTGCCCGGCATGACCGCGCTTGGGCTGGGGCTTGGCACGCAGATGCACAGACGCGGGATCGAGCCTGTGATCGCAGTCGGCAACGACTATCGAGATTATTCATTGGCGATCAAGAATGCCCTGATGCTGGGCCTGATGCAGGCTGGTATCCGTGTCAAAGACATCGGCCCTGCGCTCAGCCCAATGGCCTATTTTGCGCAGTTCCATCTGGATGTGCCCGCAGTGGCCATGGTTACCGCCAGCCACAACCCGAACGGCTGGACCGGGGTCAAAATGGGTTTTGACCGCCCGCTGACCCATGGTCCGGATGAGATGTCGGAACTGCGTGACATCGTTCTGAACGGCGAGGGGGTCGCGCGCGAAGGCGGCTCGTACGAGTTCGTCGATGGCGTCAAAGAGGCCTATATCGACGACTTGGTCGGGGATTTCAAAATGTCCCGCCCGCTGAAAGTGGTCTGCGCAACAGGCAACGGCACGGCTTCGGCCTTTGCGCCCGAGATTTTCGAACGGATCGGGGTTGAAGTCGTGCCCAGCCATAACCAGCTGGACTTTACCTTCCCCAACTACAACCCGAACCCGGAAGCCATGGAGATGCTGCACGACATGGCCGCCACGGTGAAATCCAGCGGTGCCGACCTGGCGCTGGGGTTTGACGGTGACGGAGACCGCTGCGGCGTCGTCGATGATGAGGGTGAGGAGATCTTTGCCGACAAGGTTGGCGTGATCATGGCGCGTGATCTGGCCAAGCTTCACCCCGGATCGACCTTTGTTGCGGATGTGAAATCCACCGGTCTGTTTGCCAGCGACCCCGAGTTGCAGGCCCTGGGCGTCAAAGCCGATTACTGGAAGACCGGCCACAGCCACATGAAGCGCCGCGTCAAGGAAATCGGGGCACTGGCAGGGTTCGAAAAATCAGGCCACTACTTTTTGGCCGAACCGATCGGGCGTGGATACGACTGTGGAATGCGTGTCGCAGTCGAAATCTGCAAACTGATGGACCGCAACCCGGGCAAGAGCATGTCGGACCTGCGCAAGGCCCTGCCCAAGACCTGGTCTACCCCCACGATGTCACCACACGCCGCCGATACCGAGAAATATGATATCCTTCAGCGGCTGGTCGACAAGCTGGTCGCCAAGGGAGATGCGGGCGAAACACTCGCTGGCCGCGCAATCAAAGAAGTGGTCACGGTGAACGGCGCACGCGTGATTCTGGACAACGGAAGCTGGGGCCTGGTGCGGGCTTCGTCCAATACCCCCAATCTGGTCGTCGTCTGTGAAAGCAGCGAAAGCGAGGCTGAGATGCGCGCCATCTTCGCGGACATTGACGCCGTCATCCGAACCGAGCCCGGTGTCGGCGATTACGACCAAACCATCTGAACACAACTGCTTGGGGCATATCCCGATGCCCCAAGCACGATGGTTGCTCAGTCGCCGCCGAATAATTTGAGCAGACCTTTTTTTGCCTCTTCTTCAAGTTTATTCTTGATGGCGTCTTCGATCTGATCACTGTCGGTGATCGTCGTATCCAATTCGTTGCCGACCTTTTCAAAAACCTTCTGTTTGGCGTCGTCTTCCAGTTCCTTGACCTTCACATCCGCAGCAGCCTCGATCACCTTGGTCAGGTCCGGCTTGATCGCCGGATCGCTCCAGGGGCCTTTGATGTGAACGGGAACCGATATCCCCTGCCCGGAATTGGCGCGCAGCGCCACAGGCGTGAACAGATAGTCGATGTTGCGGGCCCCCAGATCCACGGTGCCAGTGCCATCTGCGCGGAAATTCTTCAGTGACATGAGCAGGTCGCTGTTCGTCAACACGCCCTGGTCGATGGTGAAACTGGCCGTCAGGCTGTTGAACACGGTGGTTCCGCCTGATCCGGTGCCCTGCCCCATCAATCGGTCCAGATCGAGCCCGGAAATCACTCCGGGACCGACATCCAGGTTTCCTTTGCCGCTGAGGGACCGCATGATCTGATCCTCGGACTGGCCGACGCCCAGAAACTCAAACGCTCCCGCAGCGGTTCCCGACAGGCGTTTGACCCCGGCCATCGTGGTCAGTGCCTGTTCCAGATCGATCCCGGTGGCGGTCACGTTGCCGCCGACAGACAGGCCGTTGCGGTTGTTGGCCACCACCTGACCGTGCAACTGACCCGCAAACAGCGTGGCCGGGTGCATTTCCAGAACGGCCCGCGACCGATCCAGCGACAGGGTCAGATCGCTTTTGCCGAACGTCATCCCGGGCACCGCGATCGAGTTCGCCGTCAGGCGGATCTTACCGTTCGCCAATGCCAGAGCAGACGCGTCGATAGGGTCCTTCGACCACCCCTCAGGTGCAGGAGCGTTTGCCTGAGACGTGCCGCCTGAGGCAGAAGCGGTTTCGGAAATCCGCGACAGCTCCAGATCACCGGCTTCCAGACGGGCCACGATACGCGGCGGGTCCGAAATGGTGATATCCGCCTCGCCCACGAACCGGTTGTCATCCAATTGCGCAACCATGTTCCGCATGGAAATCCGCCCGTCCTGCGTATACGTCATATGCGCTGAAATGTCGGCGGTCTTGCCCAATCCGGGCGGTACGGATGTGCCAGCCTGACCGAAGGCGGCAAGCATCCTTTCCGTGTCCCGCGTCACCACCTTGGTCGTTCCATCCATTTCGCCCGCAAGATTGACGCGCCCGTCAAATCCGATCTCTCCGCCCGGGGCCGTCAAAGCCAGTTCCAGATCAGTCACTGACCCGGCGGCAAATGCCGGTAAGTCCGGGATTTTCAGGTCAACCTGAACCGCCCCTCCGGGCACTGGCATGGCGGCCTCCATCACCAACGGGGCCGCCACCTCGGGCCAGCTTGCAGATAGTGTCACGCCCGAGAAATCCATCTGCGTCGAACCATTTTCCACGTAAATCAGCCGTGCATTTGTCAGCTCCAGCTGATCCAGCGTGACCTGCCCCGAGGGCTCAGCGGGTGTGGTGCCCCCGGTCGCGACCGCAGTTGTCGCGGTTGTCGGGGCGCTCAACTCCCAATTGCCGCGCCCATCTGATCGTTCCAACCGCAGCACGGGATTGTCTGCAAAAACTCGTTTGATCCGCAGATCCCCATTCAACAGCCCGGCAGCGTCCACTCCGACGGCCAGGCTATCCGCGCTGAGCATCGGCTCCGGTCCGGCCCAGCTTGCGTTGCCGAAACGCACCGGTCCGGTTTCCATCCCGACCACCGGCCAGAAGGAAATGCGCACATCACCGGTCAGCGTCAGATCACGCCCGGTCTGGGCCTTGACCTGCTCGGCCAGAATCGCGGCAAGCTTTTCCCCCGGCATCAGCAACAGTGCGCCAATGATCAACGCGATCACAGCGGCAACGATAAACAGGATGCGCATCAGCCATTTCATTTTCTGCTCTCCGCCTTTTGGCTTGTCATTGCCGTGATCATTCAAATCACGCATCACATTTGCAAGGGCAAGCTTTCCCGACTATATGCCGCGCATGACGACAAACCCGCCGAACCTCCGCCCCGACCTGGCACCTTCTGCCCGGATCACCGAGACACCCCAATCGAACCAGCCGACCATCGGCATGGTGTCGTTGGGCTGCCCGAAGGCGTTGGTCGACAGTGAACGCATTCTGACCCGGCTACGTGCCGAAGGATACGGCATTTCGCCAGATTATGCCGGGGCCGATGCTGTCATCGTGAACACCTGCGGGTTCCTCGACAGCGCCAAAGCGGAATCGCTGGACGCGATCGGAGAGGCGCTGGTGGAAAACGGCAAAGTCATCGTGACCGGCTGTCTGGGGGCCGAGCCGGATTACATTCGCGAACATCACCCCCGCATCATGGCTGTCACCGGCCCACACCAATACGAGCAGGTGCTGGATGCGGTGCATGCCGCCGTGCCCCCCGATCCTGATCCTTTCGTGGACCTGTTGCCCGCCAGCAGCGTGCAGTTGACGCCGCGCCATTACAGCTATCTGAAAATTTCCGAAGGCTGCAACCACAAGTGCAAGTTCTGCATCATCCCCGACATGCGCGGAAAATTGGCCAGCCGCCCGGCGCATGCGGTTCTGCGCGAGGCGGAAAAGCTGGTGCAAAACGGCGTGCGTGAGTTGCTGGTGATTTCGCAGGACACCTCGGCCTATGGCTTGGACCGGAAATACGACATCAACCCGTGGAAAGATGTTGAAGTGCGCAGCCATATCACCGATCTGGCGCGCGAGTTGGGGCAGCTCGATGCCTGGGTGCGGCTGCACTATGTGTATCCCTATCCGCATGTGCGAGACCTGATTCCGCTGATGGCGGATGCCGGGTGCAACGTGCTGCCTTATCTGGATATCCCGTTTCAACACGCCCACCCGGATGTGCTGAAACGCATGGCCCGCCCGGCCGCGTCGGCCAGAACGTTGGATGAAATCAAGGCCTGGCGCGCGATCTGCCCGGATATCACCCTGCGGTCGACCTTTATCGTCGGCTATCCGGGTGAGACGGAGTCGGAATTCCAGACCCTTCTGGACTGGATGGACGAGGCTCAACTGGATCGGGTCGGGTGTTTTCAGTATGAAAACGTCGATGGCGCGCGGTCAAATGACCTGCCCGATCACGTTCCGGCCGAAATCAAGCAGGAACGCTGGGATCGCTTCATGGAAAAGGCACAGGCGATCTCGGAGGCCAAGTTGCGAGCGAAGGTCGGGCAGACGCTTGAGGTGATCGTGGACGAGGTCGATGACGAGGCCGCCACCTGCCGCACCAAAGCAGACGCGCCCGAGATCGACGGCAATCTGTTCATCGATGAGGGGTTCGAAAACCTCAGGCCCGGTGACATCGTCACGGTCGAAGTGGACGAGGCCGGAGAATACGATTTGTGGGGCAAGCCTGTCTAAGGTCTGACACCGCGTCGAGCACACGGCATATGGGCAAAGCGTGAACCGAGTTTATTGGCCGAACACGCGGTCAGACCCGATCTTGGACTGAAAGCCAATCATGGAGGTTTTCATGTCCCGTATCTTCAAGCTTGGCCTGAATTGCGTGGTTTTCCTGATGGCCGCGCATTTCGTGGCCACTCCCGGGTACGCCCAGCCTACACAGGTCGGCTCTGCCGGATTCATTACGGTTGGCGGCAAACATCTAAGCTTTCACAAAAACGGCCGTCACAAGATAAACCGGTATTACGTGGCCCCGAAGGCCAAGTCATATGCCAAGCGGCCCAAGGCGCATATCAAAAAGCCGGCCCCGGGTTATCGATACACTGCCCCCAAACGGCGTGTCATCGGGCATATCCCCTACGGGTCGGTCAAACGACAGAAATTCAAGTCATTCAAGTTCAAGCATACCTACGGCTTCAAAAGGCACTAAACAGGGTTCACGCAACGCGAAGAACGCAACCTGTCCGATAGCCGCGAAATCGCAGGCAAGAAAAAAACCGCCACAACTGGTGACGGTTTTTCCTGAAAGCGTACAGGCGGTCCGGGTCAGGGCCGCCTGCGAATGGCTTACTGAGTGATAGGGTCACAAACCGTCTGGCCAGCCTCGGTTGTGGCCAATTGATAACCACCCGGACAGCTGGGTGTGCCGGCTTTGTCATAGCTGGGCTGAACGTAAACAGGTGTCGGTTCTTCCTGCTGCGCACAGGCAGTCAGGATCAGTGCAAATGCGCCAACGGCAGCGAGTTTCAGTTTCATGTCCGTCAATCCTTTATTACTTTTCTGATATTGCCCAGCTTTTCGGGGCCAAGTTAAGAATACGGGCTGAACGACAATCTGGCAACTGAATCGATCACGTCTTCGTGAGTCACAGCGAATCCATGCCAATCCAATGGCGCAATGATGTTCTTTGAGGCGTAAAACCTATCCTTCTGACTCCGGCGCCCTAAACTGTTGCAGCGAATTCAGCCAAAGACGGAGAAGCCATATGTCAAACGCGCCCATTGTTGCCCAGAAATCGCCATTTCCGGTCGAGGTCGTCGAAGGGAAAACCTATTTCTGGTGCGCCTGCGGCAAATCCAGCCGCCAGCCGTTTTGCGACGGATCGCACAAAGGCACCGGGTCAGAGCCCGTGAAATATACAGCGGAAAGCAGCAAAAAGGTCTTCTTTTGTGGCTGCAAACACAGTTCGAAACCGCCTTTGTGCGACGGAACGCACAACGGGCTTTGATCAGGTTTTCAACCCATTCAATATCTCGGCATTGGGGCAAAAATCCGGGGCAGTGGTCGCTGTGCCCTGTTGCCGGGCAAGCCAAAACTCGCATTGCACATCACATCCGGCAGCGCGGCACCGTGTGACAAGTTCAGCGTATTTTTCGGGTGAAAGACGTCCTTCGGCCATCGCTTCGGTCATTGAAATGCCCATGCAGCGCGACACCGAGCGTGTAAGCCAAAAGTGCTTTTCGATTTCCCCTAACGCGACCTGAGACATCAAGCGTTCTCCACCTGCTTGGTTTTGAGGGCGGCAAAGTATTTGCGATTCGGGCATGTCGACGGCGCCTGTTCAACCTGCTCGCGCCGTTCCAACCATTCCGGGCAGTCCTTGGCCCAGGAACAGCCGCGACACTGCTGCACGATTTCAGCCCATTCTTCCTGTTTCAGATGACCTTTCCGATAGGCCGCGGCCAAGTCGGTTCCGGTTGCTTGCCCCATACGCAACACCAAGCGCAGATGGGTCATGATTTCGCCCAGATGTGTCATGGCAGACCTTTGTGTCAAGGCAGGAGATTGTGAAGCAATTCCTGATTTCGGCAGTATTCGGGCGTACGCCGAGCAGATCCGGGATCGTTCAGCAAACTCTTGCAGTGATCCGGGTTCGGGCAGTCGGTACAGCGCAAAACAGCATCAGAGATCTGGTCCACGGAAACGGAACCATCAATGGCGGCTTCCTCAAGATCAATGTCCAGCATTCTGGCCATATCGTCCACCAATCCGGCATGCAGCCGCAGGGTCTCGTGGGTGGGCATGCTGTTTCCTTTCGCTTTCACGCTGTGTCCAAAGGGTAGCGCATCCGCGAAGGCAAACATTGACTCAGGTCAAGATTGGACGCCGATGTGATCCAGATAGGCCCGCGTGGCATCCTGAACACGGCGAAAGCGATCCCCGCCCAGTTTCTTGCCGCCATACCAGCGCGTCACGATAATTACGTGATTTTTCAGCCCGGCGCGTTCGATCATCCGAAGGATCACCATGCCCGCGCCGCTTTCCCCATCATCAGCTTTTAACGCGCCAGTCGGCAAGGCCGCGGCCCAGGTGTTGTGGGTGGCCTTGGCATAGCTCTTGTCGGATTTCAAATCGTTCAAAACGGCGTCGATTTCAGCCCGCGTCGTGACCTGCGCCCCAGACACCGCGTATTTCGAGCCGCGATCCGTCAGGACGACACCCAGGCATGTGAGCCGGCTCATTGGGACAAACCCAATTGCTCTGCTGTTTCCCGCACGATCTGCACACGTTGTGCATTTGGTGGGTGGGTTCCCAAAAACCTGTCACCGGGATCCGGGATGCGATCAAAGAACCTTGCCCCGACCAACGGATTGTATCCCGCATTATACGTGATGATGGTTCCCAACTGGTCTGCCTCCAGCTCAAAGTCTTTCACATAAGCCTGAACGCCGACCTGCGCGCCCAGCTTTTGCGCCTCTTCAATGGCGGCGGCGTCCCCGCCGCGCAACTCTGCCACCCGCCCGAACTCAGCCGCGCTGGCGCTGGCGATTTCACTCTGCCTGGCGATGTGCCCCAACACGTGGTGGGCTGCTTCATGCCCCATGACAAACGCCAGTTCATCCGCGTTCTGGGTGGATTCGATCATCGAGCGGGTGAAAATGATCACCGGCTGCTTGTTCTCATCCAGCGTCTGGAATGCATTGACCGAAGCCTGAGGGTTCAAGTCGACAAGAATCCGAAAGTCGCAATTCTGCCCGGTCGTCTGTTTCAGACACTGTCTGCGGGCTTCCGCCCCAACGGCCCGACTGACCTCTCGGAAGGTTTGCACCATCGGTTCGGCCTCTGGCTCATCCCCCCGCCATTCCTCGGCGGGTTGGACGCGCAAGGCCCCCTCTCCACATGCAGCAAGCAGCAGGGACAGCAAAAAAACAAACCATCTGTGCATGTCATATCCTTTGAGACCGAATGGCCGTGATTTCAACATAGTACGACCGTGCCGGCGAAACCACACCGCCGGTTCAACGAACGGCTTGCATTGCGCCCCGGCGGCTTGCACTCTGGCCTCATGTTTACGATTGAGCATGAATTCGACTCGACGGTCATTACGCTTGTGGACGAAGGCGAACAACCTTTGCAGGAAGATGTGGTGATCAACAATTTCGCGGAATGCGTCACGCTGGAACAACTTGATCCCCGCACCGATCAAATACAGAAGATCACGTTGTCGCCCGAGCAGGTGCGGGATCTGGCGGCCGCGCTGGATCTGCCCGAAGGTGTTTATCAAATTCGCGAAACCGGACCTCAGGCGTCATAGGAAAACAGCTTGATCCGTGCGGCTTGCCCCTGCTTCAGCATCAGGGTCGAGGGCGCGACGCCAAGACATTCTGCAAGCAGCAACTGCACGGCCCTGTTGGCCTTGCCGTTTTCCGGCGGGGCCGTAACGGATACCTTGATCTGACCGTCTTCGACGCTCACCCGATCGCGGGCCGCCTTGGGCGTCACCTTCAGTTTGAAAACGGCCCCGGCCTGCGCCATCGCGCTGAGATCCGGCAGATCGCGCAGTTTGGGTTTCGCCATTGTCTCCTCTTTTTTTCTCAAAGTCTTGCACGAAGCACGTCGTAATGAAATTGATCCACGCAATCCATTGGCGTGCCCTTGAAACGGACAGGATACCGACCAAGATACAGAGTCGTGATGTAAAGGAAGTTAACATATGTCCCTGAAAAACCCCGCCGCTCTGGAGTTTTTGCAGTCGCGCCGGTCCCGGCCGGCCAAGACACTGGTTGCTCCGGCCCCAACCCGGGAGGAGTTGCTGCCATTGCTGACGGCCGCCGCCCGCAGCCCCGATCACGGCAAACTGGAGCCCTGGCGATTCATCGTTCTGGAAAAGGGCGCGATGCCACGTCTGGCGACCCTGACCGAGGCCTGCGGGAAAAGGCTGAACAAAAGCCCGGAAGACATCGCCAAGGCGCGCAGCCAGTTCGATATGGGGCATCTGGCCGTCGCGGTCATCGAGGTTCGCAAGCAATCCGAAAAGATCCCGGCCATCGAACAATCCTACTCTGCCGGCGCGGTCTGTCTGGCGCTGCTGAATGCCGCCCTGGCTGCGGGCTGGGGCGCCAATTGGCTGTCGGGCTGGCAAACACATGATCGCGCGTTCTGTGTCGATGCTTTCGGGCTTGCCGAAAACGAACGCGTGGCCGGGTTGATTCATATCGCCACCGAGGGCGCGACCCCGCCGGAACGCCCCCGGCCCGATGTGGCCGCGTTGACAGAGTGGGTTTCGGAATGATCATCCTGAACGCCTTTTTCGGCGCACTTGGTCAGACCGGAGATCCCAAGTTCCGTGCCGTTTTGCTGCGCGGAGTGGGGTTGACCATTCTGCTGCTGGTTCTCGCCTGTGCAGGTGCGATCTGGTTGATCAACTGGTTGTCGGGCAGCGAAATCTCATTGCCGTTCGTGGGGGCTGTCCCGTGGCTGAACGACGTTCTGAACTATTCCGGTATCGTGCTCGTCCTGATCCTGCCCGTTTTTCTGATGGTGCCGGTCGCATCGGCCATCACCTCGATCTTTCTGGACGAGGTGGCACAGGCGGTTGAGGACAAACATTTTCCGGCGTTGCCGCCCGCCCGGCGTATCCCGGTCTCAGAGGCGGTAATGGACGGTCTCAGCTTTCTTGGTGTTCTGATTGTGGCAAACCTGCTGGCGCTGATCCTGTACGCAATTTTCACCCCGCTTGCGCCTTTCATCTTTTGGGCGATGAACGGGTTCTTGCTGGGGAGGGAATATTTCACCCTGGCTGCGATGCGAAGAATCGGGCGCGACGGGGCACGCAAGCTGCGGTCCAAACACTCGACAACGATCTGGGTGGCGGGCACCTTGATGGCCATTCCGCTTTCAGTGCCGCTGGTGAACCTGGTGATCCCGATCATCGGGGCCGCCACGTTCACCCATATCTATCACACCGTGTCGGGCCAAAAGGCCTGACGGGGATTATCTTGGCTCCAGTTGGTTCAGCCAGTCGAAATCCCGCACCGAGATCACGCCCGACAGGATGATCCCGGCGATGATCGCCCACAGAACCACAGAGATACCGGTGGTGATCCACATCTTTCTTTTCATGTGATGCACTTCCGGCGCGCCCGCATGCGTGCCGGGAACGATGTCACCCAGATCGCCCTGGGTTTTGATGCGAATGGGCAGCACCACCAACAACGTCATGAACCAGATGACGGCGAACAACACCAGCGCGGCAGTAATGGTCATTTCGGGCCCTCCGGGGCTGGGGGTTATACCTGCTCCAGCTCGACCAGGCAGCCGTTGAAATCCTTGGGGTGCAGAAACAGAACCGGTTTTCCATGCGCACCGATCTTGGGCTCACCTGATCCCAGAACGCGGGCTCCGGTCGCTTTCAGATGATCACGGGCCGCGATGATATCCTCGACCTCGTAACATACATGGTGGATACCGCCGGCCGGGTTCTTTTCCAAAAACCCGTTGATCGGGCTGTCATCACCCAGCGGATACAGAAGTTCGATCTTGGTGTTGGGCAGTTCGATGAACACGACCGTGACACCGTGATCCGGCTCGTCCTGCGGCGCGCCGACTTTGGCGCCCAGCGCGTTGCGGTATTGCTCGGACGCCGCCTCAAGATCCGGTACGGCGATGGCGACGTGGTTCAGACGTCCAATCATGTCTCACTCCTGCTGTCCTGCGTTGCATGGGTTATGGGGGCTGACCCGCCAAAGGACAAGTGCGCCAAATCGCGCGTTAACGTCGTGTTAGCCAGAAGTTCCTAGCGTGAAGCATCTGCTGCATAGGAGAGCTGCCATGGACGATTCGGGCCTACTTGCCACCACCACCGCCGCGCCCACCGCGACTCGACCCTTGCTGGGTCAGACCATACTGGTTGTCGAAGACAGCCGGTACGCTTGCGATGCCATCCGCCTGATGTGCCTGCACAGCGGCGCGCGCATTCGCCGTGCGGATTGCCTGAAATCGGCCCGAAGGCATCTACAGATCTATCGGCCTTCGGTCATCCTGGTCGATATGGGCCTGCCGGACGGATCCGGCGCCGACCTGATCGCCGAATTGGCCGAGGCCACGCCCCGTATCAGTGTCATCATGGGCCTGTCGGGCGATGACGGCAGCGAAGACATGGCTCTTGCGGCCGGAGCGGATGGGTTTTTGTCCAAGCCGCTAAAATCAATGTCTCATTTTCAGAAATCCATTCTGGAACGCCTGCCGGAGGATCGGCGGCCCAGCGGGCTTCATGCCGTGCGCGATGAAATCATCCGCCCGGACCCTTTGGCCTATCAGGACGACATGGCCCATATCGCCGATGTGCTCGCAGGTCCCAACGATCATCGTGCCTTGGACTACGCCGCTCAGTTCCTGCACGGCGTCGCGCGCGAGGCAAATGACAGGCCCTTGGCGGAAGCAGCGCGAAAGCTGGCATTGTCACGCGCGAACGGGACGCCGATCATGGCGCAGGCGGCGCAGGTTGCCGGGATGGTGCAGAACCGACTGGAACAGCGAGAGGCGATTTGAAATGGTGACAGCCTATTTCATCACTGCAACCCTTTTGTGCATCTGGCTGTACCGCCAAACACGGCAGGCCGCGCGTTCCATCCGCGTCAACCGAAACAATCTGAAAGACCCGCTGGACTGACACAGGCTGCCTGCGTGAAAAAAACCGCCCGCGATACGCGGGCGGATTTTTTTACTGGTCCTGAGGGATAATGCGAAGACCCAGCTCCATCAACTGATCCGAGGTCGGGTCCGAAGGTGCGTCCATCATCAGATCTTCGGCACGCTGGTTCATCGGGAACATCATGACTTCGCGGATATTGGCCTCATCTGCCAGCAACATCACGATCCGGTCGATACCAGCCGCGCATCCACCGTGTGGCGGGGCGCCGTAGTGGAAGGCATTGAACAGGGCACCAAAGCGGGATTTTACTTCATCCTCGCCATAGCCCGCCAGTTCAAAGGCCTTCAGCATGATTTCCGGCTTGTGGTTCCGGATCGCGCCTGAAACCAGCTCGTACCCGTTGCACGCCAGATCATACTGGTAGCCGCGCACATCCAGCGGGTTGCCCTGCAACGCCTCCATACCGCCCTGCGGCATCGAGAACGGGTTGTGCTCAAAGTCGATCGCGCCGGTTTCATCGTCTTGCTCATAGATCGGGAAATCGACGATCCAGGCAAAGGCAAAACGGTCTTTTTCGGTCAGGTTCAATTCCTCACCGATCACGTCACGCGCCTTACCGGCAACCTTTTCAAAGGCTTTTGGCTTACCGCCCAGGAAGAAGGCTGCATCGCCGACACCCAGACCCAGTTGCTGACGGATTGCCTCGGTGCGCTCGGGGCCGATGTTCTTGGCCAACGGACCCGCAGCATCCATCCCCTCACCTTGATCGCGCCAGAAGATATAGCCCATGCCCGGCAGACCCTCTTTCTGGGCAAAGGCGTTCATGCGGTCGCAGAACTTGCGGCTGCCGCCGCCCGGCGCGGGGATCGCGCGGATCTCGGTGCCTTCCTGTTCAAGCAGCTTGGCGAAGATCGCGAAACCGGAACCGCGGAAATGCTCGGACACCACCTGCATCTTGATGGGGTTCCGCAGGTCCGGCTTGTCGGTGCCGTACCACAGCGCCGCGTCCTTGTAGGAAATCTGCGGCCAGTCCTGATCAACCTTGCGACCGCCGCCAAATTCTTCGAACACGCCGGTCAGAACAGGTTGAATGACGTCGAACACGTCCTGCTGCTCGACAAAGGACATCTCGAGATCCAACTGGTAGAAGTCGGTGGGCGACCTGTCAGCCCGTGGATCTTCATCTCGGAAACAGGGCGCAATCTGGAAATACTTGTCGAAACCCGACACCATGATCAGCTGCTTGAACTGCTGCGGGGCTTGCGGCAACGCATAGAATTTGCCCGGATGCAGGCGCGAAGGCACCAGGAAGTCGCGCGCGCCTTCGGGCGACGAGGCGGTGATGATCGGCGTCTGATACTCGCGAAAACCCTGATCCCACATCCGTTTACGCATGGACGCAACCACGTCCGAGCGCAGGGTCATGTTCCGCTGCATCGCCTCGCGGCGCAGGTCCAGATAGCGATAGCGCAGGCGGGTTTCCTCGGGGTATTCCTGATCGCCGAAGACCATCAGCGGCAATTCGTCGGCGGCCCCCAGAACTTCCAGTTCGCGTACGTAAACCTCGATCTCGCCGGTGGGCAGTTTCGGGTTCACCAGGTCCGGGTCCCGGGCTTTGACGGTGCCGTCGATACGGATGCACCATTCGGACCGCACCTTTTCCAGCTCGGCAAAGGCGGCGCTGTCGCCGTCGCACAGGATCTGGGTTACGCCGAAATGGTCGCGAAGATCGATGAACAGCACGCCCCCATGATCTCGAACCCGATGCACCCAACCGGACAGGCGAACGGTTTCTCCAACATTGGCGGCGGTCAAGGCGGCGCAGGTGTGGCTGCGATAGGCGTGCATGGAATATCCCTTCGGGCGCAGAATTCGTCGCGCCGATACACCCTGTCAGCCCCGGAAAGTCAAGGCGGGTTGCCCCTTCAAAACGGCCTTTGCACATTGCCCGAGTAGAAATATACGCCCAGCCCCACCGCAAAAATGATATTGCCCGCAATCGCGTGCAGCAACACCGCATAGAAGAATGACCCACGCTGCCGGTAGGCCCATGTGAACAGCAGGCCGCCGGCGAATGTCATCAGCGCGACGATCCAGCTCCAGTACATAAGGTGTGCGAACGAGAATATGGCCGCGTTCAGCAGATAGGCCGCACGCCCATCCGGCAGGATCGCGTGATAGCGGCGAAAGAACAAAGGGCGAAACAGCAGTTCTTGTGGCAGCGCTGACAACAGTGGGTACCCGACCCAGATGAGCGCCAGCATTTCGGGGCGGTGCGTCAGCAGGAAGAACGCGGCTTCCGGGCGCGTGATCTGAATCAGCCCAACGCAAAAGGCAGAAACGATGGCAGAGAACAGAGCCAACTCGCGCAGGGTCCAGTTGGCCCAGCCGTAACGAAGCTCGGCCCATTGAAACCCGGGCGTCCGGTGCAGCAGCACGATACCAAGCCCGGTCAGTGCAAACAGGGCCGGAAACATCCAGTTCGGTGGAAAGAGAACAGCGATCAGCAACGGGAAGCCGATATAGAAAATGCAAAATTCCAGCCGCAGCCGTCGCAATGCAACCGGCGGTCCGACCATCGTGCTGTTTTTTGTCACCCGTCTTTCAGCTCCACCTCGATCAGTCCGCGCAGTGAATTTCCGATCCGCACAGTTTGCGCATTTTTCAGGTCGGTCAAGGTCAGCACGGCTTCGGCAACCGCTTTGTTTTCCAGCAGTTCTTCGCGCAGTATCCCCGGCAAGAGCCCACAGGACAAAGCGGGCGTCAGAACCCGACCATCAGGCATTTCCAGAAACAGGTTCGTGATGGTGCCTTCACAAAGCTCATCCAGTTCATTCAGAAACAACAGCTCGTCCACCCCCTCGGGCAGTGCGGCGCGCGAAGAGTCATAGAGCGCACGGCGCGTGGTCTTGTGACGCAACCAAAGGTCATTCGAAGCCAGACGCTGATCTGACAGAGCGACGCGCCAGATCCCGGGATTGTCCACCAGGTCGCCGGTTGTCAGATCGATCGAGCCCGACACATCCAGCGTAAGGCGGCAACGCAGCGGGGTGTCACACGCGGCGCTTTTCAGCCGGGCGGTCGCTTCATCGGGATTGAAAGGAATCTCGAACACCTTCGCAGTGCGGGCCATTCTTGCAAGATGGCGGTCAAGCCTGACAAAGCCCTGATCCGGCCGGAAGGCCAGTGTCTCGATCAGGCTGAAATCAGGTTCAGCTGGCGGGCGAAGCGGGCTTTCCATAACGCCTCCTCATACTCTGACGGGGCGGTGCTGTCCCAAACGACACCGCCGCCTACGTTCAGAGTGGCCTGATCATCCTCAAGCATCAAGGTGCGGATGGCCACGTTGAACTCGGACCGGCCATCCGGCGCGGCCCAACCAATCGTCCCGCAATAGATGTCGCGCGCCCATGGCTCCAGTTCCGTCAGAATTTCCATCGCGCGGATCTTGGGGGCTCCGGTGATCGACCCGCAGGGAAACAGTGCTGTCAGTATTTCACCCAACCCCACGCATTTGTGCAGCTGCGCCCGCACCAGCGAGACCATCTGATGTACGGTGGCATAGGTTTCCACCCGGAACAGGTCAGGCACATGAACGGATCCGGGCAGCGCGACGCGGCTGATATCGTTGCGCAGCAAATCAACAATCATCAGGTTCTCGGCCCGATTCTTTTCGTCCGCGCTCAGAAAAGCCCGGCGGCGCGCATCCTCATCCGGGTCTTCACTGCGCGGTTGCGTGCCCTTCATCGGCCGGGTTTCGATCCTCCCACCCTCATCGGTGCGGAAAAACAACTCCGGCGAGCGGCTGAGCAGATCGGGCAGCCCATCCTGCTGCACCAGTGCTCCGTGGCCCACCGGCTGCCCCGCCGCCAGCGCGGCATAGAGCGTTTCGCTGTTGCCCGAGACGGTCAGATCAATCGGAAAGGTCAGGTTGGCCTGATAGATGTCGCCGGCACCAATGGCGTCATGCACGGCGCTGAAGGCCTTGCCATATCGCGCTTCATCCCATCGCGGCCGGAATGCGCCCACTTCGCCCGCAGGCGACGGAAGGGCGACCCGATCCGGTGCATCATAGACCCCAAAGCACAACAAAGGCAGGCGTCGTTCTTCCGGCAAAAGACCATTGAGCCGGGGTTCAAGCGCATAGCCCAGCTCGTAACTGGCATACCCTGCCAGCCAGGCACCAGCTGCGCGCGCCTCGTCCAATGCCGCCAGAGCCTGGGGCACGTCCTCCGCCACATCCGCGCGGATCACCTGAGACGGACGCTGAAACTGGGTTCCTCGCCCGGCCGGTCCCTGATCGAAACGAATACGCACTTGCATCCTCATTTGCCGTGAGGGGCCATATAGAGAATACTCTGCCAAGTGAAAGAGGGGAAAGCGGCAATTTCGCCCCTGTTTCCGATACCTCTTGCACCTTTTTGCGCGGTCCCTATAACGCAGGACAATTTGGGCGCTGGGGCGGTGCCCTGACTCGCGGACAATCGAAGGAACAAGGCCATGCCGAGAAGAACCGACATCCAGTCGATCATGATCATTGGGGCGGGCCCCATTGTTATCGGTCAGGCCTGTGAATTCGACTATTCCGGTGCTCAGGCCTGCAAGGCCCTGCGAGAGGAAGGATACCGGGTCATTCTGGTGAACTCGAACCCGGCGACGATCATGACCGACCCCGGTCTGGCCGACGCCACCTATATCGAGCCGATCACACCCGAAGTGGTCGCCAAGATCATCGAGAAAGAACGCCCTGACGCCCTGTTGCCCACCATGGGCGGACAGACCGGCCTGAACACCTCGCTGGCACTGGAAGAAATGGGTGTGCTGGAAAAATTCGGCGTCGAGATGATCGGCGCCAAGCGCGATGCCATCGAAATGGCCGAAGACCGCGCCCTGTTCCGCGAGGCGATGGACCGGCTGGGCATCGAAAACCCCAAGGCCGAGATCGTTACGGCCCCCAAGGACGAGAGCGGCAAGAAAGACCTGGACGCCGGTGTGGCGCTGGCCCTTGAAACCCTTGAAACCGTGGGGCTTCCTGCAATCATCCGCCCGGCCTTTACACTGGGCGGCACCGGTGGCGGCGTGGCGTATAACCGTGAGGATTACATCCATATTTGCCGCTCGGGTATGGATGCCTCGCCCGTGGGTCAGATCCTGATCGACGAAAGCCTTCTGGGCTGGAAAGAATACGAAATGGAGGTGGTGCGCGACACTGCCGACAACGCCATCATCGTATGTTCCATCGAAAACGTCGATCCGATGGGCGTGCATACGGGTGACTCGATCACCGTGGCCCCTGCCCTTACGCTAACCGACAAAGAATACCAGATCATGCGCAATCACTCGATTGCCGTGCTGCGTGAAATCGGTGTCGAAACCGGCGGCTCAAACGTGCAATGGGCGATCAACCCGGTCGATGGCCGCATGGTCGTGATCGAGATGAACCCGCGCGTGTCGCGCTCGTCGGCGCTGGCATCCAAGGCCACCGGTTTCCCGATCGCAAAGATCGCTGCGAAACTGGCCGTGGGTTACACGCTGGATGAGCTGGACAACGACATCACCAAAGTCACCCCGGCCTCGTTCGAGCCGACCATCGACTATGTCGTGACAAAAATTCCGAAATTCGCCTTCGAGAAATTCCCCGGTTCCGAACCCTATCTGACCACCGCGATGAAGTCGGTGGGCGAGGCGATGTCGATTGGCCGTACGATCCACGAATCGATGCAAAAGGCACTGGCCTCGATGGAATCGGGCCTGACCGGCTTTGATGAGGTCGAAATCCCCGGCATGAACGTGGGCCTCTGGGACGAGGCCGACGACAAGGCCGCCGTGATCAAGGCGATCAGCCAGCAGACACCCGACCGCCTGCGCACCATTGCACAAGCGATGCGCCATGGCCTGAGCGATGACGAGATTTTCGGCGTCACCAAGTTCGACCCTTGGTTCCTGGCCCGTATCCGCGAGATCGTCGAGGCCGAACGTCAGCTCCGCAAGGACGGCCTGCCCGTCACCGAGGACGGCATCCGCAAGCTGAAAATGCTGGGATTCACCGATGCGCGTCTGGGCAAGCTGACGGGCCGTGATGAAGACAACGTCCGCCGAGCGCGCCGCAATCTGGGCGTTTCAGCGGTGTTCAAACGCATCGACACCTGCGCCGCCGAGTTCGAGGCGCAGACGCCTTACATGTATTCAACCTACGAAGCTCCGATGATGGGCGAGGTCGAATGCGAAGCGCGCCCGAGCGACAGGAAGAAGGTCGTCATTCTTGGCGGCGGCCCAAACCGCATCGGTCAGGGCATCGAGTTCGACTATTGCTGCTGCCACGCCTGCTTCGCGCTGACCGAAGCGGGTTATGAAACCATCATGATCAACTGCAACCCCGAGACGGTTTCGACCGATTATGACACTTCGGATCGCTTGTATTTCGAGCCGCTGACCTTTGAACACGTCATGGAAATCCTGACGAAGGAACGGGAAAACGGCACGCTGCACGGCGTCATTGTTCAGTTCGGTGGACAGACACCGCTGAAACTGGCCAACGCGCTCGAGGCCGAGGGCATCCCGATCCTGGGTACCACGCCCGACGCGATTGACCTGGCCGAAGACCGCGAGCGTTTTCAGGCGCTGGTCAATGAACTAGGGCTGAAACAGCCCAAGAACGGCATCGCCTCGACCGACACGCAGGCGTTGGAAATCGCCGAGGAAATCGGCTTTCCGCTGGTGATCCGCCCGTCCTACGTACTGGGTGGCCGCGCGATGGAGATCGTGCGCGACATGGACCAGCTGAAACGCTACATCAACGAGGCCGTGGTGGTCTCGGGCGACAGCCCCGTTCTGCTGGACAGCTATCTGGCTGGCGCGGTCGAGCTGGACGTGGACGCGCTGTGCGACGGCACCGATGTGCATGTGGCAGGCATCATGCAGCATATCGAAGAGGCCGGCGTGCACTCGGGCGATAGCGCCTGTTCGCTGCCGCCCTATTCGCTGTCGAAAGAGATCATCGCGCAGATCAAGGATCAGGCGTTCAAGCTGGCCAAGGCGCTGAACGTTGTCGGCCTGATGAATGTTCAGTTCGCGATCAAGGATGACGAGATCTACCTGATCGAGGTCAACCCGCGCGCTTCGCGCACCGTGCCGTTCGTGGCAAAGGCCACCGACAGTGCGATTGCGTCCATCGCCGCGCGTGTCATGGCAGGCGAAAAGCTGGCGAGCTTCCCGCAGCGTCCGCCCTACAAGACCGTGGACGACACCAAGATCGCAGATCAGATGACGCTGGCCGACCCGGACATGCCATGGTTCTCGGTGAAAGAGGCGGTCCTGCCCTTCGCCCGTTTTCCGGGCGTCGATACCATCCTGGGCCCGGAAATGCGCTCGACCGGCGAGGTCATGGGCTGGGACCGCGATTTCCCGCGCGCCTTCCTCAAGGCGCAGATGGGCGCGGGCATGGTGCTGCCGACTTCGGGCCGGGCCTTCATTTCGATCAAGGATGCCGACAAGGGCGCGGCGATGCTCGAGGCCGCACAAGTTCTGGTCGAACAAGGCTTCACGCTGGTCGCCACCCGCGGCACCCAAAGCTGGCTGGCGGAACAGGGTGTGCCATGCGACGTGGTCAACAAGGTCTATGAAGGCCGCCCAGACGTGGTCGACATGCTGAAAGACGGTCAGGTTCAACTGCTGATGAACACCACCGAAGGCGCGCAGGCGGTCGAGGACAGCAAGGCCATCCGGTCCATCGCGCTTTATGACAAGATCCCGTATTACACCACTGCCGCCGCAAGCCATGCTGCCGCTCTGGCGATCAAGGCGCAAGCCGAAGGGGATGTCGAGGTGAAGTCGTTACAGGGTTGATAAATTCAGAGAACTCGAGCTATCATTACTCCCTATTGAGTATCCAAGGCATCCATTTTTCGGATGCTTTGGTGAGGGGTTTTTGAGAGAGTTAACTTTGACCAATAGAATAAAGGGCTTAATGCATCCTAGAGCTGAGTTTCTCTCAGCAGTCGTCTTGCTGGTTTTTGTGCCTTTGATACCGCTAGGAATTGAATGGGTTTTCAAGCAGACGTTGGCGGCATCAACCGTGTTTTTGACTGCTGCGCTTTACACAATATCTCATGCTTTTAGTTCGCAGCGGTTCTGGGTGTTTCTGCTTGGAGTGCTGTTTGTTGCCGTACTGATGTTCTGTTTCGGACATGTCTCGGCAGCGGCGCAAAACTCCGCTCAATCAACTCTACTTGATCCGAGTACGTTTACATACGCAATGTATTATGTATCTTTTGCCGTTATGGCGTTTTTCGGGTATCTGCAAGCGCGCCAAAGGTGGGTAATGCATGTCTTAGAATTAGAACCATTTTGGGAATTTAGACATTATGATGATAATGGGGGAGGAGAGCAAAGATGAGCGTTTTAACAGCGTTACCGTTGCTTGAAGTAGCCAGTGCTGCATTTGGGCTCGGCGCGGCGGCTTTGTCATGGTCATTAGCCAACTCGTCGAAACGAAAACTGAGACGCAGCAGCGATCTTGCGGAGTATCTCAACTCTAAAGAAGCTTGGCGTAAATTCGAAAGAAATCGTCTAAGAGAGATATTATCTGACCATGAAGTTAGTGAGAACGAGTGGCAGGAGATATTAGATGAAATCGACTTGATAATCGACTCTGATACTAACAGTCGTGAAAGCGTAGAAAAACGCGCGAGATATAAGAACCGGTCAAACAAATCTAAACGAATGCTAGTATCGGACTTCTTGAAATCTGAAGCCGACAAATTGCTCGCATAGTTATTTGTTGGGCGTAACTTGTACCGAACGCCCAACTTTGAAATCTAACAGACAACTTACAAATGCTCACGCTTTGATTTCAAACGCGAGTTCATCCCGCGCAAAGAAGAGCAGGTAGAACACCGGCGCGGCGACCATTGTCAGGACGGTCGCAAAAGCCAGCCCGCCCATGATCGTCACCGCCATCGAGACGAAGAACGCATCGGTCAGCAGCGGCGCCATGCCCAGAATGGTCGTGATCGCAGCCAGCATCACCGGGCGCAAACGCGAGACCGAGGCTTCGACGATGGATTCGCGCAGGGGTTTGCCCGTGGCGCGAACCAGGTCGATCTCTTCCACCAGCACGATGCCGTTCTTGATCAGCATGCCCGACAGGCTGAGCAGGCCCAGAAGGGCTGTAAAGGTGAAGGGCAGCCCAGTTCCCAACAGGCCGATGACCACGCCGTTGACCGACATCGGAACCAGCAGCCAGATGATGATCGGCTGTCGGATCGCGTTGAACAGCAGGACCGAGATCAGCACCATGATCAGCAGGCTCAGCGGCAATTGTTTGCCCAGGCTTTCCTGCGCATCGCGCGAATTTTCGAACTCACCGCCCCACTCCATCTTGTAGCCCGGTGGCAGTTCGATGGCCTCGATGGCGTCCCGAACTTCGGCGTGTACCTGAGCCGCCGTCAGGTCGGGCGGGATGTCCGCGCCGACAGTGATGGTCAGTACACGATCGCGGCGATGAACCAGCGTATTGAGGGATTTGTACTCGAATCCATCGACCATCTGTTCGATTGGTACAAATTTCCCGGACTGGTCCGAATACACCACCTGATCGACGATGGAATAATCTCCGTCCGCCGGACGACGCAGGATGATAGGGATCAGGCGGTCACGTTCCCGCAGCACACCGCCCGTGATGCCATCGGTCGAAAATTGCAGCGTGGCCGCAATGTCTTCGCGCGTAACACCCGCGGTCTGGGCCCGTTCCGTGGCATAGATCGGCTGCACCGCCAGTTCCTGTTCGCGCCAGTCATGATGAACGAGCAGCGCGTTGGGCGACGCCGCCGCCATGCGCTGCACGGCCTCGTCCGCAAGTTGACGCAGAACCACCGGATCACTGCCCGAGAACCGGGCCTGAATCGGATCACCGCCACCGGGGCCAAACACCAGGCGCTTGGTTCCGAACTCGCCTTCGGGGAACTGGACCGACCCGAACGCTTCCAGATCCGCTTGCAAGGCCGGGATGTCATCCAGACTTTCCGTACGGATGATCATGTGACCATAGCTCGGGTTCGGTTTCTCTGCCGAATAGGTCAGCATGAACCGGGTTGCCCCCTGACCGACGAATGTCGTGACCGAAACCACGTCATCGCGTTGGGTCAGCCAATCTTCGAAAACCGCCATGTCCTGTGCCGTGCGGGCAATCGGCGTGCCCTGAGGCAACTTGTAATGCACAAAGAACAAAGGCGTGTTCGAGTTGGGGAAGAATTGTTGTTTCATCAACCCGAACCCGGCATAGCACGCAACGGTTACGCCGATGAGACCCGCAACAACCAGCCACCGGAAACGGAGCGCAAACCGCAGGATCGCGCCATATGTGCGGAACAGGATGCCCCCGTAGGCGTCGATCTCACCCTCCTTGCCCTGCTTGAAGAAATAGTGCCCAAGCAAAGGCGTGACCGTGATGGCAAGTATCCAGCTGAGCAGCAGCGAAATGCCGATCACCGCAAACAGGGAAAACAGAAACTCGCCCGTCGCATCCGGGCTGAGCCCGATCCCGGCAAAGGCCATGATGCCGATCACGGTGGCTCCAAGCAGGGGAATCTGGGTTTTTGACGCCACATCTTCAGCCGCATCGCGCGAAGGTTTTCCTCGCAACATCGCGATCTGCATCCCTTCGGCCACCACGATAGCATTGTCCACAAGCATACCCATGGCAATGATCAGCGCGCCTAGGGAAATCCGTTCCATCTCGATCGAGAACAGTGACATGAACAGAAGCGTGCCGACCACGGTCAGCAACAGGGTCGAACCGACGACGATGGCCGCGCGCCAGCCCATGAAGATTCCCAGTACGGCGACCACGATGGCCACTGACATGGCCAGATTCACCAGAAAGTCGTTCGAGGCCTGCTCGACCACCACATGTTGCTGATAGATCGGCAGAATATCGACACCGAAGGGGATATTCGCATCCAGCTCGGCGAATTTGGCGTCAGCCCGCTTGCCGACCTCGACGATGTTTTCCGTCGCCAGACCGGCGATGCCGAGGGTAAAGGCTTCGGTCCCGTTGTAGCGGATCATGATGTCCGGATCGTTCTGACGGGCGCGATAGACATCGGACATGTCGAACAGGTTGATCACCTGCCCTTGCGAGCCGACAGACAGGCCCGCAATGGCCGAGACACTGTCCGAACCCTCGGCCGTCAGAATGGTGGTACGGGCATCTTCAGACCGCAAAGACCCCGAGGAATTCACCGAATCCGCATTGGCTATGGCTTCGTTGATCGCTTGCAGCGGGACGTTCTGATTCACCGAGATCGCCAGATCGGGCTCTACAAAAATCGCCTCGTCCGGCAGGCCCTGAACCTCGACATCGGCGACGCCGTCCACGGTCAGCAGTTCGCGACGCAGAAACGTTGCCAGTTCATGCTTTTCGGCGTCCGAAAACCCTTCGGCAGTCACCGCATAGAACAGGCCGAACACATCACCGAACCCGTCATTCACATAGGGTTGGCTGACACCCGACGGAAGCCCGCGGGCGGCATCGCGCACCTTGGCCCGCAGGCGGGTCCAGATATCGGGCAGTTCGGTCCCGTCGTAGGTCGACTTGATTTCTACTTCGATCAGCGATTGTCCGGGTTGGTTGACCGAGGTGATGACGTCCACCTCGCCCATCTGCTGGATCGCGGATTCAAGGGGTTCGGACACTTCAAGCGCCACCTGTTCCGCCGTGGCACCGGGATATTGCGTGGCGATGACCGCGTTCTTGATGGTGAAAGCCGGGTCTTCCAAACGACCAAGCGACGTGAATCCCCAGATGCCACCGAAGAGGGCAATGAGGATGATCAGCCATGTGTAAAGCGGTCGATCAATCGAGGCGCGCGCGATGTTCATCTGTCTGCCCCTCAGTTCGCGAAGCCGGTGAACCGGCGCACGGGCTGACCGTCTGTCAGCACAGCACCGCCAGCCACAACAACTTCGTCACCGTCGGACAAGCCTTTCAGCACCCGAACATCGCCCGACTGCGTGGGTTCGATTGTCACCGGAACGCGGCGGACCGTGCCTTCATCCGCGCCAGCGGGAGAGAACACGATGACGCTCAGTTCACCTGTTGCATCCGCGATGACGGCCGTCGCCGGCACGACGATGCCTGTGCGCTCATCCTGGACCTTTACGTTGACGGTGACGGACGAGCCTGGAAGAATTTGCAGCCCCTCGGGCGGGGTCAGGCCGAACTGAATGCGGAAGGTCTGCCCGACGCTGGAAGTTTCAGCGTCGAATTCCCGGATTTCCAGCGGGAAGACTTCGTCACTTACGGGGAATTTGGCGGTGATGGTGATATCGTCGTTCTGGCCCGAGCGTTGAAACAGGATCTCGGGCACATCCACCTCGATGCGCAGTTCGGACATGTCGTGGATGCGGACGATCGGCGTGCCGGCCGATACGGTGGTGAAAGCCTCGACCGCGCGGCTGGAGACCAGCGCGTCAAATGGTGCGGTCAATGTCGCGTGTTCCAGTTCGTATTCGGCATCGCGCAGTGCGATCGCGGCCAGTTGCGCTTCGGTCTCTGCGTCATCGACCGCCACCTGGCTGGCCGTGGTGCCCCGCAAACGCGACAGGCGTGCGACGGTTCGGTCAGCCTGTTCCTTTTGCAGCTGCGCCCGTTCGAGCCGCAGTTCGAACGGCTCCTGATCCAGTCGCGCAATCAGGCCGCCTTTGGGGATGACAAACCCTTCGTTGACCGGCATTTCGACGATCTGACCGGCGACCTGAAAGGCAAGATCGACCGTCTGCCGCGCTGCAACACGACCGAAGAACTGGCGGGTGAAGCCGGGCGTTGTTTCGTGCACCTGCATCAGCTTGACCGGTTTCGGAGTATCTTGAGCGGCAATCGGAGTTGCCAAAACGGCCAGTGCAAGGCCCAGAGAGGTCAGGAGTTTCATTTCTTCAGTCCCTCGGGAATTCCCGTTTTCAAAACGTTGTCACGGATTTTGCGCGCCAGTCGCGCGAATTCGGCTGTTTCTTCGTCGTTCAGGCCCGAGGCCCTGTGAAACAGGTCTCCGGCCTCGGCCACAAGCATGTTGCGGGCTTCTTCGCCACGCTCGGTCAGCACCAGCAACCAGGCGCGGCGGTCTTCGGGGTCACGCTCGCGCGTGAGATAGCCAGCTTTTTCCAGCGAATCCGCCGTGGCGGTGATTGTGGACGGTACACTCAGCATATCCGCAGCCAGAACCCCCATGCGTTTCGGCTGATCCAGCTTGATCAGCATGTGGCATTCGGGGTGGCTCAGGTCGGTTTCGATGCTGTCGAATGTCTCTTCCAGTTTCCAGTACAGGGCATATACCCCCATGATCGCCTGAATCTCGGGGCTGAGGCGGCCAAGCCTGGTGCTGATATCGTCGGGCATCGGGGATCTCCGCGCGTTTGGAGGGGTCATATACTTCAGTTTCTGAACTATTCAAGATATGAAGCTATGGCTTTGCGCACATTCCCTTAGGTCAACATACCTTGATCAAATCACACCATGATTGCATTTTGGGCAAATCCGAAACATTCAGGGCTCGCCATGTATACCCCCGCCATCACCGGTACCGGTGTCTTTACGCCTCAGAACGTCATCACCAATGCCGAGCTTGTCGAAGCATTCAACGCTTATGCCGACAAACAGAACGCCAAGAATGCCGAAGCCATCGCCGCCGGACAGATGGAGCCGATGCAGCATTCATCGGAAGAGTTCATCGTCAAGGCATCGGGGATCGAAAACCGCTACGTGATGGACAAGAGCGGCGTGCTGGACCCGGACGTGATGCATCCACTGCTGCGGCAGCGCAGCGATGATGAACCCGGCATCATGACCGAAATGGCGGTGGATGCCTGCAACAAGGCGCTGGCACAGGCGGGGCGCACGGCGGCGGATGTTGATCTGGTAATCTGCGCGGCTTCGAACCACGAGCGCGCCTATCCGGCGATTGCGATCGAAATCCAGCAGGAACTGGGGATCAACGGGTTCGGCTTTGACATGAACGTCGCCTGTTCGTCAGCCACGTTCGGCATTCAGGCCGCGGCGGACATGGTGCGGTCGGGATCGGTGCGGGCGGCGTTGGTGGTGAACCCCGAAATCTGCTCGGGCCATCTGGAGTGGCGCGACCGCGATTGCCATTTCATCTTTGGCGATGTGGCGACGGCAACGCTGATCGAACGGATCGAAGATGCACAAGGGCCGCATTTCGAAATCCTATCGACACGCTGCGCCACTGCGTTTTCCAACAATATCCGCAACAACAACGGCTTTCTGCGCCGCTCGCGCCCTGATGGGCTGACTGACCGGCGCGACATGCAGTTCATGCAGAACGGTCGGAAAGTATTCAAGGAAGTACTGCCGATGGTCAGCAAGCATATCAGCGACCACATGGATGCCGAAGGGGTCGGAAACTCTGATCTGAAACGCCTGTGGCTGCATCAGGCCAACAAGACGATGAACGACTTCATCGGCAAGAAAGTTCTGGGCCGCGAACCCGAGCCGGGCGAGCAACCCAACATCCTTCAGGATTATGCCAACACGTCATCTGCGGGGTCGATCATCGCGTTTTCGAAGTATTCGGACGACTTGCAGGAGGGTAATCTGGGCCTGATCTGTTCTTTCGGCGCCGGGTATTCGGTCGGGTCGGTGATCGTGAAGCGCCACGCCTGACGGTTGATCTTGTCTGGCCTAGCCTGCCCCAGTCACTTGGAAGATCTGAAAGGCTGCACCTTCCGCAGCTTGTATCCGTCTGAGATAGGCCGGGATTTCACCCGCAATCAATCGCGGTTGCAAACCACGACCCTGTGACGCCCAGGACCAGAATTCGGCACGCGGCGCGGACATACAGAGCATGACGTAATCCACGTCCAGCTCGGTCAGACGTGATCCGACCTGGTCGGCGTCCGATCGGAACAGTTCGATCTGCGCCAGAATTCCAGCCTGATTCCGGTGATAATTGCCCGCCAGAACGGAATGGTCGGTATGGCGCAGCACGTTTGCGGCAAAGTCGAAATCAACAAGGACCCTGCCGGCTGGAAGATCACGCAGGGCCGCATAGGCTTCGGGCGTTTTGCAGGATGCCCCCGAACTCTGCTGTGACTGTCGGGCCGGCATCGCGGATGCGGCAAGGGACGGCCCGGCAAAACGCCCCAGCTGCTCATCGATGCTGGCGCCGGTTTTCGGCGAGATGCAGAGGATGAAAGCAACCATCGCAAACCCTGACAACGCGCGGCGACGGCTTGCATAAGAGCTGTACAGGACACGCAGGATCTGCGCCTGGACAGCCACCAGCGAAACACCCAGGAATGTCATCATTCTGGACTGATAGAGGAACACCACCAGGCCGGTCACGATCAGAGCCAGAAACAGGGCGTATTCCAGTCTGAAAGGCGATCTGACTGCAAAGATCAGGGCGGCTGCCATGCACAGGATCGACATCGCGATCAGGGCCAGCGCTTCGCCCCGGTGCAGTTGCAGAATGACGTTGATTTTCTGGGCTTCCGCCACCTGGCTCAACCAATAGTCGCGCATGTCCTGTGGCAGGGCTTCGATCGGGTTGCTGAGACAATGCGGGGCGAAGCCGTAAGCGCAGGCCAATGTCACCACTCCAATTGCAACACATGCGCCGATGCGGCCCCAAAGTGACCAGCCAGACCCGATCCATGCCGCAATGCAAAGCCCTGCCGCGGCAACGCTCGCCGGCAATGCCACGCTGAGAGTCAGGGCGTCACAGCTTGGGAACAGAAAGGCCTCGTGTCCCGTTGTTGCCAGGCTGGTCAGCACAAGCGTCAGGACCAGCCCGATACCAAACGCCATGGTCCGGCGACGGGTCGTTTCGCCGTTTACGATCCAGTCAATGGCAAAAAACACGGCGACAAGTGCGATCTGCAATATCGATTCGGTGCCTATCGACACCGAAAGCGCCAGGCAGGCACCCAGCAGCCATCCGGCATATGGTTTGTCCCTGCGCAAAGCAAACAGCATCAGCGCCGTGACGAACAAAAGAATCTGAGCATTGTGGTGATCAAACGAAAAATAGTCGAACTTCCTGGAGTGTTCGAGCGCAAGCACCCCCACAACCAGCGCCGAAACGGCGCCTTCCCGCGCGCCCAAAACACTGCCAGTCACCGCAAAGGCCCACAAGGTCAGACCCGCCAAAAGTGAGGGCCAGACAAATGCCGTCACCTGAAGGGCCATATCGGGCGGCAAAACCAACCCGAATGTTCCATAGAGCAAAGCAATCGGCGCGTCGATCAATCGGGACCAATGCATCAGCGTACCGCCCTCGGGGCCCAACCGATACTGATGGCTGTCGAACCAGCCCTGGCCCTGCAACAGATCCTGCACGACAACCCAGCGCATCACGTCATCAGAGCCTTCCTGATGACCACTTAAGGCCATTAACACCAGAAGTGCCGCATAGGCGCATACAAAAAATCGCAGAACCACCCGGTCTGCGAAAATACTGTATGTTCCCTGCGATTTCTGCATGGTCCTCTGCCCTTGACGTTCTTGCCCGCGCCGGACCTTACAGGACAGACGTGACTGAATTGAGGCAACAGGCACGGTCAGCGTTTTTGTCTTTTCGAGCATGAAAAGAGGTAGGCCGCACAGGCGAAAACTGGCCAGTCACGGGTGCAACGGTTCCCGACCCCGGCTAGCTGACGCTTTCTTCTTCCAGATGCAGCTTCATCTCGATCAGAACCTGTTGCAGCAAACTGGTTTCTTTCAGCAGCCGTTTGGCTTCGTTGACGGTGATGATTCCGTCTTCGATTGCGGCCTGATACTCGGTCATCAACATCGCAAACCGCTGGCTGAGCGCAATGACATCCGAATTGACACCACCGGTGCGGGGGGTGGAGGTGTTGCGGTCGCTATAGGACAAGGTGATGTTCTTCAGGTCCGCCAAAGCCGACGTCACATGCGGATACGTCGCCGCGTTCTCAAGGCGGGCCACCGCGTCCACAGGCATGAACCGGTCCTCGTGTTCAGCATTGTCGGAATAGTATCGTCCTAAAGTGGCCTTGGATTTCCCTGTAATTTCACACGCGGCTTCGATTCCAACATCCTTGACCAGCGCTTCTGTGTGTTTTTTCAGATAGGCCCCGATATCTGCCATTGTTTTACCTTTGTTACCTGCAAACGCCTGCCCGATGTCCAAACGGGGGAAAGCGTGGGTAAATTTCCCATAACTAAGTCATAATTGAAATGTCATACATTGGCTATCCCTCAGATATGGGGGGGATTTTGTGAGTGAGTGGCGGCAGTTCAAGCCGGTAACGAGTGATTGCAGGGTGATATTGTTAAACCTTGCTGCGTTTTGGCCACATGTTGGCCGACGGCGTCGCTGTTGCAGATGTGGGGGTTCCATCCCCTAGAGCGTAGCTCGGCCTCTGCGAACGCAACGGCGACGTCGCTCCATCAAAACGATTGATATCTTGTTCCTTTTCCCCAAGCGTTTTAGACCCGCGTCATGGCAAAGCTGTATTTCAACTATTCAACCATGAACGCGGGGAAATCGACCGTGTTGCTGCAAGCCTCGCACAACTATCGCGAGCGCGGGATGCAGACCTACCTGATGACCGCAGCCATTGACGGAAGGGCGGGTGCCGGACGGATCGAATCGCGCATCGGCATCTCGGAGGAGGCTGATACCTTCACGCCCGGCGACGACGTCTTTGCGATGATCCGAAATCGTTTGAACGAAGGTCCCGTAACCTGCGTGTTCATCGACGAGGCCCAGTTCCTGTCCGAAGCGCAGGTCTGGCAATTGGCGCGCGCCGTCGACGATCTGGACGTACCGGTGCTGGCCTACGGGCTGCGGGTGGATTTTCAGGGCAAGCTGTTTCCGGGATCAGCCGCGCTGCTGGCCCTGGCTGATGAGATGCGCGAGGTCCGCACCATCTGCAAATGCGGCCGCAAGGCCACGATGGTGATACGTCAGGACGAAAACGGCAACGCCATCACCGAAGGCGCCCAGGTGCAGATCGGTGGCAACGAGACCTATGTTTCGCTTTGCCGCAAACACTGGCGCGAGGCGGTGGGCGACTAGACCGGGTTGGGCAACGCCTCGCCCGCCACAAAGGCCGCCACGTTATCCAGTGCCATGTGCCCCATGCTGCTGCGTACCTCTTCGGTGGCCGTGCCCAGATGGGGCAGCAGGGTGACGTTTTCCATTTCACAAAGGGCCCGGGGCACTTCGGGTTCAAACTCGTAGACATCCAGCCCGGCCCCGGCAATCTGACCCGATTGCAGCGCCGCGATAAGGGCCGCTTCGTCCACGACCTCGCCTCGCGCGATATTGACCAGAATGGCCGAAGGATTCATCGCCTGAAGAACCTGCGCGTCGATCAGGTGTCGTGTTTCGGCACCGCCGGGAACGGCGAGCACAAGGAAATCGACCGGCGCGGCGAGTGATTCAAGGTCAGGTATGAACTCGGCCGGAAAGTCCAGTTGCTTGGCGCTGCGGGATTGATAGGCAACCTGCATTTCGAAACCGAAATGGCACCGGCGCGCGATGGCCTGCCCGATACGGCCCATCCCGACGATACCGACGCGTTTGCCCGTTACATGATGACCCAGCATCTGCGTGGGATGCCAGCCTTGCCATTGGCCCGCGCGGACCAGCCGTTCGCCTTCGCCCGCGCGTCGGGCCGTGCTCAACAACAGGGTCATGGCGATATCCGCCGTGGCGTCAGTGACTGCGCCGGGCGTGTTGGTCACCTCGACCGAGGCTGCGCGCGCGGCCTCGACATCGATGTGATTGTAGCCGACGCCGAAATTGGCCAGAAGCTTGCACCGAGGCGCGCCTGCATCCGCAAATATCCGAGCCGAAAACTGATCACCCAGCGTGGGCACGACCACGTCGAAATCCGTCAGCGCCGACAGCATTTCCTGCCGCGACATGGGCGCCGTATTGTCTCGAATCTTCACGTCAAACGCGTCGCGGGCGCGGGCCTCGACTGCCGGCGTCATCGGGCGTGTGATCAACAGTTTCATCAATGCATCCGCCCGCCTGTCGGAACTCGGCCGTCGGGACCGATCAGAACAATCTCGCCGTTTTCATCGGGCAGACCCAGCACCAGAACTTCGGACATGAATCTGCCGATCTGGCGAGGGGGGAAATTGACCACGGCCATGACCTGTTTGCCCACCAAGGTCGACGGATCATAGTGCGCGGTGATCTGGGCCGACGTCTTGCGCTCGCCGATCTCATCACCAAAGTCGATCCACATCTTGATCGCAGGTTTGCGGGCTTCGGGATAGGGTTCGGCGCGTATCACCTCGCCCACGCGGATATCGACCTTGAGAAAATCGTCGAAAGAAATCTCACTCACGTGACAGCTCCTTGGATCGGTCGGTTGCGGCCTTGACGGCGCGGTGCAGCAAGTCAGGGAAGCCGCGTTCTTCATGCATCAGCACCTCAAGCGCGGCCTGGGTCGTGCCGTTCGGCGATGTTACATTGATCCGCAGTTGAGACGGATCCTCGTCAGCGGCCATCGCCAGTGCGCCGGCCCCGGCCACCGTCGATTTGGCCAGTTTCATCGCAAGGTCATGCGGCAAGCCCTGCGCCTCGCCGGCTTTGGCAAGCGTTTCAATCAGATGGAACACATAGGCAGGACCGGATCCGCTGAGGCCAGTGACCGCATCCATCTGCGCCTCATCTTCAAGACGAACCGTCTCACCCACCGCCGACAGCAGATTTTCGGCCAGAGCCAGATCCTCGGCCGAGGCGTGGCTGTTGCCGATCAGCGCGGTGATGCCCTGACGGATGGCGGCGGGGGTGTTGGGCATGGCGCGAATGATCGGCGTATCGCTGCCCAGAACGGATTCGAACGTGGCAATCGAGGTGCCCGCCGCGACCGAAACAAACAGCGTGCTGCCACCGCCCAGCGCCTGAATGGCAGGCAAGGCCTCGCCCATCATCTGCGGCTTGACCGCGACCAACACCACGGCAGGGGCTTCGGGCAAGGGTGTGTTGATGTTGACGCCCTGCGCCTTCAGCCAGTCGGACGGGTGCGGATCGATCACCCAAACGGACGCTGGCGGGAGGCCGTGTTCCAGCCATCCCGCCAGCATTGCGGACCCCATCTTTCCGCACCCCAGAAGCACAAGCCCCTGTTCGGCCACACGCGTCATGTCCATTTGCCCCTCCCGCGTTACATGTCGGTTCGGGGCAAAGCTTTACGCCCGGCCGTAGGCCTCTGCAATGGCCACTTGCATGGCTTCTTCTGGCTCTCGATTGCCCCAGGTGACCAGTTGAATCGCCGGATAGTACCGTTCCGCGCTCATGACGGCAGCGGTGATCATCGTATCGATCTGTTCGGCGCTGGCTGTCTGCCCCCCGGCAAGGACCAACCCGTACCGGTACACCATCAGCTTCTGGTTCGCCCAATAGGTAAAGGCACCTGCCCAGCACTGATCATTCATCTTGTTGAGAAGCTCATAGAGCTGCATTTCCCGCTCGGCCGGTGGTTCCATTTCGAACGAACACACCATCCGCAGCGTTTCGTCATAGTTGGACCAGGCCAGAGTGATTGAATAGGTCCGCCACTGTCCTTCGACAGCCATGGCGATCTGATCGTCCCCAATGCGGTCAAAATCCCAGTCGTGATGTTCGGCCAGATGTTCAACAATGTCGATCGGATGAATGTCTTCTTCGAGATACTGCTCGGAAAGGGCCATAATGCCACCTCACTAATCTCTAGCATTTTGGGGCTGGCAGCGCCCCAGCGCTAGTTGCCTGCTCTACAAACCGGGCTTCCCCCATAGGCCTGTACTAAATATGGTGCGATGTGGCGTAGGTTCTGGCAACCCTATTTGTTGGGGATAACAGCAATAAGTTGTGGACAGAAGGCAACGGGGATCAAAATATTGGATGTCGGGTCAGCTTTGTCTTGATTTAATCCCGCGATGCTTCAAAATGCACGGCACCGCACAATCCCGGCTGGATTGCGCGGCGTAAGAGTTCGTCCAAAATTGTGAAAACAGGGAACGCCCGGGGCGTTACTTGTCCAGTTTCGCCTCGAGTGCGGCAATGCGGGCTTCGAGTGCGGCGTTTTCTTCGCGCGCTTTCTGTGCCATGGCGCGGACGGCGTCGAATTCTTCGCGGGTGACGAAATCGCGGTCGGCCAGCCAGCGGTCGATCATCGACTTCATCGCGTTCTCGGCCTCTTCCCGCGCGCCCTGCGCGACACCCATGGCGTTGGTCATCAGCTGGGACATGTCGTCCAGTATCTTGTTGCGGGTTTGCATATCACTACTCCGGTATCGCGGTTGATCTCTATATGGGGAAAGAATGCCGCAGGCTCAAGGTTGACTTGCCCTGCAAACCCCGGGCAATGAGACGCACATGCAGGCTGTTCTGAATTTTCCCGATCTGTCGCCCGAATTGTTCTCGATCTCGCTGTTCGGGATGGAGTTCGCGTTGAGGTGGTATGCGCTGGCCTATATCGCGGGCATCCTGATTGCGTGGCGGCTGGCAGTCATGGCGTTGCGCCGCCCTGCCCTGTGGCCTACGGACGGCCCGCCGATGAAACCGAACCAACTGGAGGATCTGGTCACCTGGATCATTCTGGGCGTGATCCTGGGCGGGCGGCTTGGCTTTGTGCTGTTTTACCAACCCGCCTATTACCTGTCGCATCCGCTTGAGATCGTAAAGGTCTGGCAAGGCGGCATGGCGTTTCACGGTGGTCTGCTGGGCGTGATCCTGGCCTCGTACCTGTTTGCTCGCCGCCATCGGATTCCGGCCCTGTCGCTGGGCGACCTGGTTGCCTACACCGTGCCACCCGGCCTGCTGTTGGGGCGGCTGGCCAATTTCGTCAATGCCGAGCTGTGGGGCCGCCCAAGCGAGCTGCCCTGGGCCGTCATCTTTCCCGGTTTTGCCGCGCAGGACTGCCCCGGCGTGGTTGCGGGAATGTGCGCCCGGCACCCCTCGCAGCTGTACGAAGCGGCGCTGGAAGGCGTGTTGCTGGGCGCGTTGTTGCTGTGGCTGGTCTATCGCCGGGGGGCCTTTCAGAAACCCGGCCTGATCATGGGCACGTTTCTGGCCGGTTACGGCGCATCGCGCTTTATTGTTGAATTTTTCCGCCAGCCGGATGCGCAGTTCGTGTCGCCCGGCAATCCGCTGGGGCTTGCATGGCATGTGGGCGGATATGGCCTGACCATGGGCCAGATCCTGTCATTGCCCATGATCGCGCTTGGCCTGTGGTTTGTCTTTCGCGCAGGGCGGGCAAAATGAGCCTGACCGATCGCCTGATCGCCCGCATCCGACAGGATGGACCGATGAGCGTGGCCGACTACATGGCCGAATGCCTTCTGCATCCCACGCTGGGCTATTACACGACGCGTGATCCGTTGGGGGCTGCCGGGGATTTCACCACGGCACCGGAAATCAGCCAGATGTTTGGCGAACTGATCGGGCTGTGCCTTGCGCAATGCTGGATGGATCAGGGCCGTCCTGCGCCATTCACCCTGTGCGAATTGGGGCCCGGGCGCGGCACTCTGATGAGTGACATATTGCGTGCCACCCGGGCCGTGCAAGGATTTCACGATGCTGCCCGGATCGTGCTGGTCGAGGCCTCGCCTGCCCTGAGGCAGGTGCAGGCGGACACCCTGAAGGATTACACACCGAACTGGGCCGACAGTGTCGCAGAGTTGCCGGACCAGCCCCTACTGCTGGTGGCGAACGAGTTCTTCGACGCGCTGCCTGTCCGGCAGTTCCTGCGCGACGGTGACGGCTGGAGCGAACGCCTGGTCGGCGAACGCGACGGCGAATTGCTGTTTGGGCGGGGGCCCAACGGGCCGCAGGTGGCGCTGGCGGACAGGCTTTCGGACACCAAGGATGGTGATCTGGTCGAGCTATGCGCCGCAGCGATCCCCATACTGACCGTGATTGCCGGTCGGATCGCCAGCCACGGAGGTGCCGCGCTGATCGTCGATTATGGCGACTGGCATTCGTTGGGCGATACACTGCAAGCCCTGCAAAACCACGAGCCCGCCGATCCGCTGGCGTCACCCGGTCAGGCCGACCTGACGGCACATGTGGATTTTGAGCCACTGGCCATTGCGACCCGCGCTTGTGGAGCCAGGCACACACGCCTGACACCGCAGGGCGTGTTTCTGGAACGGCTTGGCATAACCGCCCGGGCACAGGCTTTGTCCCGGTCGCTGAGCGGTTCCGAGCTGGATGCCCTGGCTGCCGCGCATCGCCGGTTGACGCATCCGGCCGAAATGGGAAATCTGTTCAAGGTGATGGGCCTCTATCCGGCCTATGCTGCACCACCGCCGGGATTAGAGCCATGACACTGGAAATTCTGACTTCGGACTTGCTTTCCCCATTTCGGCACGGGTTCTTCACCCGTCGCGGCGGGGCGTCCTCTGGTATCTTCGACGGGTTGAATTGCGGTTATGGATCGTCAGATCAAACCGAAATTGTCGCGCTGAACCGCCGGCGGGTTGCCGATGCGATGGGCGTTGCGCCCGAGGCGATGATCGGCGTGCATCAAGTTCATTCCCCAACAGTTCTGACGGTTGAACAGCCCCTGGAAGGTGAAAAACCGCGCGCGGACGCGGTCGTGACGGCGACACCCGGTCTGGCGCTGACGATTCTGACGGCAGATTGTCAGCCAGTTCTGTTTGCCGATCCCGCGGCCAATGTGATCGGAGCAGCCCATGCGGGCTGGCGCGGCGCGCTTGACGGTGTGCTGGAGGCGACGCTGGACGCCATGGAAGCGCTTGGCGCAACACGCCGGAATATCAACGCCGTCATCGGCCCCAGCATTTCGCAACGCGCCTACGAAGTGGGCCCCGAGTTTCTGGACGCATTTATCGCCGATTCTCCAGACAACACCCGGTTCTTTGCAAACGGACAGGATGACCGGCTGCAATTCGACCTGCCCGCCTTTGGCTTGCACCGATTGCGGCAGGCCGGTGTCGGGCAGGCGGAATGGACCCGGCACTGCACATTTTCCGACCCGGACCGGTTCTATTCCTACCGCCGCACAACACATGCAAACGAGGCCGATTACGGGCGGTTGATCTCGGTCATAAGATTGTGATTTTGGCCCAGATTTAGGCGTCGCGCCACTTTTCCGCCACATTTGTTGTGTTTACCGGACTCAGAATCGTAACGAGTTTTGCCAGCTATCAGATGGTCTTCTGACGTCCTTGTTTCGGACGCTGGCGTGTTGAGTGGAAGGATGGACCGACTATAAATTTCTTGTCTGCAAAACATCCCGGATAAGCCTTATCCATGCCGCAAACGTGCGTCACAAAAGGTTCATAACGGATGCGGGAAACAAACCCGTTCAGAGCAGGACCAGAAAATGAAAACCAAATCTCGCTTTCTCAAAGCCATGGTTGCCGCCACGCGGAGCCAGAAGCTGGAAATGCCGTGGAAGCGGGTATCAAGCCATTCTGTCAGGGTCGCCAGCCGCATCGCGGCACGACGCTGAGACAGAAACACCCTGAGGCCAAGCTGCCGGTCTCGATTGGGTGAACGCGCTTCGGGCTTGCTCCTGCCCGATGTGTGGTGCGTCGCGATCTGAGGGGGTCGAGACGGATTCAGGAGTTGTGTGTGTGCGGGCAATTTTCGCCCGTGAAGTACGAGTTTGTCTGGGGGGTCAATGTGTTGACCATTGGAAAGCGAGATTTTGTCGCAATGCGGGGTCCGACCGACCGCCGCCCAAGGGTCAACCATTTCTTTCAAGACAAAGAACCAGTTCGCCAGGTTGGCCTGTACGGGGATACGCCGCGCCTGACCGGACAATTTGAGGGGAAGGAATATTTATGACTATTCCTAGTTCACTGGCCCGCGCGGCCAGAAATGCGATCGAAACGACAGCCATGCTGCGGGAAGCACCGCGGCCGGTTGCGAAACCAAAGGCTCAGCTGCGCCGATATGAAGTCAGCAGCCTGTTGAAAAACGGAAACGTGGTTCAAACCAGACACATCGCGCCCGCTCTGCCAATGTTCGAAGACGCTTTTTGTGCCTTCACGCGCGGATCGCTGGTTGAAACGGAACATGGGCCCATGGCCATCGAAGACCTGATGCCGGGGGATACTGTCCTGACGCAGGATGGCGCGTCGGAAACCGTGCTTTGGAAGGGATCTGTCACTCTGATCCCGGGACGTCCGGATTCGCGGGGCCGCACGCGGCCGCTTACGCGCGTCACGGCAGATACATTCGGGATGCAAAAACCGATGTCGGGTGTAATCGCCGGGCCTGCGGCACGGATCGTGGGCACACCGACACATTTACGGCATTTGTACGGAAATGACCCGATTCTGACACCTGTATCCGAATTTCAGGATGGAACGGGCGTGATTGAAACAATGCCGCCGACGCCAGTTGAACTGTTTCACATTTGTCTGAAACGGCATTCCGTTATTCGGGTAGATGGTTTACAGTTCGAAACGTATCACCCAGGTGTGAACGCGGTCCGGATGATCAGCCACTCGTTGCGGTCGGTTTATCTGAACCTGTTTGCGCATATCGAGTCGCTCAACGATTTTGGTCCGCCGCTAATGCCGCGTGCCGGGGACGGAGAAATCGACGCGATGACAGCCTGAGTACGATAGCGATTACTGCATTATGGGGGGCATCATGCAGCTGTTACTAAGTTGGATTCTATCCTTGGCGGTGGCTGCCATGCTGCCACCGAACACCGCACCTGCAAAACGTCTGGGGGTTACGCCGTCCGGTTCATTCGTTCTTCCAGAACGTCGAACGGCACGCCTGGTTCGTCTTTTGCGCCGCGGATAACAAGCGAAGTCTTGACGCTGGCCACGTTTGGCGTGGTCAGCAGTTCACCGGTCAGAAACTGCTGAAAACTGCTTAGATCGGGTGCGACGCATTTCAGGATGAAGTCCACCTCGCCGTTCAGCATGTGGCATTCACGGACAAGCGGCCATTCGCGGCAGCGTTCTTCGAACGCGCGCAGTTCGGTCTCGGCCTGACTGTCAAGACCGACCATGGCGAACACCTGCACTTCGAATCCCAACTCACGAGAATTCACCTCGGCGTGGTAACCGGTGATATAGCCGGATTCTTCCAGTGTGCGCACCCGGCGCAGACAGGGCGGCGCCGAAATTCCGACCCGTTTGGCAAGTTCCACATTGGTCATACGACCGTCTGCCTGTAGTTCCGCCAGAATTTTGCGGTCGATGTCATCCAGCCGAGTCGTGACCATCAAATGCTCCTGATTATTGCGGTTCTTATATCAGCCCCCCACGCGCGCGCAATAATGTTTCGTACATGCGCAATTTTCTTTGTTTTCAAATCTCTCATTTCGCCCTGACCCTGCGCAAGGTGGCTTGAACGGCCTTGAACAGTAAGGGGCTTTAAGCCGGGTCTGTCGGTCGCTATATCGGGGCGACGGGCCAAAAGCCCAATTCAGGCAATTCGAGCGGAGTTACCATGGCCGACACACGACACACCAAGGTTCTGATCATCGGATCGGGGCCGGCAGGATACACTGCGGGCGTTTACGCAAGCCGCGCCATGCTGGAACCCATCCTGGTGCAGGGTATCGAGCCCGGCGGCCAGCTGACGACAACGACCGAGGTCGAGAACTGGCCCGGCGACACCGAGGTACAGGGCCCGGACCTGATGGTCCGGATGCAGGATCATGCCAAGGCCATGGGTTGCGAAGTGATCGGCGACATCATCAACGATCTGGACCTCAGCCAGCGCCCCTTCACCGCCAAGGGCGACAGCGGCACCACCTATACGGCGGACGCCGTCATTCTGGCGACCGGCGCGCGCGCCAAATGGCTGGGCCTGCCGTCGGAAGAAAAGTTCAAGGGCTTTGGCGTTTCAGCCTGCGCCACCTGCGACGGGTTCTTCTATCGCGGACAGGAAATCGTGGTGATCGGCGGCGGCAACACGGCCGTGGAAGAGGCCCTGTTCCTGACCAATTTCGCCAGCAAGGTGACTCTGATCCATCGCCGCGATGAGCTGCGCGCGGAAAAGATCCTGCAAGACCGGCTGATGAAGAACGACAAAATCGAGCCTCTGTGGTTCCACGAGTTGGAAGAAGTGATCGGCACCGACGCGCCGCTGGGCGTCGAGGGCGTTCGCGTCAAGCATGTCAAAACCGGAGAGATCACTGAAATCCCCTGTAAAGGCGTGTTTGTTGCCATCGGCCACGCGCCCGCGAACGAGCTGGTCAAGGACACGCTTGAAACGCATATGGGTGGCTATGTTGTCACCAAGCCGGGTAGCACGGAAACCTCGGTTCCGGGCGTGTTCGCAGCGGGCGATCTGACCGATCACGTCTATCGTCAGGCGGTCACAAGCGCCGGTATGGGCTGCATGGCGGCACTGGATGCCGAACGGTTCCTGGCGGAAAACGAATAACGCGAATTCTGAATTTTGCCGGCCTGCCCCGGTAATTCAGATCCGAAGGCCGTCAGCCCTTTCAGTACAGTGCCCCCGGGGTTTAAGGGGGCACTGCACAGCATACGCTGCTCTGCAATCACTGATCGGCAGCCGATGCCACCTGCCAATCCCTTGACCCCCAGCCGGCGGCGTATCAGGATTGCCGAGGGAAAAGCGAAAAACAGGTGAACATTTGAACAACGCTCTTTGGCGCGGCGGGTGGTCAACCCGACTCAGGATCGTCAGTGGTCTTGTGTTGTTTGTGTTCGCGTTCTTCCATTTCATAAATATTGGCTTGGGCCTGTTTCACACGGATTACCTGCACGGGATGCAGGATGGTCGAAAGGCCGTCACACGCCACGATGTCATGAGCGTGCTTTTTTATGCTGCCCTGCTCACGCATGCAGGTCTGGCCCTGACATCGATCGCGCAACGCAGAACCTTGCGCATGCCCTTCAGCACGGCATTGCAGGTCGTTCTGGGCTTGCTGATTCCGCTGCAACTGATCTCGCACATCGTGCAGACGCGGGTCGCGCACGAGATCTATGACGTCAATGACGAGATGGGATATATCATCATCCTGATGTGGCCCAGTATCGCCGTATGGATGCAAAGCGCCTTGTTGCTGATCGTTTGGATACACGGCTGCATCGGTTTGCATATGTGGTTGCGGCTGACCCGGTGGTGGTCGCGGGTCGTGCCCTATCTGATCGGCGTTGCGGTTTTTGTGCCATTATTCGCGTTGGCCGGATTGCTGACCGAAGGTCGACGCATATGGGCCGACTTTGCTGATGAATTCCTGCGCGAGCAATATATCGAGCACTACAATTGGCCATCGCCCGAGACCTTCCAGACCCTGTTCAGTGTAAAAGACTATGGCCTTTTGATCTTCTGGCTGGCTCTGGGGGCGACGGGTCTGGTTTACATCGGGCGCAAACTGTGGCGGCGCAGGCATTCGGTGCGCGTGAATTACGCCAAAGGGCCCGAGGTGGTCGCGGAAAAAGGCATGACGTTGCTTGAGATTTCGCAGGTGAATGGCGTGCCGCACGCCGCCCTGTGCGGTGGAAAGGGGCGCTGCACCACATGCCGGGTCATCGTAGAGGATGGCAGCGACGCCCTGCCGCCGCCCGGCGACGTCGAAGCACGCAGCCTTGCCGCTGTGGGCGCCTCGCCGCAGACGCGACTGGCCTGCCAGATACGCCCAACGGAACCCACCACCGTTTTTCGGGTTTTCAGGCCAGATGGCGGGCGCATACGCGGACATGCCAGCCAGGGTCAGGAACGTCAGTTGGCTGTTTTGTTTCTGGACATGCGCAGCTTTACCGCGCGCACGACCGGCCAATTGCCTTATGACATCGTGTTCCTGCTGAACCGGTTTTTCGATGCGGTCGTGCCAGCCATCACCAAGGAAGGCGGTGTCGTGGACAAATATATGGGAGACGGGCTGCTGGCCGTTTTTGAAAAGCCGAATGCAGCGGCGTCCGCCCGTGCCGGATTGCAAGCCGCCATCGACATCAGTCACGCCCTTGATGAATTCAACGCACAGCTCGAGGCCGAAGGAAGCCCCGGCATTCGCATCGGGATGGGTCTGCATCTTGGGGATCTGGTGGTGGGTGAGATCGGCGCCGCGGGCCACGCATCGAAAACCATAATCGGCGACGCCGTCAATGTCGCCAGTCGTCTGGAAAGCGAAACCAAGGCGCTGAAGGTCGAACTGCTGGTCTCGCAAGAGTTGCTGAAGGCCGCAGGTGTCGTCGTGCCCCAGAACGATATCAGATTGTTCCAGCTGCGCGGCGTGTCTGAACCGATTCCCGCCCTGCCCGTCACCCGTGCGTCCACACTTGAGCAGAACGCCACAGAACAGGAACAGAAATTCTCTGCATGAAGCAATAACCTCTGATCGCAAGGATCAGATCATCGATTTGACCCGTGAATTAGAAATTCCTTCCAATTCAAAAATATTCGGCGCATATCCTCCTTTGTTACATTCACGCCTGTGGACTTCGCCTGTCAGTCGGTGCAAACGCCTCGAAACCGCCTGATATCCACTGGCAAATCAACACTGCGACAAGAGAATTCCAATGACGATGTTAAGCAATCTGGCCCCGATCCCCGAACTGTATGTGTCATACGATTCGGCGCAGAAGCTGAAGGTGGAAGCGGCCGACCTGACCAGCTGGGATCTGAGCCCGCGTCAGATCTGCGACCTGGAACTTCTGATGAATGGCGGGTTCAACCCGCTCAAGGGATTTCTGAGCGAAGCGGATTACGACAATGTGGTCGAGAATATGCGCCTGGCCGATGGAACGCTTTGGCCAATGCCCATCACATTGGATGTCAGCGAAGACTTCGCGGATCAGATCGAACTTGGGCAGGATATCGCTCTGCGTGATCAGGAAGGCGTGATCTTGGGCACCATGACCGTGACCGACCGCTGGACTCCGGACAAGTCACGCGAGGCAGAGAAGGTCTTTGGTGCCGATGACGATGCCCACCCGGCAGTGAACTATCTGCACAACGTGGCCGGCAAGGTCTATCTGGGCGGACCGGTGGTCGGAATCCAACAACCCGTACATTACGATTTTCGTGGGCGCCGCGACACGCCGAATGAATTGCGCGCCTATTTCCGCAAGCTGGGCTGGCGCCGCATCGTGGCCTTCCAGACCCGCAACCCGCTGCACCGCGCGCATCAGGAGCTGACCTTCCGCGCCGCCAAAGAGGCACAGGCCAACCTGCTGATCCACCCGGTCGTGGGCATGACCAAACCGGGCGACGTCGATCATTTTACCCGCGTGCGCTGTTACGAGGCGGTGCTGGACAAGTACCCCGCCTCGACCACCTCTATGAGCTTGTTGAACCTGGCCATGCGCATGGCTGGCCCGCGCGAGGCCGTCTGGCACGGCCTGATCCGCGCCAACCACGGCTGCACCCACTTCATCGTCGGCCGCGACCACGCGGGCCCCGGCAAGAACAGCAAAGGTGAGGATTTCTACGGCCCCTACGATGCGCAGGATCTGTTCCGACAGTTCCAGGACGAAATCGGCGTTGAAATGGTGGACTTCAAGCACATGGTCTATGTGCAGGAACGCGCCCAGTACGAACCGAATGACGAGATTCTCGACAAGGACAACGTCACGATCCTGAACATCTCGGGCACCGAACTGCGCCGCCGCCTGCGTGAAGGGCTGGAAATCCCCGAGTGGTTCTCGTTCCCCGAAGTGGTCGAGGAACTGCGCCGCCGCTTCCCGCCGCGCTCCAAGCAGGGTTTCACCGTCTTCTTCACCGGCTTTTCGGGCTCGGGCAAGTCGACCATCGCAAACGCGCTGATGGTCAAGCTGATGGAGATGGGTGACCGCCCGGTGACGCTGCTGGATGGCGACATCGTGCGCAAGAATCTCAGCTCGGAACTGGGCTTCTCGAAGGAACACCGCGACCTGAACATCCGTCGCATCGGATATGTGGCGTCCGAGATCACCAAGAACGGCGGCATCGCCATCTGCGCCCCGATTGCGCCCTATGCCACCACACGCCGTGCCGTGCGGGAAGAGATCGAACAGTTCGGAGCCTTCTGCGAGGTGCATGTGGCCACCAGCATCGAGGAATGCGAACGCCGCGATCGCAAGGGTCTGTACAAGCTTGCGCGCGAGGGCAAGATCAAGGAGTTCACCGGCATCTCGGACCCTTACGATGTTCCGGAAAACCCCGAGCTGCGCGTCGAAACCGAAAATGTCGAGGTCGACAACTGCGCCCATCAGGTGCTGCTGAAACTGGAAAGCATGGGCCTGATCGCAGCAAACGGATAACGGTCTCATCAGACTTTGTTTGGCGGCCTCCGGTCATTCCGGGGGCCGTTCCTTTTTTTGGTCTTCGATTGACAATTGCCGCTGGTCCTGATGGTTTTCAGGACCTCAAGGCGGGTGTGAAACTGAGATGACGAACAGGTCTCCGACCATTGCCAGTTTCTGGTTTGGATCCGATCTGAGTTGGTTGGAGCAACTCTGCCTTCAGTCCTTTCTGGATCATGGCCACCGCTTCGTCCTGTATGTCGCGCACGAGGTAAAAGGCATTCCGGCAGGCGTCGAAACCCGCCCTGCCAGCGACGTTTTCTGGCCCCCGCCTTTTGTGGTCAAGGCCGAAGACAGACAGGGCGTTGCCGTCTTCTCGGATATTTTCCGGCTGCACCTGATGCGGCAAGGCGAGATGATCTGGGTCGATCTGGATGCCTATTGCGTACGGGCGTTTGAATTTTCGACGGATTTCGTGTTCGGTCGCTCCAGGCGGGGTGACTTCCCAACTGGTGTGCTGCGCCTGCCCACAAGATCGGCGACCCTGGAACAGATGCTGGAATTTGTCATGTCGTCTAACCCGTCCCAACCCTGGCGTGGACGCAGATTGCAGCGCCACAATCGGGAACGAACCGCCAGAGGGGAACGCTGGGGCATCGAAGCCCTGCCCTGGGCCAGTTCGGGGCCCAAAGCCTTTGGCCATTTCCTGCGCCGGACGGCAGAGGACCGCCATGCCATGGCTGCTGAAACCTTTTATCCGCTGGCCCAGGAGGAATTGTGGAAGCTCCATGATCCGCGCATCGCGACGAACGAAATCGAAACCGAAGCCGTGCATTCGGTACACATCTACGGCCATCAGAAGAAACTGATGGCCAACCGGATGGCCGGGCTGCCGGTTTCAGGGTCATATCTGGACAGGTTGTGTAAACGACACGGGATCGAACCAAGTACGGCCCCGATTCTGCGGTTGGCCTGGATGTAGCCTGTGGCATCCGGCCAGGGTTTCGCGGGTCAGCCCTTGGTCGGCTCCCGCCTAGTTTATTGGCATTTCCGGCAGGTCGACCTGCCCGCGCATCAGGATATGCCCTTGACCAGAAACCTTGATGCCCGTCATCGCATCAGACGGGCCGACACGCGTGACGATTGCCTTCCCGGGGCGGCCCATATCGTGACCCTGCTGGGCGATGAAGCTTTCCTTTTGCATCAAGCCATGTTTCCACAAATAGGCGGCCATCGCACCGGTGGCAGACCCGGTAAACGGATCTTCGGGCGGGCTGGGCGGTGCCATGAGAAGGCGCGAAAACGTATCCCCCTCATCGGTTGCCCCTTGCAGCGTGACAAGAAACGGCTCGGCCATGTCCGAGCCGGTATACCCTGCAGTTTCAGCCACTTTGCGCAACGGGCCTTCAACCAGTTGAGCGGCCCGCAAGGCCGCATGATCCCGCAGGACGGTGATGCAGAACGGCAAGCCGGTCGAAACCATTTGAGGCGGAGAAATGATGGCTTCCGGTGGCAGGCTGACCGCTTCCGCCACCAGTTCCGCTGGGACGCGCGTACCGAATTGCGGTGCGACCTGAGTCATTTCGATCTGATCCCCCTGCAAACGGATCGACACCAGGCCGGCACCGGTTTCCAGCGTCAGCCCGTCGCCCGAGATCATGCCGCGGGATCGCATCGCCGCGACGGTGGCGATAGTCGGATGCCCCGCAAAGGGAATTTCGCGGCTGGCCAGAAAGTAGCGGACGCGGATGTCGGCCACGTCGGACGGCCCGGTAAAGGTGCATTCGACCAGAGAGGTTTCGCGCACATAGGCCGTGCAGACCTCTTGCGTCAGGCGCGCACCTTCATGGACGACGGCACATCCGTTGCCACCGAAGGCGCGATCACTGAAGGCGTCCACCCAGTCAAAGTCAAACCAGCCCATGATGCCACTCCTGCTTTAGCATTTGTGGCACGATCACTGCATAGGCAGAAAATGTCACGTCTTTTCAGCAGAGTTTCAGGCCGCCTAGTGAACGGCCACCGGAGACAGGTCATGTTCGCGCGCCAGCAAGAAGGCCAGCTTGCGGTCAGCGACCAGCGCCAGTTGCTGCCCGTCGGAATCGTGAACGGCGTAAAGCTGATCCAGATCGCCGGCCTGTTCACGAACTTCCCGAGGCAATTCAGATACTTCAACCGTTTTGACATAGACAATACGGTTGCCCTGGGCGTTGATTTCAATCGGTGTATTCATTGCTCTTACCCCTTCCGTATGTTGATCGTCTGAACCACGGTTTCCGGCACGGCGCGGGTCAGATCCACATGCAGCAGACCGTTTTCCATGATCGCCTCGCCAACTTCGACGCCATCGGCCAGCACGAACATGCGCTGGAACTGACGCGCCGCAATGCCGCGATGCAGGAAGATGCGCCCTTCGCTGTCGTCGCGCTGACGGCCCCGGATCACCAACTGGCGATCCTCGATCGTGATTGACAGATCCTCTTCGGCAAACCCGGCCACCGCAAGAGTGATGCGATAGGAAAAATCCGAGGTCTGTTCGATGTTATAGGGCGGGTATCCCTCATTTCCGGCCTTTGCAGACCGTTCCAGAAGGCGTTCCAACTGCTCGAACCCCAAAAGATGCGGGTATGAGCCAAGAGTAAGTTTCGACACGTATTTTCGTCCTTCTTTGTAAAAGCGACGTGGTGTGCGGCCCCGTTCTGGCAACCGCCTGCAATAGAATATGGGAAGAAACCAGGATGTCCACAAGGTCTGGCGCGATAACGTCTGACACACTATCTTGTTGGCCAAGCACCACAACCAACTCGAGTCGCCAATGAACGCGCCTACGGATCTTTCGATGAAAACAGATGAAGTATTGCGTGTTGAGCTTGAGGTATTCCGCCGACAGCACCGCGATCTGGATGAGGCGATTCAGGCATTGCATGACAAGGGAACGGCCGATCAACTGACCTTGCGGCGCCTGAAAAAAGAGAAACTGCGTCTGAAAGACATCATCCGCCTGATCGAAGACCGCCTGACGCCCGATATCATCGCCTGAACGCCCTGTACCGCATTGCCAGTCAACCGGATTTGGCTATAGTGCGCGCTCTTTCTGAGCGCGGGGACGTATGCGGATGAGCGATGTGAAAGTAGGGATCATCATGGGCAGCCAGTCGGACTGGCCCACGATGAAGGAAGCCGCGGATATTCTGGACGAACTGGGCGTCGCCTACGAAGCGCGCATCGTATCGGCCCACCGCACGCCGGACCGGCTGTGGGACTATGGCAAGACCGCCGTTTCGCGTGGGTTGCAGGTGATCATTGCAGGTGCGGGCGGGGCAGCGCACCTTCCGGGCATGATGGCGTCGAAAACGCGGGTGCCTGTGATTGGCGTCCCGGTGCAGACCCGAGCCTTGTCGGGCGTGGATTCGCTGTATTCCATCGTGCAGATGCCCAAGGGGTTTCCGGTGGCGACCATGGCGATCGGGTCCGCCGGCGGGGCCAATGCCGGCCTGATGGCGGCGGGCATTCTTGCATTGCAGGATGATGCTTTGGCCGAAAGGCTGGACAGCTGGCGTGACGCGTTGTCAGCCTCGATCCCCCAGGAACCGCAGGGATGAGCCGGATCGGATTTATCGGCACCGGCCATATCGCCGCGCCGATTGCGCGGCTGATGGCCGCCAAGGGGCACCAGATCAGCGTGACCGAGCGCAACGCCAAGGTTTCAGCCGCATTGAAGGCGGAACTGGGCGTAACCGTAGCTGCGCCTCAGGCCGTGATTGACACCTCGGACATCGTGTTCCTGTGCCTGCGCCCGCATATCGCGGCCGACGTTCTGGACCCGCTGACATTCCGCGCCGATCAGCAGATCGTGTCGGTCATGGCGGCGGTTTCGGCCGAGCATCTGGCCGCGCTTTGCGCCCCGGCGTCGGATTTCGTGCAGACCATCCCGCTGGGCTTTCTGGAAACCGGCGGCTGCCCGATGGCGGCTTTTGGCAATGATCGCCTGCTGGCGGATCTGTTTGAACCGGAAAACCCCGTGGTCAAGGTTGCGGATGAAGCCGCGCTGAACGCGCATTTCGCCATTTGTGCCATGGTTCCCGGCATTCTGGACCTGATGGCCACCGGTGCCGAATGGCTGGGTGACGCAACCGGTGATGCGCACGGGGCCGAGTTCTATACAACGCAGTTGATGGCGGGTTTTCTGGCCTCGATGGAAAAAGGCGCCGCCGGACGGTTGGCGCAGGAGCGTGACGCCCTGGCGACCGAGGGCACGCTGAGCCTGCAAATGACGGACGCTCTGAAAGACGGGGGCGCGCACGAGGCGCTGCGGTCCGCGCTTGGGGCAATTGGCAAACGTTTGGAGAGTTGAAGATGGCGGAAATGCTCGCCCAAGGTGCAGTGATCGGGATTCTGGGGGGCGGTCAGCTGGGTCGGATGCTGTCCGTGGCAGCCGCCAGGCTGGGTTTTGTCAGCCATATCTACGAACCGGGTGCGAACCCACCGGCGGGGCAGGTTGCGGATCGCGTCACCACTGCGGCCTATGACGATGCAGATGCGCTGAAAGCCTTTGCTGACGCGGTGGATGTCATCACCTATGAGTTCGAAAACATCCCGACCGAAGCGCTGGACATTCTGGAAGCGCACCGCCCGATCCGCCCCGGGCGCGAAGCATTGCGGGTCAGCCAGGACAGGTTGACCGAGAAGACGTTTCTGCAAGAGCTGGGCCTGAAGACGGCCCCGTTTGCGGATATCGCCGACCTGAACAGCCTGAATACGGCGATCGAACAGATTGGGACACCCGCCATCCTGAAAACCCGTCGCTTCGGCTATGACGGCAAAGGGCAGGCCCGGCTGCGCAAGCCTGAGGATGCCGAGGCCGCTCTGGCCGATATGGCCGGGGCACCAGCCATTCTGGAAGGGTTTGTGGAATTCTCGCACGAGGTGTCGATCATCGCGGCCCGTGGTCTGGACGGTCAGGTCGCCTGTTTCGATCCGGGTGAGAATGTGCACCGCGATGGCATCCTGCGCACCACCACCATCCCTGCCCGCCTGTCCCCGGCCCAGCGCACAGACGCAATCCTGCTGGCGGCGAACATCCTGAACGCTCTCGAATATGTTGGTGTGATGGGCGTTGAGCTGTTCGTGACGCCCGGTGGCCTGATCGTGAATGAAATCGCTCCGCGGGTTCACAATTCGGGGCACTGGACGCAGAACGGCTGTGCTGTCGATCAGTTCGAACAGCATATCCGCGCCGTGGCGGGGTGGCCTTTGGGGGACGGGCAACGCCACTCCGACGTCGTGATGGAGAACCTGATCGGCGGCGACATGGACCGTGTACCTGAGCTGGCCCGCGAGCGGGATGTGGCGCTGCATCTCTATGGCAAGGCCGAGGTAAAGGCCGGGCGCAAGATGGGGCATTTCAACCGCATCAAACGTTGAGGGTGTCGCGGCGAGAGTATTTTGGAAAAGATGAAGGTTTTGCGGGGCCTATCCCAGAAACCGAGCGGCGATGTCGCCTGACATGTAACTGACGCGCCCACCGGCCAGGGTGGCCGCAACGCGATGGGTGCCCGCGTCCAGGATGACCAGATCCGCGCGTTTTCCCGGCACGAGCGTGCCCCTGTCCTGCATATCCAGCACCCGCGCGGGGCCGGACGAGACCAGTGCCCAGGCACCGGCCAGATCCAGCAGACCGGTTTTGGCCAGCATCAACGCCGCGCGGCGCGGGCTGGGATAGTGATAATCCGAGGCCAACGCATCACAGAGCCCCATGGCGATCAGTTCGACGGCGCTTGCGTTCCCCTTGTGTGATCCGCCCCGCACAACGTTGGGAGAGCCGAGGATAACGTGATCCCCGGCGGAACGCGCGGCTTCGGCGGCTTCAAGCGTTTCGGGGAATTCGGCAATGCGCACACCCCGGTCGCGCCACCATGCCCTTGTCTCGGCGGTCGCGTCATCATGGCTGCCCAAACGCACCCCCATTGAGACAAGTTCGGCGCTGAGTACTTCGACGGCAGCGGGAACCTCGTTCCTGCGGACATGCATATTGAGCAGCATCTCAAAATGCGCATCCGGATTGCGTCCGGCCTTCAACGCCTGCCCGGTCAGGCGCGGTGGCTTTTTGCCCTGCGCCAAACGATCATGCGGCAGGTGATCATTGAACACCACATAAGGCACCTGCCATTCGGCGATGCGATGGGCCAGACCCTCGTAATCCTCCAGCATGTTGGTCTCGAACCGCAATTGCGGGATCAGATCTGTGACGGCGCTGTTCTTGACCGCAGCGATGGCCCTAAACACCTGCGCGGCAAACTCGGGGCCACGCACGCCACCTTCCCAGCTGTAGAACTGGGCCAGAACGGCGGTGGTGATGCCATTGGCGGCCAGTTCGGCTTCGGCTGCCAGAATGCCTTCGCTCATTTGCTTCATTGCGCCCCGGCGCGGGGCGATGTGGCGTTCGAACCCGTCCCCGTGCAGGTCGACGATACCGGGCAGGACAAGATAACCGGTCAGGTCAACCCTGCGCCCGGTCCGATCTTGCTGAATGACGCCCTCCGCTATCGAGAGATCGCAGCGCGACAGACCATCCCCCGGCAAAAGAACCTCTGCGCCGGTCAAAGTCAGATCCAGAGAGGTCATCGTGTGGGCTCCGAGTCAGGTTCCGAGCAATCCTGCCCGATGCAGATCTCGTCGATTATCTCCATCACGCCGTCCAGCCAGGTGATCTGCCGATCGAATTGGCCGAATTCGATGAAATGCAGCGCCTGTGCCATAACGCGCGGGTTGTTCATCATGAAGGTGTGGGTCACCGGCAGAACAAGATGATCCTTCATCCCTTCGACCTTGGTGGTTTCAACCGAAACCTTACCGTCATCCGGCCCGTCGATCAGCGATGAAAACAGCGGGTTGAGCGAATTCTCACCCGCGATCACCCCCAGCTCAAAATCCACCGGCGGCAGGCGGCGCGGAATGCCTTCAGGACCTGTGCCCAATTGCAGGCCCGCCGGGCCGTTCAGATACCCGAACACTTCCCATGCGCTCAGCTCATCGACCAACTGGCTGCCCTGATTGGGCGGGCCGAGCATGACGACACGACCCAGGTTTTCGGGCCGATGGTCCTTGAGCCAATAGCGCAACAGGATACCGCCCATGGAATGCGCAACGACATTGGCTTTGTCATCGCCACATGCCGCAAGCGCGTCCGGTATGGTTTGCCATGCCAGTTCCGGAATACCGATTTCGGTCGATGGATACCCGTGGCGCACAACGGTATAGTCATGCGCCTTGAACAGCTGCTCCATCACGGTGAACGAGGCCTCGGTGCGCGCGAGACCGTGCAGAAGGATCACGCATTTCGCACTGGCTGCGGCAGGAACGAGGCAGAAGAGCAAGGCAATCAAAAGTTTCATAACCGCCAGATAAAGCCTATCAGCCTTTGATAAAAGCCCTAGCCCCGGTGACGTCGCAGCACGGCCAGCGCGATACCGCCCAAAACAAGCGTGGCGCCGATGATCAGCCGCACTCCGGCAATCTCGCCCAGAAAGGCGACACCGCCGAGAATTGCGATCACTGGCACGCTGAGTTGAACGACAGCCGCCACGGACGGGGCCAGTTGAGGCAAAACACGGTACCACAAAGCATAACCAAGCCCGGATGTTACCGCGCCGGACAGGACGGCCAGCAGATACCCCGCCCCGCTCATCTGCCAGGCGCTACCGCCGGCAAGCATCGCCAGGGCAGTCACCGGCAAAGCGACGATGAAATTGGCGGCCGTTCCCTCCAGCGGGTTTGTTTCTGATCGACCCGCTATCGAGTAAAGGGCCCAACCAATACCGGCGGCGGCCATCAAAGCCGCGCCAGCCAAGTCGACTTGAACGGCGCCAGTCGGCCACAGCACATAGGCAAGACCTGCAAGCGCAACCCCTGCCCCCGCCACCTGCCGGGCGGTCGGAGTCGCGCCCGTCAATGCGCCGACAGAAAACATCGTAATTTGCACCACGCCGAACAGAATCAATGCACCCAAGCCTGCATCCAGCGTCAGGTAGGCGATTGAAAATCCGATCATGTAGAGCGTCAACGACCCCGCGCCAATGATCCGCCTTCGATTGCGCAGCGGAAGGCGCCCTCCGCGTGCCAGCACAAGAGCGGCCAGGACCACGGCCCCCGCCAAAACCCGAACGATGGCAAATCCGGTTGGATCGCTGGCTCCGCTGTCGATGGCCAGCCGGTTCAGAATGGAGTTCGCCGCAAAGGCACACATGGTCAGGGCGGTGAGCAAAAACAATCTCATGTCATCCGCATAGCCGTTCGGGCGGGATTTGCACACTCACTTTCGCGAAGGTTGTGGGAACAGACATCCGGCGCCGGACAAAGCAGCGTCTAAACACGCCTTGAAAACAGAACTGTCAACACAAAACGGGGCCGCCCGAAGGCGACCCCGTTCTCAAGCTCCAATGCTCCCCCCTCGGCAGCTTGGCGATACCGCCAAGCGCCTGTCGGGTCGCCAGAATTCGCCAGAGGCGAATTCGGCGTGCTTACATCATGCCGCCCATGCCGCCCATGTCGGGCATGCCACCGGCAGGTGCCGCGCCTTCCTTGGCCGGCTTGTCGGCAACCATTGCTTCGGTGGTGACCAGCAGGCCAGCAACCGATGCAGCGTCTTCCAGAGCAGTCCGAACCACTTTGGCCGGGTCAATCACACCGAACGAGAACATGTCGCCATATTCTTCGGTCTGCGCGTTGAAGCCAAATGCTGCGTCCGACGATTCACGGACCTTGCCGGCCACAACCGCGCCGTCGACACCTGCGTTCTCAGCGATCTGGCGCAGCGGCGCCTCGATTGCCTTGCGAACGATGTTGATACCTGCGTCCTGATCGGCGTTTGCACCTTTCAGAGCTTCCAGTGCTTTACCGGCCTGGACCAGAGCAACACCACCGCCCACAACAACGCCTTCCTGAACGGCAGCGCGTGTTGCGTTCAGAGCATCGTCAACACGGTCCTTACGCTCTTTCACTTCGACTTCGGTCATGCCGCCGACGCGGATAACGGCAACACCGCCAGCCAGTTTGGCAACGCGCTCTTGCAGCTTCTCGCGGTCGTAGTCGCTGGTGGTTTCTTCGATCTGGGTGCGGATCTGAGCAACACGTGCTTCGATCTCGGCTTTCTCGCCAGCACCGTCGACGATGGTGGTTTCGTCTTTGGTGATTTCGATTTTCTTGGCGGTGCCCAGCATGTCCATGGTGACGGACTCGAGCTTCATGCCCAGATCTTCGCTGATAACCTGACCGCCGGTCAGGATTGCGATGTCCTGCAACATGGCCTTACGGCGATCGCCGAAGCCTGGTGCTTTGACAGCAGCAATTTTCAGGCCGCCGCGCAGTTTGTTGACAACCAGAGTTGCCAGCGCTTCGCCTTCAACGTCTTCCGCGATGATCAGCAGCGGCTTCTGCGACTGGATCACTTGTTCCAGCAGCGGAACCATCGGCTGCAGCGACGAGAGTTTCTTCTCGTGCAGCAGGATCATGCAGTCGTCGAGCTCTGCAATCATCTTGTCTGCGTTGGTGACGAAGTAAGGCGACAGGTAGCCGCGGTCGAACTGCATACCTTCGACAACGTCGGTCTCGGTTTCCAGACCTTTGTTTTCTTCGACGGTGATGACACCTTCGTTGCCAACCTTCTGCATCGCGTCTGCGATCTGCTGACCGATTTCGGCTTCGCCGTTGGCCGAGATGGTGCCAACCTGAGCAACTTCTGCCGAGTCTTTGACTTCGCGCGAGGCTTCTTTGATGCCTTCAACAACCTTGGCGGTTGCCAGGTCGATGCCGCGCTTCAGGTCCATTGGGTTCAGGCCAGCTGCAACCTGCTTCAGGCCTTCTTTTACGATCGCCTGTGCCAGAACGGTTGCGGTGGTGGTGCCGTCGCCGGCTTCGTCATTGGTGCGGCTGGCGACTTCTTTCACCATCTGCGCGCCCATGTTTTCGAACTTGTCTTCCAGTTCGATTTCCTTGGCAACCGAAACACCGTCCTTGGTGATGCGCGGTGCGCCGAAAGATTTGTCCAGAACCACGTTGCGGCCTTTGGGGCCCAGGGTCACTTTAACCGCGTCGGCCAGGATGTTCACACCCTTCAGCATACGGTTGCGGGCATCGGTGTCGAATTTGACGTCCTTTGCAGCCATGTCGTTTCTCCTTGAGAAATAAGTTTGAAATGAAGATCAGAGAAAGCGCGCGCTTACTCGATGATCCCCATGATGTCGCTTTCTTTCATCATCAGCAGCTCTTCGCCGTTGACGTTGACCTCGGTGCCCGACCATTTGCCGAACAGGATCTTGTCACCAGCTTTGACAGCCATTGCGATCAGTTCGCCGCTGTCCTTGCGCGCACCTTCGCCGGTTGCGACGACTTCGCCTTCGCTCGGCTTTTCTTTTGCGCTGTCAGGGATGATCAGGCCGCCTGCGGTTTTCTCTTCGCTCTCTACGCGGCGAACCAGCACACGGTCATGAAGCGGTTTCAATGCCATCTTTGTAGCTCCTTGGGCTCAAAGTTTATCTATCCTCCCCCCGCCTTCCGACGAGGCGTTAGCACTCGAGGTGTGTGAGTGATAACGACGCATAGCTAGGGAGTCTAAAAGTCCGAGTCAACAATTTGTGAGAGATTTTTTTGCAAAATGGATCAGTCAGCCTGTTCCCAGCTATAGGCCCAATGCTTCAACCCTTCTGCGCCCTCAGACGTAAGCCCATAGATGCCTTTTTCAACCTTCTCGAACCACCCGTAGTGGTTTTCCCGCATAAGCCGGGTGGCGACCGGGACCGCGACCGATCTGGCGACGTCCGCCCCCTTGGACGGGCCATTCTCGGCCAGATAGGCCGCACATTTCAGCGCATCCTGCCGATACGCCGTCACGATACCATGGCGCGTCGCGCCCCCGGCGTTCGGGTCGCCTTGCAGCCGGTCGAATTCGCGCAGCAACCGTGCGGCCCTGGCTTTGTTCTTACGGGGCGCGTAGGGGCCGGGATCGCACTGAACCTCGACCGTGCCATCAGCCCGCACGGTGATCAGGCCCAGGCCGAGCCTACGACACAGTGCCAGATTATCCTTGAGCGCCCGCCGGGCCGTTCGGCCCGTGGGTTTGCAGACGGCAACATAGACCAGATCGGTGAGTTTCAGCCGGGTGATCGCCTGATGAAACAGGGACAGCGTGAACCGCAGTTTCAGTTCGACAATCACCGGCGCATCCCCATCGCGCACCGCAACGATGTCGGCTGCGCCGACTTCACCCTTGACGGTGTATCCCTGACGCTCCAGCAGCGCCTTGACCGGGGGATAGAGATCCTGCTCGCGGTTCATGCCGCCATGCTACGCAGATTGCCGGAGAATACCAGACGGGCGGCTTGAACATCGGCAGGTGGCGTGGCTAAGTCTGGGTTCAACTTCTTGACACCATTTAGGCTGGCCCCATGCGTTTGCTCACTTTTCTTGCGTTCCTTCTGTTTCCGATCTCGGCTCAGGCCGCGTGCGAGGGGGTGGACCTGCGGCCACAACTGCCTGAGGAAACCCGGTCCAAATTGCAAAGTGCAGTGGCCCAGATCGCTTATCCTGAAGGCAATCACTGGATTGCACGCAAGGGCGACACGGTTTTGCACATCATCGGCACTTTGCACAGTTACGATCCGCGCATGGAAGACGTGATTGACCGCCTGTCGCCCGAACTCAGCAAAGCGGACGCCTTTTATTTCGAAGTCACTCAGCACGACATGGACGCCTTCGAAAAGACCATGGCCAACGACCTGAGTGCGGTAATGATTACCTCGGGCCCTACGTTGATCGATCTGATGGCAGAAGACGACTGGGATGCGCTGTCCGCAGCCCTGGCCCAGCGCGGCATCCCCGGCTGGATGGCTGCGAAGATGCGTCCGTGGTTCCTGACCATGATGCTGAGCATTCCGCCCTGCATGATCGAGGACCCGAATTCAACTTACGGAATGGACGCCCGCCTGAACGATCTGGCCGTTGAAAAAGGTATCCCGCAGCACTCGCTGGAACGAATCGAAGACCTGATGGCCATGTTCGACAGTTATCCGCTCGAGAAACAGGTCGAGTCGCTTGTGCGCCTGTCCGGGGCGATGCAGGGCAATGCGGACCAGTTGGCCACCATGGCCAACGCGTATCTGGAAGAAAAGCACGCCGAGATCATACAGCTTGCCCGCCTACAGGGGCTTGAGCAGTCGGGCTTGAGCCCCGAAGCCTTTGATGCGGAATGGCAAAATTTCGAGCAGCAGTTGCTGGTGCAGCGAAATGCCAACTGGATGGCGCAGATTCTGGACATCAGGGATCAGACAGTTGTAATTGCGGTCGGCGCGGGGCACCTGAGCGATGACTACGGCCTGCTGAACCAGCTGGAACAGGCTGGATACGTTCTGACACGCGCCAAATTCTGAACGGACCCAGCGGTTTTCAGACCAAGCGTCGCAGACAGTGCTCAGCGGCGTGACAACGGCTTTTAGCCGCCCTATAAGGCGCGCAAATTTCCATTCCGCAGGACACTGACATGAAGACGCTAGTATTTGGCCACAAATCCCCCGACACAGATTCCACAGGTTCGCCGATCCTGTGGTCGTGGTACCTGAACGAGGTCAAGGGTGAGCAGACCGAACCCGTGCTGCTGGGTGAACCCAACACCGAAGCAACATTCATGCTGGAAAACTGGGACCTGCCCAAGCCGCGGATCCTTGAGGACCTGCCCGCGGAAACTCCGGTGGTTATCGTCGACACCAACAACCCCGCCGAACTGCCGGCCAACATCAACGACGCGGACATCCGCGCCATCATCGACCATCACAAGCTGGTCGGTGGCCTGGAAACCAAAGGCCCGATCGACATCACCGTGCGCCCCCTGGCCTGCACCGCCACCATCATGGTTGATCTGATGGGTGAAGATGCGGCCAAGATGCCCGACGCCATCAAGGGCGCCGCGCTTACCTGCATTCTGTCGGATACTCTGGAATTCCGCTCTCCGACCACCACAGCGCATGACCGCGAGGTTGCAGAACGTCTGGCGGCCGAGCTCGAGCTGGACATTTCGGCATATGCGGCAGACATGTTCGCGGCGAAATCGGATGTCTCGTCCTTTTCGGACGCCGAGTTGATCCGCATGGACAGTAAAGAATACGAGGTCGACGGCACCAAATTCCGGGTCTCGGTTCTGGAAACCACCGCCCCCGGCGTCGTTCTGGACCGCAAGGCCAGCCTGGTGGACTCGATGGTGGACGTTGCCAAGGAAGACGGCGTCGATCAGGTGCTACTGTTCGTGGTTGATATCCTGAACGAAGAGGCCACGCTGCTGGTCCCCAATGATCTGGTCAAAACCGTGGCCGAGAAGAGCTTTGGCGCAACCGTGGACGGGGACGCCGTCGTTCTGCCCGGTATCATGAGCCGCAAAAAGCAGATCATTCCGAACCTGAAGGTCTGATCCTCAAGCGACCCAAATCTGAAGGCGTCCAATTCGGGCGCCTTTTTTCTTTGCTGACAGCCATTTGCGGACGCGTTGTCGGTTGTTAGTCTGACCGGGGGTCCAGAGCCTATCCCAGGTCAGGTAAATGCAATGGTCGTACGAAAACTAAGCACCACCCGCAGCATCCTTCTTTTTGAAGGTGCCGACAAGGCGGCGTATTGGCGACGCTTTGCAATGTTGCTGACACTGTCTGTCGTGATTGCCACCATGGGTTTGCTGCGCAACTCCGGCGCTGTCGTGATCGCGGCCATGCTTGTGGCGCCGCTGATGACCCCGATCCTCGGGGTGGCCGCCGCGATGGTCATGGGATGGCTGAAACGCGCGGTGACGCTGGCGCTTACGGTCTGCCTGGCTGCCATTGTCTGCGTGATGATGGCGTGGTTTCTGGTCTATGTCGCCGATGTTCCCCGTGGCATTTTGATCCCCGATCAGGTCCTGGCGCGCACCGATCCCGGCACCGAAGACCTGATCGTCGCGCTCGCTGCCGGTGTGGCCGGGGCCTATGTCCAGATCAACAAATCCGAATTGAGCCTTCTACCCGGCGCGGCCATCGGTGTTTCGCTTGTTCCCCCGCTGTCGGCCTCGGGCATTCTTTTATATTTTGACGAACCCGCCGAGGCCTATGAGGCAGGGCTGCTTTTCGCAACGAACCTTGGCGCGATCATTCTGTCAGCCTGCGCGGTTTATCTTGTCTATGCCGCGCGGTCCGTGGTTTTCAGCAAGGGAAAGCGCAAGCTGAACTTCACCGCCAGCGTCTTTGTCGCGATCGCGTTTCTGGTCGTCGTCGTCCTGCAACTTGGGAAGTCCACCTACAACCGTTATCTGGAGACGCGCACCGAGGCGCAACTGGCCGATGCCATTCGCGAATGGGCCGATCCGGTTTCCGTGGAAATCATCCGCATCGACGTCAACGCTCAGCGCAAGCGGGCCGAGGTTTGGCTGATCGTCGATCTGCCAGCCGAAGCGCAGTTCAAGGTTTCTTCCATTGCCGGTTTGCTGCCACCCAAGCTGCGTGAGACCCCTCTGGTCGGGGTGCTGGAGGAGGAGCTTGGACCCGGATACCTGGCCATTATCCGGTATCAGCCGCGTATCGGGGCCCAGATCATCCTGGGAACCGAAAACGTTCAGCAGGCCCCGGACGTCACTGAAATTACCGAAGACGAGTAGCAGTTTCACCCATTCCTTCGCGCAAACGGGAATGCGGGATGGTGTTCGGGCCCAAGCTTTGCCATAGCTGTCGGCAGCGCGATATCAGACCCAGAGGCCCCCATGACCCAGATCGTTTCCTCGCTTTCCGAGATCTCGGACCGTTACAAAGCATTGTTCGTCGACCTTTGGGGCTGTGTTCACAACGGCATCACGGCCTACCCCGAGGCCGTCGAAGCGCTGAAGGCCTATCGCGCCAAGGGTGGACTGGTGGTCTTGGTCACGAACTCTCCCAAACCCCGCGCCGGGGTGGCAGAGCAACTCGTGCAATTCAACGTCCCCACCGACGCGTATGACACCATCGCCACCAGCGGGGATTCCGCGCGATCTGCGATGTTCCGGGGTGCTGTGGGGCACAAGGTTTATTTCATGGGCGAGTGGCAGCGCGATGCGGGCTTTTTCGAACCGCTGAAACTGCTGGATCACCCCATCCATATCGAGCGTGTGCCGCTGAAGGAAGCCGAGGGTATTGTCTGCTGCGGCCCGTTCGACCCGATGGCCGACCCGGATGTGAACCGGCCGGATTTCCTGTACGCCAAGCAGATGGGGATGAAACTGCTTTGTGCGAACCCTGACATTGTGGTGGACCGCGGCGAGGTGCGCGAATGGTGTGCCGGTGCTTTGGCCAGGCTGTACACCGAAATGGGCGGCGAGAGCCTGTATTTCGGCAAACCGCATCCCCCGATCTATGATCTGGCCCGTCGCAGGTTGCAGGAACTGGGGTACGATATCCCCGACAGTGACATTCTGGTGATCGGCGACGGCCCCCACACGGACATTCTAGGCGGCATGGGAGAGGGCATTGATTCTCTGTTCATCTCGGGCGGATTGGCCGCGGCAGAAACTAAAACGTCGCATCATCCGCACCACGAATCCCTAACCGCCTATATTGAAAGGGAAAAGATCAATCCAACCTACACAATCGGGCGCTTGAGGTAGCAAGAAAAGACTTGATTTTCTGCAACTGCGAAGTAATAAAGTTGCCAACCTTGGCTAAATGATGGTTTTTTCTTTCACGGCCGACTTCGAGTGAGGGCAACATGTTGGACAATCTTCCGCGCGGAACGATCTGTATCGAAGACATCGAAATGGGAATGTCCCGCCACCTGCGCAAAGTGGTGACGGATGAAGATATCGAAATGTTCGCGCAGGTCTCGACCGACCGGAATCCGGTGCATCTGGACGACGACTATGCCCGCGATACGATCTTCGAAGGCCGTATTGCCCACGGAATGCTGACGGCGGGTCTGATCTCGGCCGTGATTGGTGAACAACTGCCGGGTCATGGTACTGTTTACATGGGTCAGTCACTGAAGTTCCTGGCGCCTGTGCGTCCGGGTGACATGGTCTATGCCGAGGTGAAGGTGATCGACATCGATTTTGCCAAGCGCCGCGTCAAGCTGGACTGCCATTGTTCGGTCGAGGGCAAGAAGGTCCTGATCGGCGAAGCCATGGTGCTTGCCCCGTCGCGCAAGTTCGACTGACTGGCAAACACAGTTTTGCAAAAGGCGCCGGAGCGGCGCCTTTTTTGTTTGGGCACTCAACTGCACACAAGGCCGTCAGGAAGAACGGGCTCGTTTTCGCCCTTTCAGCGAACCTGATTCCAGAATGATTTCCGACACCACGTGTTCACGCCTGTAGGCCATCACATGAACCCCGGAAACACCGGCGATGTCCCGGATCTGCTGGATCAGTTCGATACAGATCTTCTTGCCCTCTTCCGCGGGCTTTTCGGCCTTTTCCATCCGCTCGATGACATGATCCGGGATGTGAATTCCGGGCACATTGCTGCGCATCCAGCGTGCCGCGCGTGCCGAAGCGATGGGCCCCACACCGGCGATGATGAATACTTTTTTGTCCAGACCGGCATCCCGAACACGATCCATGAACCTTTCAAAGAGCGGAATGTCGTAGATATAGTTGGTCTGAATAAACTCGGCGCCCGCCTCAACCTTCTTTGCAAGACGTTCCGGGCGCCAGTCGTAGGGCGGTATACAGGGGTTTTCCGCCGCACCCAAAAACAGTTGAGGGGGGCGCGTGATCTTGCGGCCGGAAAGAAACTTTCCCTGATCGCGCATCGTTCGGATCGTCCGCAGCAAGGTCAGGGAATCAAAGTCGAACACCGGTTTTGCCCCCGGTTGATCCCCAACCCCGACACCGTCGCCCGTCAGGCACAGCACGTTGCTGACGCCCAGCGCCGCAGCCCCCAAAACATCCCCCTGAATGGCGATCCGGTTCCGGTCTCGACACGAAATCTGATAGACCGGAGAATACCCCGCGCGGGTCAACAACGCACAGATCCCTATCGAAGACATGTGGCAGTTGGCACCAGACGCATCGGTTGCATTGATCGCATCCGCCACTTCACCCAGCGGCTGCGCCGCCTGAAAAACATCCTCGGGGTCAGCGCTGTCTGGCGGGTTCAGTTCAGCGGTCACTGCAAAGCGGCCCGAACGCAGAACTCTTTCCAATCGACTGTGCGAAACATAGCCTTCGGGAACAGGCACATAGCCGATCGGCTCGACCTCGCTGCGATGGGCATCATTCATTTCTTCAGCTCCCGGTTCACCGCGTTGGGGGGTTCAGCAGCCAGAGGTGCCGCAGAGGGTTCGTTTTCGCGCGCCTCCGGGAACGCCTGCGCAAGCGTTTCGCGGGCAGCGTCCCGGGCCTCGCGTTCCTGTGCAGCGATCTCGCGGCTGACCCGCAGCCAGGACGATGACCCCTTCAACGTATGTTCCACGGGCGGAAGAACCTCTTTTATCTTGTCGCCCCCGTGTTGCATGCGGCTGGCCCCGTCCCAGGCCAAAGCCCAGACGCATTTCATATCGGGCTTCACCTCGCAGAACTCACCGGGACGTACGCCGCCGCATGGGCCGTTGCGCAGTTGCTTGGGGCAGTTCATCGGGCAAGACATACCCGTCGAAGACAAAACGCATTGTCCGCACATCTTGCAATCAAACAAAAGACTTTTGACGCCTTTTTCGACCAGCGCGATGGGGCGTTCAACGCGGTTGTAGCCGATCCTTGCAAAGACCGGATCCATCGCGACCATGCCCCGTTCGACACATTTATAAATCCACTCGAACGCACGGGCGTTGCGAATCGCGAACAGTCGCAATCGATACATGGTCTGCCTCCTGTGCTGGGTCTATTTGAACCTGGCCGGGCCATCGTCCGCCCCCCCAGCGTGGTCCGAGGGCCGGAAACCCAGTCTACACCCAGTATTTTTTTTGGATCAAGCAGTTGGCCGAATGTCGCGCAGCATTCCGGGGATGCCCTGTGTGCAATCAGGTCTGACAAATGGTTTTGGTGTGTTTCGCCAGGACCCGTGCCTTGAATTCAAACTGCCGCTTGAACAAATCGCAACGCAACGCTACGCAATCGCCTATGCACATCATCCGGGATTTCCAGTTTGTCGAGCCAGAAGATCGCGGCGCCAGCGTTGCGATCGGGAATTTTGATGGCGTCCATTTGGGGCACCAGTCGGTCATCGAACTGGCCCGCGACGCGGCCCCGGATGCGCCACTGGGGGTCATGACATTCGAGCCGCATCCACGTGAATACTTTGCGCCGGACTCTCCTCCGTTCCGCCTGATGCGCGGCAATGCGCGGGCGCATCGGCTTGAGAAGCTGGGTGTGGAGAAACTGTACGAGCTGCCGTTCAACGCGGCGCTGGCCGGGCTTTCCCCTGATGAATTCGCGCGCAACGTGATTTGTGACGGTCTGGGTCTGTCCCATGTCGTGGTCGGGGCCGATTTCTGTTTTGGCAAGGGCCGCAGTGGGACGGCTGACGATCTGGTTCGCTTCGGGCAAGAGATGGGATTTGGCGTGACGATTGCCCCTTTGATGCAGCGGTCGGAAAACGTGGTCTCGTCAACCGCCATCCGCACCGCATTGAGCGAGGGTCGCCCAAGGGATGCAGCCGCGATGCTGGGCCATTGGCACAGGATCGAAGGCGAGGTGATCGGCGGCGAGCAACGCGGGCGGGAACTGGGTTTCCCAACTGCGAACATGTCCATCGAAGGGCTCCACCCGCCGAAATTCGGTGTCTACGCGGTATTGGTCGACGTGCTGGATGGCCCGCATCAGGGTAGTTATCACGGCGCGGCCTCGGTTGGGGTGCGCCCGATGTTCCATGGCGAAGTGCCAAATATCGAAACCTTCCTGTTCGACTTTTCCGGCGACCTGTACGGGGCGACCTTGTCGGTGGGGCTGATCGAATTCCTGCGCCCTGAAATGACATTTGACGGGCTGGATGGTCTGATCGCGCAGATGAATGCCGATTGTGAACAGGCCCGGGACATTCTGGCCGCCCTATGAGCGCTGATCCGATTCAACGCACCGGCCTGCCCGCCCGGTTCTGGGAACGCAAACCCCTGCGCAAGATGAACCAGCGCGAATGGGAAGCTTTGTGCGACGGTTGCGGCAAATGTTGCCTGAACAAGTTGGAGGATGAGGACAGCGGCGAGGTTGCCCTGACCTGCGTCGCCTGCCGCCTGCTGGACGATGAAAGCTGCCGCTGCACGCAATATGACATCCGGCATCAATTCGTGCCTGAATGCATCGTCATGACACCCGACAATATTGACGAAAACGCCTATTGGTTGCCGCAAACCTGCGCGTATCGGCTGCTGTGGGAAGGCAAAACGCTTTACGACTGGCACCCTTTGATATCTGGTACGCCGGAAACCGTGCACGCCGCAGGCGTGTCGGTCCGAGGGCGCACGGTGTCCGAGTTCGAAACCCCCATGGAAGAGTGGGAAGACTACATTATCGAGGAGCCTAGCTGATGTATTTCGCATCTGACAATTCCGGGCCGGTTCACCCGCAGGTCATGGCCAAACTGGCCGAGGCCAATCAGGGCTACCAGATGGCCTATGGCGCCGACACGATGATGAACGAGGTGCGTGACCGCATTCGCAGCATCTTTGAAGCTCCGGGGGCGGCCGTCTATCTGGTGGCGACGGGGACAGCGGCAAATTCGCTGGCTCTTGCCACATTGTCCAACCCCTGGGAAACGATTTTCTGCTCTCCGGTTGCCCATATTCACGAAGACGAGTGCAACGCGCCCGAGTTTTACACCGGCGCCAAGCTGACCCTTGTTCCCGGCGGCGACAAGATGGCGCCGGACGCGCTGCGCGGGTCCATCCTGGGCGAAGAAACCCGTGGTGTTCACGGGCCGCAGCGCGGGCCGGTGTCGATCACCCAGGTCACCGAGCGCGGATCGGTCTATTCGCTGGAGGAGTTGCAGGCGCTGTGCGGGGTCGCAAGGGAATATGGCTTGCCGGTCCATCTGGATGGGGCCCGGTTCAGCAATGCCCTGGTGGCCCTGAATTGCTCTCCGGCTGACATGACATGGAAAGCCGGGGTGGACGCGGTCAGCTTCGGCGGCACCAAAAACGGCCTGATGGGCGTTGAAGCGGTGGTGTTCTTTGACGAGAGCAAGGCCTGGGAATTCGAGCTGCGGCGCAAACGCGGGGCGCATCTGTTTTCCAAGCATCGCTACCTGTCCGCTCAGATGGCGGCTTATCTTGAGGATGATCTGTGGCTGAAGCTGGCGCGTCAGGCCAACGCAAACTGTGCCCGGCTGGCCGACGGCCTGCGTGCAAAAGGGGCCGAGTTCCTGCACGAACCACAGGCCAATATGATCTTTGCCGCTTTTTCACGCGCGAAGCACAAACAGCTGCATGAGGCCGGGGCGGTCTACCACCTCTGGGGGGACGAGCTGGAAGGTGATGATGACGATGAAAGCCTGGCATGCCGACTGGTCTGCGACTGGTCGATCGGAACGGCCGAGATCGATCAGTTTCTCAGCCTGTTGTAACACCCGTTCCGCGGCCAGCTTTCCAGAGCTTTCGAAGCAGCGCGCTGGTTTCACGGGGGTGCGAAATGGGCAGCATATGCCCTGCGCCTTGCACCACGTCATGGCGTGCGGTCGGCAGACGGCGCTGCAATCCATCACAGATTGCGGGGATCGTCGGGTGGGTCTTTGATCCGCTCAGCAACAGGGTTGGCATCGATACGCGCTTGCATCTGTCGGGGTCAAGCAACCCGGCGCGGTCATCGTACAGAACGGGGTAAGACGCAGGAACAACATGAATTCCACGCATCATTCCGGCGCGCGTCCGCTCTGGCAGGTCCGGCCATTTTGGGCCGATACCGGTGCTCCACATCCGGTTGAACAACCGCGCGGCCAGCGCTTCGTCGCCTGCTTGGAACGCTGCTTCAATCGGTTGTGACTCTTGCCGGTGTTGATCGTACAAATGGGGGGCGTCCTGTTTTGCCACGGCAAAGAACACGGGCTCGATCAGGGTCAAGCTTCGAATACGGTCCGGGTGCTCCATGGCCAGTCTGAGCGCAACGATCGCCCCAAAGGAATGGCCGACCAGATCCGTGGGCTCGGTCAATTCGACCGCCGCCAGCCCTGTCACAGCGTCAAAGAAATCGCTTTGACCGTCCCAATCCGGACTGCGCCCATGAGACAGCATGTCCGGTGCAACAAGACACACGCTGCCATCCAATGCCTTGGCCAGGCCGGACCACGCGCCGGAATGTGCAATGGTGCAATGAAGGGCAAGCAATTTGCGCCCTCCGTCGCCCAATCGTCTCACGAAGCCGGACTGCATCGCCGTCGGGGCTGTCATCCATTCATCTCGGACAGATGCCGATCCAGATCGTCCAGGCGATCCTGCCCCCAGAACCTTTGACCATCCGGCGTGATGTAGAACGGCGCGCCGAACACGCCGCGATCCACGGCTTCTTCCAGATTGGCGGCATAGGTTTCGGCCCCGACCAGCAGACCGCTGTTGGCCAGTTCCGGGTCAAACCCGGCATTTGCCAGGCAGTCCCTGATCACATCATCCTGAGCGACGTCCTTTTCTTCGGCCCAGCAGGCGCGCAGGATCAACTGGCACAACTTGCCCACGTCGCCCGAACCATCCTTGATCGCGGCGATGATCGCATAGGAAGACGGCGCCATGTTGGTCGGCCAGTGCGCCGGTTGCAGGTTGAACTCCATCCCCAGTTTCTTCGATTGGCGCAGCAATTCCTGAGCGCGGTATTCGATGCGCGAGATATGACGGTCTTTTGGCGGCGTACCCCCGGTGCGTGCGAACAGCGCCATGACGTCCAGCGGTTTGTAGCTGATCGATGCACCATGTTTCGCCGTAATCTCTTCCAGCCGGTTCCCCGCAAGATAGCTGTAGGGCGAAATTGTCGCAAAAAAGTAGTCAATCTGGGTCATGTTCACTTTCTCCGCTGCGTTACCTTTGCGGGACGGTAAGGCCATGCTAAGCGGTGTCAACATCACGAATCTGTCACATTGCCATTGCTGCCCGGGGACCTCAGCCGATGCCGACACTTCACGAACCCAAGCTTATCGCTGGGAACGCCAACCTTCCACTTGCCGAAACCATCGCCCGCCGAATGAGCCTGTATCGCGGTGTCGACCAGGGATTGGTCGATGCACGCGTCGAACGGTTCAACGACGGCGAGATCTTCGTTGAAGTGTTCGAGAACGTACGCGGCGAGGATATGTTCATCATCCAGCCGACCTCGAACCCGGCCAACGACAACCTGATGGAGCTGCTGATCATCGCCGACGCACTGCGCCGTTCGTCTGCACAGCGGATCACGGCCGTGATCCCGTATTTCGGCTATGCCCGCCAGGATCGCCGCACCAAGGCCCGCACGCCCATCAGCGCCAAGCTGGTGGCCAATATGCTGACCGGCGCAGGGATCGAGCGGATTCTGACGATGGATCTTCATGCCGCGCAGATTCAGGGATTTTTCGATATGCCCGTCGACAATCTGTACGCCTCGCCGATCTTTGCGTTGGATGTCAAAAACCAGTTCAAGGACAATCTGGATGAGATCATGGTGGTTTCACCCGACGTGGGCGGCGTGGCGCGCGCGCGTGAATTGGCCAAGCGCATCAATGCCCCCTTGTCGATCGTTGACAAGCGGCGCGAGAAAGCAGGCGAAGTCGCGGAAATGACCGTTATCGGGGATGTGAAGGACAAGATCTGCCTGATCGTCGACGACATGTGTGACACCGCCGGAACGCTTTGCAAGGCCGCGCAGGTCCTGTTGGACAATGGCGCCAAGGAAGTTCATTCGTACATCACGCATGGCGTCATGAGCGGCCCTGCGGTCGAGCGAGTGACGAACTCGGTCATGAAGTCGCTGGTGCTGACCGACACGATCCAGCCGACCAAAGAGATTTTGAAGGCAAAGAATATCCGCATCGTTCCGACTGCGCCGATCTTCACCCAGGCGATCCTGAACATCTGGAACGGAACCAGTGTGTCTTCGCTGTTCGAAGACAAGACACTGACCCCGATCTACGAATCCATGTACCAGATGGATTGAGCTACAGGGGCGGCCGAACATGTCGCCCCCTGATATCTGAAATACCGATTGCGCGGATATCTGACCATGGGGCGCGATCGGCGATACAAGTGGAATCACCTCCATGACTGCCAACAAACGTATTGTTCTTTCCAGCGATCACGCGGCGATCGAGCTGCGCCAGTCCGTGGCCAACCACATCGCACAGCAAGGTTGGGACGTGGTTGATATCGGCCCGACAAGCCCGGAAAGCACCCATTACCCCAAGCACGGCAAGGCCGCGGCGCAGGCCGTTGCCTCGGGCGATTGCAGCTTGGGTATCATCCTCTGCGGCACTGGGCAGGGTATCATGATGGCTGCAAACAAAGTGCCCGGCATTCGCTGTGGCGTTTGTTCCGACGCATTCTCGGCCCGCATGATCCGCCAGCACAACAACGCCAACATGTTGTCGATTGGCGCGCGGGTTGTCGGTGAGGGTCTGGCGCTGGACATCGTTGACGCGTTTCTGGGTGCCGAATTCGAAGGCGGCCGCCACGCCACGCGCGTGGACATGATCGAAGCACAGGACGACTGAGCCCAATCAATCGTTCAAACGCCTGAAAACATGGCGAACCCGGATCAGGAAATATTCCAGTCGTCCGGGTGTGCCACCTCTCCTATCGCGGTCCAGCTGGCCCGGATGCGGGCAATCCGAGTGTCGGACCAGGTCCGGAATACTGCGTCGAATCCTTCGGTTGTGATATGTTCGGCCTGAACCTCTGCGCGCAGCGCCGAGGACGTGTCCACATCCCACAGAGAGATCCCGATCTGCACCACGGGCGGGGTTCGAAATGCTTCTGTGAACCGAATGGGGGTTCGGCGTTCGCGCGGCCCCTGCCCGGTCCACATTTCGCCGCCTTCGGCAAATTCCGAAAACAGGACATTCTCGCCCTGCGCAATTCCAATCGGATGGGTTAGGAACTTTTTCATCATATCATCATTATTCTTGAATTCCCGTAACTTACCCCGGCATTTCGGCAAAATCACGACAAAAAAACGGCCCCGCAATTGCGAGGCCGCTCTATTTTTTCACTGGCGGGCCCGTTACAGGCTCATATGTGTTCCAAGCGCTTCCATGTCGGCCAGCAGCTTGGCCGCGTCGTCGACGATGGTCTGATCATCGCCACCCTTGGCTGCCTCATGCGAGGCGCGGGCGTCTTCGATCAGCTCGTCCAGATGCGCGCGGGTCACTTCATCCACCGGGATGGCCTTTTCGGCCAGGACCGACAGGCTGTCGCCGTTGATCTGGGCAAACCCGCCGGTGACCAGGTATTCGCTGGACCCTTCGGGTGCCTCGACCTTGAGCAGACCGGGGCGCAGCGTGGTGATGGTGGGGGCATGATCGGGCATTGCCGTCATGTCCCCGTCCGCGCCGGGAATCTGGACCGCGCTCGCCTGAAGCGAAGCAAGGCTCCGCTCGGGGCTGACGAGGTCGAATTGCATCGTGTTTGCCATCAGGGATACTCCTTAGGCGGCTTCTGCGGCCATCTTCTCCGCTTTGGCGATCACTTCGTCGATGCCGCCAACCATCAGGAAGGCCGCTTCGGGCAGGTGATCGTATTCGCCGGCCACAACGGCCTTGAACGACGCGATGGTCACATCCAGAGGAACCTGAACGCCGGGCGAACCGGTGAATACCTCGGCCACGTCGAACGGCTGCGACAGGAAACGTTCGATCTTACGGGCACGGGCCACGGTCAGTTTGTCCTCTTCCGACAGTTCGTCCATGCCGAGGATGGCGATGATGTCCTGCAACGACTTGTAGCGCTGAAGGATCTGCTGAACGTCGGTCGCAACCTTGTAGTGCTCTTCTCCAACGATGGCCGGATCAAGCAGACGCGAGGTCGAGTCGAGCGGGTCAACGGCCGGATAGATACCCTTTTCCGAGATCGCACGGTTGAGGACGGTGGTCGCGTCCAGGTGCGCGAACGAGGTTGCCGGCGCAGGGTCGGTCAGGTCGTCCGCAGGCACGTAGATCGCCTGAACCGAAGTAATCGAGCCCGACTTGGTCGAGGTGATCCGTTCCTGCAAGGCGCCCATGTCGGTGGCCAGCGTCGGCTGGTAGCCCACTGCCGAAGGAATACGACCCAGCAGAGCCGACACCTCGGAACCCGCCTGCGTAAAGCGGAAGATGTTGTCGACGAAGAACAGAACGTCGGTACCGGACTGGTCGCGGAACTGTTCGGCCAAGGTCAGACCGGTCAGAGCAACACGTGCACGCGCACCCGGAGGCTCGTTCATCTGACCATAAACCAGCGCCACTTGGCTTTCCGACAGGTTATCGGGCTTGATCACGTTCGATTCGATCATCTCGTGGTACAGGTCGTTCCCTTCACGGGTCCGTTCACCAACACCCGCGAACACCGAGAAACCCGAGTGCACTTTTGCGATGTTGTTGATCAGTTCCATGATCAGAACGGTCTTGCCCACACCGGCGCCGCCGAACAGGCCGATCTTACCGCCCTTGGCGTAAGGGGCCAGCAGGTCAACAACCTTGATGCCGGTGACCAGGATTTCCGACTCGGTCGACTGTTCGTCGAACTCGGGCGCGGGCTGGTGGATGGCGCGGGTTTCGGATGCTTCGACCGGGCCTTTTTCGTCGATCGGTTCGCCGACCACGTTCAGGATGCGGCCCAGGGTGGCGTTGCCGACCGGAACCGAGATCGGTGCGCCGGTGTCGGTCACGGCCTCGCCGCGGACCAGACCTTCGGTCGCGTCCATCGCGATGGTGCGGACAGTATTTTCACCCAGGTGCTGAGCAACTTCCAACACCAGGCGCTTGCCGTTGTTGGTGGTTTCCAGCGCGTTCAGAATTTCAGGCAGCTGATCTTCGAAGTGCACGTCGACGACGGCCCCGATGATCTGTGTGACTTTGCCTTTTGCATTCGCCATGTTTCGTCTCCGGTTTTCTTACAGCGCTTCGGCGCCGGAAATAATTTCAATCAGCTCGTTGGTGATCACGGCCTGACGCGAGCGGTTGAACTGGATCGTCAGCTTGTCGATCATCTCACCCGCGTTGCGTGTCGCGTTGTCCATCGCGGACATCCGTGCACCCTGTTCAGACGCCCCGTTTTCGAGCAGAGCCGAGAAGATCGCAGTCGCAACCCCCTTGGGCAGCAGGTCGGCCAGAATGGCTTCTTCGCTGGGCTCGTAGTCGAAGATGGCACCGCTGTCGTCACCCGCCGCTTCGTCCTCGAACGAGGCAGGGATGATTTGCTGTGCCGTCGGGATCTGGGTCACGACGTTGACGAACTTCGAGTAGAAGATCGTGGCCACGTCGAACTCTCCCCCGTCGAAACGAGACAGGATGTCCTTCGCGATGTCCTGCGCGTTGGCATAGCCAAGACGCTTGACCTCGCTCAGGTCGATATGTCCAACGAACAGATCGCCAAAATCACGCTTGAGCGCGTCGCGGCCCTTCTTGCCGACAGTCAAAACCTTGACTGTCTTGCCTTTCAGGCGCAGCTCTTCCGCCTTTTGGCGGGCCAGCTTGGCGATGTTCGAGTTGAAGCCGCCGCAGAGGCCGCGTTCAGCTGTCATGACAACCAGCAGATGGACATCATCGCTGCCCGTACCACGGAGCAGCTTGGGGGCACTGTCGCTGCCCCCGACCGAAGCCGCCAGCCCTGCCATCACGGCATTGAACCGTTCGGCATACGGACGCGAGGCTTCGGCAGATTCCTGGGCGCGGCGCAGTTTTGCAGCCGCGACCATCTGCATGGCCTTGGTGATCTTGCGGGTCGATTTGACCGACTCGATCCTGTTTTTAAGGTCCTTAAGATTTGGCATATGCCCGCCTCTCCCTTAAGCGAAGGTTGCGGCGTATTCGTCCAGCGCAGCCTTGATCTTGTCGGAAGCGTCACCCTTGATCTTGGGGTCTTCGTCCGTGATCCACTGAAGCAGATCCGCGTGCTTGCCACGCAGGTGTGCCAGCAGGCCAGCTTCGTAACGGCCAACGTCGGACACATCGATCTTGTCGAGGTAACCGTTGGTACCTGCGAAGATGACGCAGACGATTTCAGCGTTGGTCAGCGGCGAGTACTGCGGCTGTTTCATCAGCTCGGTCAGACGCGCACCACGGTTCAGCAGCTGCTGGGTTGCGGCGTCGAGGTCGGAACCGAACTGCGCAAAAGCAGCCATTTCGCGGTACTGAGCCAGTTCCAGCTTAACCGGACCGGCAACCGACTTCATCGAGTTGGTCTGAGCCGAGGAGCCCACACGCGAAACCGACAGACCGGTGTTCACGGCGGGACGGATGCCCTGGTAGAACAGTTCGGTTTCAAGGAAGATCTGACCGTCAGTGATCGAGATCACGTTGGTCGGGATAAACGCCGAAACGTCACCACCTTGGGTTTCGATAACCGGCAGAGCGGTCAGCGAGCCGGCACCGAAGTCCTCGTTCAGCTTGGCCGAACGCTCCAGCAGGCGCGAGTGAAGGTAGAAAACGTCGCCAGGATAGGCTTCACGTCCGGGCGGGCGGCGCAGCAGCAGCGACATCTGACGATAGGACACAGCCTGCTTCGACAGGTCATCATAGATGATCAGTGCGTGGCGACCGTTGTCACGGAAGTATTCGGCCATCGCGGTCGCGGCGTAGGGTGCCAGGAACTGCATCGGTGCCGGGTCGGACGCGGTTGCAGCCACAACGATCGAGTATTCAATCGCACCGGATTCTTCCAGTTTCTTCACCAACTGCGCAACGGTCGAACGCTTTTGACCGATGGCTACGTAAACGCAGTACAGTTTCTTCGACTCGTCGTCGCCTGCTGCGTCGTTGTAGGTTTTCTGGTTCAGGATCGCGTCCAGAGCAACGGCGGTTTTACCGGTCTGACGGTCACCAATGATCAGCTCACGCTGACCACGGCCAATCGGGATCATCGCGTCAACCGATTTCAGGCCGGTTGCCATCGGCTCGTGAACCGACTTACGAGGAATGATGCCCGGCGCCTTAACGTCCGCGACGCCACGCTTGGTTGCGTTGATCGGGCCTTTGCCGTCCAGCGGGTTGCCCAGACCGTCCACAACGCGGCCCAGCAGCTCGTCACCGATCGGAACGTCCACGATCGAGTTGGTGCGCTTGACGGTGTCACCTTCTTTGATGTCACGGTCGGAACCGAAGATAACGACACCGACGTTGTCGCTTTCCAGGTTCAGCGCCATGCCCATGATGCCGCCGGGGAATTCGACCATCTCACCGGCTTGCACATTGTCCAGACCGTATACACGGGCAATCCCGTCACCGACGCTCAGCACGCGACCGATCTCGGCCACTTCGGCTTCCTGACCAAAATTCTTGATCTGGTCCTTCAGGATTGCAGAAATCTCTGCAGCTTGGATTCCCATTTATCCGACCTCTTTCATTGCATTCTGTAGGGAGTTCAGCTTCGAACGGATCGAACTGTCGATCATTTTCGAGCCCACTTTAACGACAAGACCGCCGATGAGGCTTTCATCCACGGTCGCATTGATTGTCACCGTCTTGCCCACACGCTCGGACAGCGTCTTGGACAGTTTTTCCATCTGGGTCTTGGTCAGTGCCTTGGCCGAGGCAACCTCGGCGGTCACTTCGCCGCGCTCTTCGGCCAGCATGTCGCGCAGAACCTTCAGCAGTTGCGGCACGACGAACAGGCGGCGCTTCTGCGCCATCAGACCCAGCGTGTTGCGCAGGATGGGGTTCAGACCCATCTTGTCTGCGATCGCAGTGATCGCGCCTTCCTGTTCAGCGCGGGAAACCAGCGGCGATGCGATCAGGTCGCGCAGCTCTGCACTGTCGTCCAGCGCGGCTGCCAGATCATTGATGCCGGATTCCAGACCTGCAAGGTCGTTGTTCTCTTTTGCGATCTCGAAGATCGCGGTGGCATAGCGCTCGGCGATGCCAGTGGAAATCGAAGCTGGTTCGGACACGTCCACCCTTCCGATATTTTGGGCCCCGAATTCGCGTGCGGCAGCTACCCCGGGGGCGTGAAGAAACCCCGGCCAGACGGTCGGGGATCAAAATCACCGGGGATGTAGCAGAGCCGAACCAACCAAGCAATACGCTATAGCGGTAACAGATTTATCCACAAATTGTTATTTTTCATTAACTTACGGCAAGTGCGACGGTTTGAACACATTGGCCCAGTTGAAAAATGTTACGAATATGCAGGTTTTTGCGATTCCTGTGACTTTTTTTCCTCAATTTTTCGCATGGAATTGCCCGGGGTCTCAGGCGGGCTTCAGCAAGCCGTCCAGCGCCTTGATCGGTTTTTTGACCGCGTCCTTGGTCACGCTGCCGCTTGGCGGGCGGATATGTTTGCTGACTTCGACCATCAGCACCCCACCCGCCATCACCGTCGGAATCCGCTGGCCGGTCTTTTCGATCAGGTTGCCGGATTTCAACCAGAATCGCCGGAACGACGGAGGCATATACAAGGCCGAGCAATGCACCTCGGGCAGAAAGTGATGCGCCTTGAGCTGGTTCTCCAGCTGAGTTGCCGAGTACGGGCGCCCGAACCCGAACGGGGTCTTGTCCGACCGTGACCACAGACCCGCCCGGTTGGGTACTATGAAGACGGCCCGGCCACCGGGGCCCAGCACGCGCCAGCATTCGTCAAGCAACTGGTTTGGCCGTTCCGACGTTTCCAGCCCATGCATCACCACAAGCTTGTCCACGTGGCCGGTCTCGATCGGCCAGAGGGTTTCTTCGGTCAGGACCGAAACGTTGGGCATGCCTGCCGGCCATGGCATCACGCCCTGTGGTCCCGGCATCAACCCGATGACCCGGCGCGCATCCGACAGGTAAGGGCGCAGCAAAGGCACCGCAAAACCGAATCCCGCCACTGTCTGGCCTTTTGCTTCGGGCCAAAGCTCGATCAGACGCCCGCGAATAGCCGCCTGCGCCGCACGCCCCAATGTGCTACGGTAATAGAAGTTCCTCAGATCCTGTACGTCAAGATGCATTGCGGACATCCGGTCAATCGGCTTAGCTGGGCGTAGTCTAGCAATGAAAGGGCAAAAGGCCATGCCTCTTGAAATCGTTACAATCCCATGCCTCAGCGACAATTACGCCTTTCTGGCGCATGACGCCGTCACTGGCCAGACCGCCCTGATCGACGCGCCCGAGGCCGCACCGGTCCTGAAGGCGCTGGATGACCGGGGGTGGACACTGTCACATGTGCTGTTGACCCATCATCACTGGGATCACGTGGACGGGCTTGCGGGTATATTGGCCAAACAGCGGGCAAAGGTCATCGGGGCCGCCGCTGACGCAAATCGCCTGCCGCCGCTGGATCAGCAAGTTACCGAGGGGGACAGTTTCGAGATCGGTGGCGAACCGGTTCAGGTTCTGGACGTTTCCGGGCATACGGATGGCCATATTGCGTTTTACATGCCGCAGAGTTCCGCCGTGTTCACCGCCGACAGCCTGATGGCGCTGGGTTGTGGGCGCCTGTTCGAGGGCACACCCGCGCAAATGTGGGTCTCTTTGAACAAGCTGGCCGCCCTGCCGGACGACACTTTGGTTTGTTCAGGGCACGAATATACACAATCCAACGCCAAATTCGCGATTACAGTCGATCCCGAAAACCAGGCCCTGGAAGATCGCATTGCAGATATCGACCGCGCGCGTGCGGCCGGAAAAGCCACTGTTCCTTCGACTCTGGCCCTTGAAAAGGCCACAAATCCGTTCCTGAGGGCCGCCGATCCGGCGATTCAGGCGAAATTGGGTATGGTGGGTGCTGACCCCGAGGCCGTTTTTGCCGAAATTCGGGCTAGAAAAGACCGGTTCTGATGCCTATTTGCTCCTCTTCAGGGCCACGGTCACAACAAATGTGACTGTCAAGTGAAAGAAAACCCTTGAAGCCGGGCCACGATCAACCAAACTCTAGTATTATGAGGACATGGTTGGGATGGGGTTCCGGCCAAGAAACCGCCCCCTTCTGACCCAAGACAGAGGAGCACCCGCGTGCCTTCATTCTCGAGCACATTGGAACAAGCCATCCACGCGGCCCTGGCGGCTGCGAATGAACGGCGCCATGAATTCGCAACGCTGGAGCATTTGCTGCTGGCCCTTCTGGAAGAACCCGATGCCGTTCGCGTCATGAAAGCGTGCAGTGTCGATCTGGACGAGTTGCGCAGCACTTTGGTGGAGTTCATCGACGAGGATCTTTCGAATCTGGTCACAGATATCGACGGATCCGAAGCCGTACCCACCGCAGCGTTCCAGCGCGTCATTCAGCGCGCCGCGATCCACGTGCAAAGCTCGGGCCGGACCGAAGTGACCGGCGCCAACGTTCTGGTCGCCATATTCGCCGAACGCGAAAGCAATGCCGCCTATTTCCTGCAAGAGCAGGACATGACCCGTTACGACGCGGTCAATTTCATCGCGCATGGCGTCGCCAAGGATCCTGCCTATGGCGAAAGCCGCTCGGTATCCGGTGCGGATCAGGTGGAAGAAGACGCCCAGACCGCATCCGGCGAAGCCGAACAGAAAGAAAGCGCGCTGGGAAAATACTGCGTGGATCTGAACGCCAAGGCTCGAGCTGGCGATGTCGATCCGCTGATCGGACGCTCGGATGAGGTGGAACGCTGCATCCAGGTGCTGTGCCGCCGCCGCAAGAACAACCCGCTGCTGGTGGGGGATCCGGGTGTGGGCAAGACCGCCATCGCAGAAGGCCTTGCGCACAAGATCGTCGGTGGCGAGGCCCCCGATGTGCTGGCCAATACCACGATCTATTCGTTGGACATGGGCGCGCTGTTGGCCGGAACCCGCTATCGCGGTGATTTCGAAGAACGTCTGAAAGCGGTTGTGACCGAACTGGAGGATCACCCGGACGCGGTGTTGTTCATCGACGAAATCCATACCGTGATCGGTGCCGGAGCGACCTCAGGCGGTGCGATGGATGCCTCGAACCTGCTGAAGCCTGCGCTTCAGGGCGGCAAACTGCGCACCATGGGCTCGACCACCTACAAAGAGTTCCGTCAGCACTTCGAAAAGGACCGAGCGCTGAGCCGCCGGTTCCAAAAGATCGACGTGAACGAGCCTTCGGTAGAAGACAGCGTAAAGATTTTGCGCGGGCTGAAGCCCTATTTCGAAGAGCATCATGACATCAAATACACCGCCGATGCGATCAAGACGGCGGTCGAGCTGTCGGCGCGTTACATCAACGACCGCAAGCTGCCCGACAAGGCCATCGATGTGATCGACGAGGCCGGCGCGGCGCAGCATCTGGTCGCGGAAAGCAAGCGGCGCAAGACCATTGGCGTCAAAGAGATCGAGGCGGTTGTCGCCAAGATCGCGCGTATTCCGCCCAAGAACGTCACCAAGGATGATGCGTTGGTGCTGAAAGACCTCGAAGCATCGCTGAAACGGGTGGTGTTTGGTCAGGATCTGGCAATCGAGGCGCTGTCCAGTGCGATCAAACTGGCCCGCGCCGGTCTGCGCGAACCTGAAAAACCCATCGGCAACTATCTGTTTGCCGGTCCGACGGGGGTTGGCAAGACCGAGGTGGCGAAACAGCTTGCAGATACCCTGGGTGTGGAACTGCTGCGTTTCGACATGTCGGAATACATGGAGAAACATGCGGTCAGCCGCCTGATCGGTGCCCCTCCGGGCTATGTCGGGTTTGATCAGGGTGGTCTGCTGACCGACGGTGTCGACCAGCATCCGCATTGCGTGTTGCTGCTGGACGAAATCGAAAAGGCCCACCCGGACGTGTTCAACATCCTGTTGCAGGTGATGGACCATGGCGAGCTGACCGATCATAATGGTCGCACGGTGAATTTCCGCAACGTGGTGCTGATCATGACCTCGAACGCGGGCGCGCAGGAACAGGCCAAGGCCGCCATCGGCTTCGGTCGCGATCGGCGCGAAGGCGAAGACACGGCCGCGATCGAGCGCATGTTCACACCGGAATTCCGCAACCGTCTGGATGCCGTGATCTCCTTCGCACCGCTGCCGAAAGAGGTCATTTTGCAGGTGGTCGAGAAATTCGTCCTACAGCTTGAGGCACAACTGCTGGATCGTGGCGTGACCATCGACCTGACCCCAAAAGCTGCTGAGTGGCTGGCCGACAAGGGATATGACGACAAGATGGGTGCACGCCCGCTGGGTCGCGTGATCCAGGAGCACATCAAGAAACCCCTGGCCGAAGAGCTGTTGTTCGGCAAGCTGGCCAAAGGCGGCGTGGTTCGTGTCTCGGTCAAGAAGGGCGAACTGGATCTTGAAATTCTTGGCCCGGACCAACGGCGCATTTCAGGAGACAAACCACCTCTGTTGACGGCAGACTGACCAAAATACAGACAACTCCTTCAAAGCCCGGCGATCCCCATCGCCGGGCTTTTTCTCTGCTGGCAGCATAAAGTGCGACGGAAAAAGACTTCTGCTGCGTGTCATCTTCAATGATGAACGCAAGACAGGGATCGACACGTGAGCAAAATTTCAATCCTCTGGGGCGCCGCCTTTGCCCTATCCGCCGTTGCCGCTGTGGCAACTGCACAGCACCGGTTTCGCTATCACGACGAAACGACCGCAGAACCGCTGAGGTTGGTGCCCGCAACCGAAAACCCCGGGAAAAGCAGCGCCTCGGTGAAAGAAAAAGGCGGAAAAATCAAAGTGACGGGCAATGGTATTCCTGATCATCTGGTTGGCCGGTTTCCAAACCAAGGCAATCCGCACCAGATCGAACAGCAGAAGGTCAGGTTGAAATTGCCTGCAAATCCAACGGCCAAAGGTGCAATCACACCGCTGCAAATGGGGTGGAACTTTGGCGTGTCACTCAACGGGGTTGTGTTCGACCCGCTGGCGGCCGAGTTCTGGCATGGCGACCCCGGATCCGGGTGGTCCTACAATGCTCTGGGTGGCGCTGTTTCCTTGGGATTGGACGCCAATTTTGCCCATGTACAGCCGAATGGAAAATATCACTATCACGGTGTACCGACAGGGTTGGTCAAGCTGCTTGGATGGTCACCGTCCGAGCATTCACCCTTGATCGGCTATGCCGCAGATGGTTTCCCGATATATGCCGTCACTGGCGTCGTAGGGGGCAAAGTGACCGAAATGACGTCGTCCTATCGTCTGAAACCCGGCAACCGGCCGGGTGGCGTTGCGCCGGGCGGGCGGCATGACGGCACCTTCAACGAGGACTACGTTTTTGTTCAGGGTCACGGCAATTTGGACCAATGCAACGGCGCCTTCACCGTTTCAGCAGAATACCCTTCAGGAACCTATGCGTATTTTCTGACCGAGGATTACCCCGTGGTACCCCGGTGTTTCATGGGCACTCCGGATCAAAGCTTTCGCTTTGGCAGACGGTAATCGGTTTGACCTCATCACGCAGATTACCCAGGCAAGAGGCAAGGGTTTTGCTATCTTTCCGTGAGTTTCAGCTCGATCCGGCGATTCTGCGCCCGCGCCTCGGGCGTGTCAGCCGGATTGACCGGCTGGAACTCACCAAACCCGTTTGCCGCCAGACGATTGGGCGGGATGCCCAGCGCGTCGACCATATAGCGCACAACAGACAACGCGCGACCCTGGCTGAGTTCCCAGTTGTCCCGGTATCGGCCCGAACCAGCCAGCGGAACGTTGTCGGTATGGCCGTCGACCCGGATCACCCAGTTCAGACCGGGCGGAATTTCAGCGGCGACACTGCGCAGGATGTTGGCAACTTTCGCAACCTCCTGCTGCCCTTCCGCGGACAGCACGGCTGATCCTGTCGGAAACAAAACCTCGGACGAAAAGACAAAACGGTCGCCTTCAATCCGCACACCTTCCTGATCGCCAAGGACATCCCGAAGACGTCCGAAAAATTCCGAACGATAGCGTTGCAGATCTTCCGCCTGCGCTGCCAGTTCCTCATTCTGACCGGCCAGTGCTTCGGCCTCGGCTTCGAGACGCAGGCGTTCGGCTTCTTCCAGCAGGCGGCGGCGGCGTTCTTCCGAAGCGGCACGGGCCAGCGCGGCATTCAGGTCCTGACCCAAAGTCTGGATTTGGATTTCGGCGGCCTCGTTGCGCTCTTCGAAATCATCCAACAGGGCCTGCAATGACCCCAACTGCCCGCGCAGGGCGGCAATCTGCTGGTTGAGAAGTGCCGCCTCACGCTGGGCCTCGGCTGAGATTTCTTTCTCTTCCGACAATGTCGATTCGGCCAGAGCCAGCAAGGCCTGCCTTTGTTCGGCCAAGGTGCGTTGTTCATCAGCATCCGCCTGCGCTTGCGTTTGCGCCTCCAGGGCGGTTTCAAGCTGGGCGCGCAATTCATCAGGATTCACGTCGCCGAATTGTCGCTCAAGCTCAGCCCGCGCGGCTTGCGCGGCGGCCAGAAGAGTCAGCGTGTCTTCGGCCTCTTTGCGTTGTGCCTCCAACGCGAGCGTCATGGCCGTCAGTTCGGCATCCGCATCCTGAAGACGGTTTCGCAATGCCTCGGCAGCAGCGGCTTCGACCAGGCGGGCGGCTTCTTCATCGCTCAGTTGCTGTTCAAGGGTGGCAATTTCCGCCGCGCGTTCCTTGCCGCTTTGCTCCAGATCCGCAACCATTGCTTCCAGCGCCTCGCGGCGGGCGGCTGCCAATCGGGCCGCTTCCGTCTGCGCATCGATTTCCTCGCGACTTTGTGCAAGGGCAAGGTTCAGCGCCTCTTGTTCCGTCAGCAATTGCTCGCGCTCAGTCTCAAGCGCTGCGATGTCGCCCAAAGCCTGCTCCTGCTCGGCAAGCAGCGCCGCAACCTGTGCTTCGAAATTCGTGATACGGGTCTGCGCCTGATCCAGCGCGGCGGCCTGACGGTCGCGTTCGGTGGTCAGTGAGGCGATCAGCGACTGCGCTTGCGCCAGATCGTCTTCGGCCTGCGACAGCGTCGTGTTCAACGCACCCAGCCTTGCCTGCAAGCGGCTGTTTTCACGCTCTTCCAAACCCAGTGCGCCCGCAAGCGCAGCAACTTCGTCTGCCAGTGTCGTCAGTTCGTCTTCCTGCCCCGAAATGGTCTCGCGCAGAACAAACTGAATCACCATGAAAATGGTCAGAACGAATGTCAGCACCATCAGCAGCCCGGTCATAGCGTCCACGAATCCGGGCCAGACCGAGCCCTGGAAGCGTTGACCGGTGCGGCGGGACAGCGCCATGGACTACTCTCCTTCCGGCGTGGAGCGTACCGCGCCTCGCGGCAGGGTCAGGGCCTTGACCAGCAGTTCGATATCCTTGCGGAATTCGTTCATGCTTTCCTGACGACCCGCCGAAATCTCTTCGAGAATGCGTAGCAACTGCACGTCCATCGAGCGCAGGCGCATCCGGCTTTCGGCATCGATGCCATCGCCTGCACCGTGTTCGCGCATGTGGTCAAGCAACGCATCCTGCCCCAGCGCGACACGCTCCAGAGCCGAAGTGACGCTTTCGGTATTGGCCTGGCGATTGTTCATCTCGGCAATCACATCGACCAGTTGCCCCAGCTTGGCCGAAACCTCAGCCCGCTCGCTTTCCTGAGCGGCAAACAGATCCTGCAACGCATCCATCTGTTCGGACATGGCATCCAGCACAGGTGTCAGTACGGCGATCTCTGCTCCACCCTCTTCACCACCGGCAAATCCGACGCGGGTGATCGAGGACAACCATTCTTCGAGCTCGCGATAAAAGCGGTTCTGCCCGTGCCCGGCAAACACTTCGAGCAAACCAACAATCAGCGATCCCGCCAAGCCCAGCAGAGAGGACCCGAACGCAACACCCATCCCCTGCAACTGCGCCTCGAGCCCCGTCATCAGGCGATTGAAGACGGCCAGCCCCTCTTCGCCTTCCTGCGGGTTCAGGCTGCGGATGGTGTCGACAATGGCTGGAACGGTTGTCGCCAGGCCAAAAAATGTACCCAGCAGACCCAGATAGATCAGAACGTTGGTTATATAACGCGTGATTTCCCGTTCTTCTTCGACACGCTCGGCCACGGAATCCAGAATGGACCGGGTAGAGGTGGAACTGATCTGTGAGCGCGCGCCTCGCTCGCGCAGCAGCGATGCCAAAGGCGCCAGCAACTGTGGTGTGCGCGCATCTTCGCGAACAACACCACCGACAAAGGCCTCGATCCAGCGCACGGACCCGATCAGCTGCGTAACCTGATAAAAACAGGCGAAGACGCCGATAAAGAACACAATCAGGATGAAGCCATTCAGATACGGATTGGCATAAAAAACCGGCAAAACGTATGGAAGCGCCAGAAACACCCCCAGCCCGGACAGGCCGATCGCCATCAACATCAACAGAATTTGTCGAATTGGATGCGAGAAATGGGGTCTCGCGCCCTGATGTGCCTGCGCCATGCGCGTGGTTCCCGGTATTTGCCTGCTTTGCGTCGAATCTAGCGGGATTCCGCGCGTGACGCCAAGAGTTTATGCGGTGATGTCGCGCACCCGTTGCGCCAACCACTCAAGATCATGGTCACGCAGCCCGATCTCGGCCAGATGTTCTACGGTGTTGTAAAGATATTCGTCATTCGGACCGCGCCCGCCAACCGCATGGGCGATGATCCGGGCCTGTTCCTCCAACGGCATCCCGCCGCAATACTGGACGTGGTCGGCATCGATCACATAGGTAACGGCATTGACGATTTCGCCGTTTTCCAGGTGCACATCCAGCATACGTTCAACATAGGCCGAGGAAATCAGCTCGCGCTCGCGCAGCTCGTGCAGCGTACGGTCTTCGTGACCCGCCTCGACCGCAAGGGCCAAACCGGTGCAACTTGCGTTCTCCTGTTCGTCCAGTGCCAGCACCAGGCCGGGTTTTTCTTCGGTCCCGCGATGGTGGATCGAGCTCATGCAGAAGGACCGGGAATAACCATGAAGTGTCGCGCGTTCACTGCGTGCCACCGGAAAGCCCGGATTCCACAGCAGCGATCCATATCCGAATACCCACATCGTCATTGCACTGGTCCTTGCCTGTTTCGGCCTATAAACATCAATTCCAAGGCGGGAAAAAGGGCCTTTCGAATGCGTCTGATACGAGTGTTGATTTTTGTTTCCCTGGCATGGAGCGCCTATTGGTTCGTGGCCGGATATGGCCTGCGCTCTGCGATCACTGGCTGGTTCGAACAGCAGGAGGCGCGCGGCTGGCAAGCGGATTTCTCGAATGTCGCGACAGCGGGCTATCCGACCCACCACATGACCCGTCTGAACAATCCGGCGCTGGCGGATCCGGTGAACGGCACGGCATGGAGCGCGGATTGGATCGAATTCAAAAGCCCCGCCATCTGGCCCGGTCGTCAGATATTGCGGTTCGCGGACACACCGCAACGCCTGTCATATTTCGACCAGACATCAACAATTGTGGCCGACGAATTGCTTGCCGAGCTGCAATTGCAGCCCGGCGTCTCGCTCGTGCTGGAGAAAATGGCTTTGACGGCCGGAGCCTGGTCGGTGACGGAAAACTCCACCAAGCTGGCCTCGGGCGACACGCTGAGCCTGATCATGGAACAAACGCCAATTTCAGAAGCCTATTCCATCACGGCCCGCGCGGATGGGTTTACACCGGGGGAAAAACTGCGGGCCCTGATGCATTCCGCAAGTTCGTTACCGCAGAGCTTTGAGACGCTGGAACTGGATATGGTCACCACTTTCGACAAGGTTTGGAGCCGGTCCGCCCTCGAAGACAGCCGTCCGCAGCCCGTGGCCATCGATTTGCGTCTGGCCGAGATCAAATGGGGTGAGCTGCGCCTGTTCGCGACAGGCGATCTGGATGTGGACGCCCAAGGTATCCCGACTGGAGAGATTGCCGTCAAAGCCGAAAACTGGCGGGATATGATCGCAATGGCAAACGCGGCGGGTGCCCTGCCCGATCAGGCCGTAGATCCCGTCACCCGAGGGCTGAACTTTCTGGCAGGGCTGGGCGGAAACCCCAACGCGCTGGATCTGCAACTGAATTTCCGCGATGGTTTCGTGGCGCTCGGGCCGCTGCCTTTGGGCCCTGCCCCGCGCCTGATCCTGCGTTAACGGCAGTAGGGTCCGCTGCGATAGCGGGCCGTATCAAGGTGGAAATGATCCTTGTGATAGCGATCGGAATTCGGCCCCAGCACGGTGCCAAACGGGCCGCACGCCCCGCGCCAGATCTTCTTGAGCTGTTTCTGAGACGGGTTCTTGCGCCACCCGTTCAGGACGGTCACCACCTCACCGTCAGCCATTTTGAAACCTGAGATATCGATCGCACGACCCTTGCCATGTTCGGATATCCGCGCGCCTTTACGGTTGTTGCGGGTTCGGCAGGCATAATGGGCGGCGATTTGCAGCTCGACCACGGGCCCGCGGCGTTTGAAGGTGGGTTTGACGGTCTTATCGACCCACTTGTTCAACGCAATGGCGGTGCCGCAATCCATCGTCGAGGGGCGGCTGAGCATCACACCCGAAACCGAGGTGATCTGCACCGCATCCTTGACACCGCAGGCTGAATTCTTGCTGCCCACACGGCCAACAGGTTTGCCTTGAATGGCAATATCCCCGCAAACAGACCCTTTGCGCAGCTTGCGCCTTTTGAACAACACCTGCTGTTCGACAGACTCGGGCCGCAAATAAGGCATCAAAGACGTGTCCGGCCCCAGAAGTGGCAGCTCCGACGGGCGCGCCGCCGCAGCCGTGACTTGCGGCGAAACCGGACGCGAAACCGGACGCAGGTTGGCAATGTCAGAAGGGGCAGGCGCGCTGACAGCCTGCTGAACAGTCAAAGGGCGCATGAGGGGCACCAAAGACTGGTCAAGGGGCGCGGCCTGAACCGGCGCGGCGCTCAAAGCCACGACCCCGATCAGAATATGCCCCCAGCGCAGTTTCATGAACTTGCCTTTCCCCGCCCAAAGTCCGGCGCATCCGTATCCTGCCCGGCATCGATGATGCCGCGACGAATAGCACGGGTGCGGGTGAAGTAGTCAAACAAATGATCGCCGTCGCCGGTGCGTATGGCGCGTTGCAGGGCAAAAAGCTCTTCGGTGAACCGGCCCAGGATTTCCAGCGTCGCATCCTTGTTGGACAGGAACACATCCCGCCACATGGTCGGGTCGGACGCGGCAATCCGGGTGAAGTCGCGGAAGCCGGCGGCCGAATATTTGATGACTTCGCTGTCGGTTACCCGTCGCAGATCGTCGGCCACGCCAACCATCGTGTAGGCAATCAGGTGCGGCGCATGGGACGTTACGGCGAGGACCAGATCGTGATGATCCGCATCCATCTCATCGACATTCGACCCCATACCCTCCCAAAGCGCGCGCAGGCGGGCAATGGCATCCGGGTCCGAACCCTCGACCGGGACCAACAGGCACCAGCGATTGTCAAAGAGTTCGGCAAACCCGGATTCAGGGCCGGAATGCTCGGTCCCTGCCAAAGGATGCGCGGGGACGAAATGCACACCGTCGGGGATATGCGGTTGCACCGCCCGAATGACGCCCCGCTTGACCGAACCCACATCCGAAACGGTGGCACCGGGTTTCAGCACGGATGCAATTTCTTCTGCAACTGCGCCCATAGCCCCCACAGGCACGCAGAGCACGACAAGATCGGCGCCTTCGGCCGCCTCGCGTGCCGTGTCGCAAACACGGTCACACAATCCGATCCTGCGCGCGGTTTCACGGGACTTTTCAGACCGGGCATAACCCGTCACTTCCCCGGCCAGCCCTGCACGTTTCATCGCCCAGAACATGGACGAAGCAATCAGGCCCAGCCCGATCAGCGCAACGCGGTCGTAAATCTGGCTCATGCTGCGCCCTCTTTGAATGCAGTGATCGCCGCAACCACACGGCGGCAGGCTTCTTCGTCGCCCACGGTGATCCGCAAGGCGTTCGGCAGGTTGTAGCCTGCAACCCGGCGGACAATCAAACCCTGCGTTTTCAGGTAGTCATCGCAAGCCTCGGCCTCGGCCTGATCGGCGAAACGCGCTAGGATGAAGTTGGTGCAGGACGGGTCCGACGGCACGCCTGTCTTGGCCAATTGATCGGCCAGCCACACACGAAGGCGCGCGTTTTCGGCCTGACAGAAGGTCAGGAATTCCACATCGTTTACCGCAGCTTCAGCCGCCGCCAATGCGGTCATTGACAGGTTGAAGGGCTGGCGCACCCGGTTCAGCACGTCGATGATCGGGCGGTGCGCATAGCCCCATCCGACACGCATTCCGCCCAGCCCGTACACCTTTGAGAAGGTGCGCGTCATGATTACATTCTCATGGGCGTCAACCAGCGACGCCCCGCCATCGAACCCATCGACAAACTCCGCATAAGCGCCATCAAGAACCATCAGGCAGGCGTCGGGCAGACCCAACGCCAGACGTTCCAGTTCGTCGTTCGGGATCATGGTCGAAGTTGGATTCCCGGGGTTGGTGACAAACACGATCCGCGTCTGCCCCGTCACCGCAGCGAGAATGGCATCCACATCCACCTTGCGGTCACGTTCGGCCACCATGACCGGCGTCGCGCCGGCCATGCGGGCGATGATCGGGTACATGGAAAACCCGTGCTCGGTATAGATCACCTCGTCCCCCGGCCCCGCGTAGGCCTGGGCGACGAGTTGCAATACCTCGTCGCTGCCGACACCGCAGATGATCCGCGCTGGGTCCAGCCCATGGCGTGCGCCGATGGCCGCGCGCAGGCTCGCGTGGTCGGTGCTGGGATAACGATGCAGAGTGGCCGCGCTATCGCGCACCGCCTCTATGGCCTTGGGACTGGGTCCAAACGGGTTCTCGTTCGAGCTCAGCTTGATCACATGCTCCACTCCCGCCACATGCGACTGGCCGCCCTGATACAGCGCGATGTCCATAATGCCGGGTTGTGGGGTGATCTTGGTCATGAGAGGCTCCGTTGAATGGGCCTCTCATACCTGTCTCAAAGGGTTGAGAAAAGCGGCAATTCCCTCATGCGGCCTTGAAGCGCGCTGTTGCCGGGTCAGCGTTGTAGTAAGGCGTGAATTCTTCGGTCCGGTGCGACAGGTCATTGACGCTGTCGATGATGAACTGAACCGTCTCTTCGCTCATCAGATATGAGAAATTCAGACGCACCCAGCCGGGTTTTTTCATTTCTTCCCCTGCGGACAAGGCAGCGTGCAGCGCCTCTGACGTTGCCTGATCGATCCCCAGCAAGCGGTGGGCGTAGGGTCCGGCACAGGCACAGCCGCCCCGCGCCTGAATGCCGTATATATCGCTGAGCATCCGCGTGAATAGCTGCTGATGCACGGGCTGGCCCGCAGTGTCGCGCACCAGGAAGGAAAAGATCGGCAGACGGTGCGCTTTCTCGACCCCAAGCAGGGTCAGGTTCGGGTTGTTTTTCCAGCCGTCCAGAGCCATTTGATTGTACTGCGCCTCACGCCGGGCGATTTCGTCCGTTCCGACGACATCCTTGACGATGAAGGCCAGCGCCGCACGAATGTCTCCGATCACGTTGGGCGTCCCGGCCTCTTCCCGGGTGGACAGATCGGTGCTGTAGTCATGCCGCCACGGTGAAACGAAACTTACGGTTCCGCCGCCGGGCCAGCTGGGGCAGGTCCGTTTCACGGCTGATTGGTTCACAACCAAAACGCCCGACGCGCCCGGGCCACCGGGAAACTTGTGCGGCGAAACCACGATCGCATCCTTTCGGGCCCCTTCGGGCCCCATGTCCATCGGCAGGTAGGGCCCACCACCGGCATAGTCCCAAACGGCCAAGGCACCATACGCCTTGAGCATCCGCGTGACCGGATCAGGATCGGTGACAATGCCCGTTACATTGGACGCGGCAGAAAACGATCCGACCACCAAATCGGCATCCAGATGGGCCTCCAGCGCGGCTTTCAGCGCATGCAGGTCCACACCACCGCCCTCGGCTTCGGGGATTTCGATGACACGTGCCTTGCTTTCGCGCCACGGCAGAATGTTTGAGTGATGCTCGTACGGGCCGATCAAGACAATCGGCTGGTCAGCCTCTGCCACCCCTAGCAGGCTGACCAACCGATTGAGCCCCGCAGTGGCGCCGGACCCGGTAAAGATCACCGCGTCCTCTTCCCGAGCACCAACAATGCGGGCTATTTCCGCCCGCGCTTCGCGGCGCAGACGTGTCATGTAGGACCCACAGTAGGAGGCCTCGGTGTGACTGTTTGCGTAAAACGGCAATACGTCCTGCGCCACAAAATCCTCGACCTGCCGCAACGCGCGGCCCGAAGCGACGTAATCCGCATAGACAAGCGGCACGTCTCCAAGCAGACCCGGGATCAGAACGTTCTCGCCGATCAGCCCATCGCGCAGATTTGAATTGTGAGCGGTGGAACAGAGTTCCGCACGAAATTTGGACAGGGTCATGACATTGGCTCCTTACTGCCATACCAATGTGATATTTCTGGCCCGAGGAAACTTCACATATCTTTGCGTGGATTTTAAAAAATTTGTGTCATATGATCAGTTATGACATCAAAAATAGATCAAATTGATACACGCATTCTGAAAGAGCTGCAAAAGGACGCCACCCTGTCACAGCGGGAATTGGCGGATCGGGTTGGCCTGTCCCAGAATGCCTGCTGGCGGCGCTTGAAGGCCCTGAACGAAAACGGTGTGCTGATCGGATCCACGGCCCGCATCGCACGAGAGGAACTGGGGTTGAGCCTTGTGGTCTTCGTCATGCTCCGCACCCGACACCACTCTGCCCAGTGGCTTCAGGCGTTTCGGAGCCATGTTCTGACAATCCCGGAAGTCGTGGATTTTCATCGGATCGGAGGGGACTACGACTATCAGCTGAAAGTCGTAACGCAGGACATGTCGTCATATGACAAGGTCTATCAACGATTGATCGAAAAGGTCGAGCTGGACAGCGTGACCTCGTATTTCGCGATGGAAGCGATCGCCGAAGGCAGGCCACTGCCGATCTGACACGCACTTCATTTGCCCAAAAACACCCTAAGGAGTCGCGGGCAATGTCGCGATGACGGCTTCGCCATGGACAAACCATAAAAAAAGACCGCGCCAAAAGCGCGGCCTTTCAGAATTCGATTGCGGCGAAGATCAGTTCTTCGCGTAGAATTCGACGACCAGGTTCGGTTCCATGACGACCGGGTAAGGCACATCGCTGAGGCCCGGCGCGCGCACGAACGTCGCGGTCATTTTCGAGTGGTCGGCGTCGATGTAGTCAGGAACGTCACGCTCGGCCAGCGCAACGGCTTCCAAGACTACTGCCAGTTGTTTGGATTTGTCACGCACCTCGATCACGTCACCCTCTTTGACGCGGTAGGACGGGATGTTGACACGCTTGCCGTTCACTTTGACGTGGCCGTGGTTCACGAACTGGCGTGCGGCAAAAACAGTTGCGACAAACTTGGCGCGGTAGACCACAGCGTCCAGGCGGCGCTCCAGCAGGCCGATCAGGTTCTCACCGGTGTCGCCCTTCACACGCTCGGCTTCGGCGTAGATGCGGCGGAACTGCTTCTCGGTCAGGTCGCCGTAATAGCCTTTCAGCTTCTGCTTGGCACGCAGTTGCAGACCGAAGTCCGACAGTTTGCCCTTGCGGCGCTGGCCGTGCTGGCCGGGGCCATATTCACGACGGTTGACCGGGGATTTCGGACGACCCCAGATGTTTTCGCCCATCCGGCGGTCGATTTTGTACTTGGCAGACGTGCGTTTGGTCACGGCTGATCTCCTTCGTTAGGTCGAAGCCCTGACGGGCCACTATGAAGGGCGTTGTCCTCTTGAGGTCTCCCCCATGACAGGCATCCCCTTGCGGGGGCCACCAACACCAATGAAGCCGCGCTTATATCCGCAATGCTGGCGGAGTCAACACAGCATTCCGCAAAGTTCAGAAAAACGATCAGGGCAGACAGCCAGCGGACCCGGCAGCGCGCCGAAACCGTCTGGCGGCGCCTTGAAATCCTAGTTTGAGGCCGGGAAAGAAACTACCGTCGCGCCGCTTTTCGCGGCGGGGTTTGGGATCATCGCAAGCTCGGTCACTTCGACAATCCAGAACTCTTCATCCCGTGGCGGGCAAGCGCCTTCGAACACGAGAGCCCGCGACGTATCGTTGCCATCGGCAACAAGCTTGGCAGAGAACTTCTGCGCACCATTGGTAAGGGTAAGGGTTCCGGCCACGTGGCCTGGAATGTCACGGACAATTGGAAAGTGGCTGTTCACCTGGCTGGCAGCGCCCCCGACATTTCCTATTTTTCCGATGCTTTGCTCGGCAGCCTCGCTCATGACGATTGCTTGACCACGCCATGACCATGCCGATCCGATCGCCAAACAGGAAAGAGGAGCATCTTCAAGCCCGTCAATTTCCGTCTGACACCAGGAAATAGCTATTTGACCGTTTGTTCCGGCTCTCATCTGCCCACTCGCACTTACAACACCCCAACACTTAATTTTATCCTTATCAGCACAAATTCCGGCGGAAAAGAGACAGAACTGCAGCAATCACAAGATTGTTGTTAATGTGACTCAATATTTGGCGCCATCCGTCAGGGGTGACGGCCCGTCGATGACGGTTGTGGTCAGCGATGGCCGAAACCGATGCCAGATATCAATTCCAGTTCATCGGAGAACGTGTGGAACGCTGTCCCGACAACTGCGGGTACAACGCTCAGAGCAACGGGGGCAGTGTTCCGGATTTCCGTCAGCCGCGCGCCCAAGAACGGTTTACTGAGCAAAGGCTCTCATCAAATCAGGCCGCAAAAACACGCGGGTCCTGAGCGTCAACGGGCTGAAGGGCCTTTTTTGAGGCAAATTTCAAATGGCGCAAGAAATTCATCCACGTCACCCTCGGGGTGCCGGGATCACCGGTGCGCTACTGCCAACGGAAGCCTGACTCCGACAGTTGTCTTTGAACCCGCCCGGGATAGTCGGATACGATTGCGTCCACGCCCAGATCGATCATCCTGCCGATATCTTCGTGTTCGTTGACTGTCCACACGACGACGCACAGGCCCAGTTCTTTTGCGCGCGTGACGTTTTCGGGCGTTACATCCGCAAAGTACGGGCACCAAAGCGAACCGCCGGCCTGCTTTACCAAGTTTGGAATTTCGTCGCGACGGCCACGAAAGTCCGGGCAAACGGATTTTGAGGAATCCTCGCCAACATCGTCGGCATTGTCCGGAAGTTGCGTCAGGTAGGATGAAGGCATATCCGGGGCTTGCCTCTGACACTCCGACAACAGGTTCCAATCAAAACTGTGAAGCACCGCACGCGAAGATAAACCCTTGCCGCGAACATCCCGAAGTACTCTGCGGACAAAGTTCTCTCGGTAAAGCGCATCATGGGCCAGGTCGGGGTCCGACTTCAGCTCGAGCATCAGATGGGCATCACCGTTTTTCGGGTCATCGACCAGATCGAGCAGATCCAACAGGCTTGGAACACGAACATCGTCTATTTGCGCCTGATCCGGGAAACGTTGGCCATAGGCGGAATGGCCGTCCAGACGCCCGATATCAAATTGTCGGATCTGTTCGTAAGTCAGCGAGGATACTTTCGGCTCTTCCCCGGTCAGAAACAGGCCATTGCCATCGCGGAAACTGGCCGAATGCAGGCGATGATTGTGCGTAATGACCGGCACATCATCGGCTGTCAGGACAACGTCAAATTCAAGAAGCGGGACGCCAATGGAAAGTGAAAAGTCGAAGCCGATCAAGCTGTTTTCAGGCAACACGCCCCGTGCCCCACGATGCCCCACGACCCGGATCAGGTTCTCCCCGCCGCGAAAGGCCTCAACCTGTTGAAACGCCATCAGCCTTCCAGCCTTTGGCCTGTCGCGTGGTCGAACAAATGCATGTTCTCCGGTGCCACCGAGAACCGCATAATCGGATGGCGTCCTTCGATCGGGTGGACACCGGGAAGGCTTGCCGTGATCGCGCTTTCAGAGCCCGACAGGTGACCGTGCAGCAACGTGTTGGCCCCAAGCGGTTCAGCCATCTGAATCGCGGCTCCAAGCGGGCCATTGTCATCCGACAACAGATGCTCTGGTCTTATGCCAAGCTTCACGGCGCAGTCCGGACCCCCTGAGGGGCCGACTTCGATTTCTCCGATCTTGACCGCCCCGTTTTCGCGCCGCGCTTCGAATATGTTCATTGCCGGGCTGCCGATGAATTGCGCGGCAAACAGCGTTTGTGGAGTTTCATAGACCTCGAGCGGCGTGCCGATCTGTTCGGCGATGCCGCCGTTCATCACGATCATCCTGTCCGCCATCGTCATTGCTTCGACCTGGTCATGCGTGACGTAAAGTGACGTGATCCCAAGTTTTTCCTGAAGTTCGCGTATTTCCAGACGCATCTGAACACGAAGCTTGGCATCGAGGTTCGAGAGCGGCTCGTCAAACAGGAAAACGGCGGGCTCGCGGACAATGGCCCGGCCCATCGCCACCCTCTGGCGCTGACCGCCGGACAACTGCCTGGGTTTGCGATCCAGCAAAGGTTCAAGCTGCAACAGCTTAGCCGCCTGGGTCACCTTTTGATCGATCTGAGCCTTGGGCAGCCCCGCGATCTTGAGGCCATACCCCATGTTCTGACGCACTGACATATGTGGGTAGAGCGCGTAGTTCTGGAACACCATGGCGATGTCGCGATCCATGGGCTCTTTGTCATTGGCGCGTTCACCGCCGATCCGGATCTCCCCGGACGTGACCGTTTCCAACCCCGCCACCATCCGCAACAATGTGGACTTGCCGCAGCCTGACGGGCCGACGATCACGATGAACTCTCCATCGGCGATATCGACATCAACGCCGTGGATCACATCCGTCGGGCCAAAGCTCTTTTTGACATTCTCTAGAGTAACTGTTGCCATTTCTTACTTCTCGCTATCGACAAGGCCACGGACAAAGAGCTTTTGCATCGACACCACCACGATGACCGGCGGGATCATGGCCAGAATGGACGTCGCCATGATCGTCGGCCAATGCGCAAAGTCGTCACCGGACGGGAACATCTGCTTGATACCCATCACGATGGTATTCATTTCGGGATCGGTCGTGATCAGCAGCGGCCAAAGATATTGGTTCCACCCATAGATGAACAGGATCACGAACAGTGCGGCGATGTTGGTCCGGCTCATGGGGACGACGATATCGATGAAAAACCGCATCGGTCGCGCGCCGTCGACCCGGGCTGCCTCGGCAAGCTCATCGGGGATGGTCAGAAAGAACTGACGGAACAGGAAGGTTGCCGTGGCCGAGGCGATCAGGGGAAAGATCAGCCCGTAATAGCTGTTGAGCATACCGAACCCAGCGACAACTTCGAACGTCGGAACGATGCGGACTTCGACCGGCAGCATCAGCGTCAGGAAGATCAGCCAGAAGAACGTCGTTCGTCCGGGAAAGCGGAAATAGACGATCGCGAAAGCCGACAGCAGTGAGATGATGATTTTGCCGACTGCAATTCCGATTGCCATCACCAGACTGTTGAACAGCATCGTGGCAACGGGCACATTTACCCCCGAGAAAAGCGCCGCCTTGTAGTTCACCCAGAACTGATCGCCGGGCACGACAGGCATCGGTGGCGAGACGATCTCGGCCTGGGTCACGGTCGAAGCCACGAAGGCAAGCCATATCGGGAAAAATATGATCAGGACACCGAGGATCATGAGGGCATGGGACAACCAGATGCCCGCGCCGCGTTTTTCGACCATTCCGTGTTGTTGGGCCGCCATCAGTAATGCACCCTCTTTTCCACGTATTTGAACTGGATGACCGTCAACAGGCCCACGACGATCAGCAAGATGACCGATTGCGCCGAAGACGAGCCGAGGTCCTGCCCCACAAATCCGTCCGAGAATACCTTGTAGACAAGGATTGTCGTCGACTGTTGCGGCCCGCCGCCGGTGATCGTGTGGATCACGCCAAAGGTTTCGAAGAAGGCGTAAACGACGTTCACCACCAGCAAGAAGAACGCCGTCGGCGACAGCAGCGGCAGCACGATCGTGAAGAATCGGCGCCAGAAATGCGCGCCGTCAATCGCCGCCGCCTCGATCACGGATCTTGGAACGGATTGCAGGGCAGCGAAAAAGAACAGGAAGTTATAGCTTATGCGCCCCCAGGCCGAAGCAACGACCACCAGCCCCATGGCTTCGGTGCCGTTCAGAACGTGGTTCCAGTCATATCCGAGCTGACCAAGATACCATGACACGACGCCGACGCGCGTGTTGAACATGAACAGCCACAGAACGCCCGCAACCGCAGGGGCAACAGCGTAGGGCCAGATCAGCAACGTCCGATAGACCCCGGACCCTTTGATCAATCGATCCGCAATGACCGCAAGAAACAAGGCAGGGATCATCGAGCACAACGTGACCAGCGTGGAAAACACCGCCGTCGTCACGAAAGAGGCGCGATAAAACTTGTCACTCAGCAGGAATTCAAAATTGCCGAGCCCCACGAACTGGGACGACAGCCCGAACGGGTCAGGTATGAACAGCGACTGCCATATGGCCTGACCGGCGGGGTAGAAAAAGAAAACAGCGGAAATGATGACCTGAGGGGCGATCAACGCCAATGGCAACAGCCAGCCGCGAAAGGTGACGCGTTTTTCCATCCTGAAAACCCACCGAAGAAAGAAAATGCGGGCCCTGAAAAGGCCCGCATGACGTTACGACTTATTGATTGGCGGATTCGAACCGGCGCAGCAACGCATCACCGCGTTCCTTCGCGCTGTCCATCGCTTCCTGAGCCGTTTTCTCAGCGGACCAGATCGCCTCAAGCTCTTCGTCGATGATGCCCCGGATCTGGTCGAACGATCCCAAGCGCAATCCTTTCGAATTTGCGGTCGGCTCTTTCGCGGTCATCTGGATCACTGCGACGTCGGTACCCGGGTTTTCGTCATAAAAACCAGCGGCACGCGTAACCTCACCCGCTTCTGTCGTGATCGGAAGGTAACCGGTGTTCTGGTGCCAGGCCGCTTGTACGTCAGGTGATGACAGGAAGCTCAGGAACTCTCCGACGCCCTTGTACTCTTCGGGCTCATGACCCTCCATTACCCAAAGAGACGCGCCACCGATGATGGTGTTTTGCGGCTCACTGGTGACGGATTCCCAATAGGGCAGCGGACGCACGTCGAAATCGAACTCGGCCTCTGCCTTGATGCCGGCGTATCCGGCCGAACTTTCGGTGAACAATGCGCACTCGCCTGACCGGAAGTTCGCACCACCTTCGTTTCTGCGGCCGGTATAGATGAACTTGCCGTCCTTGGCCCAGTCACCCATCGCGGTCAGATGTGCTACCTGCACCGGACCGTTCAGCAGCAGCTCGGTATCCAGACCGGCAAATCCGTTGTCCCGTGAGGCAAAGGGAACGTCGTGATAGGCTGAAAGGTTTTCAAGGTGAATCCAGCTTTGCCATGCTGTCACCAGCGGGCAATCCTCGCCACCTGCCTTCAGCTGCTCGAGCACTTCGCCGACTTTTTCCCAAGTGGACAGATCCGTGTCCGGATCAACGCCTGCTGCTTGCATGGCATCGCGGTTAACCCACAGGACCGGCGTCGAGGAGTTGAAGGGAAGCGACAGCATCTCTCCGTCAGTGGTTGTGTAGTAGCCTTTGACGGCGCCAATATACGCGTCGGGATCAAAAGACGCGCCGCTTTCGGCCATCACTTCATAGACCGGTTTGATCGCCCCTTTGGCTGACATCATTGTCGCCGTGCCGACTTCGAACACCATCAGGATATGTGGCTGTTCACCGGCCCGGAATGCTGCAATCCCGGCATTCAGGGTTTCCGAGTAGTTGCCCTTGTGGCTTTCGACCACGACGAACTCATCCTGACTGGCGTTGAATTCTTCAACCTGTCCTTTGACGAGTTCACCTAGGCGACCGGTGAAGGCATGCCAGAACTGGACTTCGGTTTGCGCCATTGCCGCCAAGGGGGACAAGGCCGTGGTGATGGCAAGAGCGCCAAGCAGATTCTTTTTCATGATTCCTCCCATGCATCAGGGTTGATGCTTCGTTGAATACCGACCGCAACGCGTAAACGGCACACATGACGATTTCACGACGTTAACGTCACAAAAATATAATTCAAGGCCTATCTACTTGGTGAAAAAATAACATAGTGTTATGAAATGGCGCAGCAGATCGGGATCAGCAATGAGTCAAATTCTGAGAGTTCGGCAGTTGGAGGCCCTGATGGCCGTGACCACCAATGGGTCTGTCACGGCCGCTGCGTCTGATCTGGGCGTGACCCAACCGGCTGTCAGCAGATTGCTGTCCGATCTTGAAAAGTCGCTCGGGTTTCAGCTTTTTGACCGTCGGGAAGGCCGATTAGTACCAACGCAGGAGGTTCGCTATCTCTTGCCCAGCGTCGAGCGCGTTCTCGAATTGATGAGACAAATTTCGGATGTCAGTCAGGATATCACACAACGCAAAGCAGGGCACATCCGTGTCGCTTGCCTGCCGGGATTTGCCACCAGCCATTTGCCCAAAGTCGTCGCCGGTTTCCTGAAGGATCGGCCCGGTGTCACCCTGACGATCGAACCAGACAGACCTGAACGCATTCTGGAATGGATGATCGGCGAGCAGTATGATTTCGGAATCACTGACAGCTTTCACGGTCATCCGGCGGTAGAAAGCAGGGACATCGACGTTCGCACGGTGTGCGTGTTCCCCACCGGGCACGAGCTGGAAGGCCTGTCTGAAATTACTCCGGCGGATCTCGCACATAGAAAAATCATCCACACCCGACGCGACAGCGATTTTTTCGGGCGGCTTTCGAAAGTTTTTCAACATGCCAATGTCGAATTGAACTCGCATATCGAGGTCAGGCAGTTCACGGCAGCATGTGAATTGGCGCTGGAAGGTGTCGGAGTCTCGGTCGTAAGCGAACTGGATGCCGTCCAATACACGTCGAGGGGATTGAGTTATCGGCCGTTCAAGCCGTCCTTGACGCATACCCTTTCGTTGGTGCGTCCAATTCTGAAGCAACCGTCATTGGTAACGCTGGAATTCATCGAACAGTTTCAGGAAAGCCTGAGCCCTTTCAAGGTCGGGTAGCCCCGCATTCGACCATGTTCTTGTGACACCGCAGGAACTGATCCGACAACAAGACCGGTGTCCCGGTGGAAAGTCGCATGTGATCTGCTCGTGCTCAGCGGGGTCTACAGCGAAACTCCCTGCACTGCCACCGGGACCCGGCTGATGTTGGCACGGCGCCGCAACAATTTACTGCGACGCCGTTCAACTTGGTGGTTCTTCAGATCGCGGCCTTTCGGCTTTCATCCAGGTAAATTTCACGAAGGCGTTTGGCAATCGGACCGGGTGTACCATCACCCAGCGTGACTCCGTCAATTTCCACCACCGGCATCACGAAAGCACTGGCCGAGGTCGTGAACGCCTCATCAGCCTCTTTGGCTTCGTCGATGGTAAACAGCCGCTCTTCAACTTCCATCTGTGCTTCGGCTGCCATGCGCAGCACGGCCTTGCGAGTGATCCCGTGCAGGATGTCGTTGGACAGCGGACGGGTCACGATCTTGCCGTTCTTGACGAAATAGGCGTTGTTGCTGGTGCCCTCGGTCACAAAGCCGTCCTCGACCAGCCATGCATCGTCGCAGCCCGCTTTCTTGGCCATCATCTTGCCCATCGAAGGGTAAAGCAGTTGCACGGTTTTGATGTCGCGGCGGCCCCAACGGATGTCCTCGATCGAGATGATCTTGGCACCTTTCCGTGCCGCCGGGCTGTCAGCCAACCCGGGCTTGTTCTGGGTGAACAGAACGAGGCTTGGCTTGGTATCGGCCGAAGGGAAGACAAAATCCCGGTCACCGTCGCTGCCGCGCGAAACCTGAAGGTAGACCAGGCCCTCTTCTATGCCGTTCAGATCAACCAGCTTGCGGTGGATTTCCAGCAGCTCTTCCTTGGTGCAGGGCTCGGCCATCTCCAGCTCGTCCAGAGACCGCTTCAGGCGCACCGCGTGGCCCTCGAAATCGATCAGCTTGCCATCCAGTACACTGGTCACTTCGTAAACCGCGTCTGCAAACAGGAAGCCACGGTCAAAGATGGATACCTTGGCCTCGGTCTCGGGCAGGTATTCGCCATTTACATAAACGGTTCGGGTCATGTTTGTCTCCTCAGCCCCAGAGCGCCGCTTCGGGCGGGTGAACTCCGGCGTCGTCAAAAATCAGCGGGGTGTCGCGGTCTTCGGCCAACAGAAGCGGTCCGTCAAGGTCCGTCACCATCGCACCCTGCGCCAACAGTGTCGCGGGCGCCATGGCAAGCGAACTGCCGACCATGCAGCCGACCATGATGCCATACCCTTCCGCGATTGCGGCTTTGCGCAGTTCAAGCGCCTCGGTCAGGCCACCGGTCTTGTCGAGTTTGATGTTGATGACATCGTATTTCCCCTTCAGCCCGGGCAGGCTGGCACGATCATGGCAGGACTCGTCGGCGCAAACGGGCACCGGGCGGTCCATTCCGATCAAAGCGTCGTCGTCACCAGCCGGCAATGGCTGCTCGACCAGTGTTACGCCCAAACGCACCAGATGCGGGGCGAGGTCGGCGTAAACCTCGGCCGACCAGCCTTCGTTCGCATCCACGATGATCCTGGCGTTCGGCGCACCGGCGCGGACGGCCTCGAGCCGGGGCATGTCATCTGGCGTGCCCAGCTTGATCTTCAGAAGCGGGCGGTGCGCGTTCTCGGCCGCCTGAGACTGCATTGCCTCCGGAGTATCCAGCGACAGAGTATAGGCCGTGATCTCGGGTCCGGGCACCGGCAGGCCCGCCAAATCCCAGGCGCGCTTACCCGCGCGCTTGCTTTCCAGATCCCACAAAGCACAATCCACGGCGTTCCGAGCGGCACCGGCAGGCAGCAGATCCATCAGCGACCGGCGGCTGAACTCAGCAGGCAGACCGGCGATCTCGGCCTCGACCGACTCGAGCGTTTCGTCATAACGCGCATAAGGAACGCATTCGCCCCAGCCCTGATGCTTTCCGTCCGACACCCGCACCGTCAGCACCTTTGCTTCGGTCCGTGACCCGCGCGAAATGGTAAACACCTGCGCCAACTGAAACACATCGCGAGAGACCTCTATCTGCACGCACCTGCTCCTTCATCTTTTCCCAAATACTCCCGCCAGAGGCGGAACCGGCCCGCCACCGGCGGGCCGGTTGGATCACATCGCGGCCAGCGCGTCCACCAACTTGCCCGAGCCGAACCGGAACGGATCGGTCGCCGGCAGCCCCATATCTGCTTCGATCTTGGCCAGATATGCTGTCGCGTCCTCTTCGGACATGTGCTGCGTGTTGACCGAAACGCCGACGACCTGACAATCGGGGTTCGCCACTTTGGCCAGCGCCAGCGCAGTGTCGCGCAGGGTTTCGAGCGTCGGCAGCTGATAGGTCGGCAAACCGCGCATGTGCGCGCGGGTCGGTTCATGACTCAGGATCAGCGCGTCAGGCTGGCCGCCGTGGATCAGCGCCATGGTCACGCCGGAATAGGACACATGGAACAGCGATCCCTGACCTTCGATCAGATCCCAGTGGTCGTCATCGTTGTCAGGTGTCAGCCATTCGATCGAGCCGGCCATGAAATCCGCAACAACGGCGTCCAGCGGCACGCCATCGCCGGTGATCAGAATGCCCGTTTGGCCGGTCGCGCGGAAGGTCGACTTCATACCACGCTTGCGCATTTCGGCATCCATCGCCATTGCAGTGTACATCTTGCCCACAGAGCAGTCGGTGCCGACGGCCAGACAACGTTTGCCCCTGCGCTTGATCCCGTTGGCGATCGGGTAATCGACCTCGGGTACACGCACGTCGTGCAGCTTTCGCCCCGTTGCTTCGGCCACCGCCACCAGATCGGGCTCGTCGCGCAACAGGTTGTGCAGGCCAGAGGCCAGGTCAAACCCTTCCTCAAGCGCCATGACCAGAACCTTTTTCCATTCCTGGCTGATGACGCCGCCACGGTTGGCCACGCCGATGACCAGCGTTTTGGCACCGGCCTCTTTCGCCTCTGTCAGGGTCATATCGGTCAGGCCCAGATCGGCCTTGCAGCCGTCCATACGGTATTGGCCGACGGCGTTTTCCGGGCGCCAATCCTTGATGCCCACAGCCACTTTGGCCGCCAATTGGTCGGGCGCATCGCCCAAAAACAGCAGGTACGGTGTCTCGATCATTGCGGTCACTCCTTTGATTCCGGCCTAAGCTAGTGAAGCGGCAAAACGAGCGTTTCGCGTTCTGCTCCGTCAAACACAGCTAACGCGCGATGTTCTTGCGCTCTTGCGCGGGATGACGCAAAATTCTTCGAATTTTTCAAATTGATTAATCTTTAATCACCACTCATCTTCTGCTGGAAATTTGCATTCTGCAACCGCATTGCCGCAGATGCACAATCTCCCTTGCGCCAAGTTGCGCAATTTAATACCTCATTGGGCGAGAAAATCGCAACTTCATTACCCACACGAGGTCCAGATGAGCTTTCGCATCCAACCCGCCGCGCCTGCACGACCCAATCGCTGTCAACTGTTTGGTCCGGGGTCGAATACCAAACTGTTCCCGAAAATGGCAGCTTCTGCTGCGGATGTGATCAACCTTGACCTTGAGGATTCGGTTGCGCCTTCGGACAAGGATGTAGCCCGCGCCAACGTCATCGAAGCGCTGAATACTGTTGATTGGGGCAATAAATACATGTCCGTTCGCATCAACGGATTGGATACCCCCTATTGGTATCGTGACGTTGTCGACGTGTTGGAGCAGGCAGGCGACCGTCTGGACCAGATCATGATTCCCAAAGTCGGTTGTGCATCAGATGTCTATGCCGTGGATGCCCTTGTCACCGCCATTGAACGCGCCAAGGGCCGGACCAAACCGATCAGCTTCGAGGTCATTATCGAATCCGCTGCCGGTATCGCGCATGTGGAAGAGATCGCAGCCTCCTCGCCCCGTTTGCAGGCCATGAGCCTTGGGGCTGCAGATTTTGCGGCCTCGATGGGGATGCAGACCACGGGCATCGGCGGCACACAGGAAAACTACTATATGCTGCGTGACGGCGAAAAACATTGGTCCGACCCGTGGCACTGGGCCCAAGCCGCCATCGTTGCAGCGTGCCGCACCCATGGGGTGCTGCCAGTGGATGGGCCATTCGGGGATTTCAGCGATGATGAAGGGTACATCGCTCAGGCGAAACGCTCGGCCACGCTGGGTATGGTCGGCAAATGGGCGATCCATCCCAAGCAGATTGCACTGGCCAATCAGGTCTTTACCCCGTCGGATGAGGCCGTTTCCGAGGCCCGCGAAATCCTGGCCGCAATGGAACAGGCCAAAGCAAACGGTGAGGGCGCAACCGTCTATAAAGGCCGCCTTGTCGACATCGCCTCAATCAAGCAGGCCGAAGTCATCGTGGCGCAGGCCGAACTGATTGTGGCGGGCAGCTAAGCCCCCAAAAAAAGGGCGCTCGATCGAGCGCCCTTTCATGAATTCTTCAACGGCCAAAAACGTCATTGGGCGTCCATGTGAAGCGTTCCCCCTTCTTTCCTGACTTCATCATCAGGCAAGAGGTTCCCAGTTTCTGGAAATAGACGATCTTCAGTGGATACCAACCCGCCTTGGGCACTTCCACTTCGGTGCGTTGATTGGCTTCACAGCCCTGAATGCCATTTACCCGGCCAATCTGCTGACCGCCAACCCAAGCCTCTATACCGTCATTCGACCACGTTTCCAGCTCGTAAACGCCAGGTGAGTCAAAGCGCATATAGCCTGTGACCTCGGCGGCAACGTTGTAGGCCTGGTCGAAGGTCAAGACATCCTCACCCTTGCTGGTGTCCCTGTAATCCAACCCGCGCAACGGTTTTCCGGGCTTCGCCTTAGACAGCATGCTTTTTGCCTGGCTCAGATCCCGGATCTTCTTGTGTTGATTGCCTGTACCTAAGTATTTGACATTCAAACCCGCCTTCGGAGACGGCTGTGGATTGGCAGGTTGCAGTTTCAGCGGGGCAGACAAAGCGGCCCCGGCAATGACCGACATGGCAACTGCGGTCGCCACTGTTCGAACGAGTTTCATCGTAATCTCCCTGTTTGCGTGCCGTTTTAGCTGGGCGTATCCCCTGGCAGCGTCATTACAAAGACACTAGGCCCTGAAAATTTGCGCTGCAAGAGAGTGTGGCTTCACATTTCCAGTGGCTACGCACGCAGATCCTTGGGTGACCCCATGACCACATAGGATGTGATCGACGTGACATGAGGCAACGTTCCCAGCACCTCGGTATGGAAGGTCTTGTAGGACGGCAGATCGGCGCATTCGACGCGCAGCAGGTATTCGATCGTACCGGTGATGTTGTGGCATTCGACCACTTCGGGGGCTTGTTGCAGGGCACGCTCAAACCCCTCCTGCGCCGCTTTCGTGTGTTCACCAAGACCGACCCCGATATAGGCGACAAAGCCGACACCCATCGCGGCCGGGTTCAGAACCGCACGATAACCGGTGATCACGCCGGCCTTTTCCAACTCTTGAACGCGACGCAGGCAGGCGGACGGAGACAGCCCGACCCGTTCGGCCAATTCCAGATTGCTGATGCGCCCATCGCGGGTCAGTTCCTGCAATATCTGGCGATTTATCTGATCATTCTTCATCATAAGTTGCAGAAATAGCGGAAACGCGCACGAAAAAGCAATTTCATTTGCTGCCGGTCAGACGATACTTCGCAGCATGACTTACGACATCCTTCTGGCGCTCATCGCTTTTGCCTTCGTGACATCCATTACGCCCGGGCCGAACAATCTGATGCTGATGGCATCGGGTGCGAATTTCGGCTTTCGGCGTTCGATCCCGCATATGCTGGGCATTGGCCTTGGCTTCACGCTCATGGTGCTGCTGGTCGGTGCAGGGCTGGTTCAGGTCTTTGACCGGTACCCGGTCAGCTATTCAGTGCTGAAGGTCGTGTCGGTGATCTATCTGCTCTATCTGGCATGGAAGATCGCGCATGCCGCGCCAGCCGCAGGCGATTTGGCAGCGGGGACACCCATGACGTTTCTGCAAGCCGCCGCCTTTCAGTGGGTGAACCCCAAAGCCTGGGCCATGGCCCTGACCGCCACAACCGCTTACACGCCCAGTCAGACCCTGCATGCGATTGCGCTTGTGGCGTTGGTTTTCGGGGCGGTCAACCTGCCCTCGGTGAGCACATGGACCTTTCTGGGGCAGCAGATGTCGCGGGTGCTGACGAACCCGCGCAGGCTGGTGGCGTTCAACTGGACAATGGCGGTGCTGCTTGTGGCCTCGCTCTATCCCGTTCTCTGGCCCAGTTGACCCAGACAGGTTTCGGCCAACACATTCTCGGGCGCGGTTTCGGGTGGGTACAGGGTCAGACGCCGCGTTAGATTGTCGTGGGTGCAGGTCAGAACGCGCAGCGCGGGGTCTTTCTTGGCGGCGGCCATCAGTATCCGTTTTTCCATTCGCCCATCTGAAATCGAACATCTTCACCACTCGGATCTTGCCGAGTTGCATCCGGAGCACCGTCAGGCCATATAGCAGGGAACTTTCGCGTTGAGAGGCGTCATGACCCAGTATCTGGATTTCGAAAAACCGCTGGCTGAAATTGAAGGCAAGGCTGAAGAGTTGCGTGCGTTGGCCCGAACCAACGAAGAGATGGACGTAACCGAAGAAGCCGCCGCGTTGGACGCCAAGGCCGCCAAGCTTCTGGATGAGCTTTACGCCGATCTGACCCCATGGCGGAAATGCCAGGTCGCCCGACACCCGGAACGCCCGCATTGCAGCGATTACGTCGATGCCCTGTTCACCGAATTCACCCCTTTGGCCGGAGATCGCAATTTTGCCGATGATCTGGCAGTGATCGGCGGGCTTGCACGTTTCAACGATCAACCCGTCATGGTGATCGGCCATGAAAAAGGCAGCGACACCAAATCGCGGATCGAACGCAATTTCGGCATGGCCCGCCCCGAAGGCTATCGCAAGGCAGTCCGCCTGATGGAGATGGCCGGTCGGTTTGGCCTACCGGTGATCACTCTGATCGATACCGCCGGCGCCTATCCCGGCAAAGGCGCCGAGGAACGCGGTCAATCCGAAGCGATTGCCCGCTCGACCCAAATGTGTCTGAAGATCGGCGTGCCCCTGGTGTCGGTCATCATCGGCGAAGGCGGCTCGGGCGGGGCCGTGGCCTTTGCCACCGCCAACCGCGTGGCAATGCTGGAACACTCGGTCTATTCGGTGATCTCGCCGGAAGGTTGCGCATCGATCCTTTGGAAAGATGCAGAAAAGATGCGTGAAGCGGCCGAGGCGCTGCGTCTGACCGCTCAGGATCTTCACAAGCTTGGCGTTTGCGACCGGATCATCCCTGAACCCAAGGGCGGCGCGCATCGCGATCGTCCGGCCGCTGTCGAGGCTGTACGCGCGGCTCTCACCGATATGCTGGCGGAACTGGACGGCAAAGACGCGGCGACCCTGATACAGGACCGCCGTCAAAAATTCCTCGACATCGGCTCGAAAGGGTTGGCGGCGTAACCGTCAGCCGCCCAACCTGCGCAACAACGCAACCGAGGGTTCTCCGGTGACCGCCAGGCCATTGGCGCTTTGATACGCGCTGATGGCAGACGTCGTGTTTTTGCCGATCACCCCGTCCGCGCCTTTCGTATCATACCCTTGGGATGTCAGCCGCCGTTGCAATTCCTTGCGGTCGTCCAATGTCAGACCGTTTGCATCTGGCCCGAACGAGGCCTGAAACGGCGCGCCACCGGCGATTCTGTCCGCCAGATGACCGACCCCGATCGCGTAACTGTCCGAATTGTTATAGCGCTTGATGACCTGAAAATTGCGGAAGACGGCAATGCGCGGCCCGGGTTTCTGTGGTTGCAGCACGGCGACCGGTGTACCGGAAACGGTTCCGACCTCGCCCCCCCAAGGCTGCCCCCGCACCCAGCCTGCGCGCGACAGGTAAGCAGCGGTCGAAGCCAGCGAATCCGTCGGATCGTCCGACCAGATATCGCGCCGCCCGTCGCCGGTGAAATCCACGGCATAGGCCAGGTAAGAGGTTGGAATGAACTGCGTGTGCCCCATCGCACCGGCCCAGCTGCCGGTCATCTTGTCAGGCGTGGTGTCGCCATTCTGAATGATCTTGAGCGCCGCGATCAACTGGCTTTCAAAGAACTGACCACGCCGCCCGTCATAGGCCAGCGTCGACAGGGCTGACACAACGGGCACATCGCCGCGACGCGCGCCATAGCGGCTTTCCAGCCCCCACACTGCAACGACGATTTCCTTGTCTACCCCGTACTGCGCCTCGATCTGCGACAGCGTCCCGTTGTATTGCCGCAGCATCTTCTGGCCGGTGCTGATCCGCTCGTCCGAGGCGGCAATGGCAAGGTAGTCTTCGAGCGAACGCTTGAACTCTACCTGATTGCGGTCACGCTCGATCACATCGGGCAGGTACCCTGCCCCCTGAAAAGCGCGATCAATCGTGGATTGTGAAATACCTTGCGATGCCGCCCTGCCCTTGAATCCGGCAACCCAGGCATCCCAACCCGCGTTGGGAACAGCCCGCATACGCGATGCAGGCGCGCTGGATGGCGCACCGCCACCCGTGCAGGCGGCCAACAATGTTGATCCAAGGCAAATGGAAAAAGTCCGTCGAGTGATCATGGCTGTGGTCTGCTCTTGTTTGTGATTTGCATCAAGAGTAACCCAGTCGGGTTGAACAGGCCAGAACGGTGAAACCTTGCGCAGTGGGCGCCGGAATGTCGGCGGGATGCCGCTCAGCTCACCAGCAAGCGCAATCCCTGCGTCACGTCCGAACGGACCGCCAGGCGCAAACCCGGTTCGTCCCCGGCCTTGAGGGCAGCAATGATCAGCTTGTGATAATGCGGTGGCTCAGTGCGCCTGAGACGCCCGTAAAGCGCCCTCATCGTCGGCCCGAGTTGCAGCCAGACCGTTTCGGCAATGGCCAGCATCGCGGGCGCCTGAGCCCGCAGGTAAAGGGTGCGGTGAAATTCCAGATTTGAACGGATGTACCCAACCGCGTCCCGCTTGGTCACCATCTCGGCAACGGTCATGTTGATGGTCTGCAACCGGTCGATAAGCGCAATATGCGCCCGGGGCAAAGCCCGGCTGGCCAGCTCGACTTCCAGCAACGCGCGCAACGCCGCCAATTCCTCAATCCGGTCGTTGGTCAATTCAGGTGTCGAGACCCGGCCGGAATTGGAAAGGAACAATGCCCCCTCGGCGGCCAGACGGCGCACGGCCTCTCGCGCCGGGGTCATCGAGACGCCGAATTCCTTGCCGATGCCACGCAAGGTCAGCGCCTGTCCCGGCGCCATCTCACCATGCATGATTCGAGACCTCAGGGCCCGATAAACCCGGTCATGAGTGGCAGTTTGGGTGTCAGACGGGCGTGTGCTCAACATCCGCTTATGTGATCACAAAACAGCGCAAGGTCAACTCGGCTTTGCGTCAAACCTGTAACGATGCAACTCTGCCCCATTGTCTCGCAACCAGCGGCGGGGTTGCTGACAGGGGCCGAAAATGCGTTCCACCTGTTCCCAGAACGCGGGCGAGTGGTTCATCTCGACAAGATGCGCCACTTCATGCGCGGCCACATAGTGCAGCACCTCGGACGGCGCGAGAATGAGCCGCCACGAGAACATCAATCCACCCTGCGAACTGCATGATCCCCAGCGTGACCGCGTGTCGCGCAGGCTGAGCGTGCTGTACGACCGCCCCAGCATTGCCGCGTAATCATCACACGCGCCAATCAATCGGTCCCGCGCCAATTCCTTCAGAAACCGGGCCAATCTGCGCGCCTCGGCCCCTTCGGGCACTGCGACCTCGTCCGCCATCAACTGAACACGCCGACCCTTGGCGGGCACGATTCGCCGAACAACGCCTTCAATCGGTATCTTCTGTCCGAACTGCACCACGGCCGTTTCCGGCCTGTCCTGCAAATGCTGGCGAATCCACTCTTCCTTGGTACGTGCGAAACTCAGCGCCTCGGATTCAGGCACACCGACCGGATAGGTCAGCGTAACCCGGCCGTCCAGCTGAGAAATTCGCAAACTTATGCGCCGCGCCCGGGCGGATTTGCGCAGCCTCAGCGGCACCGGCGGTGTCCCTGGCAATGCGTGCTCTCCCATATCGCGACCTCTCTTGCGCAAAGACTTTGACAGTGCCCTCTGCCTGTGGCAGGTGAGCTGAATCATTTAGACGACTCACCTGATATCAAGGGGATTTGACATGCCCAAGGAAGAATGGGGCGTAAAGCGCGTTTGCCCGACCACCGGTAAGCGATTCTACGACCTGAACAAGGACCCGATCATCAGCCCCTACACTGGCGAGATCGTGGAGCTTGAAACATCCAAAAGCCGCATGATCGCGGCGGATGCAGAAGATGCCGCCTCGGTCAAAGCGCGTGAAAACGCGTCGGATGGGGAGCTGGTACTGGATGACGACGACTCTGTCGACGTCGAACTGGATGATGATCTGCTGGATGACGATGATGACACCAGTGATGACGTTTCGCTGGATGATATCACCGACATGTCTTCGGAAGACGAAAACTGATCATGTCAAAGGCGACCACAGGGTCGCCTTTTTCGTTCCACGGACAGCTTAGTGCGGAAATTCGCGTTCGATTCCATTTTTGGACTTGCACTCGTCGTCACTGTCTCCTAAACGTCCGTCCACCGCATCAGCGGTACCTAGATGGGGCCTTAGCTCAGTTGGGAGAGCGCTTGCATGGCATGCAAGAGGTCAGGGGTTCGACTCCCCTAGGCTCCACCAAAACCCAACAGAACAACTAGATAGCAAGCATTAGAGCGGTGTGACACACAGGTGTGACACAAAATGAAGCTGCATGCGTATCTTTCACTGTCCCGACATGGCATCTACTACCTTCGTTGGCCACTGCCCGAGACAACTCCAAAACCCCGCACTAGACCAAGCACCACGCGTGGGACCCTTCGTATGACTTTGCGTACCCGACGCCCTAAAGGGGCTGGTACTCTGGCAGGGCGTCTTGCAGCGTGCGGCGACGCAATAAAAAAGCACAAATAACAGTCGGGCATGAACTATGCACAATGATGCCCGGGGTCTCAAGAGTGCTTTGGCAAGGACAAGGGCGCGCGGGATAAACTCGGCCCTTTCAGTGAGTCTCATAGGGAGCGCATGATTGATACCATCCGCTACTGCGAATTGGGCCATGAAGACTATGGTGAGAATGCAGCGCACAAAACCGCATCGCAGTCACGGTTTGCTTTTTTTGCATCGCAGACCACAATTGAGCGACCCTGTTTCGGGGCGATGAATTGTGTGGCGTTGTATCGTGCGCTTGCGTGCAGTAACGTCCGGCACCATGGTCATCCGGCGATATTCACTTGTTCTATTGGTTGGCGTTCTGGTCATCCTGACCGGCATTGGCGGTGTTGCGCACGCGCTGTCGAAGGGCTGCGCGGGCTTTCACTGTGAGCACCATACGCAACCTTCCGAACACTCAGCACCGGCAACGAGCGGAGACGTCTCGGCTTCAGGTCATCATCATGACCCGGAGAGTTCCGAAACCGGAAAGTGCAATCCCTTTATCTGCCAAGCCGTTGCATTGCCGTTCCAAGTCAGTGAAGTTGCCAAGGGTCGGCGTGATACTGACCCGGAGCTCCATGTTGGAACCCAAGTCAAGCTGAGTGAACCAGACGTCCTTTACAGGCCTCCTGACCTTTGAAGCAGCAAAAATCCCTGCGGATGTTAGCGACCAGCACGTGCGGCTGTTCGCGATGTGCCGCAGCGTTGCCAGCTTCCAAAATGTCAGGACCAATCCATGAAAAAAAGTCACTTGCTAATCGGCGCATGCGCTGTCGCTGCCGTCGCCGCCTTCGTAACTCTTCGCCCCGGCGCAATTGAAGAGACCACATCGCATGAAACACGCAAAGGCGACGCCATGGTCGCAATTCAGATGCCGGCCATCGAAGGCAATGCCGCAATCGGCCAGCGTGTTTTTGAGGTCTCGTGCGCGTCATGCCACGGCGCCAATGCGGTCGGCGTAGAGGGTGCGGGGCCGCCTCTGATCCACAAAATTTACGAACCCAGTCACCACGCTGATGAAGCCTTTCACAGGGCGGTTTCACAAGGTGTAAGAAGCCACCATTGGCAGTTTGGCGACATGCCCCCCGTGGAGGGCCTGACACGAGGTGACGTTGCCATGGTGATCGCCTACATTCGCGAAATCCAGCGCGCCAACGGAATAAACTGAGGGTAACCCAATGAAGAAGATCATGACATTCGCGCTTATGGTTGCGCTTGCCAACGGCGCACTGGCGCATTCCAAAATTGAAGAAACAACCCCTGCCAACGGCGCCACGATAACCACTGTGCCCGCTGAAATTGGTCTCAACTTCTCAAAAAACATCCGGCTGACACGGATAGAGATGGCCCATGAAGAACACTCGGCGGTAAGCTTGGATTTGGGCGACCAGACAAGTTTTGGTCAGGCATTCACGATCCCACTGCCGAGCAATGGAACGGGCACCTATGTCATCGAATGGCGGGGTTTGGGTGAAGACGGCCATGCGATGCAGGGCGAGTTTTCCTTTACCGTGGAATGAGCATGCCAGACATCTGGGCGATTGCTGCGATCCTCGCAAAGCTGGTGCTCTACATCGGCTTTGCGGGCTCTGCCGGGCTTGTGATTGTTGGATGCCTCTATTCCGGTCTTGTCGCGCCGGTGAACCTTGCGATGACGCGCCAGGCCAGGGCCTTGGCATGGCTTGCTCTTGTCGCGACAGCAGTTGGCTTCTTGCTTCGTGGAGCCGCCTTGACAGGCGGGGTTGACGGCATGGTCGATCCGAAGATGCTTGGCCTACTGTGGCAGACATCCGTGGGCGACACACTTGTTTACCGCCTTGCAGGCGTAGCGTTGATCCTTGTGGGGCTTTCCGTTCCTCGCTTTGGTCAGTGGATCGCGCTGTTGGGTGGCACGATCGCTTTATGGTCGTTTGCGCAGATCGGGCACGTGCCGGAACTGGAGAGCTTTTGTATCCAGCTCCTGCTCCTGCTGCACCTGTTGTGTGTAGCTTTCTGGGTGGGCATCTTCAGCCCGCTGCGGAATATGGCCCTTGCTCCTGAACACCTGAAGGATGCTGCTGAACTCGGTCATGTCTTTGGGCAAGCTGCCACTTGGCTTGTGCCGGCGTTGATCGTGGCGGGTCTTTGGATGGCCTGGTTGCTTGTCGGCAATCTCCAAGGGCTTCTGTTCACAAGCTACGGGCAGGCGTTGTTGCTCAAAGTGTTTTTTGTGGCGCTGCTGTTGTTTCTTGCCGCTGCAAACAAGCTCCGATTTGTTCCGGCCATGCAAGGTGGAGAGGTCAAGGCAGCGCAACGCCTCGCCCGCTCTATCGAGGTTGAGGCATTGATGGTGTTGGTGGTGCTGGCAACAACGGCAACACTCACGAGTGTTCTGACGCTTCCGAATTCGGGCCATTAGAGCGGGCCAGACACCGGTGCGCGCGCAGTGTGCAGCAATGGCAACAGCGGTGCACGATCCGATGCGAACAAGAAAGACAATCCCACTCAGGGCCCGCCGACCCTTGCCGCGGGGCCTAGCCATTGGGCTTTGGCAAACAGGGTTCAAACAGTGCCACCTGCGCGCCGGTCAACCGTAAGAAATCAAGCTTGTTCACCGCCTGTCTTTCGAACCATCAACACGCGACCTGCCGAATTCACTGGGGCCTGAACCCTGCAGCTGCCCCTCAAAACCTTAATGAAAGACAGGACATGCCACCATCAAGCTTTGCACAATCGGTATTGTCAATTTCAACGACCTCATAGCCTTCGCGGTCCAGCATCTCTGCGGTGCGTGGGAAACCAGCGGCCATCAGCACCAGATTGTTGAACCGGATCGCGTTTGCCGCCGCCTCCTCTCCGTCAGCAACATGCAGCACCCGGTAGCCTTCAAAGCAGCCCGAAGCGTCCAATCGCCGGGTCGCAAGAATTGTCTCGGCATCCATCAGAGAACAATCCGTTTTGAAGTGCAAAACGCCCTCGGGCGTGAACACTTCCCGCAGTTTGTGACCCCATTCCGAGGTGATTTTCGCCAGTTCCTCAACACCTTCCGCGTCAGTGCGGTCTGACCGGCCCACAAGAATTTCGCGGCCGGTTACAAGGATGTCTCCGCCCTCGATATGGCCGGGACCATTGATCTGTGTGACCGTTTCATAGCAGGCGCGCAGTGCCGGGGCGATCTCGGCCACTTCCCCCATTCGCGAAGGCGCGCCCGGCCGCATCAGCACAGCACCCTGCGGCAGACACAGGGCCGTATCTTCCACAAACTGCGCGTCAGGGAACGCATCCAGGGGATCAAGCTCGATCACCTCGGCCCCGGTGCTTTTCAGTGCTGCCACGTATGCCCCATGCGCGGCCGTCATCCCATCGAAATCCGGGTTTCCGATATCTTCTGCGCGCAATCCGTCAGCAATGGTCGGTGCCGGGCGGCGAGTGATGGCGCGGGAAAACTCAAAAGTTGGGTCTGACATGTTTCAATCTCTCTGAGGTTCGAATTTTCGGGCGGTGACTTCGATCATCGCGGGCCCGCCCAGGGCGGCAGTTTCGCCTAACGCTTGCGCAATGGCCTGCGGCTTATCGGGAACCCTGGTGTGCGGAATGCCAAAGGATCTGGCCGTTGCTGCAAAATCGGGGGGTGTGGGGTCACATCCAATGACCGTCACGCCTGCATCCTGCATCGATGTGGCGATTTCCCGGTACCCGTGATTGTTCCAGATCACGAACGTGACCGGCAGGTTTTCGTCTACCGCGGCCATTGCTTCCGGCATTGAAAACTGCGCCCCGCCATCGCCGGTGATGCATATTACCCGCGCCGTTGGATCGGCAATCGACGCACCGATGGCTGCGGGTATGCCATAGCCAAGCGCACCATACCCCGTTGCCGCATTGAACCAGCCACCAGCCCGGTCGTGGTCATAGTAAAGATTGCCGGCATAAATGGGCTGGGTGGAATCCCCGACCATCAGAGCATTCGGAGACGCCGAGCGCATTGCATTCAGTATCTCCACCTGTTGGCGATAATCCGGACCAATCTCCTGCCAGGCCGCATTGCGCGTTTTTCTGGCACAGTCCGCACCGTTGCTTTGCCGTGACCTCTGCGGCAGGACCTTACACAGCGCTGGCAAAACCAAGCCGACGTCACCTTGAATGGCAATCGCTGCCTCATGCCGTGAAAGCTGATCGCTGCACCGATCAACCCGTATCAGGTTTGGCAGTTTCGCAAACTGACCGGTGGCATACATGTCATAATCGGTTGGCCCCAGCTCGGTTCCCAAGGCCAGAACGCAATCGGCGCTTTCCAACAATGCGCGCACCGCGTTCAGGCTGGGGCTGGCCGGTACGGTCAGAGCATGTCCGTGCATCAGGCCGCGCGCGTTGACGGTTTGCACAACCGGAGCATCCAGAGCTTCGGCCAGTGCCTGCAATCCCGCCTCGGCACGTTTCGCGCCGCCGCCCGCCAAAATGACGACTTTCTTTGCCTCAGCCAGTTGCCCTGAAGCCTGCCTGATCAATGCCGGGCTGACCGGAGGATCAGGGTCAGGCGTCTCGACTGCTGTTTCCTGGTATTCCGCCGCTGCGACATCCAACGGAACCTCGATATGCGCCGGCCCGCGGCGACCATTGCTGAGGCCTTGAAAAACGCGGTCCAAAACCTGGGCCAGAGCACTGGGGCCGGTGACCTGTTCGGATACCAACGCAACCGTTTTCGCCAGCCCGATTTGGTCTGGCAATTCGTGCAGATGCCCCAAACCCTTGCCAAGCGATCCGGTTTTGTTGACGCCGGACACCACCAGCATCGGTATTGAATCGGCCCGCGCCTGCGCCATCGGCGTCAGCGTATTGGTCAATCCGGGGCCGGTGATCACAAAGGCAACACCCGGTTTACCCGACACACGGGCATAGCCATCGGCCATGAAACCCGCCCCCTGTTCGTGTCTGGGCGTCACATGTCGTATGCCCGAAGCGGCAAGCCCTCGATACAGTTCCACCGTGTGAACGCCCGGAATTCCGAAGACGCAGGTCACATCCCGCTGGCGCAGCCCGGCAACCAGAGCTTCGCCAATTGTCATACCGCTCATGCGACCTCGCGTGATTTGCTGTTGGCGTGTTCGATGATACGGGAAACTGCGGTACCAAAATCCGTGTCATTGATCGTCAAAGCAACCCGCACCCAGTCCTTCAGGCTGTCACCAAAGGCAGATCCCGGCATGGCGGCCACCCCGGCCTGAAGCAGATCCCAGGCATAGGCTTCGCCATCCAGCCCGGTGGCAGAGACATTGATGAGTGCGAACATTCCCGCCTCGGGCCGGTGAACTTTCAGATCCGTTTCGGCTTCAAGACGATCGGCCAACAGGGTCGCGCGACCAGAGAATCGGGCGGCCATACCGGGGGCAACCTCGGATCCGTCACGGATCGCCTTTTCGGTCATGTCCGCGATGAACGGTTGATTGCCAAAAAGCATGGTCTCGGAATAGGGCAGCAGCGCTTCGCAGAACGCGGCGGGCCCGACGCACCAGCCACTGCGGAATCCCGGAGCGGCATGAGACTTCGAGATGGATGATACGCCAATGACACGATCCGCCAGTTCCGGATCTGCCAATGGTGAAACAAATCGGGCACCGTCAAAGATCAGTTCTTCATAGACCTCGTCCGAGATGATCCACAAATCACGCGCAATCGCCAGCTGCCCGATCTCGGCAATGTCCGCGGCGGTCAGAATCGCGCCCGTCGGGTTATGCGGCGTTGTCAGAAGAATGGCGCGGCTGCGCGGAGTGATGCGGGCCGCGATATCTGCGGCCTGCATGCGAAACCCTTTCTCGGGCCGCAGCGGTACGGGCACCATCTCGGCCCCGGATGCACGAACAACACCTTCATAGGTCGCGTACATCGGATCGCCGACAAGAGCTTCGTCGCCCGCCTCGGCGACCCCGGCCATGGCTGCGAACAAGGCGGTTTGTGTGCCAGGAAAGCACAGAAAATTCCCGGGCTCGAAAGCCCGCCCGCGAGAGGCAGAATAGCGCGCAGCCAGCGCGTCAAGCAGCCCTGCTTCACCGCGCCCGTTGGAGTACCCTGTCCGCTGCGCCCGCAATGAGGCAACGGTGGCTTCGACCAGCGCATCCGGCACCGGCACGTCCGGTTCTCCTATCGTCATTTCGACGATGTCCGCTCCGGCCTTGATCAGGTCGCGGGCTTTCAGATGTACGCCCCATTTGGCACCACCCAAGCCCGCCAACCGTTCTGTCACCGATGTGGTCTTCATGACTGCTCCACCTCTTTGGTCAATGGAATCCCGACGATGGCGCTGACGGAATCCAAACCGATCCGCGCCAGTTGGCCTTCGCAAAACGCATCCGGAAGCGCGCCCCCTTCAAGCCACAGGCCATCGATCACCGCGTTGCATGCGATGGCCAGTTGCATTGCCTCTGACGCATCAACCGAACGCCCGGTTTCCTGCAATGCCGCGACGATCAGCTTCTCGAGGTGATCCCGGAAATAGTCATAGGTTCGCTGGTGAATGCGCTGCATTTTCGGGTCATGCTGCACTTTGTTCAGGAAACCCGCCCACAACGCCACGGCGCTTGGATCGACGATCGGCGGTCGCAGTGACGCGTCGACGAAGTTGGTCAACTTAGAAACCGCGCTTCCGGTTCCTGATGACGCCGCGGTCTGGTCCGTCAGCGTATTCATGTGGTGCTCATACGCCGCCTGAACCAGTTCGTCCTTGGATGAGAAATAGTGCCGGATCAAACCTTGGGTCACATTCGCGCGGGCTGCGATCTCGCGCACCGTGGCACCCCGAACGCCCATCTCGGCGATCAGGTCCAAAGTCGCCAGAATCAGCGCCTCGCGGCGAAACTCGGCAGACTCACGTTTGAATTTGCGGCTGTCGTCCTGCACGTCAGTGTCATCCATGGCACGGGATTATTATACACTTGCATAATTGCGAGATTCGGGGCTTACTGCAAGCTGAAATCAGAAGATTCTTGGATATGGACACAGCCAAAGCAGTTGCACCCGCACCCGAAACAACCACGCCTGACGAGGCGATCAAGGTTGAGGATCTGCACAAATCCTTTGGCACGCTGGAGGTTTTGAAAGGCGTATCCCTGACCGCAAACAAGGGGGATGTTGTTGCCATTATCGGGGGGTCAGGCTCTGGAAAATCCACCATGCTGCGCTGCATCAACTTTCTGGAAACGCCGAGTTCCGGAAAGATAACCATCGGCGGTGAACTGGTTGAAATGCACACCGATGGCAGCCCTTCCAACCGCCGCCAGATCGAACGTATCCGCACGCGTCTGGCCATGGTTTTCCAGCAGTTCAATCTGTGGACACACCGCGCGCTTCTGGAGAACGTGATCGAAGTGCCGGTGCATGTGCTCAAGGTGCCGAAGGCCCAGGCGATCGCACGGGCGCATGAATTGCTGACACGGGTGGGCCTTGGCGACAAGGCTGACACCTATCCAGCCTATCTTTCGGGTGGTCAGCAACAGCGCGCCGCCATTGCCCGGGCGCTTGCAGTCGATCCTTCGGTGATGCTTTTCGATGAACCCACATCAGCGCTTGATCCCGAGCTTGTTGGCGAAGTTCTGACCGTGATCCGCGATCTTGCCGCCGAAGGGCGCACAATGCTGCTTGTCACCCATGAAATGAAATTCGCACGCGAAGTCGCAGACCACGTTGTCTATCTCTTCGAGGGCCGCATCGAAGAGCAGGGCCCACCTGCCGAGGTCTTCGGAAACCCAAAATCAGAGCGCCTGAAGCAGTTCCTCAGCTCGGTCGCCTGAACCTAAAAAACAAAACAAAATGAACCAAAAGGGAGTATCAAAATGAACGTCAAGAAACTGCTCGTGTCCGGCCTTGCCGCCGCTGTCCTTTCGGCTGGTATCGCCAGTGCAGAAGAGGTCAAGATCGGCATCGCAGCCGAACCTTACCCGCCATTCGCGTCGCTGGACAGTTCAGGTAATTGGGTCGGCTGGGAAATCGATGTCATCAATGCGGTCTGCGCCGCTGCGGAACTTGACTGTGTCATCACGCCGGTCGCCTGGGATGGTATCATCCCGTCGCTGACCGGACAGCAGATCGACGCCATAATGGCGTCTATGTCGATCACCGAAGAGCGGCTGAAAACCATTGATTTCAGCGATCCTTACTACAACACACCTGCCGTCATTGTCGCGGACAAATCGATGGATATCGAAGCGACCCCCGATTCGCTGGCCGGTAAGGTTGTCGGCGTTCAGGCGTCGACCATCCACCAGGCTTATGCGCAGGAATATTTCAAGGATTCCGAACTGAAGGTTTATCAAACTCAGGATGAGGCCAACCAGGACCTGTTCGCAGGTCGTATTGACGCCACTCAGGCCGACAGTATCGCCATGGCGGACTTCGTGAACTCGGATGCCGGGGCATGCTGTGAAATCAAAGGCGCCGTCGCAGATGATCCGGCCATCCTGGGCCGGGGCGTTGGTGCCGGTGTTCGCAAGGGCGATGATGACCTGCTTGCAGCGCTGAACAAGGGCATCGCGGCAATTCTTGCCGATGGAACGCACGAGAAGATCACTTCGAACTATTTCTCGGCCAGCATCTACTAAGCGGCTGCCGTGACCGGACTGTTGGAATCGCTTGGACTGGCGCAGAGCGCAGAGCTTCTGTCGCTGTCGCCACCGGGTTGGGGGGGCAATCTGCTGCGCGGATTGTCCCACTCATTGCAGATCGCTTTTGGTGCATATGCGCTCGGCCTCGTGATCGGGTTGTTCGGAGCCTATGGCAAGCTTTACGGCGGGAAGGTCACGCGCGATCTTCTTGCCATCTACACGACCGTGATCCGGGCCGTGCCGGAACTGGTCCTGATCCTGATCCTGTATTACGTGGGATCTGACATCATCAACAAAATCTCCGCTGCAATGGGCGGAGGACGGGTCGAGGTCAATGGCGTCGCTGCGGGCATCTGGGTTCTGGGCGTCGTTCAGGGCGCATATGCAACCGAGATTCTGCGCGGAGCCATACAGGCGGTTCCACCCGGACAGATCGAGGCCGCCAAATCCTACGGGATGCCCGCCTTCATGACCATGCGCCGCGTGACGATCCCTGCCATGATGAGCTTTGCCGTACCCGGTCTGGCCAACTTGTGGCTGATCGCCACCAAGGACACCGCCCTGCTCGCGGTCGTGGGATTCAACGAACTGACACTGGAAACCCGGCAGGCCGCCAGCAGCACACGCGCCTATTTCACCTTCTTTTTGGCGGCGGGTTTTCTCTATCTCATGGTCACCCTGTTTTCGGGCGCCATCTTCGCGCGGATCGAAAAATGGGCGCGTCGCGGTCAACCTTCTCTGAAAGGAGGTGGCAGATGATCGATCTCAGGTCCTTGATGCAACCCCATCGCATCGTGATGATGCTGATCTTTGCCGGGATCGTGATCTGGTGTGCCATGTCTTTGCGATGGGACTGGTTGCCAAAATACGCACCGCTTGCGTTGCAGGGAATCTGGACCACGCTCTGGCTGCTTGTTGTCAGCGTCGTTCTCGGGTTTCTGCTGGCCGTACCACTCGGGTTGGCCCAGGCCGTTGGGCCCTGGTACCTTGCGGCTCCCGCCAAGGCGTTTTGCACAATCATTCGGGGCACACCCCTGCTTTTGCAGCTTTGGTTGCTGTATTATGGCCTCGGCTCATTGTTCCCTCAATTCCCCTGGATACGATCATCCGAGCTTTGGCCGTATCTGCGTCAGGCCTGGCCTTATGCGGTGCTGGCCTTGACGCTTTCTTATGCCGGCTATGAAGGTGAGGTCATGCGCGGAGCCTTCAAAGGCGTTGCCAAGGGCCAGCTGGAGGCCGCCAAATCGTTCGGCATGCCCAGGCTGACGATGTTCCGCCGCATCTGGCTGCCGCAGGCAATCCGCAACGTTCTGCCCACCCTGGGCGGTGAAACCATCCTCCAGTTGAAGGCGACGCCTTTGGTTGCCACGATTACGGTGGTTGATATCTATGCCGTTTCATCCCGAGTGCGGTCTGACACGTTCATCATCTACGAGCCGCTCATCCTGCTGGCCGTATTCTACATTCTCGTTGCCGGTATTATTGCCCTGATGTTCCACTGGCTGGAAGTGAAGGTGCTGGGAACCGGAAGCCGAAATGGGCCAGCCGGATAGTACAAGCCGGAAGTAAAGCGAGATCCACGGCCCCACTCCGGGCACAGATTTCGTCGGCGCGTTTTCAGGCCGATTGAAACCACGGGCCCACGATCAAGACGGTTGCCCGAAATGATTTAGGGAAGGTTCGGCTTGCAGGCCCCTGCGGCGAGGCACTGGCAGCCCAGGGCCAGAGCCTGACTTTCTTATCCATTGCACAACGACCTGGAACACCGCGGCGCAATCGTCTGGTCGGCGCAGTGGCGGATGTCACGAAGCATTGCAAACTTGCCCCCCTCGTCCTTTGGGGCCCGTTGCACAAGACGTGCATTCGGCACAGCCCCGACAGAACCTAATGTCGCAAACCCGTATTCAGATTTGAGCCGACGACCATCATTCTTTGGGGTGAAACACCTTTGATCGCGCGAATGGGCTGTATCTGCACTGAACGCAGGTCGTGGTGAGCCACGAACTGGTTATGCCCATCGGGTCTGTTTGCCAATCAGAATAACGCTCAGATCGCCAGATACTCCTCACGAAGACCGGTGTCCTCAAGCACTTCTTTTGCCGTTCCGTCGAACACGATGGTACCGGTGTCAAGAATGATCGCGCGGTCCGCCAGTTCCAAAGCGCGTACAGCGTTCTGTTCAACGATGATCGTGGTCATACCCTGCTGTTTGACATGTATGAGGGTTTTTTCGATTTCGTCGACGATGACAGGCGCCAAACCTTCATACGGCTCATCCAAAAGCAGCACCTTGATGTCCCTGGCAAGCGCTCTGGCGATTGACAGCATCTGCTGTTCGCCTCCCGACAATGTAATCCCCTCCTGCTTCCTGCGCTCACCGAGACGCGGGAACAACTCGTACAGCCGTTCGAGGGACCATCCGATCGGAGGCGCAATCTGTGCAAGCTGCAGGTTTTCTTCAACTGTCAGGCCGGGAATGATGCGCCTGTCTTCTGGTACAAGACCAAGGCCCACTGCCGCCGCTTCATAGCTTGTCATGTTGTGCAGCGGCTTGTGGTCCAACCAGATTTCGCCATGTCTAACTTCTGGATCTCCAACTCTCGCAATCGAACGCAGCGTCGAGGTTTTGCCCGCGCCGTTGCGTCCAAGAAGGGCAAGAATCTCGCCTTCATGTACGTTGAAGCTGACGCCCTGCACGATGTAGCTTTCTCCATAGTAGGAGTGCATATCCCAAACGGAAAGAAACGCAGGGGCGGTGCTGGCCAGATTGGCGTTTTTCGAAAAGTCAGGTTTCTCGTTCATAGCTTTTCCTTACGCAGCCTCGCCCAGATAGGCTTCGCGAACCTTGGGGTTTCCGCGGATGTTTTCAGGAGTATCTTCAACTAGGGGTGTCCCCTGGGCCAGAACAGTGATGCGTTCGGCAAGGCTGAAGACAACATGCATGTCATGCTCGATGATCGCGATGGTGATGTCGCGTTCATCCTTGATCTGTTTCAGCAGGTCGATCGTGTTGTTGGTATCCGCCCTCGCCATCCCCGCCGTCGGTTCGTCCAACAGCAACAACCGCGGGTTCTGACTGAGGCACATACCAATCTCAAGCCGCCGCTTGTCGCCGCGCGACAGCGAGGCCGCGTGCATCTCACGTTTGTCGGCCATGTTCATCTCTTCCAGCATCGCTTCGGCCTGTTCAACAACAGCCTTTTCGTTGGCGATGGTCTCGTAAGCGTGCATCCGGAACGCCCCATCCCGCATGGCGAAGATCGGAATCAACATGTTCTCCATCACCGTCAATTCACCAAAAATCTCGGGTGTCTGAAACACGCGGCTTATGCCCATCTGGTTGATCTGGAAGGGTTCAAGCCCCAAGACCGATGCGTTGTCGAACAATACGGACCCGGTATCTGGCATGAGCTTGCCAACCAGACAATTCAGCAAGGTCGACTTGCCCGCACCGTTGGGCCCGATGATTGCGTGAACCGAATTCTCCTCGACGCTGAGATTCACATCCGTGAGCGCCTTGAGACCGCCGAAGCGCTTGCTGACGTCTTTGACTCTTAGAATTGCCATGGCTCGCCCCTTATTCCGCCGGTTCCGTTTTGCCCGACGTCGCGTCGTCGGATTTTGATTTCTTGCGCTTGAGCCGGTTCAGCAAACGCTGACCACCTTCGACAAGACCACCCGGCAAGTAGATAACGACAAGCATGAAAAGAATGCCCAGCGTCAGATGCCAGCCCTTGCCGATGAACGGATGGATCAAGAAAACCACCGCGTCCTCCAGCCCGTCAGGCAGGAATGCAAACCAGCTGTGCAACACGTTGTCGTTGATCTTCGAGAAGATGTTTTCGAAGTACTTGATGAAGCCCGCACCCAGCACCGGCCCGATCAGTGTGCCGGTGCCGCCCAGGATCGTCATCAGAACGACCTCGCCCGATGCGGTCCACTGCATACGTTCGGCACCTGCCAGCGGGTCCATTGCGGCCATCAGCCCACCAGCTAGGCCGGCATACATGCCAGAGATGACAAAAGCTGCCAGCGTGTAGGGTTTCGAGTTCAGGCCGGTATAGTTCATCCGCTGCTGGTTTGATTTGACGGCCCGCAGCATCATCCCGAAAGGTGAACGGAAAATTCGGATGGACAGATAGAATACCACCATCATGATCACCGCACACAGATAGTATCCCGCGTTGAAATCAAAGCTCCATGCGCCCACGTCCAGCGTGTAGGTTGCGCGCATCGGCAACCCGAACAGATGCGGCAGGTCCGGCGAGTTCGCCCCTTGCAGAATCTGCGGATCATCCGCGTAAACCTGCAATCCCGTTTCCCCGTTCGTCAGGTTGAATTTGGGGTTGGACAACACCGAATAAGCCAACGCAAAGCTCATCTGGGCGAAAGCCAGCGTGAGGATCGAAAAATAGATGCCCGACCGGCGCAGGCTGACGAACCCGATCAGCAATGAGAATACCCCGGCGACCACAACGCTGAGTGCGATGGCCGGGATGATGTTGTAACTCAGCAGCTTGAACATCCATACGGCGGAATAGGATCCAACGCCCAGAAAGGCCGCGTGTCCGAATGAAAGGTATCCGGTAAGGCCGAACAGGATGTTGAAGCCGATGGCAAAGATGCCAAAGATGACAAAGCGCTGCATCAGATCCGGATAGCCCGCGTTGAACTGCGCCATGGCGCTGCCTTCCGGGAACGGATTCAGGATGAAGGGTGCCAGCATCGTAAGGATGCCGACGATGATCAGCAGGCTGGTATCTTTTTTGTTCAGTCCCAACATCGATTATTCCTCCATCACGCCTTTGCGTCCCATCAAACCGCGCGGGCGTGTGAGCAGCACAATAATGGCAACAAGGTAGATGATGATTTGGTTGATGCCCGGGATCGTCGTTGTGGCCCAGGTCGTAGAGGCGAAGCTTTCGAGAATGCCCAGCAGAAAGCCAGCCAGCACCGCGCCGGGAAGAGACCCCATGCCACCAACAACAACCACAACGAAGCTGAGGACCAGAAAATCCATCCCCATGTGATAGTTTGGTGGGTTGAGCGGCCCGTACATGACGCCCGCCAAACCGGCCACCGCGGCAGCGATACCGAACATGATCGTAAAGCGCCGGTCGATGTTGATCCCCAGCAAGCCCACAGTTTCGCGATCCGCCATGCCGGCGCGCACAACCATGCCGAAGGTGGTGAATTGCAGGAATGAGAAGACAGCACCGATAATGGCAACTGCAAAGCCAAAATAGACGAGGCGCCAGATCGGGTAGATGATCGCGTTGGGATCAAACCCGATCATGGTGCCAAGATCGATAGAGCCACTCAGCGCGTCGGGCGGCGGGGTCTGGATGGGGTTGGCACCAAAGAAATACTTTACGATTTCCTGCAACACGATCGCCAGGCCGAACGTGACAAGGATCTGGTCCGCGTGGGGGCGTTTGTAGAAATGCTTGATAAGCCCGCGTTCCATCACATAGCCAACCGCCAGCATGATCGGGATCGCAAACAGGATTGCCAATGGAACGGACCAGTCGATGATCGTCGCCCCGAACTCCGGGCCGAACCATGCCTCGACATAAGGTGTTTCCACCTTCAGCGGGTTGCCAAGAAAGTCGGTTTGGCTCTCGTCGATGGTTACAAAGCTCAGGTTCATGAGCTTTTGCAAAGTGACGGCACAGAACGCACCGATCATGAACAGGGCCCCATGGGCAAAGTTCACAACGCCGAGCGTCCCAAAAATAAGCGTCAGCCCCAGCGCAATCAGCGCATAAGCCGACCCTTTGTCCAGACCGTTCAGAATTTGCAATAGGATGGCGTCCATTGGCCCACCTCAGGGTTGGTCAGTGTGAATTGAGTGGCACAACAGGATCAACCCTGCTGTAGATGTCTGGCCACCGTTTTGGCGGCCAGACTTTGATACGCGGTCTTATGCGCCCGGGTTGCACTCACCCAATGCGCCACCGGCGAACATCGGATGCTCCGGATCGTACTCGACCTGCGCGCGTGGCGTGATCTCGACGATCTCCAGCGTGTCATAGGCGTTGGTCGGGTTCATGTTGCCACGCACGACCAGCACGTCCTTGAAGCACTGGTGATCCGCGCCGCGATACCAGGTCGGGCCGTTGCCCAGGCCGTCGAACTCGAAGTCTTCCAGCGCTTCAACAACACCGCATGGGTTGAACGTACCGGCACGCTCGCAAGCATCAGCATATAGCAGAACCTGTGCATAGCAGGTTTGCGCCGAGTTGGACGGCGGCTTGCCGTATTTCTCGCCGAAGGACTTCACGAAGGCCTTGGTGCCTTCATCCTGCAACTGCCAGTTCCAGTTCATCGAACCCAGCACGCCCTTGATGTTCTCGCCAGCACCGGCGGCCATCAGTTCCGAATACAGCGGCACGACGATCTTGAAGTCCTTGCCGTTGGCGACTTTGTCGAGCAGGCCGAACTGAATCGCGTTGGTCAGCGAGTTCACCATGTTGCCGCCATAGTGGTTCAGAACCAGAACGTCCGCGCCCGAGTTCAGAACCGGAGTGATGTAGGACGAGAAGTCTGTTGACGCGAGTGGCGTTTTGACGGTGTTGACCGTTTCCCATCCCAGGGCTTCGGTCGAGGCGACGATGGACTCTTCCTGAGTCCAGCCCCAGTTGTAGTCCGCCGTCAGGTGATAGGCGCGGCGGTCATTGCCCATCTCGGCAGCCAGCACCGGCGCAAGCGCAGCGCCCGACATGTAGGCGTTGAAGAAATGGCGGAATCCATTGGCCTTCTTGTCCTTGCCGGTCGTGTCGTTGGCATGGGTCAGACCCGCCATAAAGATCACACCCGCTTCCTGACATAGGCCCTGAACCGCAACGGCCACGCCCGAGGACGACCCGCCGTTGATCATGATCGCACCGTCTTTTTCGATCATCGACTTTGCGGACGCACGTGCGGCGTCTGACTTGGTCTGGGTGTCACCTGTGACGAACTCGACCTTCTTGCCGAGGATGCCATTGCCCTTCAGCGCCTTGGACGTGAAGGTGTTCAGGCAACCGCCGTCACCCTCTCCGTTCAGGTGTTCCACCGCCAGCTGTTGCGCCAGCAGCTCGTCATTGCCCTCTTCCGCATACGGACCGGTCTGGGGAACATTGAAGCCCAGGGTCACGGACCCTCCGGTTGGTTCGTTGGTGTAAGCGGCCGCCGACGAAGCCGTGAAGATCGTAGGCAGGGCCAGACCGGTACCTGCAACGGCACCAGACTTCAACACGCCGCGGCGTGTGACAGATTTGTTGGTCATTAATTCCTCCCATTTCCCTTTCTCTCGTCGTCTGGCTCCTCTTCCAGCAGACGAAAGCGCACTTATGTGCATTTCAATAATGGAAAGGCGGTGGAAAATTTCACAACAAATTACTGGATTTGAAACAAAATTTTGTAAACGTCTTGACGAAAATCAAGATCGGTTGAAAAGCTTTTTCGTTTGCTTACATTTAAACATATATTTTTCATATATTTAAATGTAAATATCGGTGACACATTTTGTCAGGCATGACACCAATATTCGTTGTCTGCGGCACCAAAAGCCGATTTGCAATACAAAGCCAGCATTTTCAGCACGCTGAATGGAAACAAGCTCTTCGCTCATCTGACGGTCCAGTTTGATTGTTGGCGCATGATCGTCCACGGGTTTGCCGGTATGATCGTGCCCGGTACGGGTGGGCGGCATCCCAGTGCGCCGAGCGGTCTTTCGTGCTCCGGTGTTCCGTCCGTTCCTCGATCAGGATCCGTTTGCCTAAGCCACCACCCTAATTTCGGATGCTGACGTCCGCTGTGACTTGTCAAGCCGGTGCGGGGCGCGACAGACCATTGGTCAGGGAACCAAAACCGCTGCCCCTTGCAATCGTCCGGCGCCCAGATCCGCGAGGGCTGTGTTGCCGTCCTTCAGTGAATATCTTTGGGTCCGTGTCTGGATGCCTGCGGCTTGAGCCATTGCAAAAAACTCCTCACCATCCTGACGCGTCAGGTTTGCGACAGACAGGATTTGACGTTCCCCCCAAAGATCGCTGTAGGGAAAGGAAGGAATATCGCTCATGTGAATTCCGCCGCAAACCACGCGGCCGCCCTTGCGGACAGATTGCAGCGCTTTGGGCACAAGGGCTCCGACAGGTGCGAATATGATTGCAGCATCCAGTTCCGCCGGTGGTCGTTCGTCGGACCCACCAGACCATACCGCGCCAAGGTCACGCGCAAAATCCTGCGCCTCGATATCGCCGGGCCGGGTCAGCGCATATACATTCCGGTCCTGCCAGACGGCCAGTTGTGCAAGGATATGCGCGGCAGCTCCGAAGCCATAAAAGCCGATATTCTTGGCATCCTGGGCCATTCGCAGACAGCGAAACCCGATAAGCCCGGCACATAACAACGGCGCCATTGCAACCGGATCGGCAATCTCTGGCAGGGCAAAGACATACCGTGCATCCGCAAGGCAAGCTTCGGCAAATCCTCCGTTTCGCGTGTATCCCGTGAACACCGGCGCGTCACACAGGTTTTCCTGTGCTCGATGGCAATACGGACATTTACCACAAGTGGACCCAAGCCAAGGCACGCCCACGCGCTGACCGGTTTCTAGCCCTGTTACGGCATCCCCCTTTCGAACGATCCGCCCAACGATTTCGTGGCCCGGAACCAGTGGAAGTTCAGGATGTTCGAGGTCACCATCGACGATGTGAAGATCCGTGCGGCAGACACCACAAGCCTCGATCTGGATCTCGATATCATGAGCGCCCGGCGCCGGAAGTTCGATGTCTTCCAGTTTCAGCGCGCGGCCGGCCTCGTTCAAAACCATTGCGCGGGTCATGGTCCAACTCTCCAGATACATCCGCCCGAAATCATCTGTTTATTGCCTCTTTTCGTTGCAAATTTCGGGCTCGGCCTTCGACAAAACCGTAAGTGTGGCACTAGGTTCCGACGACCTGAACGATAGCACACCTGCGCCGCAGCAAGGCTTGATCCATCGCAAAGTCCCAGATCCAACCCAGCGACCAAAATCTCAACTGCACCTGAAGGGATTGCGCAGGATGTCCAAGAGTGATTGACCGGGCACTGACGGGTCTGACCCTCGCCACCGGTTTCAGGTCTGATGAATGTAGCTGCCCGGCGCTTTGAGCAGGTTTTCAGCCCCCCTTCGCCGCCCGCCCATCGGCGGCGGCGCAGTTTCGCCCGATGAACGGTCTTTGATCCAATCCACCATCGCAGGCCACCAGGAACCTTGCTTTTCTTCGGCCGACTCAAACCACTCATCCGGCGAGGTATACAGCGCGTCCGCCGGCCTGTGGCCCAACCGATAGTGGCGGTGCTTGTGCCCCGGCTCGCTGAGGATACCGCCATTGTGACCACCGTTGGTCAGCACGAAGGTGAGGTCTCCGTCGGTAAACAGCCGAATTTTATACACTGATCGCCACGGGGCAATGTGGTCGGATTCCGTTCCGACCACAAACATGGGTACGCGTATGTCCTTGAGCGCAACAACCCGACCTTCGACAGAAAAGCGCCCAGCGCTCAGCCGGTTTTCCAAGAACAGACCCCGCAAATATTCGGAATGCATTCGCGCCGGCATCCGGGTCGTGTCATTGTTCCAGACGGTCAGATCCGTAGGCAGGTCGTCTTCACCCAGAAAATAGCGGCGCACAGCCCGGGCATAGATCAGATCTTCGGCGCGGATTGTCGTGAATGTTCGCGTCATCTGAGGGCGGTCAAGATAGCCCTGCAACCACATCAGATCTTCGACAAAAGCGACCTGGCTGTCATCGATAAACAGCAAAAGCTCACCGGCTTCGGCAAAATCAACCTGCGCCGCCATCAGCGTAACGCTTGCAAGCCGGTCATCGCCATCGCGTTGCATCACCGCAGCTGCAATCGCCAGAAGTGTGCCGCCGAGGCAATACCCATTGGCGTGAATCTTTTGACCCGGAACGATTTTCTCGATGGCCTCGATCGCGGCCATGACACCGTTCAGGCGATAATCCTCGAGGCTGAGATCCGCCTGATCAGCGGTGGGATTGACCCAGGAGATCATGAAAACGGTAAAGCCCTGCTCGACCAGATAACGCACCATGGAGTTTTCCGGAGAAAGGTCGAGCACATAGTATTTCATGATCCAGGCGGGCACGAAAAGGATCGGTTCCGCCTGTACGCGCTTGGTGCGTGGAGTGTATTGAATCAGCTCGAACAGCGCGTTGCGATAAACGACCCTGCCGGGGGTCGCGGCAATGTCTTTACCGATTTCATACCCCTGAGGGGCAGGTTCGTGCTGTTGCGTTATGGTATGGGCAACATCCTCAAGAAAGTGTGCGGCGCCCTCTATCAAATTGCGACCGCCGGTCTGGAACGTGCGATTGATGATTTCCGGGTTTGACCACGGGAAGTTCGAAGGAGAGACAAGATCAAGTGCCTGGCGAATCTGAAATTGCGCGCGTTCGGCGTCACGGGGGGCGATGCCCGGCATTTCGTCCGTTGCGGCCTGCCACCAATCCTGTGCGCTCAGAAAAGCCTGCTGCCAAAGGGAAAACGGCGCCTTCTGCCAGCCGGGCGCATTGAAACGGTGATCCTGCTTACGTGGCTGAAAAGGCGGAGTGGCCTTCGCGCCGGTCGCCATCTCGCTGGCATAGACCCAGAGTTTGGCCGCATCGCGTGCCGCGCGTTCTGTCAGTTCAAGCTGGCGTCCGGGTGAACGACCCAGGTGCAGGGCCCAATCCATCCAGGTGGCCATTATCGAATGCGGGGAAACACCGGCGGTGGCACGGGCAAGGGCCGCGCGCGTTGCGCGGTCAAGTTTCTCATAGGGGTGAGGCGGGGCATTCTCGTCGGTATCTGCCGCACAAACCCCGGCCTCGGCAGACAGCTTGTCAGGTGAGAGTTCGGTCATCTAGGTTCTCCGATCCGGGCAGAGTGCTAAAATGCTGCAAGCCTTAATCCATCTGTCCACCAAGCCCCGGACCGACCAGTCAACCGCCCATTTTGATTCGACGTACTTGATTGCAGCGCCGGACCTGGCGAGGCGTCCTGAAATGGCCGCAAGCGCTTGGGAACCCGTGTTGCCAGGCACCGTTCGCTATTTTGGCAACATAAAGAACTCTTCCAGCACAATCTTGCCATCCTCAACGGAATAAATGGCAATCTCGCTAAGGTTCATTCGTTGTCCGGTGTCTTTCTGCACGACCTCGGCATTGAAACGCACGCCAAAGCGATTGGGCGGATGAACAAAAGGACCATCTGCCGTAAGCGTTTGGATTTCATGCGTTTTCAGCCAATCTTCCCGCTTTGCTTTGATGGCGTCGCGACCCTTTGTAATCCGAAATTGCCGCACCGGAGGCACAACCGCCTCTATGGACTGAGCGTTTTCCGCGTACATCTCGTCAACACTTGCCAAGCCGTTGCGATCACGCATCGCCTGAACAAATGTCCGCCCAATTTCGACCAGTCTTTCCATGCAAGACCTCCTGATACATTGGTGACTGTATCCCGGCGGGCCGCATCCAACCTTGACAAAGATCAAAATGAGACGGTTCTGCAAAGATTGGCCCCTGCCCTGATACTTCCGGGTGCTGAAGAGCGGAATTGGTACGGGAAACCTATTTCTGCACGCCCCTTGTTTCAGACGGCAGCTCTCGGAAAAACAGCCTGTAGTCGCGCGCGAACTGGCCCATATGCCAAAATCCGAGCCGGTTTGCAGCATCGGTTATTCTTCCGCTGAAAGACCCTGAAAGAAGGTCCTCGCGAACACGGTTCAACCTGAGACGCATATAATACGACTTGGGGCTTTGTCCGAACTGTTCCTTGAACGCGCGATCCAGAGTTCGCCAAGACGCCCCGCTTTCTTTACAAATCTCTTCAATTGAAATCGGGTCTTCCAGATTGGCAACCATAAGATCGGTTGCGCGATCTAGGGCACGCCGCCTGGTGCCCGCCTGACTTCTGTCAAAATGCGCTTCGTCGTCGGTCAGGATAACCAAGACTTCAAGCATCAGGGCTTGCTCAGCCGCCTCAGACCACTGCGCATCAACACTGTTAAGAAGCCCGGCTACGCGACCCTCCAGGTTCGCCATGCTGGCCAAACCTGCTTTGGACCTCAGTCTGTGGGCGTCCGGGTTGTCGCGCGCCAAGTGAAATCCGCAGGACTCTGCAAAATTCTCCAATCTGTGCGTCTGGAAGGAAATGACATTTCCCGTGAAACCGGCCGTCGAAATACCGTCAAACCCATCACTGTCACCGAAGGACAGGAATGCGTTATCGGTTACGTCCTTTGCCTGCCATTTGTCGACCGCACCATTTGACGGAATCCCGAACGTCATCCAGCCCTTGGGCGAAACACCACGTTGATGAACGCGTTGGTTCATCGCGATGCTGAGAGCGGAGACCGATCGCCCTGAGCGCACCCTTATGGACGTCGACAACCGACCGGGATCGAGCTGTCGGAAGTCTATCTCCCACGGCGTAATTTCCCCGATTTTGTTGGGGTGTTCGAAATTCAGCACGGCTGTGGGCGTAACCCCGTCTGATACGGAAGGGACACCCTTTTGCGAATTTGGCGAATTCTTGATGTGGTCCATTCCCAGAGCCTGACACTTTACCGGTAATGTAGCGAATTCGAACCGCGGGGAGTCAAGTGTCGGCAAAAACTCCAAACCTCGCCACCATGGGCCGACCACGGCTTCCTGAGGCCGATGCCCGATCAGAGCGCGTGGTGACGTTTCTAACGCCACCAGAACACCAGCGGTTATCTGAGCTGGCGCATCAGTCAAACCAATCTCTTTCAGCAAAATGTCGCGACCTGATTGTTCAGGCGATGAACTTCAGGAGCACCAAAGGGGGAACGAAGAATGACTAATGTTGTCCAAAGGACTGGCATCGCAGCCTGTTTGCTAGCAGCGCTGAGCACCACACAATCGGCCGCACAACAAGACGCGATTGTGCATGACGGTGAATTTGCGTTCCTGCGCGCCCAATTTGGCGAGCAATGGGATGCGCAGGACGTCGAGATTGATGCGAGGCTGGCTGAACTTCGGGAAGCCAACGGCGGCAAACCCCCGAATTTCCTGTACATCCTCATCGATGACATCAGCTTTGGCCAGATGGGCGAACGCAAACTCAACTATGTGATGGGCATTGAAACCCCGAATATCAATGACTTTGCCAGCGAAGGCATGTCGTTGATGCGGATGTACACCGAGCCCTCATGTACACCCACTCGTACGGCCATGCTGACCGGGCGCCACCCGATCCGGGCCGGCGTGGAAGAGGTGAAAGTGGCTTTGGTGGGGGAAGGGCTTCCTGCCAGCGAAGTGACTCTGCCGGAAATCCTGAAACAGGCGGGCTACAACACCTCGCACGTCGGCAAATGGCATCAAGGCGATATCGAAGAGGCCTACCCACACAATCAGGGCTTTGACTGGGCGGCCTTCCCGCTGCATCAGCAGGTGCAGCTGAGCCTGATGACCCGCGAGGCGATGCAGGCGAACAACATGTTGGGGTACCACGCGTCGGGACAGAACAATGCCCTTCTGCTGGATGAGCGTTTCAAGCCCTATGGTTTGGTGACAGGTGTCGAAGCCGAGGCCGGAGGGCAAGCCCGCGAAGTCGAAATGGCCGCAGGTGAAGAATGGACCCAAGCCAAATACGAAGAGATGAACGAGCGCTACCAGACGCAGGCAATTGAACAGCTCGAGCGTGTCGCAGCCTTGGATGAGCCGTTTTTTCTGCAATACTGGCCGCTTTATCCGCTGAACTTTGTCTATCCCGATCAGGCGCTGTCACGTAACGGCGGCTTCCACGCGGACAAGTTGCAGCTTCTGGACGGTTGGATCGGCGAAGTTCTCGACGCGCTGGAGAAGACCGGCGAGGCGGACAATACCATCGTCATGATCATGGCCGACAACGGGTTGATGTACCATTACGAAGGAACATCCGGGCTGAACCAACTGATCTATCGCGGCGGCAAGACCCAACATCTCGAAGGGGGTGTGCGCACTGATGCATTCATTCGCTGGCCCGGTGTGATCGAGGCTGACAGCGCCGCCGGTGACATTTTTCATGTGTCGGATATCTACACGACGATGGCGCGTATCGCTGGCGCCACCGACTATATCCCGCGTGATCGGGTGATCGATGGGATCGATCAGACGGCCCTGCTGCTGGAAGGCGAAGGCAATGGGCGACGCGACTACGTGTATGTGTACGAGGGCCCGGTTCTTCGCTCGGTCGTGAAACAGGAGTTCAAGATGCACCTGCCTGCGCCGGGCGCGCCCGGAGCCGCCGCGCCAACGTACAACATCTATCGCGACCCGCGCGAACTGCATCCGCTGGTCGGGTACTCCCTCTGGGCCGGCGCATCGTTCCAGGACATGATCAAGCGACATCAGAAGATGATCGCCAAGTATCCGAACTCGGAAATCGGTAAAGACGTCCCCTATGGCGGCATCGAGAACCTGCGCCCCGAAAGCGAAAAAGCGCGGCAGGTCTTCATGAGCTGGCAAGAGTGAAGCCTGGATGGCACGCGGAACCTGCCCGCGCGCCAACGACAACCTATGCAGTCAAGACAACACTGGGCCACTCCCCAATGCTTGGACAAGATTCCGCGAGGCACAAGCCAATGGAATGCCGAGGAAGGTAATGTTCTAAGGCAATCTTTGAACGCATCGGCGCCAGTGTTTGCCCCGATATTGTTCAACCCGGTAGCAACTGGCTTTTTAGGCATTGACCGGATGTGGTTTTTTGCGGATCGTTTGACCGATGTGCCAACCGCATTCCAACCCAACTAATCACCGTGCACAAAAAACCTCTGCTTTGATTACTGACTACCTTAGCCGCCGCGGCTTTTTGAAAGCCTCCATGAGCGTGGCCGCATCGCCTGCTATGCTGGGCGCTGCCTGGAACAACGTCACAACCAAGGTTGAGGCCCGACAGTCCGAACCGGGGCTTGAATGACCTTTGATCGGGTACTCCTCACGGTTCTGCTGCCGTCGAGGAGACGGGATCGAAATCAAGGTCAGCGCTTTCAACAAAGATATTGATCCGAACGCGGCCCGTATCACGTCGCCCAGCATCGGTGCCACGGTGGCCGAGCAATACATCGTATCACGCTAGGACACGGTTTCGAAAACTGGTTGGGCGCAGCTGATCGAAGGCACAGATGACGAGTATACGGTCAAGGAATACCGCTACAGCTCGTCCCACATCGTTGTTGCCCCGAAAGGCCAGGGCGAGGCCTTCTGCGCGGGCACCATCTATTGGTTCCTATGTCTCAAGTGGAAGGACCGAACCACTCAGCAAATCACGCATAACGTTCTCAGGCGTAATACAGCCTGAACCTAAGCAATTGCAGATAGGCTGGCTTGGCTGATCCTTCCCTACCGGAAAGATCCCGCCGACGCTGTCTTGGCAAAGCTACAGCCTGTACGACATTCCATTCAACACTCTGACCTGCGCAGAGACACTGCCATTGTTTCGAAACCTGCTTTTCCCGCGATACAGGTCTCTGACAGTTTTGCCGCAAAGCAATCGCACAGGGTATTTGCCACAAAGAGCTGCCCTGCCGCATGCCGGAGGGTGGTTCAACGGCGGTCACTAGAAGACCAACACCTGATTGCAACACCTGTTCCACGCAACTTGCAGTTTGAAAATCTGATCATCCTCTCTGCAATCGGACCGTGATTTCGGACAGCCGGGACCAGGATTGGAACGTGATCGGCAAAGCAAGCGCGGCTTCAGCAAATTCCCATGAGTAGCTGACAATCGAAAAGATCATTCCAGGTGTCGCATCCAGGTTTTGCGTCGCGAACCACAGGTTGAACAGGATCAGACCAATCAGCAGAACGAAGATCACACCGTAAAGGTAGGCTTCGGTATCCGAGAGCTTGACTTCGAAACGACGCAGTTTCGTCAGGTGGACAAGCACCGGGCGGACGCGGCGCTGTTCCAGAATGCTGACCTGATGTTCCATCTGCTCATTCAGGGCACGGTTCCATTGCCAGAACGTCGAATGAAACAGGGCGTAGATGCATATCATTCCCACAAGCACCCCGCAGGCTGACAGAGCCAGCACCGGCGAGAAGTACAACAGCAATATTGCTGAGACGACGAACTGCATGATCCCTGAAATTGCCGAAGGCAGTATCTCTTCCAGAAAGTCGGCCAGTTCGCGCCCCATTCCGATCCGGGCGTTCAACGAAGAAATCGGCAGGTTTGAAAAACGCGCAGCAAGCGCCTTGCCCAGCTCGACGCGGATCGTTCCGTAGACGCGCGTATCGTATATCCGCCGGATCACGCCGATCAGCGTGAGGGCGACCATAAGAGCGCCCAGATGCACAAAGGGCTGAAACTGTCCGCGCAGCAATCCATCGATGGCAAAGCCGATGAACAGCGGGATCAACACGGTTAATGCAGTTTCCGACAGTATCAGAAACCAGGTGATCCCGACACGCCACCGAAACACGCTCAGCAACGTGCCTATAGTCAGTTTTCTATTCCTCAGCATGCGGCATCACGGATCATAGTGGACACGAACGCGGACATCGCCCGGCCAGACCGAGGCGGCCCTGAAATCAGGCAAGTCCTGAGGGTTCGGGGCGCCGGTTGAACCCAGCCCCTCCAAAAGTTTCGTCTCGGTCATGTTCAGGTCTTCGTCCTTGTTTTCGTCGTGAAACAGCAGCACAGCATAAGGGCCGGCCGTCAGGTCAGGAAACTCATGGCTGACACTGCCTTTGCGGGACGGAACCTGGGCGTAGTCAATCGCGCTCTGGACATCCAAACCGTCAAAGGCGCGCGCGTCGTCGAAAACAAGGATCACAATGTTTCCCTTGGCGTTGCGGATACCCTCCACAATCACGTTCAGACCATCAGAGGCGGCAGGCGTTGCAAGCGCCATCAGGGCGAATGCGGGGGCCAGAATGCTACGTGTCATAACTGTGTCCTTTCTCTGGAAGGGTGCGGCGGGACTGGCTTGAAGACGACAAGGACATCTTCGGCAATGGCGATCAGCACGGGCACCAGCAGCAGCATGAGGGCGGTGCCGAACAGTTCGCCAAAAGCCAGAGAGATGGCGGCAGGGATCAGATACTGCGCCTGTTCCGAGGTTTCCGTCAGCAAGGGCAGCAGGCCGATCACCGTCGTTGCGGTGGTCAGAAAGATCGCCTTGAAACGTCCGATGCCAGCGCTTGTCAGCGCCAGGTTCACGGGCTGGCCTTCCTCGCGCGCCTGATTGTATCGGGTGATCATGACCAGACTGTCGTTCACGATCACGCCGGTCAGCGCCAGCATGCCGAAGAACGAAAACAGCGACAGCGACACATCCATGATCAGGTGCCCGACCGCAGCCGCGATAAAACCGAAGGGCACGATGGCCAGAATGACGAAAGGTTGCCAATAGCTTTTCAACGGCACGGCCATCAACACATAGATCAAAACGGCGGCCAGCAGCAGCGCACGTTTCAAGCCACCGCTGATATCGGCCATCTCTTCTAGTTCACCGGCGGGCAGAACTTTGACGCTCGGGTACTTTTCGCGGAGTTTCGGGACCAACTGTTCGAACACCGCCTGACCAACCTCTTCGGGGGCAACACGGTCGCGGTCGATGGACGCGGCCACGATGTTCATGCGCTTGCCGTCGCGGCGATCGACGGTGTCAGAGGCGTAGGTGCCTTCGATTTCGGCAACCGTCTCAAGCGGCACCCAGGCACCGGATGCGCTGCGCAACTGGGTCTGCATCAGATCGGCGAGCGTATCGCGGTTTTCCCGCGCGTTCTGCACGACCACGCGGATTTCGGACCCGTCGCGCCGAACCTTGGTCACCTCGGCCCCGCCGAACCCATAACCAATCTGTCTGGCCAAAGCCTCGGCATTGAAGCCAAGGTGCCGCGCGTCCGGACGCAGGCGGAGTTTCAGTTCGGGCTGGCCGCCCGCCAGCCCATCCCGAACATTCGCCACGCCCTCAATGTTCGACAGGAAGTCTTTCATCTCGGCGCTGGCCTGTTGCAGCAGGTCTTCGTCTTTGGACGCCAACCGGGTGCGGAATCCTCCGGCGAGTGTTTCCGAGCCGGTGAACTCCAACTCGGTTGCACCTTCGACCGCACCAACCCGGTCGCGCCATTCGCGAACCACGGAAAGGATCGGAACATCCGGTCGTTCGGCCACCGGGATCATTTCAGCGTATATTTGCGCGTTTCCTGCGCCGTTGATGATGCTGAACACCGTCTGAACGGGCGGCGTGGCCATGCCCGCGCCCTCGGCAAGCTCGGCGTTCAGATCGCTCAACACAGTTTCAATCCGGTCCACGTTCGCGCGGGTCAGCGCAAAGGGCGCGCGGGCGTCCATTTCCAGGTTCATCGTGATGATCTGACCGGGCACTTCGGGAAAGAACACCGTTCTGACCTTGCCCTTGTACATCAAGCCAAGCCCCAGCGTCGCGGCGGCGACGAACAGGATCAGCACTGCATAGCGCTGCCGCACCGCGGCGACAAGCAAGGGCTGATAGATGCGATCCCGTACCCAGTCCAGGCCGCCCTGCGCAGTATCCTGTACGCGGCCCCAGAGGCGGGACAGCAGGTACCTGCGCTCTTGCCCCATCGAAACCTGCGCCAGATGGGCGGGCAGGATGAACTTGCTTTCGATGAGCGAAAAGACCAGCGTCAGGATCACGATCCCCGCGAACCCGGCCAGTACCTTGCCCAACGGGTTGTCGATCAACAACATCGGGAAGAACGCCGCGATTGTCGTCAGCACGCCGAAGACTGTTGCGACTGCCACGCGGTGCACGCCGCGTTCAGTGTCCTGAATCGGATCCTTGCCCTTTCGACGTTCCTCGAAAACGCTTTCTCCGACCACAACGGCATCATCGACCAGAATGCCCAGGGCGATGATCAGACCGAAGGTAGTGACATCATTGAGCGAATAGTCCACCCATTTTGAACCCGAAACGGCTATGGCCCCCATGACCGAAACCGGAATGCCCATGGCGACCCAGAAGGCCAGGCGCACGTTCAGAAACACCGACAGCATCAAGGTCACAAGGATCAGCCCCTGCACCCCGTTGGACCGCAACAGCGCCAGCCGGTCCGAGATATAGCCGGCGCTGTCGCCCCAGACATCGACCTGAACCTGCGACGGCAACTGGCGGCTGAACTCATCCACCGTGCGGCGCACAACGTCACTGATCGTCAGCAGGTTCTCTTTCTGCCCGACCAGAACCTCCATCCCGACGGTTGGTTTGCCGTTCAGCCGAAACAGGTACTCGCCGTCCTGAAACCCGTCTTCGATCTTGGCGATATCACCCAAGGGCACAAAAGACCCGTCGTCACGTTCAATGATCGGCAGGGCCGCGTATTCAGGAGCGTATTTTGCGCGATCATCGGCCCGCAGATAGATCGTGCCACCCTCGGTCCGCAAACGGCCTGCCTGAAATGTCACCGAGTTTTCCTCGATGGCGCGGGTCACATCCGCCACGGTCAGGCCATAGTGGCGCAGCAGCGCAGGGTCGATTTCGATGCGCAGTTCCCGCGGGATCAGACCCCAGATTTGCAGCCGCGACAATTCCGGTTGCGCCAGCAGCTCTTCTTTCAGGCGCTGCGCCAGGCTCTGCAATGTGGCCGGGTCTGTTTCGCCGTAAAGGTTCAGATAGAGCGCCGGAAAATCGAAACCCGACGCTTCGATCACAGGGCGGCGCGCGGTATCGGGCAGATCGGTCAACCCATCGATGCGAATGCGGACACGATCCAGAACGGCTTGCAGTTTCTGGCCACCCGCGCGGCGGACGGTCACGACACTCAGATCGTTTTGGGATCGCGAAGTCACACTGCGCACGCCCTCCAACCCTTCCAGCGCCTGCTCAACTTTGCGGGTCACCAATTCATCGACCTGTTCGGCAGTGGCGTCCGGGAACTCGATCGAAATCGTAACGCTTTCCGCAGGTATGCGAGGGAAGCCCTCGATCCGAATATTCAGCAGCGTCTGCACCCCAAGAAAGAGGATCAGCGCCATCATCAGATTGGCGGCGACAGGGTTGCGGATAAACCAGGATGTCAGGGCGTGCATGGCTCAACTCCCATCCGACAGCGGCGTGACGCGCTGACCCGGCAGAAACGAGGCCAAAGGTGTCTTGGCCACGCGCCATGGGCCGTTCCCGTCGGGGGCCTTTATTGTGAAAGCACCTTCGCTGCGGAACAGGATGTTCGGGCTGAACCTCTGAAGGTGGTCGTTTTCATCCACAAGCCAAATGTACCCCGCACGCGTCAGGGCGCTTTCCGGCATGGTCACGGTGTCAGCAATTCGCCGTCCTGGAATGTGCACCTTCAGAAAGTCTCCGGCGAGTATGCCGTCACCGGGGTTTGCGACATCCAAAAAGACGCGCACCTGTCGTGTGTCCTGATCCAGAAACCCGCCTCCACGCCGGACCCGAGCCTGCCCAAGGCTTTCGCCCGAACGGTGCGTCAGGTCAGCAGCAACGCCAGAGATCGGATGATCGAACAGCGCCCAATCCGCTTGGCTGAACCCGGCAACCAGTTCGAATTGCCGGTTGTCCGACAGGTGTATCAGGGGATCGCCCGGGTTGACCGCCTGGCCAAGGCTGGCAAAGCGACGGGTGACAAAGCCTGAAAACGGGGCAACAACTTCTGCGTCCTTCAGGTCATTTCTCGCCGCATTCAGGCGGGCCTGCGCCGCTGCAACGGTTTTTTCGGCGACGCGCAATTGCGGCAGGTTCACGGCCAGTTCGTTTGGCGGTTCCACCCCGTCTCGTTCGAACTGCCGTTTCGCGACGGTTACGTTGTTCTGCGCGCGCAACAGTGCAAGCTCTGCTCGCTCAAGCTCCATCTCAGCGGCTGCAACGGCGCTTTGATAAGGGGCATTTTCGATTGAAAACAAAGGGGCGCCCCGTTCCACCTGTGTCCCGGCCAAAGCACCGGCATGGACTGCGGTGATGCGCCCGGACACAGCAGATCGCAGCTCGGCATCCCAACGAGGCCGAACTTCGGCAAATGCAGAAACTCGCGCCTGCACGGTTTCCGGAACAACAGTTACGACAGAGACGGTCGGTGGCGGAGGTGAGATGTTTGTTGCCTGAACATCAACCGTATCTTCCGTGTCAAACAACAGGATGACGATCGCCACAAACAGCATCAGCGACAATCCAATCCAGAGCCAACGCTTGGCTGGTCTTCGCTGAGCTTTTGAGGTTTTGTCTGTCATTGTCCTGTTTTTCCTGAGCCGCCTGAACCATTGCGCCTTGTGGTGCACGATTGGATGTCATATACTATGAACGATCGTTCGTTCAATATGAAAAAGCAAAAATGTCTGAAGACACCAAAAAACCAGGGTCAGCCCGGGAAAAGGCTACAGCCAAGCGCCGCAACCAGATTTTGGAAGCCGCCGTCATGTGTTTTCTCGAGCGCGGCTATCATCAGACCGGCGTCCGCGATATCGCAGCGCGGGCGGGCGTCAGCCTTGGAAACCTCTACAACCATTTTCGCGGCAAGCATGATGTGCTTGTGGAAATCGCAATGCTCGAACGCCGCGAACTGGAGCCGTTTCTGAAAGTCCTGAATTCAAATGCACCCGCACCCAAAGTGTTGAAAAAGTTCATCCGGGCCTACGCCAACTATCTGGCTGCGCCGGAAAACGTCATCCTAACCTTGGAGATTTCGAGCGAAGCCGTTCGTCAACAGGATATCGCGCGACTGTTCGTCGAAAACCGAGCCAGACTGACGGAGGCGCTTGAAGAAGTAGTGAGACGCGGCGTGGAGGCAGGAGATCTGCGCGCTGTTCCGGATCCTCTACAGGCGTCGCAATTGGTGATAGAGGTTCTGGAAGGAAGCGCGTATCGCAGCGTTCTGTCGGAAACGCCCATGAGCAAAATCGCTGGAAGCATGGAGGATTTCATTCTGAGCTCTCTGCTGGCGCGTCGATGAAGCCTGTGTCACTTGTCTATTCGAGGCTGATGAAAGCCTGCGAACGGGAAGACGCACTGTGGCAATCGTGCGGATAGCTGAGTTCAGCTTTCCGCCCATCCTTCAGGAAAACGAAGCCTCCCCAAGTTACCTTTAACCCAATTTGGGAAATCGGCGAGATGCGCATATTTTTTCATCCAAGCCAATGGTTGCTGTCTAAAATTTAATCACATGTTGTGAAATTAAGCAGATTCCGACGCTGCAAGTTAGTGTTCCGATACTTCAACAGAGAAACAGGTAGCAGCAAAACGAAGCGCTGTAGGTGCCCTATTACACAAGTTGCAACCATATTACCCGCGCACAGCGCAGTACCACCGCGCGCAGCAGGCACCGTCAGCTTAAGCACCAAGCAATTGGGCAACAGGACCGTACTGAACAAGTTTCGCCAATCTGGGTCTTTCAAATGCCTATTCCCCAGAACCACGACACCTGAACTTGATGCGGTTCTGCTAAACTCGGCTGGCGGAGTGACAGGAGGAGATTGCTTTCGGTTTTCTTGCAAGGCAGCAAAAGGCACGGCGCTGACCTTGACTACGCAAGCTTGCGAGCGCGCTTACAAGGCCCAGCCCAAAGAATGGGGCCAGGTTACAAATCAATTGACGGTAGAGGCTGGAGCCCGGCTGAACTGGTTGCCGCAAGAGACCATTCTGTACAATGGCAGTGCGTTGGACCGGCGCCTCAGGATCGACCTGTCACCGGATGCCCAAATGCTGATGGTGGAACCGCTTGTTTTTGGACGCGTCGCCATGGGTGAAACGTTGACTGAAATCCGCTTGCGCGATCAGATCGAGATTTGGCGCGAAGGAACGCCGTTGTTTCTCGATGCGATTAGGTTCGCTGGAGATTGGCACACTCACTTGGCTAAGCGGCATATTGCAAACGGCGCAGGGGCGATGGCCCTGATCGTCTTAATGTCGAGTTCCGCCGAAGGTCATCTGGAACCTGTCAGGGAATTGCTACCGGACGCCGCCGGGGCAACTCTGATCCGGAAAGACCTACTGGTCATTCGCATTCTGGCCGGCGACAGCTTTGCACTGCGCCGCACATTGATGCCGGTTCTGCGCCGGCTGAACAACGACACATTGCCCCGATGCTGGATGCTCTGACATGAACCTAACCCCTCGTGAAAAAGACAAACTACTGGTGGCCATGGCCGCCGAGGTCGCTCGCAAACGGCTGGCGCGTGGCGTCAAGCTGAATCACCCCGAGGCCATTGCGTTGATTACCGATGCCGTGGTCGAAGGCGCGCGCGATGGCCGTTCGGTCGCCGACATGATGCAAGCTGGGGCTGAAGTGATCTCTCGGGAACACTGCATGGAAGGCGTGCCCGAGATGATCCACGAGGTGCAGGTCGAAGCCACTTTCCCGGATGGCACAAAACTTGTGACTGTCCACAACCCCATTCGCTAATTTCCAAAGGAGTCACCCATGATCCGCATGCTGTTTCCCGCTCTCATTCTGGCTGGTCCGGCCACGGCCCATTCGGATACCCATATTCACGCCCATGGCAGCGATTACACCGCGCTTGCAGCTGGGTTGGCTTTGATTGGGGTCATCGCCATAACCGTGATTTTGAAGCTGCAAAAATGATTCCGGGTGAGGTTATTCCTGCCGAAGGCTCACTGACGCTGAACGCGGGACGCAGTAGCCGTCTTGTTATTGTCGCCAATACCGGCGATCGACCAATACAGGTCGGCAGCCACTACCATTTTTCCGAAGCAAACTCGGCCCTGGATTTTGATCGGTATGCAGCTTTGGGTATGCGGCTGGACATCCCGGCGGGTACCGCGGTGCGATTTGAGCCAGGCCAAACTCGCGAAGTTATACTGGTGCCATTTGAAGGGCGCCGGCACATTTACGGTTTCAATATGCATATCATGGGGGCTCTGAAAGATGCCGGGCAAGATCAGTCGGAGTGACTATGCCTCCATGTTCGGCCCCACGGTCGGCGACAAAGTACGATTGGCAGATACCGATCTGATCATCGAGGTAGAAAAAGACCTTATCGTGGAGCGCGCAACAACTGCGCGTTTTAGTGAAACCGGCCACCGCGAAGATGTGTATGGTGAAGAGGTCAAGTTCGGTGGCGGCAAAGTCATTCGAGATGGGATGGGGCAGTCTCAGGCCACACGTGCCGAAGGTGCCGTGGACACTGTGATCACCAATGCTCTGATCGTGGATCACTCGGGTATCTACAAGGCGGATGTCGGTCTGAAGAACGGGCGCATCGCCAAGATCGGCAAAGCCGGAAATCCAGATACGCAACCCGGAGTAGGCATCATCATCGGTCCCGGCACAGAAGCCATCGCGGGCGAAGGTCGCATCCTGACGGCTGGCGGGTTCGACAGCCATATTCACTTCATCTGCCCGCAACAGATCGAGGACGCGCTGCATTCTGGCCTGACGACCATGCTTGGCGGTGGCACCGGCCCGGCACATGGCACTCTGGCTACCACATGTACCCCGGGCCCGTGGCATATCGGCCGGATGTTGCAGGCGGCGGATGCTTTTCCCATGAATCTTGCTATTGCAGGCAAGGGAAATGCTTCGCTTCCAGCTGCTTTGGAGGAGCAGGTCAAAGCCGGGGCTTGTGCCCTGAAACTGCACGAGGACTGGGGTACGACCCCGGCGGCCATCGATTGCTGCCTTTCGGTCGCTGACGCGATGGACGTTCAGGTGATGATCCACACTGACACGCTCAACGAATCCGGGTTTGTTGAAAATACGGTTGCAGCGATAAAGGGTCGGACTATCCACGCTTTCCACACTGAAGGCGCGGGCGGCGGCCACGCACCAGATATCATCAAAATCTGCGGAGAGGACCATGTCCTGCCCTCCTCTACCAACCCCACGCGGCCTTTTACGGTAAACACGGTCGAGGAACATCTGGACATGCTGATGGTCTGCCATCACCTCGACAAATCCATCCCCGAGGACGTGGCTTTTGCTGAAAGCCGCATCCGGCGTGAGACCATCGCGGCTGAAGATATCCTGCACGACATGGGCGCGTTCAGCATCATTGCGTCCGACAGTCAGGCTATGGGCCGCGTGGGCGAAGTGTTGATCCGGACGTGGCAAACCGCCGACAAAATGAAGAAACAGCGCGGGCGCCTTCCCGAGGAAACAGGCGAAAACGACAACCTGCGCGTCAGACGCTATATCGCCAAATACACGATCAACCCGGCCATTGCTCATGGCCTGAGCCGCGAGATTGGCAGTATCGAAGAAGGCAAACGTGCTGATCTTGTTCTATGGAACCCTGCCTTTTTTGGTGTGAAACCCGAGATGGTTTTGCTGGGCGGTACGATTGCTTGTGCCCAAATGGGTGACCCAAACGCGTCGATCCCCACACCGCAACCAGTCTATAGCCGCCCGATGTTCGGGGCCTATGGCCGCTCGGTCGAGCATTCGGCAATCACATTTGTCTCTGAGGCCGCACAGGCCGACAGGATTGGCGATACACTGGGCTTGGCGAAGCAGACCGTCGCTGTCCAAAACACACGAGAGATTGGCAAACAGGATCTTTTGCTCAACAACGCGACGCCGCATGTTGAAGTTGATCCGGAAACCTATGAGGTCCGGGCAGACGGTGAATTGCTGACCTGCCAACCGGCCGAAGTGCTGCCGATGGCACAGCGATATTTTATGTTCTGACTAAAAATTATGCTGCATTGCACCGTGCGCAAGGCAGAAATGACCAAACACCCACTTCAACGTGAGGCCGATATGACAGATATTAATGCTCAAGGGAGGACCAACGTTTACGAGGGTCCAAATGGCACACTCAGCAACACAATCACACGCAGGCTTTTCGCTGCCCGGTCTGATCGCGTCCATCGGATCATCAATCTACGGGGCTCTGATCAGTGTGGCCGAAGCTCAATCGCGCGTGCGGCAAGTCGAATTCCTGCAATCGCTCAGCGACGAAGAGTTGAAAAAACGGGGCCTATCACGCGAACGGATCGTGCATCGGGTGTTTTCGGATTCGATCTGGCTCTGACCATTTCTGCTCCAGAGGAGGCGACGGTATGACCGCCCTGCTCTGCACCGCACGCCGTTACTCGGATCACATGTACGACGACACTGCCGATTGCCTGTCGTTGACCTATGACGATCGGTTTTTGCGCCGAAAGGTTTTAACATGCGAAAGCGGCGAACAGATTCTGGTCGACCTGGCTCAGACAACCTCACTGGATCACGGTGGCGCGCTGATCCTGGACGATGGGCGCGCGGTTGAAATCCAAGCCGCGCCCGAAGCCTTGCTGGAAGTCTCGGCTCCGGATCTGACACGTATCGCATGGCATATCGGCAATCGCCACACGCCCTGCCAGATCGAAAAGGATCGTCTGTTGATCCAGGTCGATCATGTGATCCGAGACATGCTGTTGAAAATCGGGGCCACAGTACGTGAGGTGCACGAACCGTTCACCCCTGAAGGCGGGGCCTACGGCCACGGCAGGACACATGGCCACGCCCACTGAAGCTGATATCCTTACGCTGACCCAGTGGTTGTCTCCGGCATATCCTGTGGGAGGCTTTGCATATTCTCATGGGCTGGAAACCGCAATTGACGAGGGGGCTGTCGCCAGTTCACAAGACGCCGAAGCCTGGATTTCTGATGTGCAGGAACATGGGTCGGGATGGAATGACGCTCTGTTCGTAGTGTCCGCTTACAACGCGCAGGATAATGATGAGCTTATCAGCGTTGATACCAAGGCACGGGCGATCTGCGCGTCATCGGAAAGAAAAATGGAAACCGAATTGCTGGGGCAGGCATTCGGGACCGTCACAGGAGATGTCTGGGATTTAGACATCCAACAGCTTTCCTATCCAGTGTCGGTGGGCTATGCCGCGCATCTGCAGGGCCTTCCCATACTGTTAACGACAAAGCTGTATCTACAAGCATTTGCAAGCAACTTGGTCGCGTGCGCAACGCGCCTTGTGCCGCTGGGGCAAACCGACGCTCAAAAACTGATCCGTAATTTGACACCGCTATGTGCTCGTATCGCTGAACAAGCGCAAATGGCAGGCTTGGACGAATTGAGTTCGACTGCGTTCCTGACGGACATCGCGTCGATGAGACACGAAATACAATATTCAAGGATATTCCGAACATGAGCAGTATGAACGGCCCTCTTCGCGTTGGCATCGGTGGTCCGGTTGGAGCCGGAAAGACCACTTTGACCGCTGCCTTGTCTGAAGCCCTGCGCGATGCTTGTTCAGTGGGCGTCATCACCAATGATATTTACACTCAGGAAGACGCCGAAGCGCTGGTGCGCATGCAGGTCCTTCCCCAAGATCGGATTATCGGCGTCGAAACGGGCGGATGCCCACATACAGCAATCCGCGAGGATGCATCGATAAACCTTGCCGCTGTCGCTGAAATGCAGGAACGCCATCCAGATCTTGATATCGTTCTGATCGAAAGCGGTGGCGACAATCTGTCGGCTACTTTCAGCCCGGAACTCGCAGACCTTACAATCTATGTGATCGACGTCGCAGCAGGAGAGGAAATCCCGCGAAAAGGCGGACCGGCAATAACGAAATCCGACATCCTGGTCATAAACAAGACCGATCTGGCGCCGCATGTTGGCGCTTCACTGGAGGTCATGGATAGAGATGCAGCCAGAATGCGCAATGGACGGCCCTTTTTGTTCACGTCCCTTCGTCACAAAAAAGGGGTCGGCGCAATTGTCGACCTTTTAGTGAAGAAGGGGGGGTTAATGATTCCAGAAAGGAATTAACGCTCAGAACAAAGATGCCAATCTGTCGACACCTGCCATCGGCTCTGCCGTTCAGAGGCACCTAATTCATAGATTTTTCGTCATTCTGTTTTCGATTGGCGCACAGATTTTACCACGCGCGACTCCAAGCTTTTCCATCAATTCCGCACCTTTCGTGGCGGTATCTTTCAGTGCCGCTGAGAAATATTCACGCGAACCCTTCGGGGCGTTGGCTGCCACCCGCGACACCGCGTCCTTCGATAATAAATGCGTTTTCCTTCGCCTCACTCAGGACATGCGGGCTGCTAGCGGACCACCGACACATCTCTTTTTCGTTGCGCATCCCTGACAAGGGCAGCAAGCCGATAGAAACCGTGCGCCATTTTTGTGTAAGGCGTAAGAAGGAAGAACGCGAGGACCGACCCCAGATGGACGGCAAGCAGCGCAGGCATTACTGCGGATGAACCGAAAGCGTAAAGAACAAGCCCGCTCAACGCTACAAACCCAAGCAGTAATATAAATCCGATTTCTCCGCCCCAAGCTGAAACATCGCCGAGATTGCGGTCTGACTTCTGTTTCAGCCGGACCATCATGTAGCAGCCAACAGTGAGCAAAACGCCCCCTGTGACTCCAAACAGCTTCGGCAATGACCAGAACCCGTAAGGTGCGTGCAGATCGAACCCGTAATGCATGATCGTCGCCACCGAAGTCGAAGCAAAACACAGCAGAAACCCGTACATGATCGCATGATGCACGTGGCGGCGGGCCTGGCTAAAACGGTCTTCGTCCTCGAAATTGCAACCCTCCCCGTGGCCAGCAGCCAGGTCCTGCATTTTGGCCGTTCGGCTTAGCGCAGCTTTCAAGTCGCCCGGTTGGATCGGCTTGCCTCCAACTGCGTGCCAATAACGCCGCAAGCTGAGGCCAATGCTGAACAACGGCAGCAGGAATGCCGGAGCAAAAATCACTACCATCGCGTTGTGAGAGAGGACAGAGTAGAAGCCTTCGCCTCCGGTCGAGCCGATCGCGCGAATGGCCCAAAAAATAAGCGCGAAGCCGACGACCAGAGCCAGAGCGATCGCCCCACCGTGGCTATGGAAGCAGCGCGCCAGAGGTTGCGGCCAGGCGAAGCTTTCCCAACTGTCGCGCCGGACCTCGGCCAGAGCCTTCGGCAGGTTGAGGTCGAACTCATGCGGCGCCGTGTATTGGCAGGCATAGTAACATCCTCTGCAGTTATGGCAGAGATTGGCCAATTGCGTGATATCGCCGTCCGAGAATGCGCGTTCAGCGTGAAGCGACGGAAAGACCGAGCAATAGCCTTCGCAATACCGGCAGGCATTGCAGATCTCAGCCTGACGGCGGGCTTCCTGTATCAGTTCAGTTCGCATAAGAAGCGGCCTCTCGTCCTGCAATGCGTCCGAAGACGGTTCCGATGGTCATGCCGAACCCGGCCAGATAACCCTGCCCCAAAATCGACCCAGCCATGGTTTCGCCTGCCGCCCAGAGGTTCTGGATTTTGCCGTTTGCCATTGAACATTGCGCAGATTCATCCACCTTGAGCCCCAGATAGGTGAAGGTCACACCGGTGCGCAGTGAGTAGCCATAGTAAGGAGGTTCGGTGATCGGGCGCGCCCAATTGGTTTTGGGTGGGGTCAGGCCGGTAGTTGAAACTCCGTCCAATTCTGTTGGATGAAAGCCACTTGTGTCACCGCAGGCGGCATTGAATTCTGCGACGGTCGTGGTCAGCTTATCGGCGGGCAGGCCCATCGCTTTGGCCAGTTCCTCGAGCGTGTCCGCCTTTAACGGCGGAAAAACCGACGGCATGAACAGATTCAGCGATTTGGCATCAATGATCACATAGCCCACCTGATCCGGCTGGGCTGCGACTAGGCGACCCCAGATCGCGTAACGCTTTGGCCAGACGTCCTCGCCCTCGTCATAGAACCGCTCGGCATCTTTGTTGACAACAATTGAGAATGGAACGCAGTCCAGACGGGTGACGATGCCGCCATCGAATTTCGGAGCACGCCCGTCGACGGCAACGGCGTGGCATTGGGTCGGGTCTCCAACGCTCTCAACGCCTTGATCCAGAAGATCGGCCAGCACGACACCCCGGTTATAGGGCGTGCCCCGGATCAGGAAGTTGCGTGCCGCAGGTCCCCACGCACGCGTCAGCCAATCGGTGTCAGCCTGAAAGCCGCCCGAAGCGACGATGACCGCTTTGGGCGTTATGCGATGGGATTGGCCTTCGCAGGTGAAGTCTACCCACTCAATCCGGTCTCCGTTCAATTCGAGATGCGTGACGGCGGCTTCGTACAGGACTTCGACGCCCAGCTTCGCTGCTGTCCGGTAATAGGCATTTACCAGCGATTTACCGCCGCCCATAAAGAACGCATTCGTCCGCGCCAGCGATAGCGTCCCCGACAAAGAGGGCTGGAACCGAACCCCGTGCTCCTCCATCCAGGGAAGACATTCCTCGGACGTACGAATTGCGAGGCGCGCCAGATCTTTGTCGGTTTTGCCCCCGGTAACCTTGAGCAGATCTGACAGGTATTCGTCTTCGCTGTATTCCTCGACCAGCGGGCCCAACGGGCTGGAATGCATACAGCGAAAGTTTCGGGTGTGGCGAGAGTTTCCGCCACGATAGGGTTTTGGCGCCGCTTCGAGGATAAGAACGCGCGCGCCTGCTTCGGCGGCGGTCATCGCAGCGCACAGGGCGGCGTTACCTCCGCCAATCACAGCGATATCGTAGGCTTCCTTTTGGGTGGCCATGTGGTTTCCGCCTATTGAGTTTGGTCCGTTGTTCGGTCGCGCTCCTGCAAGGCGCGAATGCGCATGCGTTGTGCTGCGTGGATATGAGCGCGCATCTCTTTCTCAGCCGCCGCGCCATCCCGGGCTTTCAAGGCGGCCATGATAAGGCGATGTTCGGCTACTGCGACCTCGGCTCGGTCGCCGTCCAGCAATTGCGACGGACCCAGGATCAGCAACGCCTTTTGTAAAGACAACATGGATTTAGCCAGAAACCGGTTCTTGGCCGCATCCAGAAGCGTCGCATGGAAAATCCGATTGATCCGCGCGGCCTCCGGACCGGTGCCTGCCTCGGCCAGCCGGTCATTCAGCACATCCAGCTCATCCAGTTCGACATCGGACGCCGCCCTTGCCGCCAGACGGGCCGCAGTTCCCTCGAGCACAGCGCGCATCTCATAGAGCTCCATCACTTCGGCGTAATCCAGGCTGCGTACCGTCGCGCCTTGACGGGGGATATGTGTTACCAAGCCATCCGCTTCCAGCTGTCGGATCGCTTCGCGCACAGGCGTGCGGCTAACTCCCAACCTCTCGGACAACTCTATCTCGCGCAGGCGTTCGCCGGGCGGCAGGCTACCTTCGCGAATCTCATCCAGCAGGCGCTGATAGGCGGAATTGCCTTGTGGGCCAGGCTGTAACGGGTCGTCCTGCAGGGTCATCACGCGCTCACTTGTGTTATTGCGTCCACTTGTATACATTTGGATACACACTAAGTCAACCGCACCGGAATCTACATTTTGTCCACCCAGATCAACGCACCCTCCTCAGCGAAAAAACGTGCAGTGACCTTCGCGCTTGCAGTGTTGGGCACCGGAGCATTCTGGTTAATGAATTTGCCCCTGCCCTTCCTGTTCGGCCCAATGAGCGCCTGTCTGATTGCAGCCCTGGCGCATGCGCCGATGGAGGGATTCGGGCAGGTCTCGGTGGCGGCGCGCACTATCCTGGGCGTTGCCGTGGGAGCATCGATCACTCCGGCCCTGTTTGCCGAATTGCCGAAAATGGCCGCGTCGATTGCGCTGGTTCCGTTCTTTATCCTGCTGATCGCACTGGTCGGAGTGCCATTCTTCCGCAAGGTTTGGGGCTTCGATACTACAACCGCTTTTTATGCTGCCATGCCCGGCGGGTTGCAGGACATGATCATCTTCGGATCCGAGGCGGGTGCCAATCCGCGCACCTTGTCGCTGATCCACGGCACACGCGTGCTGATCATAGTGACGTTGGCCCCGCTATTCCTGACTGTTTTCTATGGCGCTGAACTGACCAACCCAATCGGTGAACCCGCACACGCCCTGCCGGTTCACGAACTGGCCCTGATGGTGTTGGCCGCCTTTATCGGCTGGAAGGGCGGCGAGCGCATCGGTCTCTTCGGCGCGTCGATCCTGGGACCGATGATCCTGACAGCTGCTTTGTCACTTGGGGACTTCATCCATACCCGCCCCCCGCGCGAGGCCATCCTGGCCGCGCAATTCTTCATCGGTTGCGGAATCGGAGTGAAGTTTGTCGGTGTCACCTGGGTGGAATTGCGCAAGGTCGTGGCAGCGGGTTGCGCCTATGTGGTTGTCCTGGCCGTGTTGGCGGCGGCCTTCACTGCTGTTGTCACCACGTTAGGGCTTGGCAAGCCGGTCGAGGCGTTTCTGGCCTTCGCGCCCGGCGGGCAGGCCGAGATGACAGTTCTGGCCATCGTTTCAGGCGCGGACCTGGGCTTTGTGATCACTCACCATCTGACAAGGATTGTGCTGGTGATCATCGGCGCGCCTATCGCCGCCAATCTTATTCTACGGTGGTCCAAACCTCGGGGTTGATCATGTGGATCGGCGCGCCGTCGGCGTAAGCATTTACTTGATCGAAGATATCGGCAAATTGCAGGTCGAACTCATCCTCGGTCACAAAACCAATATGCGGCGTCGCGAGCAGGTTGGGATGTGCCAGCAATGGATCGGTCGCGTCAGTCAGTGGCTCGGAATCGAATACATCAATCGCGGCTTTGCCGGGGCGACCGGCGTTGAGCGCTTCAAGCAAAGCGCCCGGAGCAATCAGCCCGGCCCGTGAAGTGTTCACGAAGATCGCCCCGGGCTGCATCTGCGCAAAATCCGATGCGGTAATGATCGCACGCGTGTCCGGTTTCAGGCGCACATGGATCGAAACAACGTCACTATCGGCAAAAAACGCCTCGCGGCTCGGCGCGACCCTAGCGCCATCCGCTTGCGCACGCGACCGACCTTCATCGGACGACCACCAAACGACATTCATTCCGAACGCCTCGGCATAACCCGCAACCGCACGCGCGATACGGCCGTAACCATAGAGCCCCAATTGACGACCGCGTAGCGTCTTGCCTACCCCTGCCTGCCAGTGCCCTGCCTTGACCGAGGCCATCTGAGCGGGCAAATCCCGCATCCCAGCCATGATCAGCGCCCATGTGAGTTCCGCCGCAGCATAAGACGGCGTGCCGCTATGCATATTCGAACACAGTAAAACACCCTGATCTGTACAGGCCGGCACATCAACATGGGGATAGACGCTGCGCTGGCTGATCAGCTGCAAATTCGGCAACTTTTCCAGCAAGGCACGCGTGACTTTGGTCCGCTCTCGGAACAGCACCAGCACTTGAGCCTCCTGCAAACGCTTGGCCAAGATGTCAAGATCCTCGACATGATCCGTCCACACCGTCACTTCATGATCGTTGAGCCTCTCAAAACATGGCAGCCCACGCAGCGTGTCGAACCAATCGTCCAGAATGTGTACTTTCATCGGTTTTCTATACTCTGCTCGGTGGTCAGTTTTCTGGGTGTCGGCACAAAATGCTGCACGTCAAGTGCTGCCAGCGCGTTTCGGACGCGTTCGCTTTGGTCCAACAGATGATTGAATTGCTCGTCGCATCCCGCGATTGGCGTGGGGTATTCGGCCATATCCCGCCGCAAGGCAGCTTGCGCCAACCGGAGCTCCTGACGCGCGATATCGAGGCATTCCGAGTAGTCGTCCATCGTAACCTTTCCTATTTGTATACAAAGGTATACCAATTTGAAAGTGCCTAATCAACTCCCTTTCCACACGGATTGTGGAACGTACACATGGCCGTCTGCCAACTTGCGCGCGGTACGAACCAAGCCTGCTGCGTTTACAGTGAACCCATTCTCAGTGGTGAAATCCACCAATACGTCGATCGTGCCCGAGGCATGTTCCAATATGACTTCAGCCGGGCTTGTCGTCGGGCGATCCAGCAAACCGTCCGCGACCGTGCCGGGCGTCAAAGCGCAGGACGCCATGCACTGCGCACCGGTAACCGCCATGGTCGGGTGGGTCTTCCACGGCATGAAATACCGCACCGCAAGCGTTCCGCCCACTTTCGCAGGAGCTACAAGGCCGAATTTGGGGGTCACGGATTTGGACACATCCCCCATCCCCATCCGTTCCCCGGCTTCGATCCGAACGGCTTCCATCCTGTCAAAAAAGGCGCGGTTGGCGTCCAGATCCTCGGCGCTTTCATAACCCGTCAGTCCGAAATCGGCGGCGCAGGCAATGGCCATTGGCATGGCGACGTCCATGCAAGTCAGTTCGATCCCCTGAACTGTGTCACGCAGGTTGCCGGTGGGCAGGAAAGCACCGGTTGCTGACCCAACCACCCCCATGAAACTCAGCTGCACCGGTGCAGACTGGCCGGGCACCCCGGCAATGCCTGTATCACCCTCATAGGTCAGCCTTCCCCCGGGTGTCTGAATCCGGGCCACTACACGGGCCCCGGTGTTGACCGCCCGGATGCGGATTTCGGTTTCATCGCCTTGGGGCTCAAACAACCCCATTTCGATTGCAGCGGGGGCGACACCGGACAGGATGTTGCCGCAAGTTGGTTTGAAGTCGACCAACTTATCCTCGACCGCAACCTGCGCGAAGAAATAGTCGATATCGGCCCAGTTATCCTTGCTGACCGACAGCATCGCGACCTTGGTCGTGACCGCCGCGCCACCGCCGATGCCATCAATGTTCAGCGATTGCCCGGCCCCGAGGGCAGCGATCAGCACTTTGGCCAAAGTGTCCAGATCCTCGGGCAAATCCGAGCGGCGGAAATACGGGCCCCGAGAGGTTCCGCCCCGCATGAATACATATGGGATTGCTGTTTGGGTCATCGGGTCCCCCCTGGCCAAGACTGAGTGGTGTTTCTTCTGCCCGGCCCGGTACACAGGCCGAGCGATGTCATCGGGCTGCTCATTTCAATGGCCAGGGCAAGCTGACCATGTCCTGCAACAGTCCAGGTGGGAAATCGCGGTTCAGAGCGCCCGCCATCAGGCACATAAAGCCAATACCGCAGGCGGTCAGGATCAGCGCCATCTGCCAGCTGGCCCCCGCCCGAATGCGGAAAAACGCGATCAGGAAACCCAGCAATGCAAGGATGAACCCCACCACCCATGTCGCCGCGATGAGACCGGCGAACCACGCCAGCGTGGACCACAAACCATGGGGGGCACTGGCGTCCTCACCCGCAATTTCCTTGTCTGCAAAGATCGCGTCGCCCTCGGGCCGCCGCATCATCTGGATCAGCAGGATCACGCAGCAGAACAAAGAGATGCAGCCGATCACCAGGGGGATGATTTTATCGGTCATGTTGTAGTCAGGGATCATGTTAGCATTGACCAAAGCCACGATCAGATAGGCCATGATCACCAGTAGAAAGACCAATGGCGCACGCTTTGTACCTGCCTGGACCTCACCCTCGGCCATGATCATCTTGGCTTGCCGGATTCCCAGAATAACCGAGGTAACCGTGACCACGATCAAGACAATGACGATGGGGCTGAAGACATATTCCATCCCTTCGCCAAAGCTCTTCCGGAAACGGAACGATGCAATCTGGAAGGCCTGATTGGTGAACTTTTCAACCGGGTTCGACAGAACAAAGCCGATCAGGAAAGCCGGGCGCGACCAGTCGAACCGACGCAGGAAGATGCCGATCAAACCAATCACAAACAAGGCCAGCAGGTCTTCGAAGTTCTGACCGGATTGGAAGGCTGCAAAGCTGATCAACATGAACAGGAACGGCGCCAGATAGGTAAAGCGGATCGTGGTCAGCTTGGCGATCCCGCCCGAGGCCGCGATGCACAGGATGGTGCCCACCACGTTGGCCAGCGCCAACAGCCAGACGATCGAATAGGTGATGTCGAGATTGTCCTGAAGCATGCTCGGACCGACTTCGATATCCCCCGACCCCAGCAACGCAACCGCACCAATGAAGATTGCCATCGAGCCCGAGCCTGGAATTCCGAACAGAAGCGTCGGCACCAGACCGCCGCCTTCCTTAGCGTTGTTCGAGCTTTCCGGGCCGATGACCCCGCGCACTTCGCCTTTGCCGAAATTACTTTTGTCCTTGGTGGTTTGAACCGAATGACCATAAGCGATCCAGTCAACGACCGAACCGCCGAGGCCCGGAATGACGCCGACGACGACCCCGATGATCGAACAGCGGACCGACAGCCAGATATTCGCAAACCAGTCTTTGACGCCGTCCAGCCATCCAGCACCTATCGAGGCGCCTTTCGCAATCGACCGATCCTGCCGCAGCAGCGAGACGATTTCGGGCACCGCAAAAATACCCAAACCGACAATGACAAGTTTCAAGCCATCAGTAAGATAGGGAATGTCATAGGTCGCCATCCGAAGCGATCCACCGGCATCGGCCTCGCCAATTGTGCCGACCATCAGGCCTAATCCAGCGGCAGCGACGCCCTTCAGTGGGATGCGTCCTGCCAAAATGGCGACCATCGACAGGCCAAGAATGGTGATCATCAGCATCTCGGGCAGTCCAAAGGCCAGAACGATTGGGCGCGCGATCAGAATGAACATTGTCAGAAAGGTCGCGCCGACCAGCCCTCCGAACAGGGACGAGGAAAAGGCCGCCGACAGCGCCCGCGCGGCCTCGCCCTTTTTGGCCATGGGGAAGCCATCCAGCACTGTGGCCTGCGATGCCGAACTGCCGGGGATGCCCATCAGGACCGATGCGAAAGTGTCAGAGGTCGGAACCACCGCCACCATCCCGATCATCAGGGCCAGACCCAGGATCGGGTCCATGCCGAACATGAAAGGGAGCAAGAGCGACAGGCCAGCAATTCCTCCAAGCCCCGGGAAAACACCCACGGCCAGCCCCATAACGACGCCGAGCACGAGATAGCCCAGAACGATGGGTTGCAGGATCAGACCCCACGCATCACCAAGCGCAGGTAGAGCGGTGGCGAAAACCTCCATAGCGGCCGCCTTTCATAAATTGTCTTGTATGTAGAAAAACGCGCGCCCTTCGTTGGGCGCGCGACGACGTGTCGGCTTAGTTCAACTCGACACCATAGGCTTCCTTCAGCCAGTTCAGGACATATTGCTTGGCATTGTCATCCACATTGGTCGCGGTTTGCAGCGCAGCTTTTGAGCCGTCGCCGACGAACACCGGATACTTGCCTACGCGTTTGGACGAAATGTCTGCAAAGTCACCACGCTCGGTTACAGCTTGGAACGCCGCGGTGTAGGCATCGACGACCTCTTGTGGCGTGTCACCGGGCAAGAAGGCCAGTTTCTGAACCGGGAAGCCCGCCACGAAGAAGGCTTTCCATGCGTCCCATGCTTCACCGCTGGTTTCACAGCCATCGGTCGCCTCGCAGACCTCTTTGAAAGTCGGGATATCCGGGAAAGTCGGATCGCGCACGATGTTGCCGTCTGCATCCAAGGCACCCCATGTCATCATCGGCACGGCCTGACCAGCCTCGACCAGCGGCGCCGAACCGCCCAGATAGCCCGAGGAGGTTTGATAATCGATGTTGGCCTCTCCACGTTCGAACATCAGGCGTCCGTCTCCACGGCCTTTGATGCCAAAGACAGGCTCAACATTCATACCCAACATCTGCCACGCCAGCAGCGGGACCAGATCCAGCCGGGTCGCGCCCTGCGAGCCGTAGATGAAGTTGGTGTCTTTCAGCGCGTTTGCGGAGCCATCAAACTTTGCGCCATCCTCAGCGTTCAGATAGGCGACGCCACCGGTTCCCGATGCCATAACCGGAATCCAGTCGTTATATTCATAACGCACGCGCGGATCGTTCAGCAGATACGGGAATTGAGTTGAACCCGAGGTGCCGAACAGCAGCGTACCGTCATCATGGCTTTGCTCCTGAAACCAGTTCGCACCCTTGGTCGAACCCGCGCCCGGCATAAATTTCACCACCACGGTCGGTTGACCCGGCAGCGCCTCGGACAGAAGCGGCGCAAAGAAGTTGGCCCATTTGGCAGACCCGCCGGTTTCCGAGAACGGGATGACCCATTCAATGGTCTTGCCCGAGAAATCGACCTCGGCTGCGGCGGGTGCTGCGATACCGGCGGCGGCGATCAGCCCCACGACGGCGCGACGGGTGAAGTTGGAAATGGCCATTGGTTCCTCCCTGTTGACCAGACAACCACGTCGGCGCCCTCCGCGCCACCGTGATCGCAAATAGAACTGTGGGGTTGATTCCCCCTCCCATCTGGCAATCATGGAGCGCCAACCTTGCGCGAAACTTGCAGGAGCCCGAATGCGGATCGTCATCGTCGAGGATAATGAGACCCTCGCCAACGCCATTGCCTATCGCCTGCGGGATCGGGGCCATGCTGCTGATGTACTGACAGACGGCGATGCAGCCGATCTGTATCTAGAGCAGGAAGGCGCGGACCTGATCGTTCTGGACATCAACCTTCCGGGTCGGTCAGGGCTTGAAATCTTGCGGTCGCTGCGCAACCGGGGTGACAGCGCCCCGGTTATTCTGCTGACCGCGCGCACCGAGACCAGTGACCGAGTGTCTGGTCTGGATATGGGCGCTGACGACTACCTGGTCAAACCTTTCGAGATGGACGAGCTCGAGGCGCGCATCCGCGCCCTGTCTCGTCGCAAGCAACTGGATTACGGCTCGCAAGAGACCATCGGAGAACTGGAATTTGACCGCACCGCGCGGCAGGTCAGCGTAAAGGGACAGGTGCTTGACGTGCCACGCCGAGAAATGGCTGTGCTTGAATGCCTGCTGGAACGGCGCGGCAGAATTGTCCCCAAGGGCCAGCTGACTGACTATGTCTACGGCGTTGGTGCGGATGTCGAAGACTCTGCCGTTGAACCTCATGTATCGCGATTGCGCAAACGCCTTCAGAACCTTGGCATTAGGATCAAGACAGCCCGCGGTCTTGGGTATCTGCTTGAGGTGCAGAAGTGATCAGGCATGGTTCGCTCCGGCTTAGGCTGTTCATTCTGATCCTGACACCCTTGGTGTTGCTCGCGATCCTGCTTGGATATTGGCGCTACACGGTTGCCCGGGAAACGGCGCAAGAGCTTTTTGACGACAGCCTGTTATCTGCTGGTCTGGCGATCTCGCGCGATGTGGCGGTGTCAGACGGCGATGCTTTATCGCCCACCACCCGCAGCTTAATCCGCGATGCATCGGGGGGAGAGATTTTTTACCACGTGACCGGACCCGGCGGTATCTACGTAACCGGTTACGCATATCCACCTGCCTCGGCAAACCCGACAAAGCAGGACGTTTACCAACCCCAGTTTTTCGAAGCGGTCTATCGTGACGAGCCGGTGCGCGTATTGAAAATGACCGAACGGGTCACTCTGGATAACCTTGTAGGAGATGCGACGGTCACCGCATGGCAACGCATCGCGGATCGCAACGCGTTTGCCAATGAATTGTCGATCCGAGCAGCTATACTGATGGGCATTCTAATGGCCACCCTTGGCTTTGTCGTCTGGTTCGGCGTTGCGCGCGGCCTGCGACCGTTGCTGGACTTGCAGGACGCCATTGACCTGCGTTCGCCCGACGACCTCAGCAAGATAAAACGCCCGGTCCCGACCGAAGTCCATGGCATTGTTCAGACCCTGAACCGGCTGTTTGGGCAGGTCGAAGACAGTATAAACGCCCATCAAGTGTTTATCTCAGAAGCCGCGCATCAACTGCGGAATCCAGCAGCCGCAGTCCAGTCCATGGCCGAGGCGCTGCGAGATGCAAAAACGGATGAAGACAGGGACAAACGCATTGTCGAGCTTGTGGCAGCAGCAAAGAACTCGGCCACTGTGGCGGAACAGCTGTTATCACTGGAACGGCTGCGGCAACCTACGCATCAGGATCAGATGGAAAAGATTGATTTCCGCTTGGTCGTGGAAGAAGCTTGTGCAGAGATGGGCGTACACATTCTGGCAAATGGGCTCGATTTTGAGGTCACGATGCCGGAGTCTGCAATCATGGTAACAGGGGATCGGGTATTTTTGACTGAGGCCATCAAAAACCTGCTGGACAATGCAGTTAAACATGGTGGCGCTAAGTTGAGCCGAATATCAATTGTGCTGCTCTGTGACGGAGGCAATGTCAAATTAACTGTGGCCGATGACGGAACTGGTCTTTCACCCGCCCAAAGCGAAGCAGCATTCAGTCGGTTTTCGCAGCTAGAGTACTCGGAGGGCAGCGGCCTTGGATTGTCAATTGTCTCAGCGGTGGCAAAACGCCATGGAGGAGTGGTTGAAATCAACCAAGTGGAAAAAGGAGCGAGCGTTACATTGGAGCTTCCCATAGCCCTTTAAGTCGTTTCCAGCTTTTGGGAGGCCGAAACCCTTTAAAATCAAAGGGTATTCTTTGCAGCTGCAGCGAACTGGTGCTTCGTTGCGCATTCCGGTTGTTGCCGGACTATGTTCTGAACGGCTGGCCTCGCAACCGTCGGCTAATTTTCTGCGTCATAACAAACCGCCAACGTCGATAAAACCGATGTTGGGTCAAGCGATCTATGGTTGAGTTGTGGCCGTTCGGTGGAGCGCGTACGAGAGACTGCCTGGCGGAACAAAGCAAGCGCTCTTCTGAGACGCCTGTGTTCTGCTTTCCGACATAAAGCCGTTCCTGACGACCACTTGAGTCTCACACCCGTTTTTTTCATGTATGTCCCCCGTCAGTGCAGATCAATGATGTCGCGTAGGCTGTTCAACGACCACATATAACGCCAGCAAGGTGTTTGATCCTGTACCAGTTGGCCCAACTTATCGAGTGTTGTCCGCGATGCGGATACCTGCAAATCTATCTATGTTGCCAGCCGGAGCCATTCATTGCCTTTGAGATACGCTGATATCTATCCGTCAGAACCGCTGTTGAACAGCGATGCGATGCAGCGCCCTTCGGCGGCTGATTTGATGTCAGTGCGGTATTTTCGGGCCGAACCTGATCGGATGCCCGAGGAAGTTTTTGCAGAACATCATGTCCTTCTGAACCTTCAGGAAAATGGGCATCGTGTTCAAAACTGGCGAGATGGGACACTGCGTGATTTCACCTTTCGCAAGGACGAAGTCATCGTGACCCCGGCAGGCATGCGGTCAGGTTGGCGGTGGTACGGACAGTCTGACGTGATCGTGATCACCTTGCATCCGGACAAAGTCCAGCGCTTTGCACAGTCGGAACTCGGTATGCTGTTGGCGCCGGAGCAGTTTCACGACCAGCCGCAGTTTTACGATCCTGACCTATGTGCTGCAGGCGTCATTTTGCGCGATGCGCTGGCAACGGACGATATGTCATCTGCGGTAATGTTCGAAGCCATGAGCCGGGTATTTCTGGTCAAGCTGCTGCAGAAATACGGCAAACGCCGCGCTGAAGAGGTCGAGCTGTCCGCGCGCTTTACCTCTCAGCACTATCAACGGGTGCTGGCCTACGTTCAGGACCGTTTGGATCAGACGATCACCGTCGATCAGATGGCGTCCGAGGCGGGCATGAGCCCCTCGCATTTCACGCGCAGTTTCAAACAGGTAGTAGGGCAGACCCCCCGCGCATTCCGCGCGGCGAATGCCGTCTGAAGCAGAATCTTTCAAAAACGCGGCAGTCCGGTGCAAGTATCCCTGCCGTCGACAGCGTATCTCAGGTGTCATCGGGCTTGTGCCCATCCAGACAGATTTTGGGAGATACGCCATGAACACCCTCGCTTTGAACACCGCCGCAGCGCTTATGGCGTCGACGGCCGCCGTCGCGCAGGTTGAAACCCGCCCCGTTACCTTCCAGAACGAAGGCGCCACCCTGTCCGGCACACTGTACCTGCCGGAAGAGCGCGGATCTGAACCGCTGCCGACGGTCGTCGTGACCGGGGCCTGGACCTCGGTTCAGGAACAGATGCCCGCCAACTATGCCCGCGAGATGGCCGAGCGCGGCTTTGCTGCCTTCACCTTTGATTTCCGCGGTTGGGGCAAATCGGGCGATCTGCCGAACAACGTGCGCTTCATCGAAAGCCCCGAGGCCAAGACATCGGACATCAAAGCTGCCCTCGCATTCGTCGCGACCCTGCCCGAAGTGGACGCCGATCACATCAACGGTCTGGGGATCTGCGCCTCGGCTGGCTACATGGTCGATGCGGTTTCCGGCAACCCGCTGGTTCAGCGGCTGGGCTTGGTTGCACCATGATTGCAGAATGAAGAGATCGTCGAGGCGGTTTGTGGCGGCGCAGACGGTGTTGCTGTGCTGATCGAGGTGTCCCACGCTGCCGAGGCCGCAGGGGGTCAGATCATTCCTGCCGCAGGCCCCGAAGGTGCCGAGGGCGTGCTGACCTATCACCCCGCCGACAATCCGCAGCGTTTGGACAAGCCACTGGCCATTGTGCACTCGGAAAGCGCGGCGATCCCACAAGGCGTACAGACCTTTCTTGCCGGTTTCGCAGGCGATGCGACCGCGCAATGGCTGGAGGATGTCACGCAGTTCGATTTCTACGACAACCCCGAGGATGTCACCCGCGCGGCCGATACCGTCGCTGACCACTTCCGCGCCGGTTCGAGCAACTAAGCCCTGTCTGGACACCGAGCAGTCGTTCGGCGTCCACCCTCATCTATTCGGAGCATCCCCATGCATAGAAAACTCACATCGACTCTTGCTGCCGTCTCCATGATCGGAACCGCAGCTTTCGCCGAACCACAGGCAGGCATCTCGACCGCAATCACCGATATCGCGGCAGGCGCAGACCGCCACGACTGGGCCCGCGTGCGCGACGCGTTTGCCGATACCGTCACGACGGATTACACCAGCCTCTGGGGCGGAGACCCGGTTACACAACCCGCTGATGAGCTTGTGGCGGGATGGTCCGCCTTTCTGCCCGGTTTCGACGCGACGCATCATATGGTGACCAATCACACGATCACCTCACTGTCCGATACATCCGCCACGGCACAGGCTGATTTCACAGCAACCCATCGCCTTGGTAAAGACTTGTGGGTGCTGGGTGGCCGCTATGACTATATCTTGGAGAAATCAGACGACCGTTGGGTCGTTACTTCGATGACAATGACGGCACTTTGGGAAACCGGAGATCGTGGTCTGGTGACCCTTGCCGGCCAGCGCGCTGCCGAGGCGAATTGAGGGAAGCAACATGACCAGTCAGCGCATCGCACTCGTGACCGGCGCCAATCGCGGTATTGGTAAAGAAGTGTCCCGTCAATTGGCCCGAGACCACGGGATGAAGGTTTTGATGGGTGCGCGCGATCTGTCAAAAGGGCAGGCTGCTGCGGATGAAATCGGATATGGGGCGGAAGCCTTGGAATTGGATGTCTCAAGTCCGGACTCTGTCGCTGCCGCCTTCTTTTTGATGGTTGAACCTAGCTACGGTCGTCTTGATGTTCTGGTGAACAATGCGGGTGTGGACTATGACACCGACCAACAGGTCCACCTCGCCGATCTGGATCGGGTTCGCCGCGCGTTTGATACGAACCTTTTCGGCCCTTGGGATACCACGATTGCGGCGGTGCCACTGTTGCAACGCGGCACGGATGCCCGGATCGTCAACGTCTCATCTGGCGCGGGGTCGCTGAACAGCATGTCCGCCGGCACACCCGGTTACGGCGTTTCTAAAGCGGCTTTGAATGCGCTAACCCTCAAGACCGCTGCCGCGTTGAAACCTCAGGGCATTCTCGTTAACGCCGTGTGCCCCGGTTGGGTTGCAACAGATTTGGGCGGCGGAGGACGTCCGATTTCTGAGGGTGCCAAGGGCGTTGTCTGGGCCGCGACCTTGCCGAAAGGCGGCCCGACCGGAGGGTTCTTTCGCGACGGCGTTGCAATTGATTGGTAGGTTTATCCGGGCGCCATAAAATCAATCAGCTTCCTCACCCGCGCGGGCAAAAGGCGACGACTGGGATAGACTGCGAACAAATCCCGCGTCAAAGGGATAGTGTCCGTGACCTCAAGCCGTTGCAGGTCTCCGTCCACCATATCCAAAGGCAGCATCGCGACACCCAGGTTGCGGCGGGCCGCCTGAGCAATGACATCAAGGTCCGTTAAACTGTGCGCGGTGTGCTTCGGTTGCAGAGTTTCCCCGCTCTCAAGCACCCAGGGCTGACCAGCTGTCAGGGCGGTCAAAGCAAGAAAGTCCGGTCTGGATATCGGCCCGTCCAACGCACGCTCCCGAATGAAGCCCTGTCCCGCACAAAAGCAATAGGGAACCGACCAGAGCCGTTTCGCGACAAGGCTGGAATCTGTCAACGGGCCGACCCTAAAAGCCAGGTCGATATTGTCGCGAAAGAAATCCAACATGATGTTGGTCGTGGTCACCTCAAGTGCCACATCCGGATTCTGCTCCGCAAAATCCAACAGCCGAGGGCCAATGGTCGTGCGCGCGGCCAACGGAGGCGCCGTGATGCGGATGCTCTGGCGTCTGGTATCGTCGGTAAAACCCGCGATACCCTGCAACGACTCAATCGGGTCCTGGCATCGATCCAGAAGGCGGCGGCCCTCTTCCGTCAGGCGAACCTGGCGGGTTGTCCGCTCGAACAGTTTGGTGCCCAGATGGCCTTCCAACTCTGCAATCCTTCGGCTGACCCGGCTGAGGGGTATACCCAGGCGGTCCGCAGCCCTGGAAAAGCTGAGATGGTTGGCGACGACAGTAAACAGGGCAAGGTCGTTGTAGATCATTATTCTAATTTTGGGATTATACCTTCCGATATCAACTATTATCTTCCGATGACGTGACCTCTACCTTCTGCGCAACAGAAGGAGACAGCTCATGCCTTTCGCCATTGATATCACCCAGACCGGCAAACCGGACGTTTTGCGCGAAACTGACAAGGCGACCCCGACCCCCGATGCCGGAGAAATCCTGATCCGCAACAAGGCCGGGGCGGTCAACTTTATCGACACGATCATCCGTCGCGGTGAGATGCCCGAGGGAATGATGCCCGATCTGCCTCATACACCCGGAGTTGAAGGGGCCGGATTGGTCGAGGTGCTGGGTGAGAGGGTCGAAGGCTTCTCTGTCGGAGACCGAGTGGCGTGGATGGGGCCGATTGGTGCCGGTGGGTACGGGACCCATTCGGTGATCGCAGCGCCCTATGTCACCCGGCTGGCCGAAACCGTGGACTTCGAAACCGCGGCCGCTATCCCTGTCAACGGGATGACCGCCTATCACATGCTGGTCAATTTGGGTGGCGCAATGGCAGGCAAATCCGTGCTGGTTCACGCGGCAGCCGGGGGCGTAGGGACTATGGCCCTACAGATCGCGAAGCATCTGGGCATGACGGTGATCGCCTCGACCAGCACCGACAAGGTTGGGTATGCCAAAGATCAAGGTGCCGATCACGTCATTGATTATCGCACTGAGAACGTCACCGAGCGGGTGATGGAAATCACCGGCGGGTGCGGCGTGGACCTGACACTGAACCCGATTTCCGGAGAGTCTCTGAAATCAGATCTCGATGTGCTGGCGCCTCTGGGTACCGCCGTTCTGTTCGGGTTTCTTGCCGGTCCGCCCGCAGGCAGTTTTGCCAAGGACTTGGCGAAGCACTTCCAGAAATCCGTCTCGGTCCGTGTCAGCGATATATACACCTTTTTCGTCAATCGCCCCGATCAGTTTAGCGCGGATATGGCCACAGTGTTTGATGTGCTTGAGACGGGAATTCTGCGCCCGCAGGTCACCGCCCTGCCCATCGCCCAAGCCGCCGAGGCGCACCGCCGACTGGAAGCCGGTGAAACCACCGGCAAGCTGGTGCTGAGTATCGACTGATCACTCCAACAAAAAAGGAGCCATAGAAATGAGCGCGGTTTTCGAAACCGCCCTGAAAGGCAAGCACATTGTCATTGTCGGCGGTAGCAGCGGTATGGGGAAGGCAACTGCAAAGATGGCCACCGCCCTCGGGGCAAAGATCACAATCGCAAGCCGCAGTGCTGCCAAGCTGCATGCGGCGGCAGACGAGATCGGCGGCGGGGTGCAGATCGCACAGGTCGATACAACCGATGAGACCGGCGTGAGATCATGGGCTGGTGTACTGGGCCCGGTGGATCACCTGGTGATCTCAGCCTCAAGTGCTGCGCATGGTGCGTTCGCCGATCTGCCCACAGACGATCTGCGCGCCATGTTCGAGGCCAAGTTTATCGGCCCCTATTTGGCTGCGCGCGAAGTGTTGCCCGTGTTGGTCAAAGGCGGCTCCATCACATTCTTTTCCGGTGTGCTCAGCCGTCGCCCATCCGCCGGGGCCACGGGCCTCGGCGCCGAAAATGCCGCGGTTGAGGCGTTGGCGAAGGGGTTGGCGCTGGAGCTGTCCGGACGGGCGCGGGTGAATTGCATCAGCCCCGGCATGGTCGCAACCGAAGCCTATGCCGCAATGTCGGAAGAGGCACGTGAAGGCATGTATGCGCAGGTTGGTGGCAGCCTGCCTGTGGGACGCGTCGGAGAGGCCGAGGACATCGCGCAAGCCGTGATTACGGCGATGACGAACAGGTTTTTAACCGGCTCCGTTCTGGATGTGGATGGTGGCCATCTTGTACGCGATTGACGCCTGACCCAAGTCTGGCGAAAAGAACACAGCCTGCCCAAAACAGCCTTTGGTCTGGCTTTGGTCAAAGCTGGCAAATCGTTTGAAGGCGGTGCGCAAGTTGGGCCGAACGCAAGCGCAGGCGCAATTTCTTAGGCTCCCGGCTCATTGAGTTACAGCTAAGACAGAACGGTTGCCGCGAGAGCGCTTGCTGAGAGGGAGATCTTCGGGCGTCTGTCATACCGAGTGGCGACACGGCACCAGTCCTTAAGGCGTCCGAACATGATTTCAATCCTATTTCGTCGTTTGTAGCGGCGCTTGTCCTACCGGGCAGGCTTGCCGCGTGATTTGCGGCCTGGCATGCAAGGCTTTAATCCCTTGTCTATCTGGGCTTCTCTGAACCCGTCGGCATCGTATCCGCGATCTCCCAACAGCCAGTCAGCCGATGGCAGACTGTTCACCAGAACCCTGGCGCCCGTGTAATCGCTCACTTGGCCAGCGGAGATTTGGCCAGCGGAGATAAAGAACCGAAGAAGGCGACCGACGCTGTCAGTGATGGCATGCAGTTTGGTGTTCATACCGCCCTTGGTGCGACCGATCAGTCTTCCAAGCCCCCCCTTTTCAGCCGCAGGCTGGAGGCCATGCGGTGTGCTTTGAGGTAGGTTGCGTCCACTGCCCGTCAGGGCAATGCGCAGCAATGTCCCGGGAGGGGATCATGAGGGTCTTGTGATCGGTTCCCTCCGCAGCGAGCCCCATCATGATCCGAGCGAACACACCCATATCGCTCCACCGCTTCCAACGGTTGTACAGCGTCTTTGGCGGCTCATATTCGCGAAATGCATCAGACCACCGCAACCCATTGCGATTGATAATAATAATCCCGCTCAGCAAACGCCGGTCATCCACTCGCGGCTTGCCATGGCTTTTCGGAAAGTAGGGCCGTAAACGCGCCATCTGTTCGTCAGTCAGCCAGAATAGGTTGCTCATGATACACCCCTGAAACTCAGGGGATTGAAGCACGCAGCCAAGGCGGCGACAACGAAATCAATGGGTCCTGACCTTAGAATGCACCCGTAAAGCATCGTCATTAACAATCCGAAGGGAGTTCGAATCTCTCATCACCCACCATCATTCCCCCAAAATTCCTGCTCGTTTCCGCGTCCGGGGCCAATCATCATTGATGCCGGTCCTGAACGTCTATCGCGAATAAAACCCTTCTCGCAGTTCCTGTCTGAGACGCAGACGCTCGGGGTATTCTTTCAGAAATTGTTCGGGGGGCTTGCCCTCCCAGACTTGCGCGTAAACCCGCATCTTGTTGCCGCCATAGATCTTTTCGAGGTCTTCATCGGAATACCCCCTTGCCCAGAGATCATCGGTGATTGCGGCAAGGATTTTGGCCAGCTCACCGTTGCCGGTCGCCCCTTTGTTGAACGCGTCGATCATATAGCCGCCATCATCATACATGCTTGCGTTTGCAGTCGCCCATTGCACGACGAGTTCGAGCGAGAACATGTCATCCGTTGCGATCCCAACGTGGTCGACCCCAACAAGTTGAACATAGTAGTCGATCATGTCGGCGGCTTGCTTGGGTGAGATATCTTCAGGCCAAACGCCGTCCATCATCCATTCAGTGAATGTCGGAGAAACATAGCCACCCGATTTGGCCGCACGCAGGGCCTCATCATCGGGAATGGCCCGATAACACCCGCGTGGCGTCGCACCGGGTTCGTTTGCGTAAAGCCCGGCAGGAACCGAATGCGTGTAAACATAAGGCACGCCGGGATAGTTTTCGTCCATGTAGTCCATGGCGTCGTTGGCCGTTTTGGAGCCCGTGTGGCTCAGGTCCAGAAGGATGCCGAAACGCACCATTTCATCGATCACCGACTTGCCCCAAGGGGTCAGACCGATATCGCGCCCGTTATAGGCCGCCAACTGCCCCGACCCGGTGCGGAAGATATCGTTGTAGGCTAGGATCATACTCTTGATCCCCATATCCTTAAGCAACGCCATCTTCCTCAGGTCGCCATCCAGAATCGTCGCCGTCTGGCTGTTCCAGATGACCGCCGTCTTGCCTTGAATATGGGCGGCTTCGATATCGCGGGTTTCATTCACGATCAGGTAATTCTCTGGCTGTTGCGCCATCGCCGACCGGAAGCGGTAGTGCTGATCAAGAAAAGTCTCAAAGGACATATCCGCTGCGGCCAGCGTCATCTCATGACCTGTTATTCCGTTGTCCCGAGCGCGCGCGAAGTAAGTGTGCAGCTGTTCGTCTTCAGTCCAGCCGGTGCCGTAGGGGCTGGCCAACATGCCAAGAACGATTGTGTCCTTCACAAACTGCTTCGCCTCATCTGACGCATCCCATGTCTTGCTTTCCTCGCTCGCGTGCAGCGCGGCACCGAATACGATTGCAATGGTGCTTGCGGCCAACAAAGTTTTCATGACTGAGCCTCCCAAATTGGCTTCGGGTGAATTGCTGCTTTCGAGCCGCATCAAAAAACGATCCGGGTTCGCAGGCTGAACAACGTGATACTATCCTGATTTGGGTTCAGCAGCGGATTGGAAATGAACTGTAGTGACGGCGTGATTTGCAGACCGGGTGAGATCGAAAAGCGATAGAATGCTTCCAGCGTGAACTGATCGCCGTCGATGTTTCTTGCTTCGGCCCAGTTCAGACCCAAACCGGCCAGATCGGTGTTTCGACCGTAATAGCCCAGCCCCGCAGAAACCGAACGATCATACAGCGCTGCCGTGCCTTTCGACGCCCCTGCCCGAAAGAACGGCATCCATTTGTTGTCGACAAACCAAGCCGCGGAAAACACGGCACCATAATCTTCTGCACGACTGCCATCGTCGGCCGCTTCTGCATGCCAGAGGGTCAAATGGACATTGTCGAAATAGATGCGATCAAAGCCCGAAGTGTAGCCAATCTCAAACGATTTGAAGAGATTGCCGTCGCTGAACACGTCAAGACTTGGATCAGACGGATCGGCGTTTGCGTCTGCAACGCTGGCAACGGCGTAGAAGTTTTCGCTCAGCTTTATCCCACCGGCAATGCCAATTCCCTGGTTGGGTGTGTTGATTGTCGGGTTGGTGTTGAACGACAGGTTTTGGAACCCGCTGTAGGGGCTGACCAATCCATAGATATCCACAAAGTCCGTCACATCAATCTGGCCGACTTGCAGCGTCCACGCGCCGTTCTCGGCCCTTTGGGTCCAAAACAGGTTGGTCAGCAACAAACCATTGTCGTTGAAGGCAGTCCCGGTGATCGACAATGCGCCTCCGTCCAGCCCAAGGAATTGCGGGGCAACATCGGTGTATCCGTGCCGATCTTCGATTTTGAATGTCAATGAACCCCGCTCGGTTGCCTGCCAACTGCCGTAGACGCGAGCGATTCCACTAGCGGCTTCACCAGTTCCCGAATCGGCGTTCGTGGATTGACCCAACGCCAGTTAATCCACGTTGAACCGAAATCCGCTCTCGGCCAGCCGGTCTTTCCACCGAAACCAACCCGGCGCGATGTTGCGCGGAAATCCGGAACGGTATTGCGGATCGGTCAGGCCATCGCCAGGTTTCAGCTCGGCCTCGACCGAAGAAGGCCCGGACAACCCCTGCGCAGACGCCGTACCCGCGCAGGCAATACTCAATGCGGCAACAAGGCGCCTTATCATTCCGACGCCTTTGCGCCGCCAGCTTTACGATTGCCAGCAGCTCGGACGCGATCGGCTGCACGCTGTCTCCATTCCAGACCGTCGGCCTTGGTTTCCAGCGTTTCAACGCTGTCCGTCTCCAATTTGAAGGTTGCATTCATCGGCACAAGCCCATCCACGACCATCATGTTCTGAACCGAGGGTTCAATCGTCAGCCTACCTGTGAGCCGAACGGGTTCATGGAAGTAACTGGGGGCCCAGTCGCCGTTCAACCGCACCCGGATCATCTGATTGGGCGGAGGCGGGGGCATGTGGCTGCACATCCCGCGTTCTGGCACCAAATATGCAACCGCTCGCCCGTCCGGATCTTTCGGCGCGGGAATGGCAAAGCCTGTCAGCGTAACACTCTGGCCATCAAGTTGCGGATTTCCGTTTGTTCCTGCCTTTCTTCGCCGCTCTTTCACATCCTCTCGCTGATCGAGCAGCCAGTCGACATCAACGCCACCCTCGGCCAAGGCGTCTTCAGTCTCGGTCAGAAGCTCTTGCCATTTCTGTCTTTCCTCAACGCTGCCGACATCCTGCTGCAACCTGCCGCGCAAGCGCACGACGAAGAGGACATCGTCAAACTGTTCAGGGCTCAGATCACGATAAGGGTCATCGAACACCTGCACCGACGGGTCCGGAAGGTCAGACCAGTCAAGCGTCGCATGGGGCGTTGCCATTGCGGAATGACCGCTCAGGACAAAGCCAGCGAAAACTGCGGCGCGAAACCAAGAGAACATCAAATCTCTCCAACCGTTATTTGGGTCAGTCCAGTGTGTTCTTGTATATCACACCGTCCTTCATAATCAGTCGGATCGTTTCCGGGCTTTCCGGCCTCGGGTCGGCGCCAAACCATTGATCCCCGGTTCCAACGACGGAAAAGTCTTCAAGTGGGTTTCCGTCGATCAGCAGGATATCAGCATAGGCCCCTTCCTCGATAACGCCCAGATTGCCCTCGGGATAGGGGTTCATGAACGGTCCGGACAAAGCGGCGATTTCACCGCCAGTAGATGTCATTGCGACCAACGATGCGTGAGAGCCAAAGAACTCATTATTGAGATGTTTTTCATAGGCAATTTGAATATTGCAGGCAGCTACAGAACCTACGCAATCCGTGTGAAACCCTCTTTTAGCTGGGCACTCATTCATGTTTTTTATGTAGTCGCCGAAAGCCTGCGTGGCGGACTGTGCCTTTCGTAAGCTGGCTGGGACATCTCGAATGGCAGGAATATCGAAGAGATTTGGATCAAATGCCGTGAGATTGGTTGTGATGTAGGCTCCTTTCTCTTCCATCAGCGCTGATATTTCACAATCAAACATGAACCCGTGTTCAATTGATCGCACACCAGCATTCAGTGCCGCCATGATCGTTTCCTTGCGGTAGGAATGGGCCATGACGTAGCTTTCGTATTCGTTGGCAACCTGCACGGCCGCTTCTAACTCTGCCGTCGATCCAGCCAATAACTGCCACGGGTCAAACACTGAAACTACACCGCCTGATTGCATGTACTTCAGTTGTGTTGCTCCCATCCGAAAGTTGTTACGAGCAAACTTGTACATTTCGGAGACACTGTCGACTTCTTGGGCCATATTCAGACGGCTGAAATTTGAAGACTGGCCAACAGGTGCTGTAAAGTTGGCGAAATCAGCATGGCCACCACGCGTACTTAGAAAAGCAGCCGCAGGGTAGAAACGCGGCCCGACAATAGTACCGGTGTCGATTGCGCGGCGAAGCCCTCCATTAGCGCCACCTGCATCTCTTACGGTGGTAAAGCCTTGCATTAAGTACATCTCAGCCATTTGAGTGCCGTGAATCGCGAGGTCTTCCCAAGTGCTGTTGGCTTCCATTGCGGGCAACGTGGGTCCTGGCAGCATCAGGTGTGCATGATTTTCGATGAAGCCGGGAGTCAGTGTCCGCCCTTCTCCGTCAATAACCGTAGCATTGGGGGCATCAATCACTTCAGTTGATACGGCCTTAATCAGGTTGCCCTCGACCAATACGCTGGCATTCTCGATACGTTGCTCATTCACGCCATCAAAGACGTGCACATTGGTGAACAGCGTTTGAGGATCTTCTTGATCCTGAGCCTGCGCAGCCACCGAAAAACCAAAAACTGCCGCGACCATTACCGCCGGGCAAAGGGATATTCGCATGTTGGTCATAGGTCTTCCCTTCACATTCACGTTTTACCGAACGTAGCCCGAAAACTCTTGGGCGGGTTGCCACTTTTGGATTAACATGTGCGAGTGTGACCGCAAAAAAGGCCACTGAACGAAACCATTGGTTTAAACAAGGGTGACGGGCGTGCCACTCAGCTCCACTTCTGAAGCGCATAGCGAAGGCTTTATCCGCCTCGCGCTGGCCGCCCCGTTTCTGCAATATCTCACCGACTGCAGGATCAATCCGCAACCGGCCTTGGATCAGGTCGGCTTGAAGGCCGACCTGCTGTCCGACCCATCTGTCTATGTCCACTCAGAACTGGTCTATGGTCTGTTGAATGCCTTCTCAGAGTTGTCAGGGGATCGATACCTTGGCCTGAATGTAGGAGAGACATTTGACCTGCAAGGATGGCCGCCATTCGCCCGGTCACTGCAATCCTCGAACACTCTGTTCGAGTTTTTTGCCCGGTTCGTAAGGCTTGTTCCACAAGAGTCCAACGCCGTCCGGCACAGTCTTGTCGTGGAAGCAGACAAAGCGATCTATCGGATCGCGCGGCAACAAGAACCAACCGTTCCGCCCGTTCAGGTTACCGGGTTTGGAGCTGCCATCTATGTGCGCCTGTTGCAAAGCGTGGTCGGAAATGCGTGGGATCCGTCCCGGGTGCGATGGGAAAGCAGATACATCCTTGGCTTGCCACGCGGTTACAAAGGTATCGAAGTCGGTCTTGGACCCAACCCCGGAATGCAGATCAGTTTTCCCGTGGAATGGTTATTTCTGCACCATGCGGCAGAGGAGTCCGAAGCGCCGCCAGCCACGATTCGACACAATGAAGACGTCACCGTAGTGGCCGCTTTGCGGTCTGTCTTGCGTGGAAAACTGGATGAGTCAGAGCTGGGGCCGGAGGTTGTGGCCGGATTGCTGGGTATCCAGCCCGAGCGGTTCCTGAAAGCACTTCAGAAACATCAGACAACACTTCCCCGAGAGGTAAGGCGTCTGCGGGTCGATGTCGCCAAGGAGCACCTCAGAGAAAGCAAAATGACAGTTGCCGAGATCGGCCTCATGCTTGGCTATTCCGACAAGTCCCACTTCACTCGGTTTTTTCGAAGCCAGACCGGTGTGACGCCAACAAAATTCCGCCTTGGATAGCAACCGCGCTGCGAATGGGCGGGTTGGCGTTCCACTGCCTCTCTCATGTATGTCCACCAAGGGATGGCCATGATTTGCGCCACGTTCATGGATCAATACCAAGGGTTGAAAAAGCAATTGCCCGATGGCCCTTTTGGCAACGCATGCGCCGTCACGCATGCCTGTTGCGGCTCGATCGGATGTGATCTTGAAAGCGGCAGGAAAGGATATGCCCTTGAACCGTTCCGCAGTTTGTGCAACTTCAAATCGCTGACAACACCAGGCATCTCTGGGAACCTGTGCGCTTGGCGGCAGCGCAAGACGGCGCTTGGGTGCATCTGCGGATTGGAAAATGCGCTTCTGTTTTGCTGAAGATGCCAGGAGTTCGAGTGTCTCTTCACCCACCTTTTTACCTTCTAAATCTCGACGCTCAAATACGGTTGAATCGTCGTGGCGGCGTTGCAACCGGTTGCAAGTTCAGGTCGATGATGCATAATGCTGGGGCAATGCCAAACTTACCTGTTTTCCTGCCTCGCTGTTATCGGAGTCCCGCAGCGTGAGTGTGACCCTGAAAGACGTGGCCGCCTTGGCTGGCGTTTCACGGTCCGCCGTTTCGCGCACCTTTACCGAAGGTGCCTCGGTTTCCGCAAAAACGCGCAGCAAGGTTGAAAAGGCCGCCCGTGAGCTGGGCTACAGCCCCAATGCTCTGGCTTCGTCGCTGACGACCGGGCGCACCAAGCTGATCGGGTTGATTTCGAACAACTTTCACAACCCGATCTTTCTGGAAGTCTTCGACCAGTTTACACGCGCCTTGCAGGAACGCGGCCTGCGCCCGCTGATCGTGAACCTGACGGACGAGACCGAGCCCGCCAATTCCGTACGCATGCTGCGGCAATACTCGGTGGATGCGGTGATCGTCGCCTCGTCGACCTTGCCGCCCAGCTTTGCCAAAGCGTTCCACGATGCGGGCGTACCGGTGGTGCACACGTTCGGCCGGTCTGCCACCTCGCCCGAGGTGCATGTGGTCGGGATCGACAATGTGGAATGTGGGCGCATGGCCGCGCGCGAGCTGGTCGGGCGGGGTTATGCCAGCGTGGGCTATCTGGGCGGGCCGCAGGATGCGACCTCGTCCCTGGACCGGCAACGGGGCTTTATCGAAGAAATGGCCAACCATCCGCAGATTCCCGTCAACCACTCCTTCGCCGGGGCTTATTCCTTCGAGGCCGGCCGGGCCGAGATGCTGCGCCTGCTGGCCGGTGACCCGGCGCAGGCCTATTTCTGCGGCGACGACATCCTGTCGATCGGGGCGCTGTCGGCGCTGGCTGATCACGGGCTGAAACCGGGCACCGATATCGGTATCATCGGCCTGAACGACATGGAAATGTCGCGCTGGGAATACATCAAACTGACCACCATCCATCAGCCGATCAAGCAGATCATCACCTCGTCCGTCGATCTGGTCGAAGAGATGCTGAAAACGCCCGACCGCTACCCCGAAGCGCGGATCTTCCCCTGCCGGGTGGTCGAGCGGGGCACGTTGCGGCCCCGCCCCTGATCAGCGGAACATCGGCGGGCGGGCCTCCTGCCAGGCACCATCTGCTTTGCCCGACGCAACAGCCGCGTGCACCGCTGCGATCGATCGCACGCCATCCGCTGCGTTGGGCAGGCCATCCCGGCTTTCACCGCGGATCGCATCCGCCAGATCGCAATAGATATTGGCAACGGCCAGCGGGAAGCCTTCGGGGTGCGCGATGGCGACCCGAGACAGGCGTTGCACTTCATCATGCAGCCCCCCCTCGCCCTTTTCGATGATCTGGGTGCGCCCTCCTACCGGGGTGTAGATCAACTGGTTGGGTTGCTCTGACGCCCAGCGCAACCCACCGGTTTCGCCAAAGACCTGTATGTCAAAGCCATGCTGGCGCCCGATCGCCACAGAAGATGTCCAAAGACGCCCGACCGTGCCGCCTTCCATACGGAAGTTGATCATTGCATCGTCTTCCAGTTCCCGGCTTGCGATCGTTGAGGCCAAATCAGCCGAAAGCGTCTTCACCTCGTCATCACAGATAAAACTGGCCATATGCAGGGCGTGGATACCGCAATCGGCGAACTGCCCGGAAACCCCTGCCATCGCAGGGTCATAGCGCCAGCGCACGCGCGGATTGTCCGCATCGGTGGCATCCCCATGATGGCCGTGGCTGAAATTGGTCACCACAAGACGCACCCGTCCGATCTCGCCCGAGCGCACCATAGCGCGGGCCTGCCGCACCATCGGATAGGCGGAATAGCAGTAGTTCACCGCGCAGATCTTTCCCGATGCTTCGGCGACGCGGACAATTTCCTCACCCTCTTCCACAGTCATGGTCATTGGTTTTTCACACAAGACATTGAAGCCCGCCTCAAGATAGGCCTTGGCGATCTCGAAATGTGTCGAATTCGGCGTGGCGATTGTCACCAGATCGATCCGGTCTTTACGGTCCTTCTCACCCGCCAGCATTTCTTGCCAGTCGCCATAGGCACGATCGGCGGCAACGCCCAATCGCTGCGCGTATTCCCGGCCCGCTTCGGGCCGGTGATCCAGCGCGCCAGCAGCAAATTCAAACAGCCCGTCAGCCTGTGCCCCCAAGCGGTGCGCGGGGCCAATCTGGCTGCCTTCACCACCACCGATCATGCCCCATCTCAACTTAGCCATGGTCATTGTCTCTCATTAGAACTTTTTTGTTTGAGCGATCAGAAATCGCGGATGTCTTTCCACTGCCGCTGCTCTGACGATGCCAAGGCGGCGGCAAGCACCCGGTTGACCTCATGCCCGTCGCGAAAGGTGGGCCAAGCGGCTCTTCCGGTGTGGATGGCCTGAAGAAAATCCTTGGCCTCGATAATGATCTGGTCTTGATAGCCTGTTCCGTGGCCCGGACCTTGGCAGAAGGGCTCGTAATCCGGATGCGCCGGGCTTGTCAGGATTTTTGTGAACCCACGGGACGCTTCGGGCCCTTCCCGCTTATACAGCCACAGCGCGTTCTGGTCCTCCTGGTCGAACCGGATGGCGCCCTTTGTTCCCGATATTTCATAAGCATAGCCCATTTTTCGCCCCGTCGCGACGCGGCTGAAATACAGGTTGCCCATAACGCCATTTTCAAAACGGCACATCATCTGGGCATGGTCGTCATTTGTCACCTCACCACCCGGTCGGGTTTTGTGAACCGTTTCAACATCCGCCATCACCTGTGCGATCGGACCAACCAGCGCCAATGCACCGTTGACCATATGCGGTGCCAGATCTCCGATGGTGCCATTGGCCATGCCCGTCGTACGCCAGGAGGCAGGAGCGTGCGGGTCGGCATAGAAATCCTCGGTGTGCTCCCCCCGGAACCAGGTGATATCCCCGATTTCACCATTGGCAATAAGCTGGCGGGTGTATTGCGTCGCAGGTGTGCGAACATAGTTGAACCCCACCATGTTGACCGCGCCAGACGCTTCGGCAGCAGCAACCATGGCCAGACTGTCGTCAAGGGATACGCCCAGTGGTTTTTCACACAAGACCGGTTTACCCAATTCAAACGCCGCTTCGGCAATCTGGCGATGTGTCGATTGAGGAGAGGCGATGACAATTGCCTGAACCCTGGGATCCTCAACCAATACCAGCCAATCATCAGTCGCTTTGTCAAATCCGTAGGCTGTCCTGTAACGTTCGGCGCTTTCAGGGCTGGACGCACAAATGACCTCGAGCCGGGGTCGCAATGCCGTGTTGAACACCGCACCGACCGCTGACATAGCCACGGAATGGGCCTTGCCCATATAGCCGCCGCCGACGATTCCAATTCCGATTTCAGGCATCTGCAACGGCTCCGAACATATCATTTGCAACCGGTTGCAAAATCAGTATCGTGTGAATCGATTCAACGCAAGGTCCAAACTTTGCCGACCCATTCTGCCGGAGGACAAAACTTGAGCGCTTTGATGGATGGTATCAAAGGAAACCGCTTCGCCGTTCTGGGTCGCGCAGGCATGGACCTGTTCGCTGACCCAATTGGCGTCAAAAGCGAGGAGGCCAGCACGTTTCATGCCGACCTTGGTGGTTCTTCTGCCAATATTTGTGCCGGGCTGGTCAAGTTGGGCAGCGAGGCGTCGCTGATCACGTCCGTCTCGGACGATGCGATTGGGCGGTTCTGTCTGAACCGGTTGCGGCATTACGGTGTGGACACATCCTATATCCGCGTTCTGGGCGGCGAATACCGCATGTCTCTGGCCGTGTACGAAAGCCGGATCGAGGACTTTCAGAATGTGATCTATCGCAACGGAGCCGTTGATTTCCAGGTCACCAAAGAGGATATGGACAGGGTCGATTATTCATCTTTCTCGGCAATCATCTCGGCTGGAACGGTCTTTGCGTCCGAACCGTCGCGCAGCGCCACATTCCGGGCCTTCGAGAACGCCCAAAGCGCAGGGCTGCCGATCATCTTCGACATCGATTACCGCCCATACAGCTGGCCCTCGGCCGAGGTGGCTGCCGAAGTTCTGTCGCGGGCTGGCGAAGCCAGCAACCTGATCGTCGGCAACGACGAAGAGTTCGGATTCATGGCCGGCGGCATCGAAAAGGGTTTTGCCAAAGCGCAGGAACTTGCCCAAAAACCGGGTCGGATCGTCATCTACAAGATGGGCGAAAAAGGTGCTATCACCTTTGTGGACGGGCAAGAGCTGCGAACCGGTATTTACCCGGTTACGGCCGTCAAACCCAACGGGGCTGGCGACAGTTTCATGGCCGGGCTGCTGGCCTCGATCGCCGCGGGGCACGATCTGAAAGACGCGGTCATGCGCGGTTCGGCCTGCGCGTCGATCGTGGTGTCGCATCCCGGTTGCGCACCCGCCATGCCAACGACACCAGAACTGGACGCGTTCCTCGCTTCGCATCCCGGCCCGACCACATAGGAGAGTACCATGCATATCGCGCCCTATGACAATCAGAACAAACCCATCGTAGACGCCGATGATCCGACGGTTCCGCTGAACTATTTCAACATCGTCAAACTGAAAAAGGGCGAGGCCTTCGAATACAAGGTCCCGGGTTACGAAACCTGCATCGTGCCCGCCACCGGCAGCGTCGACGTGGACGTCGAGGGCGTGCGCTTTGCCCATCTGGGCAACCGGGGCGAGGATGTCTGGGATGGCGAGCCCGAGGGCGCCTATGTCCCGTCGGGGGCACGGGCGCAGATGGTTTGCGTGTCAGAGACGGCCGAGGTGTTCGTGGCAGGCGCAAAGTATGACAAGGTGCTGGATCCGTTCGACGTGCGCGAGCATGACCTGGTGCAATATGGCAGCGACGACACCAAGACCCATCGCAAGATCAAGCATATCCTGGGCCAGAAGCAGCATGACAAGGTCGGCCGCCTGCTGGTCAGCGAGTTGTTCACCGTGGGTCAGGGCGGCTGGTCGGGCTTTCCCAGCCACAAGCACGACACCAACCGCCTGCCGGACGAGACCCGGCATGACGAAACCTACAATTTCCGCTTCAAACCCAACTGGGGCTCGGGCCTGCAGATGCTGCAGCGCGAGGACAACGAACCGGGCGATGCCTATCACATCGTCGATGGCTCCACGATCTGCATCGACAAGGGCTATCACCCTTGCTGCGTGCTGCCGGGATACGAGATGTATTACTTCACCATCCTCGGCGGGCTGACCCAGCGGTCGCTGGTGCAGTATTTCCAACCCACCCATGCCTATCAGATCGAAACGATCCCGGGTATCAAAGACATGATCGCCAAATTCAAATGACCCTCGCTACGCTCAAAGACGTCCTGCAACCCGCCTACGAACAGGGCTATGCCGTCGGCGGCCTGGTGACGCTGGGCTGGGAGGACATGCGCGCCTATGTCGCCGCCGCCGAGGCCGAGAACGCCCCGGTGATCCTGCAAGCCGGCCCCAGCTGCCGCGAGCACACCCCGCTGCCGATCCTGGGCAAGATGTTCCGGTATCTGGCCGAAAACGCCTCGGTGCCCGTGGTGGCGCATCTGGATCACGGCTATACCTTCGAGGATTGCAAGATCGCGCTGGACAGCGGGTTCACCTCGCTGATGTTCGACGGGTCGCGCAAGCCCTTGCAGCAGAACATCGATGAAACCGCCGCGATTGCCGAAATGGCCCATGCCGCCGGGATCTCGTGCGAGGGCGAGATCGGCTTCGTCGGGTATTCCGGCGGTGAAGGCTCAAACGGCACGGATCCCGAGGAAGCCGCGAAGTTTGCCCGCGACAGCGGCGTGGACGCGATGGCAATCTCGGTCGGAAACGTCCACCTTCAGCAGAACAAGGAAGGTGGTCTGGACGAAAACCGCATACGCCAGATCGACTCCATGACCGAGGTTCCACTGGTCATCCATGGCGGATCGGGTGTGCCGGTCGAACAGCGCGCGCGGCTGGCGCGTGAAACCGCGATCTGCAAATTCAACATCGGGACTGAGCTGCGCATGGCCTTCGGCGCCGCGCTGCGCGAGGCCGTGAACCGTGAGCCCGACCGGTTCGACCGGGTGACGATCCTGAAGGAAACCCACGATCCGGTCATGGCTGCCGCCCGCACCGTGATCCGCGCCTTTGGTGCGCCACCGCAGCGGTGACGCTCAGAGCGTGAATGCCGAACGGAAGGCGTTTAGCGCGTCTTCCGGGTCGCCTGCGGCGAAGGCTTCCATCCCGACCGGGACATGATAGCCCAGATCGTTCAGCGCACGCGCCACGGCGGCATAGTTGATCTCGCCAGTTCCGGGCTCGCACCGACCGGGATTGTCGGCCACCTGCACCTCTCCGATCCAGGGCAGGCATTTTTCACACCAGCGGATCAGATCCCCCTCGCCGATCTGGGTATGGTAGAGGTCGAGATTGATCCGCAACTGCGGACGATCAACCGACGAAACCAAGGCGAGCACGTCCGCCGTTGACCCGAACGGACAGCCAGGATGGTCCAGCAGGTTCAGGTTTTCAAGCGTGAACACCACATCTTCGGCCTGGGCCAGATCACAGATCCGGTTCAGGGTGTCCCTGGCCTTGAGCCACATCGGCCCTGTGACCTCGTCATGCTGCCAGATCGGTATGCCACCATCACCCAACCCGGTGCCGTGCAGATTCAGACGCGCAACGCCCAGACGCTTGCCGACCTGAATTGTTTCGGCGGCCGAGGCCAGCAGCATCTTGGCCCCGTCATCGTCGGCCAGCCGCCCCTGAAGATAGCCGTTCATGATGGTGAAACTGGCGCCGGTTGCGACCAGTCTGGGAATATCGAGCTCCGGCCAGTTCCACAGCCCGACGCCGAACCCCATCTCGGCCAGCCGGGCGGCACGCCAATCCATCGGCCTGTCCAGCCACAGCATCTCGGCACAGGCCGCAAGTTGAAACGGTTGAGGCATTGATTTCTCTTTCGGTATGGAAAGACTTAGATCGACCCGCCTTCGACCATGAAGTTCCCGGCACTGCACATGGCCGCGTCGTCCGAGGCCAGAAACAGCACCATCCGCGCCACATAGACCGGGTCGATCGGGTCGGGCAGGCACTGACGATCCACTTGCTTTGCCAGAGCCTCGGGGGTGACCCACAGATCTTTCTGGCGCTGGGTCATGATCCAGCCGGGCACGACCGTGTTGACGCGGATGCGGTGATCGCCCAGCTCGCGCGCCATGGTGCGGGTCAGTCCATGCACAGCGGATTTGGCGGTGGCATAGGCAGGGAAACCCGCCCCGGCCTGCCACCACGAATTCGACCCGATATTGATGATCGAACCTGCACCCTTGGCGATCATTCCAGGTGCCACCGACTGAAGGGCAAAGAACATGTGGCGGATATTGGTCGCCATACGCTCATCCCAATAGTCAGGCGTGACGTCGCGCCAGTCGTGCCGGTCATCCCGGGCCGCGTTGTTCACCAGCACATCCGCGTCGCCCAGCTCTTCCACCAATTGCCCTATTGCGGCGTTCATCTCGTCAATGTTGCGCAGATCGCATTGGGCGAATGCATGCTCTCCGTCCAGCTCGGAAAGCAAAGCAAGCCCGGCATCGGCGTTGAGGTCCAAAAACCCAACCTTTGCCCCCTGTTCGGCAAAGGCCCGAACGGTTTCCGCGCCAATTCCGCCGGCGCCTCCGGTGATGAAAACCGTCTTACCTGCAAGGCTTGGGTAATTGGCGAAAGTATGGCTCATCCGTCACGCTCCATGATCCATTCGACCTCGGGGGCCGGAACGAACCGCCATTTCCGCAGCGGTCCGGCCATGACGTTCAGATAGTACATCTCAAACCCATAGGGCGCACCGCAAGGGTGGTGGCCGCGCGGGACGATCACAACGTCGCCATCTGATACCGCCATCGTCTCATCCAACTGGCCGTCATCGGTGTAAACCCGCTGGATCCCAAACCCGTTCGACGGGTTCAGGCGGTGGTAGTAGGTCTCTTCCAGATAGGTGATGCGGGGATAGTCATCCTCGTCGTGGCGGTGGCTGGGATAGGACGACCAGTGGCCATTCGGCGTGAACACCTCGGTCACCAGCAGGCTGTCTGCGTAGTCCTCATTCTCCATGGCGATATTGTTGATGTATCGCGTATTTACCCCTTTGCCGCGTTCGGTCAGGGTTATGCCATCAGGTCCAATCCGACGCGCCGTATGACCGCCCTTACCCGGCGCCGAACAGATGGCCACAACGCAGTCGGTTTCCGCCACGGCCTCCCACTCGGTTCCATTGGGCAGATACAGGCAATGCGGCGGTGTTTTTTCGAATACACTCATCCGGTCACCCAGAACGCCCCAATCCTGCCTGGCCCCGGTGATCCGCGCCTTGCCTTCGACCATCACCAGAATGACTTCGCGATCTGCGGTCACTTCGTTTGCGCGATCCCCGGCCTTTAAATGATAAAGCCCGAAGCCCACATAATTCCATCCAGCGCTTGACGGAGTGATGTCATGTACCTTGCCGTGGGTTCCGATCGGTTTCTTCAGCAGGTCTGCCATTCTTGTTCTCCTTCTTGGGCGGCCCCCGAGTGCCCGCCTGTGTTGAATTCAGGCAGCTTGCCTTTGGTTCCGGGCCGATAGGGACTGGGCCAGCCGCGCCTGGGTCCATCCTTCCGCAACCGCGCGACGCAGAATATCCGCCTGGCTTTCCGGCGCATTGCCCCCGACCGGGGGGTCCGTGTCCAGATTGGTCGGGAAGGGATAGCCCTCTGCCGTGGCCGCTATGACCGCGTCCAGTTCTGCTACCGTCAGATCGCCCCGTTGTTTCAGAGCAATCAAAGATGGGAATACCGCCTCGGACATCGCCCGCCGATCCACCGACTCCATCGCGCGCCCGAAGGCGGATGAGATTTGCAGCAGGTTTGCCATGCGATTGATGTCGGCGCTGCTGTTCGCGCCCGCCGCATGGAACAGCGCCGGATTGAAGAACACCGCGTCCCCCTTTTCCAATGGCAACTGGATACAGCTGTCTTCGAAATGCGCCCGGTATGCTTCATCGTGGAACGCCAGATAGCCCGGCGGGTAGAGCTGCGAGAACGGCAACAACTTGGTCGGCCCGCTTTCCACCGGCATGTCACAATGCGCAACCGCCCCTTGCAGGGTCAGCGAGGCCGTCACCAGATGAGCCTGTGCGGGATACCTGGCCGCGCTTTCGGCGCTTTGAAACCCAAGGTGATAATCCCGATGCGCCTGTTGCGCCTTGCCACCGGGACGCACCTGATTGATCTGAGCGGTCACCTGATAGTTCGGGCCAAGCCATGCTTCACATGCCGCCGCAATCGCCGTGTTCCCGAAATAGAGCACAAAGCCCTCGGGGTCGCGCAGGCATTGCTTTTGCAGCGCGTTCCACACCCGGTCATTCGCGCCCGAGGCGGCAAAATGATCGCCCTCACCGGCGCCACCCTGGCGTTCTTCTTCGATGATTTCACGAAACACATCCGTCGCCCGATCAATGATCGACGTGTCGGGATACGCCCCTTTCAGGGCGATCACACCGGCGGATTTGCCCAGCACCCGGCCCCATTCTGCCAGCAAGGTCCTGCGCGTATCAGGCCGTTCCAAACCGGGGCTCAGTGCCTGCATATCATAGACGGGCACGTTCTTTTCGACCGAGGCGGCAAAAGGCACCGTCTCGGCGGAAAGAGTCTGAGAGGTCAACACCTTGAATTCATCCAGATCACAGGATTCCCGGTCGAAATAGCCGACATATCCAAGGTCCTGTTCTACCATGACGTGCTCCTCTCTGATGGCTTCGGTGTTGCCCCGTTGTGGTGGTGATCTATGAGGTGATCTTCAGCCCGGCCTTGCCGCAGACCTCGACGATGTGGTCATAGCCCATTTTCGAGTACTCATAGGGCGGCGCCTTAACCGGGTCCTGCTCTGCCTCGACCACGATCCAGCCGTTGTAATCCATTGCTTTCAGTGCATCGGCCACGGCCTGAAAGTCGATGCAACCGTCACCCGGCACGGTGAACGCGCCCGCGATCACCGCATCCAGAAAACTGCGATTGTTCTCACGCGTGTCCTGTACGATTTCAGGGCGGATATCCTTGAAATGCACGTGATGCACCCGATCGCCCCAACGGTTCAGCGTGGCCATCACATCGCCGCCACCAAACAGCAGATGGCCCGTATCGAAACACAGGCTCAATTCGGGGCCTGACCCCTCCATCAGCCAGTTCACCTCATCTTCGCTTTCGATGATCGTGCCCATGTGATGGTGATAGGCCATGGGCATGCCCTGATCCGCCATCCACTTGGCAAGTTCGGTCAGTTTGCCCGCATAGGCCAGAACCTCGTCCCTCGAAAGTTTGGGGCGATCATTGACAGGCGTTCCGATCTGTCCCTGAACGGTATTGGAACATTCGGCATAAACGATGCACGGGCTGTTCAGCGCAACGAATTGTTCGACCTGTTCGCGCACGACGGCGATCTCGGCGTGCAGGTCGTTGACCAGCGTACTGCCCGAGCACCACCCCCCGCACAGCGCGATGTCATTTGCGTCCAGATAGGCGCGCAACCCTTCGGTGTCGGCGGGCATCCTCTGGCCCCGTTCGACACCTGTATAGCCGATCTCGCGCGCTTCTTTCAGCGCCTGCTCCATCGTGTAAGCTGCGGTCAGGTCCGGCAGGTCGTCATTCTGCCAGGCAATCGGAGAGATGCCGATCTTCACGCTCATTTCGTGTTTCTTTCCTTGATAGCGGCTTCATAGGCCGCGCGTTTTTCATTCACTTCGGGGCGGGTGCTGACCTCGGGCACCGCCACTTCCCACCAGGTTCCGCCAAATTCGGTCGATGGATAGGGATCGGTGTCGATCACCACGACATAGGGGCCTTTGACCTCATCGCGTTTGGCCAGCGCGTCTTCGAGCTCGGCAATCGAACTGACCTTGACCGAAGTCGCCCCCATCGCTGCCGCATGGGCGGCAAAATCGATGGCTGATTTTGTCTCGTGCACAGTGTGGTCGAGAAGGTTGTTGAACTCGGCCCCGCCTGTCCCCATTTGCAGACGGTTGATGCACCCAAACCCGCGGTTGTCCGTGACAACAACGGTGAACGAAATCCCCATCATCGCCGCCGTCGCCATTTCCGAGTTGGCCATCATATAAGTGCCGTCACCGGTAAAGCAGATCACGTCGCGGTCGGGCTGGGCCATTTTGATGCCCATGGCGCCGGCGATCTCGTACCCCATGCAGCTGAAACCATATTCCATGTGATAGGCTCCGGGGCGTGGTGCCTTCCAAAGTTTGTGCAGCTCACCCGGCATCGTTCCAGCCGCGCACATCGCAACAGTGTTTTCCTTGGCGGCCCGCTGCACGGCGCCGATCACCTGCATATCCGTGGGCAGTGCATTGCTGTCCGCAGGGGCATCCGTCAGCGCATCAACTTTGCCGAACCAATCAGATTTCAATGCCGCAGGCAGATCCGGCGCGCGATGGCCGCCCAGCGCTTCGCTGAGCTCATCCAGACCAACCCGAGCGTCGGCCTGCAACGGCATCGCTCCGTGCTTTTCGGCGTCGTAGGCGGCGGTGTTCAAGCTGATCAACTCACGCTCGGGGTTCGCGAACAAACCCCATGACCCGGTGGTGAAGTCCTGAAACCGGGTGCCGACGCCCAGCACAAGATCCGCCTTTGCGCAAATGTCGTTGGCAGGTTCGCCCCCGGTCACACCAACAGGACCAAGGTTGAGCGGATGATCCCAGGCCAATGCGGACTTGCCGGCCTGTGTCTCGGCCACGGGGACGTTGTGTGCCTCGGCAAAACGCTGCAACGTGGCGGTTGCGTCCGAATAATGCACACCTCCGCCGGCAACGATAACGGGACGCTTGGCGGCCTTGATCGCGGCAACGGCGCGCGCCAGTTCCCCCTCATCCGGGCGAATGCGGCGCTGATACCAGACGCGCGCCTCAAAGAAGCTTTCGGGATAGTCATATGCTTCGGCCTGCACATCCTGACAAAAGGCCAGCGTCGCCGGGCCGCAATCCGCCGGGTCCGTCATCGTGCGGAAGGCGCGCGGCAGAGCCGTCAGCAGATGTTCCGGGCGGGTGATGCGGTCGAAATACCGGCTGACCGGTCTGAAACAATCATTCGCACTGATGGTTCCATCCGAGAACACTTCGGGTTGCTGCAAAACCGGATCAGGGCCGCGCGTCGCAAATACATCGCCAGGCAGCAACAAAACAGGCAGACGGTTCACGTGGGCCAGAGCAGCGGCCGTGACCATGTTGGTGGCCCCCGGTCCGATCGACGATGTCACCGCCATGGCGCGCCGCCGACCCAACTGCTTGGCATAAGCAATCGCGCTGTGTGCCATGGTCTGTTCGTTGTGACCGCGATAAGTGGGAAGACTGTCTTTCACCCCATGCAGCGCCTCGCCCAGACCTGCCACGTTGCCATGGCCGAAGATCGCCCAAACACCTGCGATGAACGGCTCTCCGGCCTCGTTCATCTGCGCCCCGAGATAGCGCACCAGAGCCTGCGCCGCGGTCAATCGGACTGTTTTGCTCATCATGATCCCTTTCAACTCGGATCCGCCATCGGCGGTCCGCGGGTTTTCTCATTTGCGAAGGTGTCAGGCCTTTTGCCAGAGCCTGAAATCAGAGTGGCGTCAGGTGCCACCGCCCGATGGATGCCCCCTTGGGGGCATCCGAGTGTTTTGCTTTAGACAGTACCGCCCAGCGATCCCTCAAGCTCGGCCATTTCCTGACCGCCGGCCATCAGGTCCTGCAACTCTTCGGGTGTGATTTCACCGCGTTTAGCAGTGCCCAGAGTTTTGCCGCGGTTCAATACGGTAAAACGATCACCCACCGCCAGCGCATGGCGCACGTTGTGGCTGATGAAAACCACGCCGACACCCTGGCTGCGCACCCGGTCGATCGTGGCAAGAACATTCGACGTCTGACGCACACCAAGCGCCGAGGTCGGTTCGTCGAGGATCAGGATCTTGGCGCCGAAATACACCGCCCGCGCGATGGCCACCGTCTGACGTTCGCCGCCGGACAATGTCCCAACCGCCTGATCCGGTGCGCGCAGATTGATGCCCATCTTGCGCATCTCTTCCATGCAGACTTCATTTGCATGATCCACATCGAACCGCTTGAGCAACCCTTTGCCCTTGGTGGGTTCGCGCCCCATGAAGAAATTGCGCGTCACGCTCATCAGTGGGATCATCGCAAGATCCTGAAACACGGTCGCGATGCCCGCTTCCATTGCATCGCGCGGCGTGTCGAAATGCAACGGCTGACCTTCGAACAAAATCTCGCCCTTGGTGGGTTTGTGCACCCCGGACATGGTCTTGATGAAGGTGGACTTACCCGCGCCGTTGTCGCCCAGCAGGCAATGGCATTCCCCGGGCTTAACGTCAAAGCTGACGCCAGCAAGTGCGATGATATTGCCAAAGTGCTTTTCGATGTCTTTCATCTGAACGATGGGCGCCTGGTCATCGACGGCATCGCCATGGTGGAACTTGGTGTCTTCGGTCATATCAGCGCTCCCCGGTTACGCGCTTGCGGATCGCGTTGTTGAACAGAACGGCAATCAACAGCATGGCACCCAGGAAGACCTGGAACCAATCCTGATCAAAGTCGGTATAGGTCAGTCCGATGACGACCATTCCAAAGATGATCGAGCCGAAGAAAGCCCCGATGGCCGAGCCGTATCCGCCGGTCAGCAGGCAGCCGCCGATCACCGCGGCAATGATCGCCTCGAATTCCTTCTGGAACCCCCGCCGCGCATCGGTCGAGCCCGCGTCCATGACGGTAATGATCGCCACAAGGGCGGCACAGCACGCCGTCAGCATGAACAGTGAAACCTTGACGCGGTTCACCGGAACACCCGAATTGGATGCAGCCGTGCTGTCTCCACCCGAGGCGAAAATCCAGTTCCCCACCGGGGTACGCAGCAGCACGTAGGTTGCCGCCAGTGTAATGACAATGAACCACAGGATTTCGACGGGAATTCCCGGGACCTTGGGCGCGCCGCTTTTGAATGTATCGATCATGCCGTTGGCGGCCAGCCATGCGAACAGGCTGCCGAATGCTTCGCCCGAAAAGAAGGGGGCCAGCCAGTCGTTTTCGACCGCGTCGCGCACACCGCGCAACTGGGTCGAACCGCCTGTCGCCATTTTCAGGCCCACCAGTGACAGGCCACGAAGGATGAACAGAAACGCCAGCGTTACAATGAACGAAGGCAGGCCCGAACGGATCACGATATTGCCGTTGACCGCACCGACACAGGCCGCAAATACGAATGTCATTGGGATGGCAAAGATCAGCGGCAGTTGCCAGGTCACGACGCAGACGCCGAAAAACAGCCCCGAAAACGCGACCATCGATCCGATCGACAGGTCGAACTCTCCACCGATCATCAGCAGTGCCGCACCGATCGCCAGGATACCCAACTGTGCCGCAGGAGTCATGAAGTTCATGACACCGGCCAGAGTGAACATCGATTCATCTGCGGTGATCGCAAAGAACACGAATACCAGAACCGCACCTGCAATGGCGCCCAGCTCGGGTCTTTTCATCAGTTTGGTCAGGAATGGTTCTTTCTTGACCCTTTCGTCCGACAGGACGGGCGCTGATTCACTCATGGTTTCCTCCCAATTCGGTGAGACCGGCGCGTTGGCGCCGATCCTGTTGTTTGTCGAGCCACGCCGAAATCAGCGGATACCTTGCGCGGACAGTTCGATGACCTGTGCGGCCTTGTCCTGAGTGATCAGGTTCGGACCCGAAGGCACGTCGCCGCCCGGCATCAGGCCGTATTTGGCGTGCAGACCCATGAAGTTCACCGACAGGTAGCCCTGAAGATACTGCTGCTGGTCAATGGCAAAGGCCGCGTCACCATCCACGATTGACTGGAGGAAGTTGGCCGACAGGTCGAACGAGGCAACATTCAAATCCCGCCCCGAGGCTTTGGCCGCGGCGACCGAAGGCTCGCCAGCCGAGCTTGCGCCCAGCGCCATAACGGTATCGACGCTTTCGTCAGAGGCCAGAGCGGCAGCAACCTTGGACTCGATCTCGGACGGATCGTTCGAGGTCGGCAGAACGGTTACTTTACCGCCAAACCCTTCGGTGAAGCCTTCACAGCGCAGGTCAAGTGACACGTTGCCGACCTCGTGGTTGACACAGATCGCACTGGTTCCACCCATCGAGGCCAGCTTTTCACCAGCCGCCTTGCCCGCATCATATTCGTCCTGACCCACATGCAGCAGAGCGCCCAGTTCCTTGGCCACTTCCGCGCCCGAGTTGATCGAGATCACCGGGATACCGGCGGCAACCGCACGTTCGATCGAGGGGCCAAGCGCATCGGCATCCGGGATCGAGACGATCAGCCCGTCAGGCTCCTGGTTCACGGCTGCGTCGATCAGCTGCGACATGGCAACCATGTCAAAGGTTTCAGGTGCACGATATTCCACGTTCACACCGACATCTTTTCCGGCCTGCTCAACGCCGTTTTTCACGACGTTCCAGAATGCGTCATTGGCCTGGCCATGCGACACGACCACGATTTCCTGCGCAAATGCAGGTGTGGCCAAGGCCAGTGCCCCCGCAGCAAGCGCGCCTTTAACGAATTTCTTCATTTCAGTTTCCTCCCAATGGTTCAGTCTGATCTTCTGTCGGGGTACCAGCCCCGATCATCCGGCTGTGCCGAATCTCAGTGGCTGCGGCGCTGGGCCGAGCTGCCGTTAGTTTGAAGAATTTCGATCATTTTGCAACCGGTTTCAAAATTTCTTCCATCCGAACCGGTGTTCCTGCCCGCGCCGACAGAGTTGCGGCCTCGGCCATCGCCAGCGCTGCAACACCGTCCTTCAGCGTGACCGGAACTTCGGACCCACTTTCAACAGCGTCGACAAATGCGGCCCATTCCACGCGGTATGCAGGCATGTAGCGTTCCAGGAAGAAATAGGTCGGCTTGGCACCCACGACACCGTCCGCGGTTGACTTTACAACAGTGTTTTCCAGCATGTTCTGAGCCTGTAGCATCCCCTCGGACCCCAGCAGTTCGACCCGCTGGTCATAGCCATAGGCCGCGCGCCGCGAATTCTTGATGACCGCGATGCGGCCATCCGCGTAAGTCATTGTAACTGCCGCTGTATCCACATCCCCCGCGGCGCCGATTTCAGCATCCACAAGCGAAGACCCAACCGCCGAGATTGTTTCGGGAACGTCCCCCATCAGGAAGTTCGCCATGTCAAAATCATGGATCATCATGTCCCGAAACAAGCCGCCAGACACCTTTACGTAGCTGACCGGTGGTGGCGCCGGGTCAAAAGATGTGATCGACAGGAGCTCTGCCTTACCGATCTCACCCGCATCCAGCCCCGCCTTCAAGGTCGCAAAATTGGGATCAAATCGCCGATTGAACCCTATCATGACCGGCTTGCCGCGTTCCGAGACCGTATTCAGACATTCCGTGGCGCGCTTCAGGTCCAAATCAACGGGCTTTTCACACAGAACGGCTTTTCCTGCACCTGTGGCTGCTTCAATCAGGTCAGAATGCGTATCTGTTGGAGTTGCAATCAGAACCGCGCCGATTTCCGGATCCGCAATGATCTCTTCGGAACTGCGCGCCGCGGCCCCATGATCGCTGGCAAGGCTGGCCGCGGCCTCGGGCAAGGCATCGGAAACAGCAATGAGTTTGCTGCCCGGATGCGATGCAATCGCCTGCGCATGAACACGCCCGATGCGCCCGGCACCCAACAATCCGACGTTCAACATACAGATCTCCCGAATCTTGTTGTTGCGCGCAACAATGATTCTATTTGCAACCGGTTGCAATATTTTTTTCACAACCTTGGCGCTTTTACGGCTCAGGCCCCAAATCATCCTGAAGAATTCGCGTTACGACCCCGGATCCCGATCTGCCAGCTGCAACTCACACGCTGAAATCCGCGCATTGGCCGTCCTACGGGAATCCCCCAATTTCGGAACATGGTGAATCAGGTTAATGTTTGGTTAAGGAACACACACTACCACTCTGTGACCCCTTAGAAGGGCTGGCATGACCCCCTCGTCCAGCCCTTCATACCTAACCCAACAACCGCGAAGAAACAGCCCGCATTGCGGCCTGACGTGTTCATCGAAATCGAAATTCGAGAATGGCGATCCCTGAAGGACTCGAACCCTCAACCTGCTGATTAGAAGTCAGCTGCTCTATCCAGTTGAGCTAAGGGACCGCTGCACCCTTCTTGCGGTTTTTACGAGCGGGGTTCAAGAGCCAAGCGCATGAATGCGCTGTTCGGATCGTCACTGTACCCAAAGATCGGTCCGCAATAGGAATAACCCAACGCTTCGTAAAGCTTGCGGGCGGCATCATACTCTGGAAGATGCTCTGCCCCGGTTTCCAAAACCAAAGCTTTTACGCCTTCTGCGCGCGCCAGATCGGCCAGATGAGTCATCATGACACGCGCAAGTCCGCGCCCCCGTGCCTGTGCGAGGATATGCACCGACTTCACCTCGGCCGTGCCATCGGGCAACAGCTTCAAGGCGCCGCAGCCCAACGCCTGCTGATCGTCGTAAATCGCACAGAATCGAATGCCCGGTCCGGCCAGTGATTCTGCGCTCATCGTATGGTTGCTTTCCGCAGGACCGGCCGATTCGCTGTGGGCGAAATGAGCTTCCACAATCGGACGCAACACGTCCGAGGTGGGGTCGGCCTCGCGAATTTCGATCATTCAGTGTGTCCAGGGGCCACGGCGGTCAGTGGCGAAGTTTTCTCCGTAACCGCGCGCGCGCAGGTTGGGTTTGCGCTTGTGCGGCTCGCTGACCTGCGCATCGATGCCATTGTCCCTGGCATAATCCATCGCCTCTTTCTTGGTGTCGAATTTCAGGCGTATCTGGGTTTGCGTGTCATTGGATGATGTCCAGCCCATCAGCGGATCAACCTCACGTGCCGAAGCGGGGGCATATTCCAGAACCCATTTGCGGGTCTTGGCCATCCCTGAAGTCATCGCATTCCTTGCAGGCTGGTAAATCCGTGCGCGCATGTCGCCTCTCCGTACTCACTTGGCTGGACCTGTTTATGCGTCAGAGTGCAGCCCGGGACAAGACAACAATTGTCGCGGATTGTCGAAGCAAGCCAATGACAGAAACTGTCATCAGGGCCAACTATGATCTTCGACAAATCAGCCGAAGGATAAGCAGATGATCCATAGTGAATGCATTCTGGGCGTCGACGCGAACCCCGGGAACAACCGGGCGATGCCCTCGACCGAAGCCCATACCGTAATCGCCGTCAAACCGATGGTGACGAAAGCTCTCGACGGCGAACTTGCCGCGTTGGCCGGCAAGGTTGGTTCGGATCACGATCCGGATGCGTATCTGCCCAGTGTTGAAACTTGGGGATTTGTACCGGATCAGCCCTTGCAGTTGGACAAAATAAGAACAAATGTAAGGGCCTGATCCGGAGCCTGCCCATGCCATACGCCCATTCCGACAAGACCCAAATGACAACCGAAGATGTTCGGGCCCGCCTGAAACTGGAAGGCGGCAAACGGTTTGTCATGCATACGGAGTTCGCCCCCGCAGGAGACCAGCCAACCGCGATCAAGGAACTTGCGGGCGGCATTCTGGATGGCGAGCGCGATCAGGTTCTGTTGGGGGCGACCGGTACGGGCAAAACCTTCACCATGGCCAAGGTGATCGAGGAAACCCAACGCCCCGCCATCATCCTGGCCCCCAACAAGACATTGGCGGCGCAGCTATATGGCGAGTTCAAAGGCTTCTTCCCGGAAAACGCGGTCGAATACTTCGTCTCCTACTACGACTACTACCAGCCAGAAGCCTATGTCGCGCGATCAGACACGTATATCGAGAAGGAATCGCAGATCAACGAACAGATCGACCGGATGCGCCACTCGGCCACGCGGGCGCTGCTGGAACGAGACGACGTGATAATCGTGGCCTCGGTCTCGTGCATCTATGGCATCGGCTCGGTCGAGACCTACGGGGCGATGACGCAGGATCTGAAGGTCGGACACGAATACGACCAGCGGCAGGTGATGGCCGATCTGGTGGCCCAGCAATACCGCCGCAACGATCAGGCATTTCAGCGCGGGTCATTCCGGGTGCGGGGCGACAGCCTTGAAATCTGGCCCGCCCACCTTGAGGATCGCGCCTGGAAATTCTCGTTCTTCGGTGAGGAACTGGAAAGCATCACCGAATTCGACCCGCTGACCGGCGAGCGCGCCGCGACAATGGAACAGGTGCGCGTCTATGCGAACTCGCACTATGTCACGCCGAAACCGACGATGCAGCAGGCCATCATCGGCATCAAAAAGGAACTGCGCCAGCGGCTGGATCAACTGGTGGGCGAGGGCAAGCTGCTCGAGGCGCAGCGGCTGGAACAGCGCACCAATTTCGATTTGGAGATGCTCGAGGCCACCGGCGTCTGCAACGGGATCGAGAACTACTCGCGCTATCTGACCGGCCGCGCGCCGGGCGAGCCGCCCCCGACCCTGTTCGAATTCATCCCCGACAATGCCATCGTTTTCGCCGATGAATCCCACGTCTCGGTGCCGCAGATCGGCGGCATGTATCGGGGCGACTATCGGCGGAAATTCACGCTGGCTGAACACGGCTTCCGCCTGCCGTCCTGCATGGACAACCGCCCCCTCAAGTTCGAGGAATGGGACGCCATGCGCCCGCAATCCATTTTCGTCAGCGCCACCCCGGCAAAGTGGGAGATCGAACAGACCGGCGGCGTCTTCACCGAACAGGTGATCCGCCCAACGGGCCTTTTGGACCCCGAGGTCGAAATCCGCCCCGTCGAGATGCAGGTCGACGACCTGCTGGACGAGGTGCGCAAGGTCGCGGCCAATGGCTTCCGCACGCTGGTCACCACGCTGACCAAACGCATGGCCGAGGACCTGACCGAATACCTGCACGAACAGGGCATCAAGGTCCGCTACATGCATTCCGACATCGACACGCTGGAACGGATCGAGATCCTGCGCGACCTGCGGCTGGGCGCATTCGACGTGCTGGTCGGCATCAACCTGCTGCGCGAAGGGTTGGACATCCCCGAATGCGGGCTGGTCGCCATTCTGGATGCGGATAAAGAGGGCTTCCTGCGCTCGGAAACCTCGCTGATCCAGACCATCGGCCGCGCCGCGCGGAACGCCGAAGGCCGCGTGATCATGTATGCCGACAAGATCACCGGCAGCATGGAGCGCGCGCTGGAGGAAACCAACCGCCGCCGCGCCAAGCAGATTGCCTATAACGAGGAACACGGCATCACCCCTGCAACGGTGAAGAAGAATGTCGAGGACGTTCTGGCCGGTCTCTACCAAGGCGACGTCGACATGAACCGCGTCACCGCCACCATCGACAAACCGATGCACGGCGCCAATCTCGAGGCTCATCTGGACGGGTTGCGCGACAAGATGCGCAAAGCCGCCGAGAACCTGGAATTCGAAGAAGCCGCCAACATCCGGGATGAGATCAAACGTCTGGAAGCGGTCGATCTCGCCGTCGCCGACGACCCCATGGCGCGCCAATGGGCCGTCGAGAAAGCCTCGGAAGACGCGGTGAAATCGCGCGGGCGGTCAACGGCTGGCAGGCCGGGGCAGCGGGGTGGGAATGTGAAGCGGAGGAAGCGGTAGATGGACAGTTTTGAAAGTTTGGTCCGTTTATTGTTGGATCGAGAGGGATACTGGACCCGCATTTCGCAAAAGGTGAATCTAACTAAAGACGAAAAAAAAAGGATTGGAAAACACTCTATCCCAAGGCCAGAGATTGACGTTATCGCCTTCAAACCCAGCGCGAACGAAGTCATCGCAATGGAAGTAAAGTCATTCCTAGACTCCCTGGGAGTACAGTTTGATGACTTGAAAGAAGTGCACGCTGTGCCTCAAGGCAGATACAAGCTATTCACTTGTGAGAATTACCGAGACATAGTGTTCTCCCGACTTAAGAACGATTTGATTGAGTCCGGTCTCGCCGATCACGAAACGAAAATAAAAATTGGACTGGCGGCAGGAAAAATTTACGCTAAAGACGTTGCCGATATTGCTGCCCTATTTGATGAACGCGATTGGCTACTTTGGGACCCCAGTCTTATTGCTCGAAAGTTGAAGGATCTTTCCACCATCGGGTACGAGAATGATCCCTACGTCCTAGCTTCAAAGCTCATTCACAGAAATCCTCTCACCGAGTAGCTCAAGGCAGCATAGATGTTTTCACTTTTCTTTTCTGAACCCGTCACAATGGTGGGTGAAGTACATCACCCCACATTGGCGTTGCCCAATTAAATATCCCACACTCCACCCTTGCACCCCTCCTCCCCCTCCTTCACGTTTGAAATCACAAATTGTGATTCCAAACGGTTGCCATGACGAACCCGAACACCCTGCCCTCCACGCATGAGGTCCAAAGCGCCATTCACAGGGTGCGCGGCATCCGCGTGGTGCTGGCCGAGGATCTGGCGCAGTTCTATGGAAAATCCGTCAGCGCCTTCAATCAGGCCGTATCGCGCAACACCGACCTGTTCGAAGGCTACCGCTTTCAGCTGACCGATGCCGAGGTCGGTGATTTGCAATCACAGAATGTGATCTCAAAACCCAAAGGCCGCGGCGGGCGGCGGGTCAATCCGTGGGTCTATACCGATTACGGCGTGGCCATCGCCTCGACCCTTTTCAAGGACCCGCGCGCGATCAAGATCACCCGCATGATCACCGAGGCGTTCGTTGACGGCGCCAACGCCGTGACCGAAACCCCGCGCAGCGCGCCCGAGATCCTGCCGCCCGAGGGCACCCCTGCTCCGCTGCTGCCCAATGGCGATCAGTTGAGGGCGCTGGCCGAAAACATCCTCGATTCCGGGCAGCAGAGCCTTGTCGATTATATCGCCAACCCCACCACCAAGCGCCAGCAGGCGGTGGCCGTGATCATGAAGACGCTGGCGGAAACCGCCGGCGAAGAGGTGCGCACCCAACAGGAACGTCTGCGCCTGAGCATCGCTGAACGGTTGGCCGCGGGCGATTATGCCGATGATGATGACCGCAAGGGGTTGCTGGAACTGCTGAATGCAATGAAAGGCTGAGGCAGCCCTTGCCCCGGACCTTTCGGCCGCTAGACTCCGCCCCATGCGCGTTGTCTTGTTATCACTGATCCTCGGCACACCCGCCGCCGCGTGGGAAGCAACGGTGGGCCAGATCTGCACCCTGTCACACATGACGGACACGGCAGAGATATTCCTGACCTATGACCCGGCAAAACCGCTCTATACCCTGTCCGTTACCCGCAAGACCGAAGATTGGACCAACACCCCATGGTTCGCGATGCGGTTCGAGGGGCCGAACCCCATCGAAATCGCCACTCCGCACCATGTCCTGTCTGACGGTGCATCATCGCTGACAGTCACCGATACCGGATTTGGAAACGTGCTGGACGGACTGGAATACAACCTGACCGCCTATGCGTTTACGCAGGACAGGGTGACCGAATTTCCCTTGGACGGTGCCGCGCCCCAGGTTCGCATTTTCCGCGAATGTGCCGGGGCCCAGCTGTCCTGACCGGGTCAGAAATCGAACAGATCTTCCAGAAAGCCGCCACGTTTCTTTTTCTTGCGATAGCCGTGATCTGCCCGGTCATCATAGCCGGATTGTGGCGGAGGCGGTGGAGCATAAGCTGTCGACCGCTCAATGATCTTGTCCAGTTCGCCCCGATCCAACCAGACACCTCGGCATTGCGGACAGTAGTCGATTTCAACCCCGTTTCGGTCCGTGATGACCAGTTGAGTTCCGTCAATCGGGCATTGCATCATACGATCTCCCATTTTGCTATCAGTATGAGATGGGGTTGATCCGCTGCATTGCCATCCCTCTGTGACATGACGCCCGTTCGCTTGGGTCAAGCGGGATGACACAGGCAACTGGCCCCGGCCCAAGCAGATTTTCTGGACTTCGCGATTACAACCGTCAGGGGCGCACGAACTTGGCCGTTCCAAGAGACCGCTGTTGCGGTTCGGGACTGTTGTGAACTTGCGGCGCAGTTGCCCGCGACGGGCTGGCAGCGCCACAGGCGACCCCGTCGCCATCCGGGTCATTGCGCTTGTGATAACCCGCCTGCCCCTCGTAAAACGGCCCCACCCCCAACGACTGCGTTGCATCACAACCTGCCAATGCGATCAGGTGGATCACCGCCTCTTTCCGCTCAAATTCGGACAGGCGCAGAAAAACACCCGTGGCGATCAGCACGGTGGTCAGCGGCAACAACAGAACCATGACCAGTATGCGTAGCGGAGACAGCGCATGCCTGCGCGTCGCCTCTGCGCGCCGGTGTCGTCTGGACGGCCGCGGCTTCGGATCAGGCGTATCCTGCGAGGGTTTCTTGAACAGCATCGTCTGATCTGTAACGTCGATTTGTGGCAAAGCCGAGGCAATCCGATATCGCTGAGGTAAAACAAATGGCACAATCCACTTCAGACACTTAAGGTGGCAGGGAACCTGTCATCTGCCCGATTTTTTGCTGCCGAACCGATATCGTGACCCAATCCGATCCTTATCACACGCCTGACGCAGCGGCGCGCTTGCAAGCACAGGACCTTCTCTTTCAGGCCAAATTTGCCGCACTGGCCTTTCTGCGCCCTGAAACCTGGTTGCCGTCTGTCTCGCGGATCGCGCTGGCCACGGATGAAGCAGGTTGCCCTGTCTCGCTGATTTCAACCCTTGCGGAATATACGCGCGCACTGAGCACTTGCCCCAACTGCGCCCTTCTGATCGGAGAGCCCGCAGACAAGGGCGACCCGCTGACCCATCCGCGCCTGACATTGCACGTGATCGCTCAGCTAGTTCACCGGGACATGGCAGGCTATGGTGACTTGCGCGACCGGTACTTGGCGCGACGGCCCAAAGCGAAACTCTATATCGATTTCAACGATTTCGGACTGGTCCGGTTCGCCATTCAGGACGGCCTTTTGAACGCCGGATTTGGCAAGGCCTATCGCCTTACCGCACAGGATTTCTAGCCATCAGCGGACCACATGCACGGCACATCCCGCATGACGAACGACATGAGACGCGGTAGAGCCCAGAAGCAGGTCCTGCATCCCCGGCCGGTGGGACGCAATTATGATCAGATCGGGCTTGTTCGCCTCGGCCCAATCCAGAATGGTCCGGCCGGAATGTCCCTCGATCACCAAACCCTTGGCATTCGGCAGCTGCGATGCCAGTTCATCCAGTTCTGTCTGAATCGCCTTACGCGCCTCTGTCAGATATTGGGACGGCATATACGAGATTGCATAGTTTGGAATATGCTCGACCACATGCAACAATGTCACCTGCGCGTCTGGCGTGGCCAGAATCTGGGCCAGCTTCAAAGGCCCAGATGTATCTCTTTCAGCATCGAACGAGATGGGGACCAGAATGTTGTGATACATGATGTGAGCCTCCATTTTTGCAGGCTAACTTTGAAACAGATATGAATTGCAGGCTTTGATTCAGGTCAGGAACTGCCGAATGTCTCAGCGACGTCATACATGACCGGCTCAAAGCTTTTGCAGAGTTCGTTGATCTTGCGGTTGCGATCGCGCATCTCCGGCGTGCGCAGCATGGCAAGGAAATCTTCGCGGCGTTCCCATTGCGAATAGTTTGCTATTCGGGTTTGTGCGTCATTGACGTGCAGCCCGGCGGAAACGAAACCTGGCTGCTTCGAAATGAACTCGGCATAGGCATCCGTCAGAGCTTCCAGAAGGTCCTGGCAGGTGCCAGGCGTCATTTCAAAGGTCGTGATAACTGTTTGAACACTGGCGTTTTTGGCGATTTTCAGCATCGGGATTCTCCACTTTCTGTCCCAAGCCTAACACATGAAAATGAAACGTAGCCTATTTCCTGCCGACCGTGCAAACCGGGTCAGTCATTTACGGTCAGATCAGAGTGAAATGGCCACCCTTTTCGGGGTGGCCAGACAGCCTTTTAACGTTCCATGCGCATCAGAACCGAGGCCGTACCTTTCACATGCTCTGGCCAACGCAACAGAAAAATGTCGCCTGTCGCCCCCTGTTCGACCTCAACATGAGGCGCACTGAAGACATGGTTGTTGAACACCCCTGAAAGCACACCGATCGTCGCAACCCCATCGCAGCCTCGTGCCTTGCCGTCGAAAGGCAACTGCCCGTTTGCCGAAACAGGCCAAAGATTGGACACCGAGTGCTGCGTATAGCGAACCCTCAACGGGTTTGCGGATTTCCTGGTTACGCCATGATACGTATTGTTCTGGAAAGTCACGTTCGTGTGCCTGTCTTTGTTCAAGTCGGCGAAGGTTGTATCTACACGTTCCGCTCGAAAGATCCCACCGCTCGTGGCACGAAACTTGTTGCCGGTCACGACCAGGCCATTGAGAAAATGCCCGGGCCCATAGGGGCGAATGACGATGAAACTAAACCAGGACGGGGCCTGACTAGAATAAAAGATGTTGTCCGTGATGCTCATCGCACTGAACGAAAAACCACTCGTGTATGTCGGCGACGGGTCGCGTTCATTCGTCCATTCGATGAAACAGTTGTCGACATAATTCTCGGCGATAGTGGAACTGTTGTAGGTGCCAATCATGATCAAACCGGCCGTACGCACACCTTGCGGGATGCTATCGCCCTGAAAGACATGGTTGCCCAGAATCATGTTGTTGTCACCGCCCAGAACAGCGAAATGTCTGAAACGCACGGCTCGGTTGTGACGCAGCTTCACATCGTTTGAATTGGTATTCAACGCAATGGAATACCGGTCCGTAACGACAAGGGCTTCTTCTGCTGACAGGAACTGGCAATTGTCGATCAGCATGCCCTTGCACCCCGTTCCGGTCGACGTGATCCCCCGGTCTTTCGGGCGGCTGACAAAACAGTCGTTCAACGAAAATGTACTGCCGGCGGCCGCCAAACGAATTCCGCTGCATCGGCTGTTGCATTGAAATTCGATCTGCTCCATGCCGAATTTTCGAAGCGTGCTGAAGCCGCTGAAATCCAGCAGGTACTTGAATGAATAGAACGAAAAGGACTGGGTCCCCGACGCCCCCACAAGGGGCGCGCTCAGTGTGATCTCACCCGCACCAACGTTCTTTGACCGTACATAGATTTCACGCCCGACGCCGCTGCCGGCAACGTAGGACCCGACGGGAATGTTGGCGACATTCGCGACATTGGTCAGACGCGTTTTGTCGGACGGGTCATAGGTCGCAGTCGAGGTGAACGTTTCCGTATCCCACGCCGAACTGCTTTTGACGTCAAACTGACCATTCCGGATCACGCGACGGGTTGAAAAACCACTCTGCTTGTTGGGAACCGCTGCTGCCATATCGATCGGCGCGGTGACGGAAATCTTGCGACCACCCAAATCCAGCGAGTCATGATCCGAATTGTTCAGAAGGGCCTGAAACGCTTTTTTGAATGCCAGTTCTTCGTCTCCGAAAGCCGAAATGTAAGCCGGCAGATGGAAATCCTTTGTCAGCAACAGCATCTTGTCATCCGGCATGGTAACTGTGCCTTCCAAGTCCATTTCGGAGGTCATACTGGTGTTTTCGGCCAGATGATAAGTCCCTTGCGGAACGTAAACTCGACGGCCACCCGCCGCCTGATCGGCCGCTTCAAACGCAGCTGAATCGTCCGTCACACCGTCGCCGATGGCCCCAAAGTCGCGCACATCCACAACACTGATCATCTCACGCAGGAAAACACCGGTGACATCCGTGATCTCCAGGTCGTCGACACGCACCAGCGCCCCATTCGCGCCCTCAATATCCAGACCGAAATGGCCATACAGAGCGGCCAGCCCCCAAGGCATGTCCACGCCGGGGCGTTTGCCGGTTCCGACAATCGCCGTTACTTCGTGCACGCTTCCATAGCCCGACAACTGTGTTGCGGGCCCCTGCTCCACGACACCTGCCACATGCGTGTCCCCTGCGCCCCCGGCCCAGGCCGCTATGCGCACCGACGGCAAAGGGCCGCTGATCGCCTTGACCCGCGCTTTGATCTGCAAATAGCAACCGGGCAAAATCGGCGTCTGGCCCATATACCGAAGCTGTTGGGTGGTTTGGACTTTCAGGATCTCCAGACAGCCACCAAAATCGGCATCCGCAGGCACGAAAACCCCCGTACCGGATCCGCCATATGTGGGCGAGCCAGGCGTTCCGTCCCCCGCAGACCAAACGGTCAGGCCATTCGCGAATTGAGGCGGCATGAAGACGATGCCGTCAGTGATTGCCTTGTTCATTGAAAACCCTTTCTAAATCGCGCCGCACCAATCTGGCGACGCGTCCAAACCCCGTGTCCAGGTCCGCCCCGAACGCGTCAGTCTGAATACCGAAAGAGAGTTAACCACGGCTCATATCACCGTAACGGTGGTGTTGCCTCAGGCCGCAGGGTCAGCGTTGCCCAACAATTGGACGCCGTTGATTTTCCAACCGTCCTCCAGAGGGATCATCTGATAGTCCAGTATGTGCACACGCCCGTTTGCGTCGGCGATCATCACCTTCTGCCACAGGGCTCCTGCAATTTCACGCAACTCCAGAAAACGTATGTCGGAAGGACGCCAGACCATCGGATACCCATTGCGTACCATTGCTCCGAAATTGTCGGGGTTCTGAAAAAGGCGCTGGATACTGGGGCTGGCAAAGGTGAAGGCCGTGGCAAAATCATCCGCCTTGAAGGCCTGTATCTGCGCGGAAATGTTTGCTTCGATCTCTGCGTTTTGCGCAAATGCGCCCGACCCCAGCCCAACACTCAGGGATACAGCAAGTAAAAATCGACGCATGGGGCCACCTCCTGCAAAAAAGAGTAGCCCCACACGGGATCAGGTCAAATCAGACCAACTCTCCGGCCAGCGCCTTGTCGATCAGGGCAATTGTTTCAGGCACACCGTACAGCGCGATAAAGCCGCCAAAACGCGGGCCCTGCGATGCACCCAGAAGCACTTCGTACAACGCCGTGAACCAACCGCGCATGGGGTCGAACCGCTCCCGCCCGATGGAATAGACCACTGATTGCAGCGCCTCGTCCTCGGTCGGGCCATCATAAGCCTCAAGCGCGGCTTTCAGCGCTTCCAGCGCCTCACGCTCCTGATCCGTGGGTGCGCGATGTTTGCGCGTTGGTTTGACGAAATCGTTGAAGTAGCGAACCGCAAAGCCCGCAGCCTGATCCAGATCGGGATGGCTTTCAGCTGTTGCTTCCGGCGCATAGCGGCGAATAAAGCCCCACAGCGTCTCCTTGTCTTCCGCGCCCGAGACCGACGCCAGGTTCAGCAACATCGCAAACGGTACGATCAGGGTCGATTCGGGAACGTCGCCACCGTGAATGTGCCAGACCGGATTGTTCAGCTGAGCTTTCAGGTCCTGCCCCGGATAGGCGCGCAACTGTTGATGATACTCGTCATAAGCCTTCGGGATCACGTCGAAGTGCATCCGCTTGGCTGTTTTGGGCTTTTGATACATGAAATACGCCAGGCTTTCGGTCGGCGCGTAGGTCAGCCATTCGTCGATCGACACGCCATTGCCGGACGATTTCGAGATCTTCTGGCCATTCTCATCCAGGAACAGCTCATAGGAAAAATGCTCGGGCGCACGGCCGCCCAATGCACGGCAGATCGCGTCATAGATCTTTTCGTTGGTAGCATGTTCCTTGCCGTACATCTCGAAATCGACGCCCAGCGCCGCCCAGCGCGCCCCGAAATCAGGCTTCCATTGCAATTTCACGTTGCCGCCAGTGACGGGCAAGGTCCATTCCTTGCCGTCCTCGTCATCGAATGTGACGGTATAGGTCTCCGCACACACTTTCTTCATCGGCACATACAGAACCCGCCCGGTTTCCGGAAGGATCGGCAGGAAAATCGAATAGGTCTGTTGGCGCTCTTCCCGAAGGCTTTTGAGCATGATGGCCATGATGTCGTCATAGCGCTCGACCGCGCGCTTCAGGATCTCGTCGAACTGGCCTGAACGATAGAAATCGCGTGCCGAATAGAACTCATAATCGAATCCGAAGGTATCGAGGAACCGGCGCAACATCGCGTTGTTGTGCTCGCCGAAGCTGGGGTATTCGCCAAATGGATCGGGAACCGAAGTCAACGGGCGCTGCAAATGTTCTTCAAGCGCCTCCGGGTTGGGCACGTTGCTGGGCACTTTGCGCATCCCGTCCAGATCGTCCGAAAAACAGATCAGCTTGGTCGGTATGTCCGAAAGCGCCTCGAACGCGCGCTTGACCATCGTGGTCCGCGCGACCTCGCCGAATGTTCCGATATGCGGCAAGCCAGACGGGCCGTAACCGGTTTCGAATAGCACATACCCCTTTTCCGGAGCGCCCTTCTGATAGCGTTTGAGCAACCGGCGCGCCTCTTCAAAAGGCCAGGCCTTGGACGACATCGCGGTTTCACGCAGTTCAGACATTTCAATGTGCTCCATCGGGGAAAGTGTCGCGGTCACCCCATGCAACCGGACCGGCCCCTCCTATTGTGCCAGTGCAGCATGAGTCAATAAAGCAGTGGCGCAATTCGCGACACACTGCGCCAAAAAACAGTCGCCCTCGGGCAGGTAGGGAAACGTTCCTTGGCCCGCAAACACTCTGCCCGGGATATCTGCGCTGCATTTTCACCGGCCAGCCTTGCTCAGGCCACATTGGTGGGCCGATTGTTCACCCGAAACAAAAAAGACACGGGCGCGGGCGCAAACTTGACCCGGTTGTTTCGCACGCTCACCGGGCAGTGTTAGACAAAGGCGACACGGGGGAGGTCCCCGGACCAGAGGAAACGGGATGCGACGCGAAACCACCAACCGTATACGCTTTGTACTCGAAGATATCGTGCCGCCTATCCTGCGTGACAGCGCCGCGTTTCATTGGCTGGCATGCAGGGTTTGGGGCGACCATATCACGCGCCTTGCCGAATTCCGTGAACGCGCAACCTATCTGACGGATGACGAATACGAAAAGCTCTACCGCGATCATCCGCGCGTGCATCAGGGCACCGACAATTCCGAAGCCTGCATCAAGCGGATTGCCACGGATATCGTCGGGCAGAGCATCTGCGATATCGGCTGCGGCACCGGAGTTCTTTTGCAACGCATAAAGGCCGCCCGGCCCGACATCACGCAACTGACAGGGGTGGATTTCGTCGTCGATGATGCGGCTGCCATCGACAATATCGACTATGTCGCAGCTCGGATCGAAGAACTGCCGTTTGAAGACAACAGCTTTGACACCGTAATCTGCACCCATGTGATCGAGCATCTTCTGGACTACCGGCAAGCGATCGCTGAACTGCGTCGTGTCGCGCGAAAACGCGTCATTATCGTCGTTCCGCGTGAACGCGAATGCAGGTTCACCTTCAATCCACATTTCAACTTTTTCCCATACACACACAGCTTTCTGCGTGCCGTGCATCCCAGCCCGGACATCCATGTCTGCGAAGATCTGGGGCGCGACATCTATTACTGTGAAGACCGCCCCGAGGAAAAACCGGAACCGGAACAACGAGGATGACCCCGCCCGCCCCCACGACACTGGTCTGGGCTGGTTTGCTGTGCACACCAGTTATGATCTCGGCCGGGCAAATCCTGTTCAAACTGGCAGGAAACCGGATTGATGGGCGCGAAGCCACCGGATTGGCGGGCCTCATCCAGACGCTTTTCGATCCTTTCCTTCTGACAGCCTTTGCCATCTATGGCTCGGCAACGGTGCTGTGGGTGTATGTCCTGCGGTATCTGACTCTGTCCCAGGCCTACCCTTTTATGGCCCTCAGTTTCGTTCTTGTGCCACTGGCCTCGCACGTCTTCTTCGGCGAAACACTTGGGCTGCGCTACTGGCTGGGGGCCGCGCTTTTGATTTCGGGAATGATGGTCATGAATACCTGATCGCGCGGGATGGATGAAACAAGGTGTTGAACCTGACCCGCTGCGCTCATATCGTGCGTCCTCGAACGACCCCAATCAGGACCATCCCATGACCGAGCAAGTGCCCCACCCGATGTCCCCGCAGGATTGCCTTGTGGCGATCATGGTTGCAGTCTCGGCCTCTGACGAAAACATCCGAACCGCCGAGCTGGTCAAGATCGAGGTTGCCGTGAACATGCTGCCGGTCTTTGCCGGGTATGACATCGATCGGACCCGTCGTGTATCACAGATTGTTTTTGACCTGTTCGAACAGGAAGACGGTTTGGATGCGCTGTTTGGCCTGATCCGCGAAAACCTGCCCGAGCGTCTGAACGAAACGGCCTATGCTCTGGCGTGCGATGTTGCGGCTGCCGACGGTGCGCTGGCCGAAACGGAACTGCGCCTGCTGGAAGAAATCCGGTACGAGCTGAATATCGACCGTCTGCATGCCGCCGCAATCGAACGCGGGGCGCGCGCGCGCCACACGGTCTGATCCGGGCAATCTACGGGTTTCAGCTTCCGTAGAGTGCGCCCCAACGTTCCAGCAAGGCCCGTTGCAGTTTCCGCGACCTGCGGTTCCAGCTTCGCGCGCCTTCAGGCCGTTCGCGTTGTGCGCGAGGAATCTTGGCGCGATGGGCCACGTCCGCCGTAAAAATGGCAAAGGCCAGATCGACCCCGTCCGCCGTTGTCAGGAAACCGCCCAACCCGGATACGAAGTTCAATGTGCCTGTCTTGGCATCGACCTTGATCGGGTGGTTCTTTACCGGCCGCCCATTTCGATCCGTCAAGGCAAAAGGCTTCATCAATGGGCGCAATACGCCCATTTTCCGGGCCGCGACAAGGGCCGCAACCAGATCCGCCGGCACCATACGCGAGGCATCGCCAAGACCGGAATGATCGACCATCGCGATCCCGTTCACGCCAAAGCTCTGAGACGCCCAACGGTTCATCTCGGCCGCCGACTCCGCCAGGTTGCGCGGGTCAACGCCCCGCGCTTTGGTTGCGGCCAGTCCGACCATCTCGGCCGTCAGGTTGGTTGAGTATTTCAGCATCCCGCGCAAAATACTGTCCAATGGATCGCTGCGATGCACGACGAGGTCGACACCTTTTGGCGCCTCTCGTGTCACCTGCACCCGATTCAGAACGATTCCATTGGATCGGGCCAAAGTACGAAACACATCACCCGCGTACAATGCGGGTTTGCGCACAGGCAGCCAGCGCGCCCCGCCATTGCCCAGCGCGCCCTTGGCCACGGTCCAGCGGTCCTGCCGCGCACTTGGCTGATAGGTATAGATAGGCAAGCTGCGGTTCTCGACCCGCATGGCTGCCACATCCACTGCCGGCACATATCGTGCGCTGCGTGCATCCATGGTCACATCGTAACCCTTACCGGCACGCTTCCACTCGAAATGGACCCGATTGAAATTCAACGATATCCCGCTTACCGCCGGGCTGTACCCCACATGATCCGGCTGACCGGGATCAATGCTGAACACGAAGGGCAGCGCCCCGTCATAGACCTTGAAGGCTCCTCGAACTTCGGTGATTCCGGCCTCGCGCAGGTTGGCCGCCATCGTGGCCAGCGCATCCGTATCCAACAGCGGGTCACCCCCGCCTGCCAGTATCAGATCGCCACGCAGAATCCCGTTTTCAATTGGCCCATCTGCGATCAAACGGGTTTCGAACCGGTGGTCGGGCCCCAGAACGTCCAGCGCGTAAAGCGCGGTCATCGCCTTGCCGACACTGGCCGGGGGCAAGCCCGCACCTTCACCAAAAACCTCCAGCGGCTTTCCGGTCGCCACATCCGCGACGGCGAAAACAACTTCGCCCGTCAACCCTGCGGCCGCAACCAAACGCTCGGCGCCACTCAACAGCGCCGCACGCGCGCGCGGCCTGAGCGAGACCAGCGGCGCCTGCGCCAGACCAGCTGCCGGGATCAGAGACGCCCCCAATCCTCCCAGAAACACACGACGTGAAAAACGACCAGCCATAGTTGGAATAAAATCCCACAGATCAAATGCGCGCAACCACTCGCTGCGATTATGCGTCGGGCAAGGCTATTCCGGCAACACTTCCGCGCGCCATTCGCCGCGCGTCCGAATTTCCGTGGAACTGACATCAACCATCGGCACATTCACGAAACACCAAGCCGGAGCTTGCGCCCGCCCCAAAAGATGCCGCGCCTGCCCGTCGATCCTGTACTTGGCATAGACCCGTGCCGCCCTGGACATCCGGGCGGATATCCGGTCGCCGGGCCGTGCGACTACACCAACAGGGACACTGTCCATGATCACCCGCCAGTCTTTCCAGCGGTGAAACTGCGCCAGATTGTCCGCCCCCATCAGCCAGACAAATCGGACCTGTGGATACAATCGCTGCAACGCTGTCAGAGTATCCGCAGTCGCGCGTGTACCTGTCAGCGCCTCGATGTCCGTCACCTCGACACGCGGATGCTGCATCACATTCCGCGCTGCCGCCATTCGCCTGTCCATGGGCGCGGGCCCGCGTTCCTTCAACGGATTGCCCGGCGATACCAGCCACCAAACCCGATCCAGCCCGAATGCCTTCATCGCCTCAAGCGTGACGTGCACATGGCCCTGATGCGGTGGATCAAACGACCCGCCGAACAGACCGACGACCTGTCCAGGTCGCGCATAGGGTATGCCGTACCGCTCCATACCCTGCTGATGTTCAGAACTGCGAGGCGTTGTCAATCAACAGGTTGCACCACATCACCCAGCTGAACCCGCCCGGGTCGCACGACGTCGGCGCACCATCCTCCGTGCCCACGCACGGAGGAATAGCCACCCTTGCCCAGCGCTTCTTCCATCCGGCTGCACGGCGCACAAATCACGGTGAGGCGCAAAATTGCCTCGCCCACCTGCACCTCGCGCCCTTTGAGCGCCGTTAGATTGATCCCCGAAACCACAAGGTTGCGCCGCGGGATTTCAGGCGCAACCGGCCCCTGCCCCAGATATGACCCAATCGCCGCCAGATGCTCCTGCTGGATCAAAGTCACCGCCCGCTTGCCAACGCAGGCGCGGTCACTGATCAGACCGGCCTCGGTAATCACGGATTCCTCGAGTGACACCATCTCGGCCCGGCGCTCTGGTCGCGCTCCGATCCAAGTCACGCAACCGGGCTGCGCCCAACCCGCAATCAATTCGGCCAGTTCCGACATAACTCCCCCATTTACAACGCACCCACACTATGCCGCCCGACCCAAAGACGAAATTCACAATACCACCAGCTTGCCCCGCCCGTCCCGCTCGGATATCCAGCGTTTCAACCCAATTTCCCGACCCAGAGGACGCGACATGGCCGCCTATCAATATGTCTACCACATGCAGGGTGTCTCCAAGACCTATCCCGGTGGCAAGAAGTGCTTTGAAAACATCCACCTCAGCTTTCTGCCCGGCGTGAAAATCGGTGTCGTCGGCGTCAACGGCGCCGGTAAATCGTCGCTGATGAAGATCATGGCCGGACTCGACACCGACTTCACCGGCGAGGCATGGGCCGCCGAGGGCGCCAAGGTCGGCTATCTGCCGCAGGAACCGCAACTGGATGAATCCCTGACCGTTCGCGAAAACGTCATGCTGGGCGTGGCCGGGAAAAAGGCCAAGGTCGACCGGTTCAACGAGATCGCGATGGAGATCGCCGAGAACTATTCGGACGAGCTGATGGAGGAAATGACCACCCTTCAGGACGCGATCGACGCGGAAAACCTGTGGGATCTGGACAGCCAGATCGATGTCTCGATGGAGGCGCTGCGCTGCCCGCCGGACGACGCCGACATCGCCAATCTTTCGGGCGGTGAAAAACGCCGCGTGGCGCTGTGCAAGCTGCTGCTGGAAGCGCCCGACATGCTGCTCCTGGACGAACCGACCAACCACCTGGACGCGGAAACCATCGCCTGGCTGCAACAGCACCTGATCGACTACAAAGGCACCATCCTGATCGTCACCCACGACCGTTATTTCCTGGATGACATCACCGGCTGGATTCTCGAATTGGACCGCGGTCGTGGCATTCCTTATGAAGGCAACTATTCCTCGTGGTTGGAGCAGAAAGCCAAGCGGCTTGAGCAAGAGGCCCGCGAAGACAAATCCAAGCAGAAGACGCTTCAGCGCGAACTGGAATGGATGCGTCAGGGTCAAAAGGCGCGTCAGGCCAAATCCAAAGCCCGGATCAACGCCTATAACGAGTTGGCGGAACAGTCCGAGCGCGAAAAGCTGACCCGCGCCCAGATCGTCATCCCCAACGGCCCGCGCCTTGGCAGCAAGGTGATCGAGGTCAGCGGGCTGGCCAAGCACATGGGCGACAAGCAACTGATCGAAAATCTCTCGTTCAGCCTGCCGCCCGGTGGCATCGTCGGCGTGATCGGCCCCAACGGCGCCGGTAAATCGACCCTGTTCAAAATGCTCACCGGCCATGAAAAGCCCGACGCCGGCACCATCGAATACGGCGACACGGTGCAGCTGTCCTATGTCGATCAGTCGCGCGACGACCTCAACGACAACGACACCGTGTGGGAGGCGATCACCGGCGGCGCCGAGATCATTCAACTGGGCGACGCGCAGGTCAATTCCCGCGCTTATTGCTCGTCCTTCAACTTCAAGGGCGGCGACCAGCAGAAAAAGGTCTCTCTGCTGTCAGGGGGTGAGCGTAACCGCGTCCACATGGCCCGCCTGCTGAAAGAGGGCGGCAACGTCCTGCTGCTCGACGAACCGACCAACGATCTGGACGTCGAAACCCTGCGCGCGCTGGAAGATGCCCTTGTCGATTTCGCCGGCTGCGCCGTGGTGATCTCGCACGACCGTTTCTTCCTCGACCGGATCTGTACGCATATTCTGGCCTTTGAAGGTGATGCCCATGTGGAATGGTTCGAGGGCAACTTCGAGGACTACGAAGAGGACAAAAAGCGCCGTTTGGGACCGGATGCGCTGGAGCCCAAGCGGTTGAAGCACAAAAAGTTTGCGCGGTAGACGCCCCAGAGCAATAAATTGATGACCAGAACAGGCCGCTCTTGGAATACCAAGCGGCCTGTTTTCTTACCGTTATTCTCAAAGCCAGGCAAATTTGATATTCTAATTGCAATTCCTTTGTTTGAGTATTGTTATGGCAGAACCCATCACCGCACTTGCTGCACCCCTGATGCCATTTCTGGACTATCTGCGGCCAAACAAATCACCCTATGTGCTGGTATCTGTCGCAATTCTGACGTGCTTGCTGTTACCTCAGAACACCCTGTTTGAGAGCCCATTTGGATGGATGTACCATATTCCAATTTACTGCGTGATTGCCTGTACGGTCGTGCTGTCCTTTTTGTACCGCCCACCCGAGGTTGTACGGCACAACGCCAAAGCATCCGGGCACTTGGTCACGACGACAAACCTGACCGAGGTGTCCGATGACAGCATGGTCGACATGGATCATCAGCTAAAGTTCTCTCGGTCGTTCTGTCTAATATGCGGGCTCGTTTCTCTCTACATTTTGTTCAAGTCCGAAAGCAGACCATTTTTTGAAATATTCACCGTGCTTTATTTTGTTATCGTTTTTCATATTGCGGTGTTCATGGGTTATCTTCTGTTTCGATCCCTGCGAGAAGAAAGCATAAACAAATTTGCGGTTTTTCAGATTGGTTTCATTACAGGAATAAGCCTACTCGGAACCGCACTGTCTTACGACCAAATCAACAAAAATGATTATTCCATTCTGTCGAATTGCACTCAAAACTCGCTGCTCATTCTGGACAACAACGAAAATATCGCAAGGTTCGAGGAAGAAAGGGGAATATTTCTGGACGGAATGCCTATTCCACCGGAAGACCAAGGCTTTCCCCCAGCCGAGACGGCATATACCAAATGCGATACACCGGAAACGGTCGTTTTTTCCGGTTACTTGTATGAGATTGACCCCAAGGACATCACCAAAAGAATCGATTGGAAAGCAACAAACACCATTATCTTCGCGATAGCCTGGCTTGCATTTATGTTGTTTTGGGTTCTTCGTTTGAAGAAATTCATTCGCGTGGTGTTCGTAGATTAAAAGGCGAAGAGGAATAACCTTCCAACCGATCTCTCGCAACGCTCAGGGCTGAAAACCTTTGGATGAACGCAACGGGGCGGCCTTCTTCGCCGACTGAAACCATCGCAAGATACCTGACAAAATCGACAAACGCAGATACGAACGTCAAAACAGCGTCAAGATTACGTGTCGTTTCCACGGTCACAGAAGAAGTTTGACACTCTCTCTTGTCACCCGGCCCCAACACTGCTAAACGCACCCAATCTTGCGGCCTCGGATTCGTTCCGGGGCCTTAGATATTTTGAACCGGGGACCTTCGGGGC